>JBLWZH010000015.1:0-75786 GCA_048266545.1 Paremcibacter sp. | reverse complement strand
CCATTTGTCGCCGTAGGCCAGCGCCCCGAGCGTGGTCTTGCCGAGCATGACGGCCCCCGCCGCCTCCAGCCTTGTGACAATTTCGGCATTTTTCATCGGCGTTCTGTCCTGATAGGGCGCGGCGCCCCAGGCGGTCCTCACCCCCGCCGTGTCGATCAGGTCCTTCAGCCCGTAGGGAATGCCATGCAATGGCCCCCGGTCTTTGCCCGCCGCAAGCTCCTGATCGGCCTGGCGCGCCCGGGCCAGGGCCCGCGCCCCGGTCACGGTGGCGAAACATTCAAGCCTGCCCGCATATTTTGCGATCCTGTCCAGATAGAGGCGGGTCAGCCGTTCGCTGGTCAGCGCCGTATGCCTGAGCCACTGGGCCTGTTTCCACAGCGGCGCAAAGGCGATGTCGTCATCCCGGGCCGGAAGTTGTCCGGCGGCCCCGGCCTCAAGCCGCACCCGGTTCCGTTGCGGTTTATACTCGCCATGCTTCAGCAGGGGATCAAAGGTGAGCGCCGGCGGCTGGCTGTTTTCCGGCGCGAAGGCCGCCCGGCGCAGGCGAATGCGGTCCAGATAACCCTCGACCGTATCGTCCAGTTGCGCCCGTTCCGCGTCCGTATAGGACACGCCGAGGAAATGTTCCGCCTGCGCCAGGGCGTCCGGGCAGTCCCCTCCTGCCCCCGGCTGGTTCATTGATGCCCGGCCAACAGACGGCAGGGACAGCGCCGCCCCGCCGGCGCCAAGCGCCGCCAGCATGTGGCGGCGGGAAACAGGATCTTTCATATTTCATCCCCTTATAACGGCGTCTTTATACCCCGGTATTATTATATCCCAGACGCCTGAAAATGAAAAACATGAACATTTTTTTATCAACTGACTTCATGCGCGGTCGCCGGGCGGCAACGACAAGCGTTAGAAGAATAGGTGCTGGTGGAACAGGTGATGCTACAGAAAATTTATCCCGCAGGTTGGCTGTAGTCCTCCATAATTCCTCAATTGTTCGCAACACCATTCCATCGCAAACCGCATGAAGTTTGGAATTCAACCCATTTGGGAAGCCCTAAAAATTAATCGGTCCTGAGCTTGATCCCATGTGCGTTATCCGTCTGGTAATTGACATCCTCATGACTTTATTCGGATAAAATCAGAATTCAGGTCAGACACGCTTTTACAGCCCAGAAGAGCCATATCCCGCTCTAACTCTGCCCGCATTATGGTCATCAACCTATCAACCCCTCTTTCCCCCCCTGCCGCCAGCGCATATAAATAAGGTCGCCCGATCATACAGGCTGTGGCCCCGAGGGCCACAGCCTGTATGATATCTGTCCCGCGCCTTATGCCGCTATCAATAATGATTTCCGCCCGGCCCGCAACGGCATCAACAATTTCGGGTAACATCTCGATCGTAGAAGGAAGCCGGTCAAGCTGCCGCCCGCCGTGGTTTGACAGAACAATGGCAGAAGCCCCAACGTCAACGGCAGACCGGGCATCTTCGGCACACATTATGCCCTTAATGGCAAAGGGGCCATCCCATTGCTCAATCATCCAGGCGGCATCATCCCATGTCACCGATTTGGCGAATTGGGACGACACATAGTCCATCAAGGTCTGATCCCCTTTGGCCGTCGCCTCCGGACTTGTTGCAACATTGGCCATTTCAAAAGGCGGCGACGTCAAATAACGATAGACCCAGCCGGGATGGCTTAACATTTCCAGAGCGGATTTAAAGGATGGTGACGGCGGCACCGTCATGCCGTGTCGAATATCCCGTTCCCGGTTGCCGGGAATATTGGCGTCCACTGTCAGACATAGCGCCTGGTACCCCGCATCACGGCTACGACGGATAAATTCCCTGACAATTCCCCGATCACGCCAGACGTAAATCTGAAACCATTTAGGTCCGGATGAAGCCTCAGATATGTCTTCTATGGATGTGCTGGACAGCGTGGAAAGGCTATATATCGTACCGGCGCGGGCGGCCGCAGACGCCACAAGTCGTTCCCCTTGATAATGAAATAACCGGGTTAATCCCGTCGGGGCCAGAATAAGCGGAAGGTGAATATTCTGCCCCATTACTTTTGTCGAAAGATCAATATCCTCCACATCCCTCAAAACTTTGGGAAGAAGGAAAAAATCATCAAAGGCTTCCCGATTGCGAGAAACGGTTTTCTCATCACCGGCACCGCCATCCAGATAATCAAACACCATTCTGGGCAGACGCTTTTTCGCCAGACTGCGGAAATCATCCACATTCAAACATTTATCCAAGGCGGATGCAAAAAGGGCCATATCAGTTAACCTGCTCCAAAATTTTCCCCGGATTTAAAATGCCTTTGGGGTCCACGGCTTTCTTCAAACACCGCATCAGGGCAATTTTTACCACCGACAATGTTTTGCACCTTTTGTTTGAACGTCTCTTCACTCATGCCAGTAACTTCAGGTAAGCGTAAAAACAGGCAAAGAGCGTCAAAAAAATAATGGCGGCGAGAGACAGAATATTCATAAAACCTTTCGGCCTGTCATCCATATGGACCTCTTTATTATGCATGGCGTTATGATTTAAAAAGGCCACAATCGGCGCGAAGACAAAGGATACGGTCGTGGCGAAATCTATAAACATCTTAAAAGATGCCGCCCACAAGATAATAAGTAAGTAAGCCCCGACACAGCCAGCAACCATAAAAAACAGATACAGTTTTCCTTTATTGATATGTTCTTCCTTCCAGGGCGTCTCATCCGTCTTCAGCCGTTCTGTGGCGATCATCAAGGCCCGTGGAAAACCGTCAATCACCGTAATGACCGTGGAAAAAAGAACCGCAAAGGTGCAAACCCCTATTAAAGGCACACACCACTCCCCAATAGATGAACTGTAAAGTTTTATGACCTGGGCGATAAAGGCCGAAGCCGATCCCGGAAAACGATCGCCAGTATTATGCATCAGAGCCGTTCCCAGAATGATGAAGCAAACCGCCAGCACAGTGGTGCCCACATAACCAATATTAAAGTCCATCCGGAATTGCCTTATGGCAAATCGTGATGGTTTTTCTTTGGCCTTTTTCAAAGTCCACAGGGACTGCCAGACACTGGCTTCAAGCCCGGTCGGCATCCAGCCGATGAATGCAATGATAAAAAACAAAGAGGTGATGCTGACTTCCGGTGGAAACGCCGTAAAGCTGGAAAATATATCATAATTCCAAACGGCATTAATTGTGGCGAGGAATGTCAAGGCAGTGAATATAATGACCAAAATCTTGACCAGCTTTTCAAGCACCGCATATCCACCGAATTGCAGCAAAAGAACACAGGAAAGCATCAGAAGCGGACTGATTACTAAAATCGGCACCGTTGTTCCCGTCACAACGATAATAACCCCGGACGTTGCCAGGGACAAAGCAGCAAAAACCACCGGCATGACAAGTAAATTTACGATGCCGTAGGCAACCACAGCCCATTTCCCGATATTACGGTATCCTTGAAGAAGTGTTGTCCCAGTGGCCAGAGAATATTGTGTCCCAAACTGAAAGGCCGGGTATTTTATAAGATTAACCAGCAATACAGTGAGTAACAAACCGAGGCCAAATTCCGCCCCGGCACGGGACGACTGCACAACATGTGATACGCCAACACTGGAGGCGGCAAATAACAACCCGGGGCCAAGGATTATTTTGAATTTGTTATTTTGAGACTGATCAGACATCAGACATCCTTCTTACCGGTTCAAGCAGGAATTTATGCATATCTTGAACGGGTCAAAGATATGCATAAATTTTATTTTATAAATGGAAATTATGTACTGGATCAGAAGGTAAAATCCGCCGTTAAATACCAATTTCGGGGCCGGGCGAATACGGCAAGAGCATAGCCAATAGTCGCATTGGAATCCCCTGCAATCATATATTTTTCGTCAAAAACATTATTGACCCCGAACGTCAAGCGCCATTTTTCATTCGGGTCGTCATAGGCAATATTCAGATTCACATTGTGATAGGCGTCCGAAGCAACCCGTGCATCATTTACCGGCTCAAATTCGATTTTTGATTTATAGACCCAATCAGCACGTGGCGTTAATGTCCCGTTATCCCCAAGATCAATACGGTATGACACCCCAAGGTTCGATGAAAATTCCGGTGTTCTGATAAGGTCATCATCAAGAGTGACGCCAACCCCGCTATTTTCATCAATTTTATCATACTGGGCATCCTGATAGCCCGCCGCCCCCTGAATGAAAAGCGCCGGCAAGGGAATCCAGGTAAATTCCACCTCAATACCCTTGATGGACGCCTCTGCGGCGTTAGCTGTTATCGTATTGAATTGACCTGGCGGATTAGCGGCAACCTGAATATTGGTATAATCGGAATAAAAGGCCGCCAGCGCGAAACGCAATCCATAATCCGGTATTTCGGCCTTTAAGCCAGCCTCATAAGACGTTACCTGTTCAGGCTCAAATGTTGGTAATTGATCATCCCCGATACGAGTCACCGGATTTGTCAATCTCTGTACGAAACCACCACTTTTAAAGCCTTTGGAGACATTGACATAGGTTGATACCTCGTCTGATATATCATAGGCCAATATTCCACGCCATGTGACTTCCTGAAAATCAAGACTTTCTTGCCCGGTGGGAATGATAAAAGTATTTGTGGCGACAATCGTGGAAACCGGATCAAACCGTTTTGTTTCATCCGTATAACGCATGCCGCCTGTAACATGAAGCTTATCCGTCACGTCATAGGTCCCCTCCGCAAATACGGCGAAATTGTCATTATCGTTGGATCCTCCAATATTTCTCGGAAAATTTGGTATTATGCCCTCGACAAAATCAAAATCAGAGGCCTTTTCCTTCATGTAGAATGCCCCTGTCACCCAGTTAAACCGCCCCTCAAAAGAGCTGCCATTCATCTGGAATTCCTGACTGAACTGATACTGCGCAAAGTCGGATGTTGTCTGAAAAATCAAGAAAGGGGTCGCATCGGATGATCTGGCGAAACGCGCATCCACTTCCCGATACGCTGTAATGGATTTAAAGGAAAGATTATCCTGGACCCGCCATTCTCCTGTAAAGGAAACGCCCCATTGATCGACGTCACTCTGGGATGGTCCCGTATCAGAGGTTTCAAAAGGCGCGCCGATATATTGTTCATTGGCGCAGGCGGGATTGTCAACAGAACCACCCCCCGCACATTCAGGCGGCGCGCCGTTGCCAAACTGATTGTTATTAAAAAAGGAAACAAAGGCCCCGCCTATTCCGGTGGCGACTTCAGGGGCGCTTTCCTCACGCGTCCTTGTGCCATCAATGGATAGTTTAAATGTCAAATCTTCGGTTGCATCCCATATAATTTTCGCCCGGCCGCCGAACACATCTTCATTGCCCAGCTTATCACTGTTCGGGACAAGAACCCGCTCTACATAACCATCCCGTCTTTTGGACAAACCGGTAAGGGCAATCTTGAAGGTGTCACTGATCGGCAGGTCAATTGACGCGAATATTTCTTTCCTGCTATCTTCTCCCCCGGTTGCCCGGACGCGGCCAGCATACTCATCCCCCGGGTCCCGCGTCGCCAGACTGATTGCGCCGCCAATAGTATTGCGCCCAAACAGGGTTCCCTGAGGCCCCCTGAGAACTTCAATGCTCGCCAGATCAACAACATCCAGGACGGAACCAATTGTTCGCGCCAGATAAACACCGTCAATATATATGCCGACCCCCGGATCAGTCACCGGCGTAAAGTCATTCTGACCAACGCCGCGGATATAAACAACAGCCGCAGAACTGGAACCCGAACTTGTGCCGCCAAAAGAGAAATTAACGTTCGGGGCAATATCCGCCACAGCGGAAATATCTGTCATATCCCGTACTTCCAGGGCTGTCCCGCTAATGGAGCTGACGGCAATCGGGACATTAAGAAGATTCTCTTCCATCTTACGGGCTGTCACCGTAATTTCTTCCAATGTGAAGCCCTTTGTATCTTCCGATTGTTCATCCTCGGCAATGGCGGATGATATGGTGAGCATACTCACGGCCACTATTGTAACTAATGCGGTGGAGCTTTTGACGCCGAATTTTACGTTTTGCATTTGATTTGCCTCCTGTATTTTTGATTGATGTAATTTATTTATGTTGTTCTGTAGAAGACGCGATCATCGTTATTCGGCGAACCGGAAATAATCAAAAACTGTAAATCAGAAAGAAAAACTTAAATCCAGGAACCAGTTACGGGGCCGGGCGAACATAACCAGGGAATAGCCAATAACATTATTGGAATCCCCGGAAAGCAGGTATTTTTCATTGGTCAGATTCTCTATGCCGAAATTGACATGAAACTTGTCTGCAGGATCAGCATAAGTGATCCTGAAATCCACCATATGATAACCATCCTGAGCAACGGAAGGGTCATTATCCGGCTCGAACTGGATGGAAGACTTATACGCCCAGTCAAATCGGGGAGACAGCGAGCCATACTCGCCAATGTCAAATTGATATGTGATCCCCATCATTATCGACCATTCCGGGGTTCTGATAAACGCATCATTCCTGTCAACCGTTACCCCGATATCCCCGATTTCATTATAGCGGGCATCCTGATAGCCCACTCCCCCCTCCAGCAACATTTTTTTGATCGGTTGCCAGGTAAATTCCGCTTCACCCCCCGCAATACTTCCCTGCGCCGCATTGGCGGTGACCGTATTAAACTGGCCTGCCGGGTTGGCGGCAACCTGAATACTATCATAATCAGAATAAAACGCCGCCAGATTAAGCCGCAGAAAATGCTCAGGAAATTCCATTTTCAGCCCAGCTTCATATAATGTGACATATTCAGGCTCAAATGTGGGCAAGTCACTGACCGGTTGGGTCAGACGCTGCACGAACCCCCCGCTTTTGAACCCCTTGGACAGGGTCAAATATGTCGTCATCTGCTGTGATATTTTATAGGTAAGAGAAGACCGCCAGGTGAGTTCATTAAACGACAAATTCTTCTTGACCGGAGGTACAACCGGCACGTCATCGCCCACGATAATAGACGTTGGTAAAAAACGCTTGTCTTCAAACGTATATCTTAACCCCCCGGTAATATGAAGTTTATCGGTCACCGCGAATGTGGATTCGGCAAAGACGGCAAAATTATCATTCTGCGCCTCACCTCCTATAAGACGGGGGAAGCTGGACAAATCCGACTCCAGAAAACTTAAATTAGAGGCTTGTTCCGTCATATAAAAAAGCCCGCCCACCCATTCCAGCCTGCCGTGCAAGGACGTTCCAATAAACTGGACTTCCTCAGTAAACTGCGTCTGATGATAATCGTCTGTCGTCTGAAAAATGGTAAACGGCGTCCCATCGGAGGATCTGGAAAAAAAAGCATCTATTTCACGATATGACGTCAATGACTTCACCGTCAGATGGTCTGAAATTTTCTGTTCGGCGGTTAAGGCGACAGCCCATGTATCAATATCATTCTGCGATGGTCCGGTTTCATAGGATATAAATGGCTGTCCTATATATTGGTCATTGGCGCAGGCCGGATTATTGAAATCTCCCCCGCCGATACACTCGCCATTGCCCACGCTATTATTAAAATTCTCAATAAAGGGGGCATTTTCCTTAATATCGGTCGCAACTTCAGGGGCGGAATTCTCTCTTTCGCGGGTCCCCTCAAGGCTCATTTTCAAAGTCAGGCTTTCCGTTGGCCGGAAGAGAAGTTTCAGTCTGCCGCCATAGGTATCTTCATCACTCAATGCATCACCGACAAGGGGGCGTTTCACATAGCCTTCCCTTTTGCGGAAAAGCCCGGCAACGGTCATTGATAACTTTTTAGCAATCGGTAAATCCAGATTTGCTGAAACGGAATAAAGATCATCCTGGCCGGTTGTAAGTTTTATCCGGCCGCCTGTTTCATCTGTTGGTTCACGGGTGATCAGATTGATCGCGCCACCAATGGTATTGCGGCCAAACAGGGTTCCTTGCGGTCCCCGCAATACTTCAAGCCGTTCCAGGTCAACGATGTCCAGAACAGCGCCAATTGTCCGTCCAAGATAGATGCCATCCACATATATGCCGACCCCCGGATCAGTTACCGGGGTGAAGTCATTCTGACCAACCCCGCGGATATAGATCACCGCCGCCGACCCTGACCCGGAACTGGTCCCCCCTGAGGAGAAACTTACGTTGGGAACAATATCTGATATGGTTGATATATTTTCTACCCCCCGCCGTTCCAGATTAATACGGCCAAGCACCGTCACCGCGATCGGGATATTGAGAGGGTTTTCCTCCCTTTTACGGGCGGTGATAATAATTTCCTCAAATATTGATTGATCATTATCCTCACTTCCCACGGCACTGACAATCCATTCATCGGCGAACATCTCGGCTGTTTCCACCTGCTTTTGCAGATTCTGCGTCTCCGCATCATGCCCAACGGGCGCCATACGAAATATTCTGACCGTATTCCGGTTGGTGAATTCAAAGCTGAAACCGCTGTCCGCCAGTATAATTTTCAGGGCGTTCTCGGGCGTGTAAACCCCGAAAACCTTTCGGCTGGTCATTATGGAAATACGCGGATTGGAACTCATGAATTGAATATCGGATTGAACAGAAAATCTGGTAAGAGCCTGAAGCAGGGATTGTGAAGGAATATCAAATTTTTTGGCTTGATTTAAGGATTGGCCATAGCCAGAGGTCGCCATGAATAACAAGAACATGGCGGCGCCAAACAACGTCTTCCACAATTGAGAATTTCTTCTCAATGAACAGCGTCCTCCCCGCTCCCCAAAGGTTTTTTATTATCTTAAAAAATTTTGCCCTTCATCATTTGAAAGGCTTCATTCATCCTCCGCCACCAGGTGCGTTTCATCATTACTGACCTGCACCGCTTTTACGGGATAACTTTTTACAATGGCGCTAAGCGCTCCCCGCCAATCCCCCGCATTAAAAACCGCATAGACAGGCATGTCTATTGCTTTTTTGCTTTTTAAAAGAATCCTGTGATTGCTATGCCGGTTAATCTCATAAAGGACATTATCGAGCCGTTGTCCCTGAAAAACAAGTTTACCCTCGCGCCATGACAATACATCCTGAAACGGATCACTGCTATGTTGGGTAATCTTTATTTCAGGTAAATTCTCTTGCGCCATATCTTTATCAGTATCAGGGAAAGGCCTCAAGGAAGCCATCTCTCCCGGGATCTTCAATATTCTGGCCAAGCCTTCGTGTTTGCCCATATTCTGTGTAATGCGGATGACGCCTTCAACCAATGTCACCATGACATTAAAATCGGGCATCAGCTTAACATTAAACTGCGTTCCGATGGCCTGGACCTTGCCATTGCCGGCATAGACCAGAAAGGGCCGGACCGGATTATGGCTGACCTCGAAAAGGGCTTCGCCCTGTTCAAGTGTGATATTCCGTTCGTTGCCGGTATAATTCACAGTAATTCTGGATTGCGCATTCAAATGAACCGTTGAGCCGTCATCAAGGGTGATGGTCTTCATCTCAGCCCGAGCCGATGAGTAAACGCGCGTCTTCTCAATTTCGGTTACCGACGATATATATTGATATAAACCGGCCCCGACAATGATTCCTATAAGCGCAAGCGCCATTCCGGCCCTATAGATGGCCCGGCTTTGCAATTGGGCAATGAAACCGGCAAAACCCCAATTCCTCCCTTTGGAATTATTTTGGGAATGCCTGACGCCAGACCACGCGCGCGGTTGAGGGACCGGAACCTTGCAGATTTCCCTCCATTCTTTCTGCAACTCTTCCATGGCTTTGACATGACAAGGGTCGCTGTCCCGCCAATCCAGATAGCTCTCAAATTCCTCAGGCGTAATATCCCCGGCCTCCAATAACGCCAGCCATTCATAGGCGGCTTCCGGAAAATCGCTCTTTTGTCTCTTTTTTCTGTCTTTGAACATATTCATACCCATCAACCGTCGTCACTCGCCAGAGAGGCCCTTGTGGAAGTGTTTCATGACCTGCGCCATATATTTTTGCACCATGCGACGGGATATATTATATTTCTGTCCGATCTCCGCTGTGGTCAAACCTTCCATCCTTCGTAAATAAAATATTTTCTGCTGCCTGTCAGACAAGTCATCAAACAGGTTATTAAACCTGTCCCGGAACTGCTTGTAGCGAAGCCATTCCTCCGGGGACACTTCTGCGCCTGGAATTTTTGCTTCATCCATTTCCATATCCGCATCAATGGCGCGGATTTTCTTCTTACGAAAATGATTGATCGTCAGATTAAAGGCTATACGGAAAATATATCCCCGCGGATTTTCAATATCGCCTTCTTGCCAAGCCTTCAAATAACGGACGCATGTTTCCTGAACAATCTCTTCAGCCAGGTAATGGTCCTTTACCCGCGCAATACAGAAAGCATAAATATCGGCCCGAAGAATCTGCAATATATTTACAGTTTCGTCATGTGCTATGTCCTGATTATTTCCGCTATCCGGCCTATCCACTTCCTGCGTATCCTTTGGCGCAACCAGTTCATGTTTGCTTAATCTATAATTTAGCATATATCTTCACAGACGTTACACATCCATTTTGACGAACCTCAAATCAATAGAAATAAACAATATGAACATTTTTATAAACCGCCTTTCTAGACTTTATGCGCCCTGTCCCGATCCGGCCGATTGACACGGCATATTCCTCGGGTAAAATCAGGAAACAGGAGTTAAGATATGGTCAACACGACAAAAATCCCGGCAGATCAGTGGATAAACACGGCCAGGGAAGCCCTGATCAGCGCAGGCATCGCCGGCGTCAGGGTCGACCGTCTGGCCAAAAGGCTGGGCGTTAGCCGGGGCGGTTTTTATCATAATTTCAAAAGCCGTGAACAGCTTCTGCAACAGCTTCTCAATCTCTGGGCCTCGGAAAATGACTTTTTCCCGGATGCGCCGCCGCCGCAAACCCCCGGCGAGGCCGTCGCCTATCTGAACCTCATGCTGGAGCGGCTCCTCGTGGAAGAGGGCTTCTCCCCCGCCTTTGACCTTGCAGTGCGGGAGTGGGCGCGCGTCGATCCGAAGGCCAAAAAATTCCTCGACCAGATCGACGAAAAACGTCTCGACCGCTTAACCCGGGTCTTTGACGCCCTGGGCTGTGACGGGAAAGAAGCCCCGATACGGGCCCGCGTTCTGTATTTTCACCAGATCGGCTTTTACGCCATGGGCTATCATGAACGCCAGAGCAAGGCCGAACGCCGTCTTGTCGCGCCGATTTATCTGCGCATCATTTGCGGCAAACGCTTCCTTGAGGCGGCGGAACAGCAAAACCGGAAATGGGTTTAATACCAACGGCCCTTTATGTCGGCAAGACCTCCAGCGCCTGTCGCAACAGACGCCAGGCATATTCCGCCCGGGACTGATCGACAATCACCCGGAAAACGGGAGGCTCCCCCGTCGCCTCGATATACATACCCGCCTCCCCGAGGAGGGACCGGGCGCAGTGGCCGGCCTTGAAGCTTCCGGGGTTCAGGTTTAACGGCGTCAGCGTCATCAGACACTGCCGCGCCTGAGGCCCCGTCAGGACCAGAACGCTTCGGGCGTGGCTCAGGGGCGTGATCAAAGCCGCTGTGCCCGAAAGCGCCCCGCCGAGAGACGCTGCAAGCGCCGCGACTTCCCCTTCCGGCCCGCTCAGCAACCACTCGCCCGGCGCAAGCCAGCCACAGCGCAACCCGCCGTGCTCGACAAAACGGTTGGGTCGGTCCGGCGGCTCCAGCCCCACCTTCTCCGCCACCACGGCTCTCAAAGCTCTATCGCTTTTGCGCAACGTGATCTTGAGCAGCCCCGGAAACAGCTCCTCTTCAAGCCGGTTTTCGCCCTTTTCAAAAATCCACGGGGAATTTGTCGAACCAAGCGCCGACAGTAATGCAAGTTCAGTCATGGAGCCTTTCTCCCTCTGGATCATACCGTCCCGGCGCGACGATCCGCGCCCGCCGGCTATGGCCCAGATCCCAGATCCGGACCTCCTCCCCCAACCGCTGCCGGCCCCTTTGCACCAGTCCCAGGGCCACAGGCCGGCCGAGACTGGGCGACATGACGCTCGACGTCACCCAGCCCTGGGTAGCGGTCGGCGGCCCATCCCCCGCGGCGAGGACATGCGCCCCCGGCTTCAGCGGCCCCTGGCCGTCCACAACATCCAGACCGACAAACTGGCGGCGGTCTTCCCGTGTCGCTTCGGGGGTCATGGTTGATCGGCGGCCGACAAAATCATCCGATTTTTTGGCGATAATGCCGCCAAAACCCAGGTCGGCGGGCATGGTCGCGCCGTCCGTGTCTGCCCCCACATGAAGAAACCCCTTTTCGGTGCGCATCACCATCAGGGATTCCACCCCGAATGGCGTGATGCCTTCAGGCGCTCCCGCCTCCATCAGCCTCTCCCACAAGGCCCGGCCATAGCCCCGGGGTATCGACAGCTCATATGACAGTTCCCCGGTAAAACTCACCCGTTGCAGGCGGCAGGGCGCGCCGTCAAGCCGGCCTTCCCGGATCTGCATATGCGGAAAAGCTTCCCGGGACAGATCAATCGTCGTCTGCAATCGGGAGAGGACCTGCCGCGCGCGGGGTCCGGTGACGGTCATGACCGCCCAGCCGCTGGTGACATTCTCCGTCACCACCTCGAAATTGCCCCATTCACATTGCAGCCATTCCTGCAGCATGTCACTGACCGCATCCGCATGGCCGCTCGTCGTCCCCACCAGATAATGCTTCTCCCGCAGACAGGCGACAACCCCGTCATCGAACACAATCCCGTTTTCATTGAGCATCAGCCCATAGCGGCATTTTCCCGCTTTTAGCGTCTTCATGTTATTGACATACATGCGACTGAGAAACGCCGCGGCATCGGCGCCGCAGACCTCGATCTTGCCCAGGGGAGACGCGTCAAACAGCCCGACCCCGCCGCGCACCGCACGCACTTCGCGAAGGATGGCTTCGGCTTCCGTCTCACCGCCCTTCGGATAGCAGGCGGGCCGGGACCAGCCGCCATAATCCTCCATCCGTCCCCCTGCGGCCAGATGCGCCTCATGAGCCGGCAGACGCCGCAGCGGCATCAGGTTTTCGCCCACCCGGCGCCCGGCCAAGGCCCCGAGGGAAACCGGGTCATACGGCGGCCGGAATTTGGTTGTGCCGACCTCCGCCATGGGTTTGTCCAAAAGCCCTTCCATCACCCCGATGGCGTTCACATTGGCTGTTTTGCCCTGATCCGCCGCCATCCCCAGGGTGGTATAGCGCTTGACATGCTCCACCGAGGCGTAATTCTCCCGCACGGCAAGGCCCACATCGCTGTCGGTCACATCATGCTGAAAGTCGATCCAGGCTTTCGCGCCGGGACGGCCAAGCCGGGAAACATCCACCCGCCACAACGCATGGACCGGGGCCGGATCATCGGCTTGCGCCAGCGGCGCGGCAGGCGCGGGAATATCGTCATATCCGAGCGTTGCGACCGCCCGCCGCGTGGCCTCCACCGCCTGTGCAAGAGCGGTGCGAAGGCTAAACATCCCGGCCGCGGCCCCAATGGAGCTTTCCGCCTGCACGGAGTGGGAAGGGGTGAAAGCCTGGATTTCTTTATCAAAGGCGAGCTTGCCGCCGGACTGCGAAAAAAGCTGCACGGACGGGGACCAGCCGCCGGAGGCGAGAATCACGTCACAGGCCACCATGCGGCCCGTGCCGGGGGACGCCACCGCGCCGCCCTCAAGGCCATGCAGTTCCGCCGCCGTCACGCCCCGGCGTCCTTTGGCGTCGGTGACGGTGGTGCGGAAAAAAACGGGAATGCCCGCCTGCCGCAGCTGCGCCGCCGCGGCGCAGTCCGTCTGATCGCGCGCATCGGCAAGGGCGGCGATCGTCACCCCGGCGCGATGCAGGTCCAGCGCCACCTCATAGGCCCCGTCATGGGTTGTGGCGATCACCGCGCGACGTCCCGGCGCCACCCCGTAACGGTTGAGGTAGGTCTGCGCCGCCGACGCCAACATGACGCCGGGCCGGTCATTATTGGGGAAAACCAGCGGCCGTTCCAGCGCCCCTGTCGCCTCGATCACATGGCCGGCCCTGACTTTCCAGAGACGTTGACGCAGACGGGCTCGCCCCTTCTGATAGGCGTCCGTATCGGAAATATTTTCCAAAAGGCCCATCAGGCCATGATCATAAAAACCGAAAGCCGTTGTCCGGTTGAGCAGGGTGACGTTATTCATTTCCTCCAGTTCGGTCACCACGCTTTCCGCCCATGCCAGGCCGTCGGCGCCATTCAGGGTCGTTTTCCTGGACAGCAGCGCGCCGCCCCATTCCCGGTCAAGCTCCACCAGCATCACCTGGGCGCCGGACCGGGCCGCCGTCAGGGCCGCCAGCAGTCCACAGGGGCCGCCGCCGACCACCAGAACGTCAGTATGGGCGAAGCGATGTTCATATACATCCGGGTCATTCGTTTCCGGGCTTTTGCCCATGCCCGCCGCCCGCCGGATGAAGGGCTCAAACACATGCCAGTCCGGCCAGATGAATGTCTTGTAATAAAAGCCCGCCGGCAGGAACCTCTGAAACAATCCTGTGACGGCCATCATATCGAATGCGGCCGTCGGCCAGCAATTCACCGCCCGCGCCTCCAGACCTTGATAAAGCTCAATCATGGTGGCCTTGACATTCGGCGTGCTTTCCGCGCCGCTTTCCAGCTGCACAAGCGCATTGGGCTCTTCGATGCCGGCCGTCATGACGCCCCGGGGTCGATGGTATTTAAACCCGCGTCCGGCGATGCGCACCCCGTTGGCCAGCAGCGCCGACGCCAGGGTGTCGCCTTCACAGCCCTGATAGTCCTGGCCGTCAAAACGGAAATCAAGCTTCTTGTCCCGGTTGATCCGGCCGCCCTCGGAAATACGGTAGCCGCTCATCGTCCGCCACCTTTATGTCGGTTTGGCTTGATGTCCGGTTTGGGATCGGTCATGTGGTAAACCGCCCTGATTTCATGGGTCGCGGTGTCCCGCGCCACGTTAAACCATTGCCGGCAGCCATGCTGATGCAGCCAGCGTTCGAAATTCACGCCCTTAGGGTTTGTCCGGTAAAACAGATACTGGGCCCATTCCGCATCACTGACCTGATCATGGGGGCCGGGACGCCGCATATGGCTTTCCCCGCCGCAGCGGAACTCAATTTCCGGGCGCGGCCCGCACCAGGGACAGGAAATTTTCAGCATGGCTTTTCCCTCTCTATAAATACCTAATGCGCGATGCCCGAGGCCGCCGCCTCGTCAATCAACGCGCCGGTTTCAAAACGTTTCAGGCTGAAGGGCGCCGTCAGCGGATGCGCCTCGTCCCGGGCTATGGTATGAGCGAAACAGAAGCCGCCGCCCGGAATGGCCTTAAAACCGCCGGTGCCCCAGCCGCAGTTGAGATACAGCCCCCCGACCGGGGACTTGTCCACCACCGGGGTCGAATCATGCATCACGTCAACGATGCCCGCCCATTGCCGGAGAAACCGCACCCGGGAAAATTGCGGAAACAGCTCCACAACCCCGGCCGCGGCATGCTCCATGATCGGAATATTGCCGCGCTGGGCATAGGACGGATAATGGTCCAGCGCCGTCCCGACCACCAGACCGCCCTTGTCCGACTGGCTCAGGTAAACCCCCGTGGCCGGCGACAGGATAACCGTATCCAGGCAAGGCTTCAGCGGTTCCGAGACAAAGGCCTGCAAGGCGTAAGAGGTCAACGGCAGCCGGAATCCGGCCATATCCGCCAGGACGCTGGAATGCCCCGCGACCGCAAGCCCCACCTTGTTGGTCCGGATCTCCCCCCTTGAGGTCTCAACGCCCCGGACCTGGCCGCCTTCGACAATAAACCCCGTAACCTCGCAGTTCTGGATGATGTCCACGCCCAGAGCGTCCGCGGCTCTTGCATAGCCCCAGGCGACGGCGTCATGGCGGGCGGTGCCGCCCCGGGGCTGGTTGAGGCCGGCGAGCACCGGAAAACGCGGCGACGGATTGAGTCCGGGAATACGCCTTTTCACCTCCGCCCCGTCGAGAAATTCCGCATCCGCCCCGTTCAGCAACATGGCGTTGGCCGACCGCCGCAGCATTTCCACCCCGTGCCGGTCATGGGCCAGCATCATCATGCCGCGCTGGGAAAACATGATGTTGTAATTCAGTTCCCTGGAAAGCCCCTCGTAAAGTTTTACCGAAAAATCATAAAAGGCCGTGCTTTCCGGGAAAAAATAATTGGAGCGGACCACGGTGGTGTTGCGGCCGGTATTGCCGCCGCCGATCCAGGATTTCTCCAGTACCGCCACATTGGTGACGCCGTGCTCCCTCGCCAGATAATAGGCGGTCGCAAGGCCATGTCCGCCGCCGCCGATAATCACCACATCATAGGCCCGCTTCGGCGTCGCATCACGCCAGGCGGGCGGCCAGCCGCGATGATGTCTCAGCGCCTCGCGGGCGAGGGCAAAGGCGGAATATTTTTTGCGGCGCGCTGCATTCACTTCGATTTCTCCGTTTTCCCGATCATAACATACATATATGTATTTTTAAAGAAGCCAATATCCGCTCCGCCTGGGGGACGCTGTTATCTTATGGGATTTTATTCCCCCACGCCAAGGATAATCAGCGCAAGAATAACCGGCGGCGCGACATAGCGCACGAGAATTCGCCACAGCCGAAACGACAGGCCCGCGGGCTCCAGGTTGAATTCCCGAGCGACGGTCAGCGGGCGCATCACCCAGCCGGCGAACAGCGCGATCAGAAGCCCGCCCACCGGCAGCATGATGCTGTTGGTCAGGAAATCCAGAAAACCGAAAATCGTCAGGCCGAAGACGGTCAGGGACTTCAGGCCCGAGAAGGAAAACACGGTCAAAAGCCCGATCCCCCAGAGCAGCAGGATGATCGCCACCACCGCTTTTTGGCGGCTCATCAGGCCGTGCTCCTCGATCCAGGCGACCCAGGGTTCGGTAATGGCGATGCAGGACGTAAACGCCGCGCAAACCAGGGCGAGGAAAAACAGGGGGGCAAAAAACCAGCCGCCCGTCATCTGGCCGAAGGCGGCGGGCAAGGTCTGAAACACAAGCCCCGGGCCACCGGAAGGCTCCAGTCCGAAGGCGAAGACAAGCGGAAAAATCGCAATGCCGGCAATCACCGCGACGCCCGTGTCCGCCAGGCACACCACCAGGGCGGAAGAGCCGATTTCCGCATCCGGCCCCAGATAGGCGCCATACATCATCATGGCCGCCATCGCCACGCCGACGGAAAAAAACGCCTGTCCGACGGCGGCGAGCACGGTGGAAAATCCGATCTTGCTGAAATCCGGCGTGAACAGAAAGTCGAGTCCGGCCGCCGCGTCCCCGGCCCAGAGCGCGTAGAGGGCGAGCAGAACAACCAGGCCGAACAGGAGCGGCATGACCACATTGACCGCTTTTTCTATGCCGCCTTTCAGGCCGCGCGACACCACGACGCCCACCAGCGCCAGAAAAACCGCATGACCGGCCATCATCCGCCAGGGATCCGCCAGAAGAGACTCAAAAACTGTCACTGAATGGGCGCCGTCGCTGCCGACAAAGGCGCCGGAAAGCGCCCGCGCCGTATAATCCAGGGTCCAGCCGCCGATCACGGCGTAATAGCTGGTGATCAGAAAAGCCGTCATCATGGTGAAGGCGCCGAGCCAGCCCCATTTTGCCGACGCGCCCGCCTCTCCGGCCAGCCGGATCATGGTTTGCCAGGGGCTGGCCTGCCCGCGCCGCCCCATCATCATCTCGGCCATTACCAGCGGCAGGCCGATCAACAGAATACAGCCGAGATAGACAACGACAAAGGCCCCGCCGCCGCTTTCCCCGGTAATATAGGGAAAGCGCCAGATATTGCCGAGGCCGACGGAAAAACCGACCGTCGCCAACAGAAACGTCAACCGGTTCGTCCAGTGATGCCTCGTTTCCGATATTTTGTGCGCCACAGCCCTCTCCCTTTTTCTGCTCCCTGTTTCCGGCGCCCTATGGGCCGCGCCTCAGTCACCCGCGGACTTGACAACCATCATATTATACATATATGAATTTTTCAATGACTGAAGGTTGTCAGTCCATGAGCGACTTGCCCGCCCAGGCTATGTTCTCATGATTTCGGGCGGGCTGTTTGAGCCTGCAAAAGAGGACTTTTGACCCTTGTTAAATCACCGCCGTCGCTTCGATTTCCACTTTGGCGCCATGTTCGACCAGGCCAGCGATCTGAATCAGCGACATCACCGGATAAACATTGCCCATCACTTCGCGATAGACCGCGCCCAGTTCCTTCTGCTTGTCGAGATATTCCTGCTTGTGGGTGACAAACCAGGTCATGCGCACAATATGTTCCGGTCCCGCATCACATTCCCTGAGCACCGCCAGAATATTCTTCAACGCCTGTTTCACCTGATCCTCAAGCGCTTCGGATTCGAATTCTTCCTTCTCGTTCCAGCCGACCTGGCCGGCGACAAAAACCATCTCTCCGCTGGTCTTGATGCCATTGGAATATCCCTTGGGGCGCGGCCAGTTTGGCGGTTGCAAAATTTCCATCTTTTCGATCTCCTTCTGTCAGATAAATTAATTTAAACTTAAAATAATAGCTGAAATTTAAGGCCCGCCGCATCGCGGCAGGCCTTGACCTTAAACTTCAAACTGCTTTTGAATCTCCGCAATATCGCCCTTTTCCTCGCCGCAGGCAAAACGATAGGGCTTGCGTTGGCCGCGGTAAAGAACGCCCGTATTAAAACCGTCGTCGGTCATCAGTCGCCGCGCCGCCCGCCCCGGATCGTCGGTTTCAGGCACAACAGCTCTATGCACCTGTTCCTTCCAGACCTTCTGGTCCGGCCGGAAAGTGACGCAGGGGCTCAAAATCTGAACGAAGGAAAAGCCCGGATGCTCAATGGCGTCGGCGATGATACTGGCGGTTCCCTTGACATCGCCGGAAAAAGTCCGGGCGATGAAATTGGCCCCGGAGGCGAGCGCAATCACCAGCGGATGAAAGGGCGACAGGCCGGTGCCGCCCGGCGACAGGGCGCTGTCCCAGCTTGGGTCCGTCGTCGGCGAAGGCTGGCCCTTGGTCATGCCGTAGACTTCATTGTCCATTACAATATAGGTCATATCCGTATTGCGCCGACAGGCATGGAGGAAATGGTTGCCGCCAATGGAAAAGCCGTCACCGTCACCGCCGGCGGCGATCACGGTCAGCTCGGGCCGGGCGACCTTGACCCCGGTGGCCACCGTCAGGCCCCGGCCGTGGATCGAATGGAAACCATAGCTGTTGATATAGGCCGGTATCCGCGACGAACAGCCGATGCCGGACACCACGGCGACATTTTCCGGCTGCAATTTCAGTTTCGCCAGCGCCTGGGTCACCGACAACAACACATGATAGTCGCCGCAGCCGGGGCACCAGACCGGTTTCAGGGCTGATTTATAATCGCTGGCCTTGAATTTTTTTGTTGCTAATTCGTTCATTGGACTCTCCAGTTTTTCACGGTGTCGACAATTTCCCCCGGCCGGATGATCAACGGCCCCGCCCGCCGGAAGGAACGCACCTCGCCCGGCAGGTCATAATTCGCCCGCAACAGTTTCAGGAACTGTCCGGAATGGCTCTGTTCGACGACGAGGATTCTTTTGGCCCCTTCAAGGACCGCATCAAATTGTTTCGGCACCGCGGGCGACAGCAGCCGCATGGCGACCAGCTTGGCGCTGATCCCTTCCGCATTGAGCCTTTCCAAGCCTTCCCGCACCGCATTGGTGGTCGAACCCCAGGTCAGAACGACAAGCTCGCTGCTTTCCTCGCCCTCAACATCGGCCCAATGATCGCCGTAATTGAATTCAGACACCTTACGGTCCCGCTTGTCCATCTGGTCCCGATGGTCCTCCATCAGGGTTGACGGCAGACCCTTGGGGTTATGCTCCAGGCCATCGGCGGTATATTGACCGCCGGCGGTTCCCGGCAGCGACATGGGCGACACGCCGCTTTCCGTCACCGCATAACGCATAAAGCCTTCCACCGGTTCAGGCTCGACAAGGCGCTGGGCCATAAAGGAAATATTGGCCGGCGGATCAATCACGGCGCTGGCCTGACCCATAAACTGGTCGGACAATACGATGGCCGCCGTCTGCATGGCCTCGGCCAGATGGACGGTCCACTGGGTGGTGAAAATGCAATCCTCGACCGAGGTCGCCGCCGTCACAATATGCGGCGCATCGCCATGCAGGCCGTAAACCGCAATATTGAGGTCGGTCTGTTCCGATTTGGTCGGAATCCCCGTGGACGGGCCGCCGCGCATGACATTGACGATCACCACCGGCGTTTCAGAGGATACCGCAAGGCCGATGCCTTCCATCATCAGCGACAGCCCGGGGCCGGAAGTCGCGGTCAGCGACGGCCGGCCGCCGAATGACGCGCCGATCGCCATATTGATCGACGCCAGTTCATCCTCGGCCTGGACCAGTGTTCCGCCGACCTTGGGCAGGTTGGGCGACATCCATTCCAGCACCTCGGTCGCCGGCGTGATCGGATAGGCGGCGACAAAACGGATACCGCCGCGCAACGCGCCGAATCCTGCGGCCTGATTGCCGCTGATCAGCCAGCGATTCTCGCCCGCCTGCGCCGGCGACACGGTGACCGGCGAAGACAATTCCGCCACAGCCTCATACCCGGCGGCAACCGCCTGGCGGCTTGCCGTCACAGCGGCATCGCCTTTCTTGCCGAGCTTCTTGGCGATAATTTCATATATCGGATCTTCATCGAGACCAATCAGGGCCGACACAAGGCCAAGGATGACCATATTGGCCCGGCCGCCCTCAACGGTTTCCGCCAGCGCCCCGATGGGAACCTCGATGACCCTGGCGCCGCTGGCCGCCAGAATTTCCGGCACGGCGCCCGCCGCCGGGTCGGTGACAATCAGGCTGTCCGGTCCCAGGGGCACCTCCGCCGCAAAGCGTTCCGCGCCCTTCCAGTCCACGGCGACCAGAATATCGAACGTATCATCCACGCAGTGAACCGGCTTAGCGGCCAGCCGCAGCAGCGCCGCCGCCTCGCCGCCCCGTATCTGCGGGCCAACCGTCCGCGTCATCAGGCCGTACAGCCCCGCCCTGGTCGCGGCTTCCAGCATCATGGAGCCGGAGGTCATGACCCCTGCCCCGCCGCTGCCGACCATCGCCAAGGACACCGATCTGTTGTGATCATTATCGGTCATATCAATATTCCCTTTCACTTCTTTCCCCGCTCAAAATCGGGGCTCATCAGACCGTCATTTCAGAAATCCGGCCCCACGCTTTAAAGTCCGTTCAGCCGGAATCGGCCGCCCGTCGGTGCCTGATCCGTGACGCCATCGGGAAACAGAATACCGGGATAATTATCCCGGCCTGATTCCCGTGTCATCACGTCCGCCTTACCCTGCGCCTTCTCTCAACCCTGATATGAGCGCCACGCAAATGACCTTGTTGCTGGCCCTTGACCGGTCTTGTAGCTGAAGCTGCATATGACCTGATGAGTTCACCCGGAAACCCTCAAATAAACCTCATGTCATATTTTTATTCATTCAGCCCTTGACCTTTAATTCGGTATTGTGGTACTTAATTACTACTTTAATAAGTCTTTGCCGCTTCGTCAACA
The DNA here is from genome assembly GCA_048266545.1 of Paremcibacter sp. Taxonomy (GTDB): domain Bacteria; phylum Pseudomonadota; class Alphaproteobacteria; order Sphingomonadales; family Emcibacteraceae; genus Paremcibacter. Next base: position 54,203 of record JBLWZH010000015.1, on the reverse strand, counting down.
CCTGAAAACAGATAAATTAAAAATCTGATCAGATCGCCCGAAGCATAAGGTGACATAAAAAATACTGTTAAAGTAAGGCGGTGAAATAAAACTGTCTCATATCAGGGCACTCAATGGGTAGACACCCATACGATCAAGGATGATCAGGCGTTAAGGATAAAATCGCCTGTGATGAAAATGAGGAAAAATAGGAGCCTTTTGATATGTCTGCAGACAGTCTGGTTAATCACAACCTGATAAGTGAATTCAACGCCCCGGGTATTGTTACGGAAAAACGCCCGGCGAAAACCCCTGATGGCGAGGTGGTTGACGGCCTTTATAACTACTGGATCATTCTGGACAATCCCGGCCAGTATAACTCCTACACCACAGAAATGGCCAAAGGGGTCATCCTGGCTTTCCGCGAGGCAAGCGCCGCCCGCGATGTGGTCGCCGTGATCTTCACCGGATCCGGTGACAAGGCTTTCTGCAGCGGCGGCAACACCAAGGAATATGCCGAATATTACGCTGGCAACCCCCAGGAATACCGCCAGTATATGCGCCTGTTCAACGATATGGTCTCCGCGATCCTCGGCTGTGACAAACCGGTGATCTGCCGGGTCAATGGCATGCGTATCGGCGGCGGTCAGGAAATCGGCATGGCCTGCGACTTCTCCATCACCCACGACATGGCGAAATTCGGCCAGGCCGGCCCGAAACATGGCTCGGCCCCCATCGGCGGCGCCACCGACTTTCTGCCGATCATGATCGGTTGTGAACAAGCCATGGTGTCCGGCACCCTCTGCGAACCATGGTCGGCCCATAAAGCCTATCGCATGGGCATCGTCGCCGACATCGTGCCGGCCCTGAAAGTGGACGGTGAATATGTCGCCAACCCGTTGGTTGTCACCGATCAGTATCTGGACTCCTACGGCAAGATTGTTCTCGGCGAATCCAAAAGCGGCGCCGCCCTGGCCGAAGGCAAGGAAATGCTCAAAAAAGGTGAAATGGACCTCAGCCTTCTGGACGCCAAGGTTGATGAATTCGCCGCCAAATTCGTCAATACCTTCCCGGAATGCATGACCAAGACCCTGGAAGAACTGCGCAAGCCGAAAATCGAGGCATGGAACGCCAACAAGGAAAATTCCCGCGCCTGGCTGGCGTTGAATATGATGACCGAGGCCCGCGCCGGCTTCCGCGCCTTCAATGAGCCGGTCGGACGGGACCGTGAAATTGACTTTATCGCCCTTCGCAAAGCGCTGGCCGCCGGACAACCCTGGACTCCCGAGTTCACGGAAAGCCTGATGCCCGCGGCCCGCAGCAAATAGAAACAGATAAGGAGACTTGAGATATGGCAACAAGACAGGAAATTATCGACCGCTGTCAGGCGCTTTACGATGATCTTAATTTCACCGCGGCACGCGAGTGGAAAGACGCCGAACCCGGACGCCATGTCATCGGCTTTATGCCCATGTATGTGCCGCGCGAAATCATTCATGCCGCCGGGATGCTGCCGCTGGGTATTCTGGGCGGCGGCGACCAGCTGGAAGTGATCCAGGGCGACGCCTACTATCAGAGCTATATTTGCCGCATTCCGCGCTCGACCATCGAACTTCTGCTGACAGAGCGGCTTGATTTCGTTGACGGCATGCTGTTCCCCAGCATCTGTGATGTCATCCGCAACCTGTCCGGCATGTGGAAGCTGCTGCGCCCCGAGGTATATTCCCATTATTTCGATGTGCCGCAGAACTATATGAGAGAGGTTGGCGGCGAGTTTTACATTCATGAACTGAATGAATTGAAGCAGGATCTGGAAAAGATCGGCGGCCGCACGGTCACCGATGAAGATCTGAAAAACTCCATCGAACTCTATAATGAAAATCGCCGGCTGACCCGGGAGCTCTATAAGTTCCGGGCGGAACAGCCATGGCTTGCCCCGTCATCGGAAGTCTATCTGATCAATCGGGCCGGCATGCAGCTCCCGGTGGAGGACCATAACGTTCTGATCCGGGATTATATCGACGCGGCGAAGCTCGAAGATCGTCCGAAACGGGACAACAGCCGGGTCGTGATTTCCGGCTCCTTCTGCGAGCAGCCGCCGCTCAACCTGATCAAGTCGATCGAAATGTCCGGCTGCTATGTGGTTGATGACGACTATATGCTGGTCAATCGCTGGTTCACCAAGGACGTGCCGACCGATTGCGACCCGATGCAGGCCCTGTCCTACACCTTCCTCGAAGCATCGGTCAAAATGCCGTCCTGCTTTGAACCCGATGAGGACATCAAAGGCCAGTTCCTGGTCGATACGGTCCGGGAAAACGGCGCCGAAGGCGTGATCTTCGCCGCCACCAGCTTCTGCGATCCGGCCCTTCTGGAACGGCCCATTCTGCAGGATGTCTTGAATCAGGCCGGCGTGCCGCACATCAGCTTCAAATATGCTGAAAACACCGGGCAGATGCAGCCTATTCGTGAACAGGCAGGAACTTTTGCCGATTCGATCAAATTATGGAGTTAAACAATGAGCGCACCCGCAAGAAAACCCTCTACTGACGTGCAAAAAGACGCCTCCATGGCAAAGCAAAAAGCCATGATCGACGGTAACTTCGAACGTCTTGGCAATGTCAAGACAACCGGTGAGAAAGTATCCTATACCTTTGTCCCCGGCAACCTGAACGAACTGGTCATGTGCTTTGACATGGTCGGCAACTATCCCGAAATCAACGCCATTCAGAACGGTTTGCGCAAGAAATCCGGCGGCATGATCATGGAAGCCGAAAAATGGGGCCATTCAGAGGATGTCTGCACCTATGTCAAGGCCGACGTCGGCATGATGCGCAAGGGCAATATCGGCCCGACCGGCAAGCCGATCCCCGAGCCCGACATCCTGATGCTCAGCTATACCGGCTGCTATACCTTCCTGAAATGGTTCGAACTGCTGCGGCATGACTATAAATGCGAAACGGCGATGTTGCATGTGCCCTATACCGGCGACGGCAAAATCACCAAAAGCATGGTTGATTATGTGGTCAAGCAGCTCAAGGAGGAAGTAATCCCGAAATACGAAAAGGTCAGCGGCGTCAAATTCGACATTGACCGTCTGCGGGAAAATCTGGCCCATTCGGCCAAGGCGGAAGATGATTTCGTCTGGGTTCTCGAATCAGCCAAGAACAAGCCCTCGCCCATCGACGCCTATTTCGGCGGTATTTATTACATCGGCCCGATCTTCACCGCCTTCCGCGGCACGGACCTGGCGGTCGATTATTATAAAACCCTGCGCAGCGAGATTGAGGAACGGATCCGCAAGGGCCAGGGACCGATCACGCCGGAAGGCGAAATGAAGAACGAAAAATACCGGATCGTCACCGAAGGTCCGCCCAACTACACCAGCATGCGCGATTTCTGGAAAATGTTCTATGACGAAGGCGCCGTCGTGGTCGCCAGCACCTACACCAAGGTCGGCGGCACCTATGACTTCGGCTTCCGCCATGACCCGTCGCGGCCGCTGGAAAGCCTGGCCGAATATTGCATGCATTGTTACACCAACCGCAATCTGCCGGAACGGACCCGGATGCTGGAAAGCTATATCAATGACTATGAAGCCGACGGCCTGCTGATCAATTCGATCAAAAGCTGCAACAGCTTCGCCGCCGGGGAATTGATGATGATGCGTGAAGTTGAAAAACGGACCGGCAAACCGGGCGCCTTTGTCGAAACCGACCTTGTCGACCCGCGCTATTTCTCCGCCGCGAACGTCAAGAACCGTCTGGAGAGCTATTTCCAGATGATCGATCAAAAACGCCGCGCCGGCGCCTAAGGTCAAGGACAAAGAAAAGGATAAGACGATGAAATGCTTTATTGGAATTGATCTCGGTTCGACGACGACCAAGGCGGTTGTCATGGACGAGAATAAGAAAGTTGTCGGCCGCGGCATCACCAACTCGCGGTCCAACTATGACACCGCCAGCGCCGTCGCCAAACAGGAAGCCATGATCGACACCCGCTTTACCCTGCTGCGGGGCAATCTGGACGGCAACGATAAATTTCAGGGCAAACAGGATGTATTTCTGGATGACCTGGAGCGGAATTTCCGCCGGGAACAATTTGTCGATCAGCTTGACGACCTGAAGGCCACCTGCCTGCGCAACGCGGAAGGCGAACGCTTTGACGAGGTTCGCACCGTACTGACCGAGGTTCTCGACGGGGTGTTTGACAACCTGAGGGAAGAATCCCTGGCCCTTTACGCCAAGGGAGCGACACGCAAATCAGACTTCTTCCGCGATATTGCCGGCGGACGGTTCATGACCCTGTCTGAGGATATTTCGAAAGAGGCGGGCATCAATTATGACTTTGCCCTCAATGTCTATGACAAATCGATCATCGAGGTCGAAAACCGGCCGCCGTCCGGAAATCTCGAAGGAAAATTTCTCAGCGGCCTTCGGCACCTGATTGACGAATCGCCCGAATTGGGCATTGTCTATGAAGACGTGCTCGATCCGGTGAAAAACGCCCTGGCGGTGGAACTGGAGGAAAGTTTCGTCGTCGGCACCGGTTATGGCCGGGTGCGGCTGCCCTTCCCCAAGGAGCATATCCGTTCGGAAATTCTCTGCCACGGCCTCGGCGCCCATATGATGTATAACGGCACCCGCACGGTGCTCGACATCGGCGGCCAGGACACCAAGTCCATTCAGGTCGACAAGAACGGCGTTGTCGATAATTTCCAGATGAACGACCGCTGCGCGGCGGGCTGTGGCCGTTATCTCGGCTATATTGCCGACGAAATGAACATGGGCCTGCATGAACTTGGTCCCATCGCCATGAAGGCGACCAAGGCGGTCAAGATCAACTCCACCTGCACCGTGTTCGCCGGCGCCGAGTTGCGCGACCGTCTGGCGCTCGGTGAAAAGCGGGAAGATATTCTGGCCGGACTTCACCGGTCAATCATTCTGCGCGCCATGTCGATCATCGCCCGCTCCGGCGGAATCGAGGATCAGTTCACCTTCACCGGCGGCGTGGCCAAAAATGAAGCCGCCGTCAAGGCGCTTCGCGAACTGGTCAAGGAAAATTACGGTGATGTCACCATCAATATCGACCCTGATTCAATTTATACCGGCGCGCTGGGCGGTTCTGAATTCGCCCGCCGCGCTGTAATGGAGGCTTAAGATGACATTAACAGTAGGAATCGATGTAGGAACCGGCGCGGTTAAAACCGCATTGTTTGAAATCAACGGTGATGAAATCAACTGGATTGACAAACAAACCGACCGGATCAGAAACCGCGAGCCCTTCGTTCTCGCCGAAAACGCCTTTGATTATCTGTTGGAGAAAAACGGCTACAGCCGCGATGACGTGGATTATGTGGCGACCACCGGCGATGCGGAAAATATCCCCTATGCCACCGGTCACTTTTATTCCATGACCACCCATGCCCGCGGCGCGCTCTATCTCAACCCCGAGGCCCGGTCGCTGATGGATATTGGCGCCCTCAATGGCAAGGCGATCAGCATGGATGAAAAGGGCAAGGTTCTGAAATATAAAATGACCAGCCAGTGCGCCTCCGGTTCCGGCCAGTTCCTGGAAAATATCGCCCGTTATCTCGGCATCGGCCAGGATGAAATCGGCGGCCTCAGCCAGCAGGCCGATGATCCGGAGGTCGTCTCCGGCATCTGCGCCGTGCTGGCGGAAACCGATGTCATCAACATGGTGTCCCGCAGCATTTCGGCGGCCAACATCCTGAAAGGCATTCATATCTCCATGGCCGGCCGCCTGGTCAAACTGCTGAAATCACTCAAGGTGACCGACGGTGTTGTCATGTGTACCGGCGGTCTGGCGCTGGACAGCGGGCTCGTGCTGGCGCTCAATGAAGCGATGGCGAAAAACAAGATGGATATGCCGGTGGTGTCCCATGAGGACTCCATATACGCCGGGGCGATCGGCGCCGCCATCTGGGGCGCCTTCCGTCATGAAAAACTGGCCCAGCTCGAAGATATGGCCCAGGCGTCCTGACGCCGCGCCACGTTATGTTTGACATGAAAACGAAAGGATAAAATTATGGCTTTATTGATCAATGACGATTGCACGGCATGTGACGCCTGCGAACCGGTATGCCCCAATGAGGCGATCAGCGAAGGCGAGCCAATTTATTCAATTGACCCCTTCAAATGCACCGAATGCGTCGGCGCAGACGATGAACCGCAATGCGTTCTGGTCTGCCCGGCGGAATGCATTGTACAGCACCCGGACTTTGTCGAAAGCGAAGACGAATTACAGGCCAAATATGACGCCATGAACTGACGGCGTCAGGGCGCTGGGATTTTACCCGGGAACGTTTAAAAAGCTGGTGGATTTTCTTCCATCAGCTTTTTTTATTTAACTCCGCATTTAATCAAGAAATATCCCGAAAAAAAGGGCCAGCGGCGACAGCTGACTCCTCGCAGTAATGTTTTCAGTTTGCGACCTATACGGTTCTGGTGACCGACAGGCTTTGCGCCGGCATAAAGCCGTTATGCTGCAAAAAGCCCTGCAGATCCAGTTGCTTCGCCCCCACCTCGGTCCGAACAAGGTCCGTCCTCAATACCGTCAGGTTGGCCATCAGTTGCGACAGCAAGGCGCTGCCGACATGCTTATGGCTATAATCCGGATCAACCCCCAAAGTATCAATAATCGCCGCCGGCTCCGTCCGGCCGAATTCGCCAAAATCCACCCGCGCCATGACAAAACCGACCACATGATCGTCCAGCTCGGCGACCAGGGACACCCGGACCCCGGATTCTTCCAGTATCTCGGCCATTTTACGGTCATAATAGGCGGCGCGGTCAAGGCCCATATTCTTGGCGTCGATTTTGATGATTGCCGCCAGGTCTTCCTGTTTCAGGCTCCGGCACGGCACCTGATCCCGGGACAACGCCACGCTGTCATCCCCGGTCGGATCGCTATAGTCAATTTCCGCTGGTTCCTGCTTTGCCTGATCCACTTGGGTATCCAGATAACCGGCTTCCCGCGCATAGATATATCGCGGCGCCAGAGTAAAGCCGGAGGCGGCGAAAAAATTCAGCATGCTTTGATCCGTCCAGTCAACCTGGCTGCGGATTTCATGAATATCCTTGCCCTGGATGATCGCCGCCAGTTCCGCCACCAGGCCATGGCCGACGCCCTTGCGCTGGGCCTCGGCGCTGACCCCGATGTCATCAATCACCGCAACGGTTTTATCGCCGCCAAAAGCGCCCTGTTGCAGGCGGGCCAGAAGATAGCCCTCGACATAACCGTCATTCTCATAGGCGATATAGACAAACTGCTTCGGCGCCTTGAGCGCCGCGGCGACGCGTTTTTCAAAAAAATTCTGCCGGGATCGCCCGGTGTTATTTTCATCGATCTCAATCACCCGGGACAGATCCTCCGCCGTCAGGGGCCGCATTGTGCCGTCAAGCTGGGTCATTTTCTCTCCACCTCTCGCTGTTCAAAATGGGCCGGATAAAGATCAGGCCGGTTTTCCAATATACCTCAACGCATCTCCGAATATTCCATCATCAACTGCCCGTCCTCATCCTCTTCGACGATGTCTTCCAGCATCGGCAGCAGGGCCATTTCTTCCTTTTGAATATGGGAGATCATCCGTTCAATCAGTTCAACGCCCGACTGGCGGAACTGGGTCCATGACGCGTCCTGAAAGCCCTCTGTCCGCGCGGTTTTCGCCAGTTCGGACAAAATCCCCCCCAGCGGTGTTATAACATTATGCTCGCCGGTCAGGATCTGACTGATCGGACTGTCGCCCGCCGCGCCGAGCAGGGGGAATAATTTTTCCTCCTCGAAAGTAAAATGATTTTTCACATCGCATTCGACAAGATTGATGACATCGCCGAGCAGCGAGGTGATCTCGGGATTGTCGCCGACAGGCGTTTTCTTCGGGCCATATTTCTGAAATATTCCCTCAAGTCTTTCCAGGACATTGATCGTGACAAGATGCTCATCATGCAGGGTACGGGTGATTTGACGTTCAAATGAAAACATGGGACTCTCTCGATTTTAAATATGGTATTTTGGTACTGTAATGCTTAATTTAGCTAAAATCAATATCATTCTTCAGGTTCCTGCCGCGAAAAACCGATATTACGCCCGCCGGGGCCGGTTGCGGATCATATGGCGCACGACGATCAGCAGATAGGCCAGCAAACTCGCGGCGCCGATCAGACCAAGCGCCGCCCCGACCTGGATGATCAGGGTCAGATCGAGGATAATCCCGAGGGCGACCACGGCAAAACCGCCCAGATGCCCGACCGCATTGATCCTGAGCCATTTCTCATCGGCCATCGACGACGCCAGCATGGGAATTCCGCCGCTGCCCGAGGTATGCATGCTGCTGAGAAACGGCAGAATACGTTGCAGGACGCCGACCAGAAACGTCAGCAGCCAGCCGATAATCGCCAATGCGGCAAACAGGACGTGACCCGTTTCCGGCCAATAGCCCATCTGCCCGACAGCGGCCCAGAGCAGCGTGACCGGCAACATTGCCCATGCCGACCGGATCAGGACAAAGGGCACTCCAAGACGCTTTTTCATCCGCGCCTTGTAAACGCCGGTCATGCCCCGCAGATAAAACCCGGCGCCGGTCAGGCCGGCGAAAATTCCGATCAGGGCGAGCCATTCCAGACCGCTGTTGACGCCCGCCACAACCAGGATGATCGCCAGGATCATGCCGCCGCAGGACAGGCGACCGAGCTTTTCCGACGGCGCCGGCGACAGGGCGAACATCGGCACCAGAATATAGGAAAACCCCATGGCGAGCAGGCCCATAAAGCCAAACACCGCCAGCACCATATGACTAACCGCCATCGCCAGGTGATCCGCCATAAAGCCCTGCTCCATGTCGATAATCAGCATAACGCCCAGCACAACCAGTCCCAGCAAGGACAGCATCGCGCCCCAGCAATGGGCCATCACCGCCGCCATGCCCCGGACTCCGCGGATATTGTCAATAATCAGGTAAAAAAAGATCAGCAGGCCGCCGCCCGCCAGCAGGGCCCCCGCCAGCATGCCAAGGAACCAGCCGATATACATGGCGCCGGCCAGCAGCAAAAACCCCGGAATGAAGATCCAGGAAAGCAGGCGGCAGATCCAGAATCCCTTAAATGCCCGGCGGGTCGCCACCGACAAAAGCTGCAGCGACGCGCCGATCACGGTCATGGTCAAAACGCCCAATGTCGCCAGATGAATGGTGCCGAGCATGGGGCCGCTGCCGATCATATAGCCGGTGACGTCTTCCGCATTCAGCAAAAGAGACGCCCAAAACAGGACATAAAAAACCATCGCCGCGGTAAAAAAGCGAAATGGAATTGACGGCGGGAGAAGGCGTCCATGGGCGCCGGACAAAAAATTTACACTGCTCATTCTTCATTGTCCTTCCTGACTTTACACATCCGGACTGTCAACCCTTCATCGTCCTGGCCGGTCACCTGCGCCTGCCAATTGCATTCAACCAGTTCCGGATATAAATAGATCGGGTCGCGCATCAGGCGCACGGTGAAATCATCGCCGCCCTCGCCGCTTTCAATGACTTTTAATATGGCGATCATCGGATTGGGCGGTTCCAGCCCGCGGAGATCCATCTCAAGCACGCCGTCGCGCCAGGTCATGGGGAAGGCCGGCAGATCCGGCAGTTCGGGCAGATTTCGCGTTATCTGGCGGTGAAAATAGGCCTGCCAATGGCCCTCGGTCACCCGGGTCACATGGCTGTCAAAGCCCCGGTCCGCCATCAGGCGCCGCAGGGGAATCGGGTCAAACGGGGCCTCAATCAGCAGAATATCCTCTGGCGCCAGCCGGTCCACTTGCGCCAGTATCTGGTCCAGCGGATCGCGGCCCGCCTTCAGGACCGGCCGAACATCCATCCGCAGGCAGTTTTCCACGTCAAGGGACCTGACCCAGGCCGGCGCATGGGCCCCGGAAATAGCATCAGATGTCGTCTTGTCGGTCATTTTCGATTTTATGCTTTCCAAATCGCTTCCATAACAATAGCTTGAAGGTAGCACAGTAAATTGGTATTGTAATGCGTAATTCCATATAAAAACTCAAAAAAAATAACCGAACAATCAGGGATAATATAAATTTAAATGGTAAAAATTAACGAATATCATCAGGATAGCGGCATCACGGTTCGCAGCGCGCGGGATAGCGACCTGGCCAAACTGATCGAGCTTGACGGCGAAATCAGCGGCATCAACAAACCGGAATACTGGAAGGAATCCCTGCGCCGCTTCGGCGGCATGCAGGAAGGGCGCTATTTTCTGGTCGCGGAAAAGGATGACGCCGTGGCCGGATTCATCGTCGGCGAAATCCGCGCCTGGGAATTCGGCTCCGCGCCCGGCGGCTGGGTTTTCTCTTTGACCGTTGACCCGAACACCCGCCTCGGCGGTGTCGCCACCCTGATGTTCAACACCATTTGCCGTTGTTTCAGGGATGAAGGCGTCGATCGGGTCCATACCATGATCGACCGCGACAATATCACCGTCATGGCCTTCTTCCGCAGCCAGGGCATGATGGCCGGCAGCAGCATCCCGCTTCAGATGGATTTATCGGATCTGAGCGAGGACGGCAGCGGGCCAGTTGTCGGGGGAGACGGGTCATGAAACTGCAAAGATCAAGCCGTCTCGCCCTCTATTCCGTGCTCGAACTGGCTTCCCGCCCCGATGAGCAGCTTTCCGCGTCGGAAATTGCCGCCAAATTCGATGTCTCGCTCAATCATCTGGCGAAGGTGCTGCGCGATCTCGGCCGGGCCCGGCTGGTCGAGGCAGTGCGCGGCGCCGGCGGCGGCTATCGTTTCTGCGGCAATGCAAAGCGAACGACCCTGAAGGATGTGGTCGAGATATTTGAACCGATCACCCTGCATGACGCCGGGGGTTTTGAGCCGGGCGACCGCACCGAATTCGGAACGTCGCTGGCGGTGGTCCTCGGCGAGATCGACGACATCGCGCTCGCGACCCTCGATTCCATCACCATTGAAACCATGCTCAAGCTGACCAGCCGGGTTCAAAAGCAGGCAACTCAGCTCGCCTGAAAAGAAAACAGCAGCAGAGAAAGTTGCAAAACCTTCGATGCTGCTGTCGTTTCCCAGGCTTTTACGCGATACTACCTGAAAAATCCGTTGGCCGGGTTGAGAATGGGATCAAGAACGCCGGCCTTGAAGATCACCACCCGGAAAAGATAAAAGCCAAACAGGATCGCCCCGCTCGCGACCGCCGTTGTGATGAAACCCGCCGGGGCGAGCAACAGGATCAAAAGCGGCAGGATCACCCCGACGCCAAGCACGCCCAGCAAAAACGGCTGGGCGAGAAAATCGCGGGTCAGAATCTCGTATGACTGTTGCGCGCCCTTGGAGCCGTGTTTCGCCCCATGCAACAGGCTGAGCAGGACCGTCGCCACCGCCACAATCAGCACCGGCTCCGCCGTCGCGACCATCGCCAGACGTCCCTCGTCGGCCACCGTAAAGCCCGATGCGGCGAACATCATCACCAGGCTCGCCCCGGCGAGCAGGCCGTACAGCAGGCTGGCGATCGGCATCAGTCCGCTGCTCCACAGCGATATGGCCGTCGAATGGGACATGGCGAAGCCCTGATAAACGATCACCACCATCGCGCCGGCCAGCGCCAGCAGGAACACCGGCATCTCAAAAGCCGCCGGCAGGACGCCGAACAGCTTGGCCATCACATGGATGACGCCAAATCCGACAAAGAAGATAATGCCCCACAGGCCGCGGCTGACCCAGGAGCGGTCCGGCCGCAGGATCGCCCGCCAGGATTTATGCGGCGCCCCCATATGGGTCAGATGGAAAAAGGTCTTGCCGACACCGGTGATCACCAGGCCGAGCAGAATGCCCGGCATAAAATCCAGCAGCATGGACAGGATGAATAACCCCGCCCCGGTCTCGCCGCAGAAGAAGGCGGTCGCCATCGGCGTATCCCAGTGGCGCTGGAACCGGTAGCCGGATTTAAAGGACCGCCCGACAAATCCGGGGCGAAGTATATTTTTCAAGCTGATATGAGCCATTTCATTTCTCCTCGGATCAATCGATGTAAAAGACTTTGGGCCGGGTGTTTTTTTCCGGCAGCGGCTGGCGGCCCGTCCGTTCGCGGATCAGGCGGCTGGCCTTGCTGTCGGGGTCATCCAGATCACCGAATATCCGCGCATCGGTCGGACAGGTCGCGACACAGGCCGGATCCTTGCCCGCATCCACCCGCTCGGAACAGAAATCGCATTTGGTGAAGGTGCCGCATTCAAAGCGGGAATAGCCCTGTTCCTCAAACGGCGTCAGATTGCCGTCGCCGAACAGGCCGTTCCTGATCAGATCCGGCTCGACCTTGGTCCGCATGTCATAGGGGCAGGCGACGGCGCAGGAACCGCAGCCGATGCATTTTGTTCCATCGACCATGACGATGCCGTCATCGCGGGTATAGGTTGCGCCGCTTGGGCAGACCCGCTCACAGGGCGCATCCTCGCAATGATTGCAGATCGTCGGCAGATAGGTCCGCGACACATTGGGATATTCACCGCTCTCCGCGCTCAGCGTCCGGGTGAAGAACATCCCGTCGGGCAGTGAATTTTCCTGCTTGCAGGCCACCGTACAGGCGTTGCACCCGATACAGCGCTTGATGTCAAATACCATTCCGTAACTGGTCATTGTACCGCCTTTCTGTCCGCCAGGTTGTAAAGATTGCCCTCGCCCAGCAATTCTTCCGGGATGTGATCGAGCCTGGTCAGCTTGACCCGGCAAACGGATTCGCACTGGGCGCTGCAGGCATCGGTATTTTCCAGATCCGCCGGCAGCATGTCATTGAAATGGCCGCCGCCATAGGGAACGCCGGCATTCTGCGACATCATGCGCGACAGGGAATTGGATACGCCCAGGGTTTCCGGATGGATGCCTTCGGTCAGGCCCAGCCGGCCATAAATCCTGCCATAGGGCGATTCAACCAGCACCAGATCGCCTTCGGCCAGCCCTTTTTCCCGGGCGGTTTTGGTGTTGAGCTGCAGGGCGGTATGAACCGGATCGCGGTAGACAATATCCTTGATCCACGGATTGTTCAGGCTTTCGCCAAAGTTAAGCTGAATATCCTTGAAGGTGATGGCGTAAAGGTCATATTCGCCATTATCCCGCAGCACCGGTTCCAGCATCGGTGTCGGCAACGGCTGGTAATCCTCCCAATGCCATTCATGACGGATCGGCACATCGGCGTTTTCCATCGCCTTTTTCAGGTTGTCCCGCTCGCGCACGATGTCCTCGATATAGAACAGCAGGCGCATACCGTCCCACGGCTTGTACCATTTGTCGGGCCGGCGCGGCGTCACCGAATGACCGTTCTCAATATACCAGTCGAGATCCTTGCCGTTCCAGTTCAGCCCCTTGCGCCGGGCCAGCTCCCTGTCGCTGTGCTTTTTGTCCAGCTCGAGTTTCAGGTTCGGGCTTTCCTCAAAACCATTGACGATATTCAAGACGCTGTTCCAGGCTTCAAGCAGGCCCAGCCCCTCGGATATGTCATTAAAAATATCTTCCTCGCTGCGGGTGTCATAAAGCGGATCGGTCATCGGCTGCCGCAGGCACATGCCCTCGGTGTGCGGCGGCTCGATCATCGTCATGTTCCAGCTTTCCAGCGCATCATGACCCGGCAGGATAATGTCGGCGAAGGCGTTGGTCTCGTTGGGAATAATGTCGATAGCAACGATAAAGCGCATCTCGCGCATGATGTTGAACCACTGCTGGCGGTTGCCCGGCAGGCTCCAGATCGGATTGGAATGGGCGATCAGCATCACATCGGGCTTGAACTCCAGACTGTATTTTTCCGGATTGTTCCACACCTCGACATTCAAATGTCCCGGATCAACGCCGAGCGGGAAGTAGCTCATCAGATGCATATTGTTCGGCGGGAAGGAGAAGCCCGGATGGGGGCCCAACTGGTGCGGCGTGCCGAGCATCTGGCCGCTGTCGCCTTCGGCCACATGGCCATTGTCGATTTTCTGGTCATCAAGGGTCGCCCCGACATGGCCGCCCGGCACGTCAATGCTGCCGACCAGCATATTGACCAGCTTGAAGGCGTGGTTGGACTGGGTGCTGTATTTATGGGCGTGGGCGCCGCGGTAATAATTATAGCCGGCGGGACGCAACGGCAGGGTCCGGTCCTCGATGGTGATGGTGTTGCCGATTTCCGCCGCTTCGGAAAATTCGCGGGCGATGCGGCGAATGGTGGCGGCCGGCACCGTGGTGATCTCGGACATCTGTTCCGGCGTACAATCCTTCAGAATATCCCTGAAGCGCTGGAACGCCGGTTTGCAGGGCTTGCCGTCAACCTCATAGGCCCCTTCAAGGGCGAAATCGCCGACGGTCTTGTCGTCATAGGTCTTAGCTTTGTTTTCCGCCCCGTCCCAGACATAGATCTTGCCGTCAGGGTTGCGGATGAAATAGCCGTCATCACCCACCAGGTAGGGCGCATTGGTGTCTTTTTTCAGGGTTTCGTAATCGCACAGGCCCTCATCAACCAGCACATGACACAGGCCGAGGGCGAAATGGCGGTCGGTAGCCGGCTTGATCGGCACCCATTCCTCGGCCTTGGCGCCGCCGATGGACAGGCGCGGCTCGACACAGACCACCCGCATGTTGCGCTCCACCCGGGCGTTGGCTACATGATAGGCCTGGGCCGCGGTATGAAGATGGGATGAAAAGCCGTCGCCGCTGCCGTTGTTAATCCAGTAATTGCAATAATTGACATCATTCGCCGCCGCAAAGGCCGAATGGATGAAGCCATTCATCGGGTGATAACCGCCGCCGCAGAAACTGCCCGCAGTGGAGAAATAATTGCTGTTGCCGAGCACCAACGGCCAGGCCCAGAGATAAATCTTCTGAAAATCGGCGATGGAGGGCAGGAGCTTGCGGGGGTCTTCATCGACAGATTTTTTCAGCTCGCGAATGGTGATTTCCATCGCCTCGTCCCAGCTGATCGGCTGCCACATGGGGTCAATGCCCGGGCCCTTTTCGGGGTTGGTGCGTTTCAAGGGCGTCTTGAAGCGGTTCGGGTCATAATGGCGCATGATCGCGGCATTGCCCTTGGGGCACAGGCGGCCCATATTGGACGGACTGTCCGGATCACCTTCAATCTTGTTGATAATACCGTCATCGGTCACATGGACGATGGTGTTGCAGGAATGCAGGCACATCTTGCAGGATGATTTCTTCCAGGTGCCCGGTTTCATGGAATTCTGGGCGGGGCTTTGATCGGTCATTATGGTCTCCCTATGATTTAACCGTCAGACTTATCTTGCCCTGATTTTTATCTGTCCTGATAAGGAAAATTATTTTTATATGTAATCTTATTATTAAATTGTAGAATATA
This sequence comes from Paremcibacter sp., assembly GCA_048266545.1. Classification (GTDB taxonomy): domain Bacteria; phylum Pseudomonadota; class Alphaproteobacteria; order Sphingomonadales; family Emcibacteraceae; genus Paremcibacter. The sequence continues at coordinate 38,856 of JBLWZH010000015.1, read as the reverse complement.
ACTACCATAAAATGCCGCAAAAAAAAAGTCGTTTCTTCCGCCGCCGTCAGGACGCCCGGAATCCGTGGGGCCTCTGCTCACCGGCGGGGCCGCATATGGCGTCTCAGTCGGAAAAATTATGCATATGCAGGTCGGACGTCATATGGCGGGACAGTATCTCCGTTACGTTTTTCTCATGCTGCTTGTCGCGAAGATGAACCCATAAAACCAGTCCGCCACGATCCAGTTGCTGCCTGACGCGCTTCTGATGGCTTCGTTTCAGCCAGCGGGCCAGGAAATAACCGACCAGCGCCCCGAGTGCGCCGCCGGTGGCGACCAGAAGAGCGATCATCAAGTAGCTGTCGATGATCACCGCGCTGGCGATGGCCATGCTAATCGCCCCGACATAGGCCGGCGCGCCGATCAGAACGCCCTGCGCATCGCCGAAGGACGGCATGTCGAGCGGAATGGACCGGGCGATCTCCGGATCGTCTTCCGTCTCCCGGATCGACTTTAATTTATGGCCCAACTGCTTTTCCACCGCATCGACCGCGGGCAATACGGATATTTCAGAGCGGTCAAAACCGGCGCTGCCCAATTCATCGACGGCCTGGAGCATTTCCGCTTCAGTTTCAAAAACGGCAACGGCTTCGCGTATGGTCATCCTGCCTTCTCCTGTGCTTGAAAGATAATATTAGGTAATTCTACTACATCTTTCCCCTAAAGAACAGCAAAGGAAAAACGCGCCCCTTGTCGGCGTCATTCACTTATTCATATTTTTTCAGGATTGGTTGGGGTGGCAGGATTCGAACCTGCGCATGACGGGATCAAAACCCGTTGCCTTACCGCTTGGCTACACCCCATTGGAGATGTCAATGTCTCGAAGGTGCCGCGAACATAAGCAGAATTGATCCAACTTGCAATGGCGATTTTGGAAAAAAAATCATTTTTTTGTTTCGCGGAAAATTTTTAAGGATTTGACAAGGCTCATCCGCTAAAAGATAACTTGTAATAACAAAAATGACCAAGGTGAGATATAAATGGCAATCGTCGTAACGGGTGCAGCAGGGTTTATCGGATTTAATGTGTCGCGGCTTTTACTGGAAAGAGGCGAACAGGTCATCGGCATTGACAATCTCAATGACTATTATGATGTGAAGCTGAAAAAGGCCCGCCTGGCGGAAATAGAGGATCACCCGGCCTTCACCCTCCTGAAGCTCGATTTTGCCGACTTCGACAGCCTGAAAGCCGCCCTTGATAAGCATTCTGTGACGAAGGTGGTTCACCTGGGCGCCCAGGCCGGGGTGCGCTATTCGCTGATCAATCCCTTCGCCTATGCCCAGAGCAACCTCATCGGCCATCTCAACATCATGGAATATTGCCGCCATCTCGACGGTTTCGAGCATCTGGTCTACGCCTCCTCCTCCTCGGTTTACGGCGGCAACAAGAATATGCCCTTCTCGGTCGATGACCGGGTGGACAATCCGGTATCACTTTATGCCGCGACCAAAAAATCCGATGAACTGATGAGCCAGAGCTATTCCCATCTGTTTCGCCTGCCGCAGACCGGCCTGCGTTTCTTCACCGTTTATGGTCCCTGGGGCCGGCCGGATATGGCGATGTGGATTTTCACCAGGAAAATACTCGAAGGCAAGCCGATCCCGGTATTTAACCACGGCGACATGCTGCGCGACTTTACCTATATCGATGATATTATTGACGGCGTGGTCCGCTGCCTGGACAATCCGCCGCAGGATGACGGCACCATGCATACCGTGGGCTCCGACGCGCCGCACCGGGTCTATAACATCGGCAACAACAAAACCGAAAGGCTGCTTGATATGATCAGGGTTCTGGAAGACGCCCTGGGCCGGAAAGCGGAAATGGACCTGCTGCCGATGCAGCCGGGCGACGTCAAGGAAACCGCCGCCGACATCAGCGCCATTCAGAATGACCTGGGCTTTGAGCCGAAAACCAAAATCCAGCAGGGCGTCCCGAAATTCATTCACTGGTACAAGCAATATCATAAAATCAACTAAAGGATCTTCAGCGTGGCCTGGGACAATCTGATATCAAGAGGCCTGTGGTTGTTTCTCCAGCCCAGCAACCTGATATTTGTCCTTCTGCTGATCGGCATCCTGCTTGTCTGGCGCGGGCGGCGCAAGGCCGGCCTGTCAGTCCTCTTGTGTTGTCTCGCCATTTACGGCCTGACCCTGTTCGGTCCGCTGACCAACTGGCTGCTCATCCCGCTGGAAAAACGTTTTTCCGTCTATACCAACGACCTGAGCCAGGCTCCCTACAGCGGCATTATCGTTCTCGCCGGGTCGGAACGGCTGCGTTACAGCGCGACACATGATCAGGTCACCCTGAACGGCGGCGCAGAGCGGCTGATCGAGGCCGCCAAACTCGCCCGGATTTTTCCGTCCCTGCCCCTGATTTATTGCGGCGGCGGCCGGATAGACGGCCTGATCAGCGAAACAGAGATCGCGCGAAAATTCTTTCGGGAGGCCGGCATTGATCCCGCCCGCATCCGCTTTGACGACAGATCCTACAATACATACAGCAACGCCCTGGAAGCGAAAAAACTGATCACAGAGGGGGAAACAGGGAAATGGCTGCTGGTCACCTCGGCTTTTCACATGCCGCGCAGCGTCGGTGCCTTCCGCAAGGCCAGGATCGACATTCAGCCCTACCCGGTCGATTACCGCAGCAGCCTGCATCATACCCTGATCGGCCGGCCGGACGCCGGACGCAATTTTTACGAGCTGGATTTCGCTATCCACGAATGGGTTGGCATGCTGGCCTATTATCTCCGGGGGCGCAGTGACCACCTGTTCCCCGCCCCCTGATTTGAAATCCGTTATGTCGAAGGAGAGCCTTACAATTGCCACTTCCGGAGATGTTTGGGCTTGTCAAGGTTGCGCCACATGGCCTTGACGTCGGCAATCAGGCCGCCGGCTTCCAGAAGCCTTTCGAACTCAGCGCCGGTGATCGCCTTATATTCATCATGGGAAACCACGCCCATGACGGCGACATAGCTGTGATCCTCAAGCGCCGCCAGAGACGGCGCCAGGTCAATATTGTAAAACTGTTTCGCCTCCACCGGGTCGGCGGCGGCGTCATGGACGTCAACCTGAAATCCCCGGCGTTTCAGGCTGCGGATCAGGTCGATCGCCTTGGTGTTGCGCAAATCCGGGCAGTTCTCCTTGAAAGTCAGACCCAGCACCAGTATCTTGCCCGACCCGGACAACTGCGCACAGACCCGTTCCGCAACAAAATCGGCCATGCTGTCATTAATCGCCCGGCCCGACAGGATGATCCGCGGATCATGATTGACCTGTTTTGCCCGCTCCGCCAGATAATAGGGATCAACCCCGATGCAATGGCCGCCGACCAGACCGGGGGTGAAATTCAGGAAATTCCATTTGGTGCCCGCCGCCTCCAGCACGTCATAAACCGATATGCCGAGTTTCTGGAATATCATGGTGATTTCATTGACAAAGGCGATATTGATGTCCCGTTGGGAATTTTCGATCACTTTCGCGGCTTCCGCGGCGCGGATGCTGGCGGCGGCGAAGGTTCCGCCGGAGGTCACGGCGCCGTAAATTTCGGCCAGAATACCGGTCACTTCTTCGGTCTGGCCGGAAATCACCTTGGTGATTTTATCGACCGTATGCTCCCTGTCGCCGGGATTGATCCTTTCCGGCGAATAGCCGAGGTAGAAATCGCGGCCGCATTTCAGGCCGGATTTTTCTTCCAGAACCGGGCCGCATAATTCCTCGGTCACGCCGGGATATACCGTGCTTTCAAAGACGACAATCGCCCCTTTCGAAATCAGGGGTCCGAGCAGTTCGCAGGACGACCTGACCGGCCCGAGATCAGGACTGTTGTCGTCATTGACCGGTGTCGGCACCGTGACGATATAAACGGCGGCGCCTTTGATTTCCGCCGGGTCGGTTGTCAGGGTGATTGTGCTCGCTTCCAGCTTTTCCCGCTCGACTTCCTCGGTGCGATCAAATCCCGCCTTCAGTTCACTGACCCGCGCCTCGCTAATATCAAAGCCGATCACGTCAAATTTTTTGGCCATCGCCACAGCAAGGGGCAAACCGACATATCCCAATCCGATGACGGCGATTTTGGACTGCGGTGTAAAGGCAATATCTGTCATATTCTTTCCGAAATTTTATGGTTATTCAATTCAGTTTTAAATCTATAGCTGTTTTTTAGCGCGAGATAATTAAAAAAATGCTACCCCACGCCACTCAAATATGAAAACAGCCGCTTATAAGGGCCATTGGCGTGATTCATCGGCTTACTCCAGAAGCTCCCGCCATTCCTCGGCCAAACGTTCCCGACGGCCAGGTGACACTATATCATACAGGCTATTTCCCGTGTCCAGGCGCTGGCCGCCGTTCCTGCCCAGACTGCGGAAATTAAAGCGCATCTCCTGCCGGCTCGGCTGATACCAGAATATCTCCAGCGGCATGGTCAGGTAAATCCCCTTGTCAAAACTACCTTCGCCGAAATCCTCTGATGACATATCGCTATAAGTGGCCCAGACACCGATCCGAACGCCGTTCCTGAAGCGGCGTGAAACATCGATTGTCGCCCCGTAATCGCCCGCCAGATAGCGCCCGACACTCAGTTTGGTGGAAATATTATAATCCGTATTTTCATGATAGAGCGCCGCATGACCGGTCACCGTCTGATAGTCGCGGAAGGAAAACAGCTGGTCAAAGTCCCTTTGCCTGACCCAGTTCAGATCAAGACCGACGGCGAGATTGCCCTCATATGGCCGGTAAAGCAACTCGGCGGCAAAGCCGCCGTACATGCCCTCGAGCAATCCCGCCCGGAAGCGGCCGTAAAAATCAGGTGCAAATTGCCTGGTATAGGCCATTTCCATCCGCTCGAGCGCTGTCCGGCCCTCTGCGGCATATCGGGCGATATCGCTTCTGACTTTGGGGATGTCCGGCCTGTCGTCCACCGGAATCTGATCAATATCGCCCAGGATATATTGTTTGATTTCGGCGGAAAGCTCCAGACCGCGGGCAAGCTCGACAGAACCATACAGTTTCGCATAAAGATCGGCGCGGAACCGGCCGTCGGCGTTTCCGCCAAAATGGCTGAGCAATTCAGGCTTGATCCCCCAGTCAAATTTAGGATGCTCCGCCGGATGATAGGTCGCCTGCGGCGCCGGTGAACCGGCCGCGTCATTTGTCCCATCAGCGGGATCTTGGATGACGGTGTTGGCCCAGATTTCCTCCGGGCTGCCCCGGTAGCTGTTGGCTTTTTCGAGATCACGGCGCAGCAGGGACACCCGCGACAACTCAATGCCCCTGTTCTCTGATATGACGGTGAATTTTTCCACTGAATCGGGCATTTCCCGACTTAGAATGCGCGCCGTCCGGCCGATATTTTTCGCTTCCGGGAAATAAGGCCCCGACTGCTTTCTCACCTTGGCGGTTTTCTCGCCGGCCTGCACGGACAGGGGCGACAGGCCGGCCTGGTCCAGCTTGTCAAAGGCGGCGCGGACCGATTGTTCGGCATAGCCCGCGCCCTGATCGCGCACCACTTTTTCCCGGGCGTAAACCGGGGACTGCCTGAATTTTTCCCGGGCCTTCCGGCCGATGGCGCCGGATCTTTCGGCATCAAATTTCTGCGCCGCGCCTTTCGGGCCGGAAATAATAAGGGTGACCTTGTCATATTCCGCTAATATCGCCCCCAGCAACAGCATGGGGTTTATGTCCGCCGATTTCTCCGGGCGCAGCCGGAAAACGGTTCTGTCCGCTTGCTGTGTGATGCCGGTAATCGTCGCCCCCATGCGCCGCAACCGGTCAAAAATCCGGTCATTGCCGCTGAGCTCAGACGCTATCTCCGGCATAATATCTTCCGGCATGACCGATTTCCCACGTTCGATGATCGGCGCGGGATCAGATTTGTGAAACCATCTTTTCAGCTTCAGTCGCCGCAAATTCTGTTTCAACGTCAGCCGGACCGTAAAACGATCCCCATGGTCAAAGCCAACCGCCAGATCCGCCCACGGCGCGGGCCGGTAATTCAATCCGATGTTAAACGCCGAATGTCGTTCAAATTGCTCGAAGCCCTCAAGTTTTGTCGTATCGACACCGCTATATTCCGCCTTGATGCTCAAGTCTTTGATCGGCGGGAAATATTCCACCCCGGCAAAGAAAGCCATTTCATCACCGGCAAAATAGCTGCCGCTGCGGATGTCGCCGCTGGCGGCGATCGACCGGGTCTTGAAATCATCGCCAAACAGCTTGAACATATTGCCGAGCCCGCCGCGGGAGCCGAGATAGCCCCACGATAATCCGGCGGTGACGTCAAAATCATAATATCTCTTGCTGGCGACGATATATTCCGCCGCATAACGGCCTGATCCGAGGGCGTCCTGTATGCCAATGGCGAGCGCCGGCCGGTAATCCCCTTCCCGCAGCAGGCGGATTTTCACATCAAGGGACCGGTCCACGCCAAGCAGGTCCGATTGATGATCAAAATAACTTAACGTGGTTTCGAGCCACGGGGTCGCCTGCCAACTGGCGAAATATCCCGTGACATGTTTATTGTGATGAATGCCGACAGACAACGCGCCATCCGCCGCAAAACGCGCGGATCGCATCTCCAAAAGTCCGATACCGCCAAAATTATTGGCCGAATAGGGCTGCTGGTCCTCCCCGGCAAAACCGGTATTAGACAAGGGAACAAGCCATATTCCGGCGACAAGGGGCAGGACAAGATACTGGCTTGCGTATGTCAGTTTCCATCTCACCGTGGAAGCCATTAATTCCGCAGCAGAACAGCGATTGAAGCCGCAGAGACCGCCAGATTACGGAAAATGTCGCCGACTTCTTTCACCAGAGACAATGTGTCATAGGCGCTCAGGTCCGTCGGAATGACAATGGCGGTGCCGGGCGGTATGCTTAAATCCCGGTCCCCGCCCCAGGACGACAGGCTGATCGGTTTGGCGACGCCATTCGGATAGACAATATAGACCCGGGAGGTGTCGGCCGACCTCGTATAGCTGCCCACTTCATCAATATATTCCGCAACCCCTTTTCCCGGGATGAACTGCAGGGCGCCGGGGTTCAGGACATCCCCCATGGCGACAACGAAATTAGGTCGTTTCGGCACATAAAGTGCGTCTCCCGCCTCCAGCACCGTATCGAGGGATGGATCAAGCGACAATTTCAGGGGATCCGCCTCAATCACCACCCGGCCGAGTAATTCCGCGTTGGCCAGTTGATTGGTCAGTTGCTGCGCCGCCATCAGGGAATCCGCCTCGATATTTTTCTTGACGGATGCCGCAATCATCGCCGATTGCAAATGTTTCGCCGTTTTCTGTAATTCCGCCCGTTGAATCTCTTTCACCCGCTTGCGGGTAAAAATCGCGCCGTAAGAATAGGCCTGATCAGAGAGTCCGCCGGCGCGCAAGATCAGGTCAGAGAGCTTTTCGCCTTTTTTAATGGTATAAACGCCGGGTTGTTTGAATTCACCGGACAAAAGCACGGCGCCGGCTTCAAAATTGGAGAAAACCGACCCGATCCGGATCCCGCCACCGGGACTAATGCTGACCAACGCCAGATCCGTCTGGTTGGCATCTACATAACTCCAGTTCATATTTATCGTCCCCGTAACGGCGCTCTGATCAAAACTGGCGACCTCGATATTGGTCAGGTTGGCGTCATTTGAGGTTCCGCCACTCACCGCGATCAGGGAAGAAACGGGCGTCCCCTTTGTCACCGGATAAACCCCGGGCAGCCTGATGGCGCCGTCCACCGAAACGATATACTCCAGGATGAACGGCAGCAGGTTTTTAACCTCCTTATAGATTGCTGGACATCTTGACTGGCTTTCTTCGGTTTCCTCTTCTTCCTGTTCCTGTTTCAGTTTTTCCGCCATGGCGATCCGTTCGCCATTCCGGCTTTCGAGGGCGGTCGATTTAAGGGCCTGTATTTTTTCATCATCAGCCACCTCCTGCTTAACGTCTTCGGCTTCTTTTCTGACGAAAACGGCGCGGGTTGCGGTGGCGAACCGCTCAGATTGCGTGTCATTGATAATTCGCGCCAGTTTTTTCAGCGGCGGACAAAATTTCGGATTAACCCTACCGTCCTCCAAGTCCGGTTTCACAGAATATTTGCCGGAAAATATCACCCGCCGGACCTCGTCGGATATCAGGAAGGAAACATCAGAACGCCCCAGAAAAATAATCCTGTCGCGGTTTTTAAGGGGCAAGTCTTTTTTCCCCGTCAAGATTTTCTCTGGATTAAAAGGCTGCAGCAACCGGGTCTGGGTTCTCTCATCCACCCTTTCAATCAGGCCGAATAACAGATAGGGGTCATCTTTCAGATTCAGAAGACCGCCCAGAAGATGAGGGATACTCCCGGCGCTCGCCAGCGAGCGAAACCCCGGCGTCTTGACATGGCCGAGCAGTTCAACCTGGCCGGACTGGGAATTTTCAACCAAATGGGCAACCACGGCTTCCCCGCTGAATATTTTTCCCGCGCCGCTGAGTTTGCGGAAAAACTGCCTGCCCTTGTCATCAATGCTGATCCGGGACAATTCATAGCCCGACGGCCGCAAGGTGCCGCCCGACAGTTTCATGGCGTCTTGATAGGAAATGCTGTCCCGATGGGCCGGCAATTCATAAATCCCCGGCCGCACCATCTCACCATCAAGGGCGATGGTGGCGCCGATGGTCGGCACGACAATCCGGTCACCGTCATTCAGGGTCTCAAATCCTGAAATTTTCCCCGCCAGGAGGGCATAGATGTCAAAAGTCGACTTCACGCCCGCCCGGTATATCGAAATATTTCGCAGGGAACCGGTCTTTTTCACCCCGCCGGCATGCATCAGGATTTCCAGCGGCGACGCCATGCTTGTCGTGCGCACAACACCCGGCATTCCCACTTCGCCGACGACAAAAACCGAAATCATTCTGACCGACGCCAATGAAACATAGACCTCGGTGCCGATAATGCTTTCTTCGACCTGTTTTTTCAGGATCGCCCTGAAACTGCCATAGGTCATGCCGGAGACGGTGATCGGCTTGAGGTCGGGAATGATCACCCGCCCCTCAAGATCCACCTTCACCGTGTAAGACTGGGATTTGGATCCCTGTAAAGTGACGATGATCTCATCGCCAATGCCCAGTTTATAGCCATCTGATATGGTTCCCGTCAGGGCGCCGTTACCCGAGGGGACTTGATCAAACAGCGAATAGCCATACTGGGTTATTTTGGAATTCAGTCGGGCTTGAAAATCCTTCTCCAGACGCGAAAGCTGCGCCCGTTGCCGTTTTCGCTGCTCAACGAGCGCTTGTTGCTGCTCGTCAAATTGTTGTTGCCTTGCCTGATCCAGCGGCGACGGAATCGCGACATTTCCCTGGCTCACACCGGCCTGCTTTTTGAAGGCTTCCAGCATGGAGGGGTCTATCGCCTGGGCGAATAAAGATTGATGCAGGAATAATGTCCCCGTCAAAAGGCTAAAGACAATTGCTTTCACGAAGTTTTTCTTCCCCGTCATTATTTTCATTTCCTCGCGGCCAGAATGGTAAAATTTTCTTTTCGGGAATGTAGCATAATTGGCAATATGCGCAAGCGAATGGTTGGCAAAATTACCGGACCGACGCCGCTGCGACCCACCAGCCGGGAAAATCCCACGCCAAACGGCGCGCCGAGCTGCGCGCAGATTCAAGGGTGGGAAAAATACCGAAACAGGTCGCCCCGCTGCCCGACATGCCGGCAAAGGCGCAATCATCCATTGATCCGACCTGCCGCAGCGTCGTTTCAATCTCCGGCCGGGCCTGACAGGCGTCCTGTCGCAGGTCATTGCCGCCGGCCCGCAAAATAGCTATCAGTTGAGACAGGCTGCTGATTTCTTCCGGCAGGCGCCTTACAGGTGAAAAGGGCGCATTGCGCTGCGTCCGGGCGGCAAAAATCCCGGCTGTCGATACGCTGACCCCCGCATTGACCAGCAACAGATGCAAGGGAAAACTTATGTTGACCGGGCTCAGGTCCTCGCCAATTCCCCGCATATGCGCTGTCTCGCTCAACAGGCAGACCGGCAGATCCGCCCCGAGGGAAAGTGAGCTTTCCTTCATGTTCTGCACCATGTCCGATATGCCCCAAAGATCGCCAAGCGCCTTCATCGCCGCGGCGGCATCGGCCGAACCGCCGCCGATGCCGGAGGCGACCGGCAGGTTCTTGACCAGATGTATTTCGGCGCCCTGTTCGATAGTGTATGTTTCCTGCAGCAACCTTGCCGCCCGCATAACAAGATTATCCGTTTCCGTCTCCAGACCATCGGCGAAAGGGCCGGAAATCTTCAACGCCAGCCGCTCTGAAGGCGATACCGAAACCCGGTCGCCATATTCGGCGAAAACCACCAGGCTGTCCAGCAGATGGTAACCGTCATCCCGCTGACCCGTTATCAACAGATCAAGATTGATTTTCGCCCGCGCCAGACGGCAAATAGTTGATCCTGCGTTCATAAAATATCCGGTCCGTACAAGATTGAACTGCCGATATACAGCTTGAATTGGTTTATTTCTTGCCGTCCCTGATCTTCAGCCTGATCTTCTCCGCCAGCGCCGCATCCGGCTTCAGGGACAGGGCGTGACGCCACTGAAAGCGCGCCTCGTTTTTGCGCCCGACCGCCCAATAGGCGTCTCCGAGATGATCGTTGATCGCCCAGTCATCCGTTTGCAGCAACACGGCCCTTTCGAGATATTTGACCGCCTGCGGCATGTCGCCAATGCGATATAACGCCCAGCCGAAACTGTCAATGATATAGCCGTCATGGGGCCTGAGCTCCACCGCCCGCTCCAGCATCTTGCGGGCCTTTTCATAATTCATCCCCTGATCGACCCAGCTATAGGCCAGATAATTCAGAACCTGCGGCTGATCGGGCCGCAGTTCAAGCGCCTTCAGGAAGTCCGCCTCCGCCAGTTGCCATCTTTTGGACTGTTCATAGGCGATGCCGCGGGTATAAAAAATACTCCAATGCTGTTCTTTCAGTTCCGCAAGGCTGTCAATATATTTTGTATAGGCGTCACCGGCTTCTTCAAAGCGGCTGTGCATCCGGTATATATCGCCCAAGGCCCCCAGCACCTCGGTATTTTCCGGGAATTTCCGCGACAGGTTTTTCATGGCGACGATCGCCTCGTCCAGCTTACCCATTTTCTCCAGCACCCAGGCCATTTGCAGCCGGGCGCTGAAAAAAAGCGGATGGTTTTTATCAATTCTGCCGTAGCTCGCCAGCGCCCCCTGATAATATTTATCGGCCTCGAAAATCTGGCCCAGCAGGTAATCGGAGATATACAGGTCATCCTTTACATATTGGCCATAGCGCAGATACAAGGTGGCGGGCGTGCGAATATTATCCTGCATCAGGAAATTGGCCGCGGTATAGAATATTTCCGCTATGCCGTCTTTTTCCGCGGAAATAATCGACCGGGGCGAAACCCCCGCCTCAAGGTCAGACAGGGCCCGTTGCAGCCGCCGGTTATCCGGCGCTTTTTCCAGATAGTTTTGATAAAGCTGTCGGGCGTCTTCTTCACGGCCCAAACGACGCAGAAGAATACCATAGGCCTCAACCGTGCGCAGCGACATCGCACCCGGAACGATCAGTGATTCCGCATATAATGTATCCGCCAGTTGGGTTTTGCCCAGATAATCATACAACAGGCCGGCATGAAATTTCTTGAACTCCGCGAAGCTCTTGTTTTCAAGGAATTTCTGTAAATTGGCCTCTGCCTGATTCGCCTTTCCCTGGGCGAGCAACGTCCAAGACAGGAACAACGGCTTAAACAGGCCGTAGACCCCCGCCTCGCCGACATTGTCCAGCCGGCCAACAGCCGCATCGAAATTACCGGCCTTGAATTGTTCCATAAAGAGGAACATCTGGACCATGCTGTCCGAAATATCCAGGTCGATAAGCTTATGGGACACCTTCAGGGCGGCGTCATATCGTCCATCGGCGACAAAAATCGAAAAGGATTTCCGCAAGATCAGGGAATTGTCCGGGTCCAGTTCCAGCGCCTTCTCATGAAAATCCGCCGCCGCGTGAAGATCGTTATGTATCGCCGCATGCAAGCCGGCGAGATAGGCACCGTAAGGTTTGGACGCGCCCTGATCGATATAAGGGTCGCCGTTTTTTGCCGTGGCGACGGCAAAAGGCGTCACAAACGCCCCGATCAGCATCATAAGGGGGATCAATGTTTGTTTCGTCATGTTTTTCATGCGCCGGGCTTTGGTTGTCAATATAAACTCCTGGGTTTGCAGATCACTCCCGGCCATATAGCAAGATTTCCTGAAGATCCGGCTACATATTGGGGTAATTCGGACCGCCGCCGCCTTCCGGCACCGTCCAGTTAATATTCTGTGTCGGGTCCTTAATATCACAAGTCTTGCAGTGGACGCAATTCTGGGAATTGATTTGCAGCTTCGGATTTTCCCCCTTGTCATCGACGATGAATTCATAAACGCCCGCCGGGCAGAAACGCGCTTCCGGTCCGGCATAGATTTTATAGTTCACATCGACCGCGACCGCCTCATCCTTCAGCTTCAGGTGACAGGGCTGATTTTCCGCATGATTGGTGTTGGACAGAAAGACGGAGGATAATTTATCGAACGTCACGACGCCATCGGGCTTTGGATAATCGATCGGAGTCGATTCGCCCGCCGGTTTCAGGCATTTGTGATCCTCATCGTGACTGAAGGTCCAGGGCAGTAAAAACCCGAGTCCCAGATTGTTGAGCCACATATCGAAACCGGCGTAAAGCGTGCCCCAGAAGGCGCCGAATTTATGAATGGCCGGCTTGGCGTTGCGCACCCGATAGAGATCCTTACGGACCCAGCTTGCTTCAAACGCCGTGGTGTATTCGGTCAATTCATCCCGCCCCTCACGGCCGGCGACAATGGCGTCAAAGGCGGCTTCGGCGGCCATCATGCCGGTTTTCATGGCGTTATGGGTGCCCTTGATGCGCGGCACATTGACGAAACCGGCGCTACAGCCGATCAGCGCCCCGCCGGGGAAGGTCAGTTTCGGAATCGACTGGAAACCGCCCTCGTTAATCGCCCGCGCGCCGTAGGAAACCCGTCGGCCGCCTTCAAGCATCGGCCGGATCGCCGGATGATTTTTATAGCGCTGCATTTCATCAAAGGGCGACAGGTAGGGATTTGAATAATCCAGGCCGACCACAAAGCCGATCGCCACCTGATTGTCTTCAAGGTGATAGATAAAGCCGCCGCCGACGGTCTCCTTGTCCAGTGGCCAGCCCTGGGTATGAATCACCATGCCCTGCTTATGTTTCGCCGGGTCGATTTCCCACAATTCCTTGATGCCGATACCATAGGTCTGCGGCTCCCGGCCGTCGCGCAGGTTATATTTTTCGATCAGCCCCTTGGCGAGCGATCCGCGCACCCCCTCGGCGATCAGGGTATATTTACCGTGCAATTCCATGCCCGGCATGTAGGTGTCTTTGTGGCCGCCATCCTCGGCGATACCCATGTCGCCAGTCAGCACGCCCTTGACCGAACCATCCTCATGATAGAGAATCTCGGCGCCGGTAAAGCCGGGGAAAATCTCGATCCCCATATTTTCCGCCTGTTCCGCCAGCCAGCGGCAGACATTGCCCAGACTGACAATATAATTCCCCTTGTTGCTCATCAGCGGTGGCAGCATGAAATGGGGCATTTCCGACTTGCCCTTTTCTTTCAGCACCCAATGCTCATTGTCGGTCACCGGGCAGAGCAAAGGCGCGCCCTTTTCCCGCCAGTCGGGAATAAGCTCATTCAGGGCGATCGGATCAATCACGGCGCCCGACAGGATATGAGCGCCCACTTCGGAACCCTTTTCCAGAACGCAGACCATCAGTTCCTTGTCCGCGGCGTCGGCCATCTGCTTGAAGCGGATTGCGGCGCTCAACCCCGCCGGTCCGCCCCCGACAATGACCACGTCATATTCCATAAATTCGCGTTCCATGATACTCTCTCTCCCGGTATTTTGTGGCCGGCCCGATCCCCTCAGGCCAGATTTTCCTGCCTTAAATCAATAGTTGTCCCAAAGTTACCCCAAAGGTTACCGACGGGTCAATAAAACTGTGCCGGCACGACTGAAAAATGGATATTTAAAGCCGTAATCTTTCGGCGTTCCTCAACGTTTATCCGCATCCGGTGTCATTTATCCGTCTCCTTCACCATCCAGGATTTGTAGCTATCCGCGCCTATCCGCCACCATCCGGCCAGCAGCCGGCATCTGTTCCGGATCGTTTTAGCACATTCCTTCACAAAATTCAAACGTACGTTTGTTTATTTTTATATGGCCGCAGATACAACACCACGGCTTTAGTTCCAGGGATTTGGGGAATGAGTGAACCATGCACGGAAACTCATGCTGACCTCGCTTCAGCACCCATGTTTCTCGTTATCTGATTTGCTCAATCTTTAACCCGTCGCGGTTATTTGCTGGCGAATTATGCTTTCTGGCTTTCCCGCGCATCCCGCCACAGGGTCTTCAGCGCATGAATCAGGGTCGGGCGTGACGCCGCAAGAAACAGATGACTGTCGGCGAGGTCATTTTTCAACCGCTTGTAGGCCGTCCCCAGGGAATGATAGGGCATATTGGGAAACAGGTGATGGGTCGCGTGATAGCGCAGCCCGACCGGCGCCCAGAGGGCGGACAAAACCCCGCCCGGCACATCGACGGAATCAAGAAACTGTTCGGCGACCGACATTTGCCGATCCCCCGGATTGCGATAGGCATGGGCGCCGAGCGTCCGGATGCTGTTCATGAACAGCACCAGAAACATCACCGCATACCAGACCGCGAAAAACTTGACCGGCAAAAGGCCATATATGCCGAGCCCGGCCGCGGTCCAGCCATAAAGGAAGGCGCAGACCTCCTGCAGCCGCCAGTATTTGCCGTCCAGCTCCGTCGGCGGCGGCCGCCGGTAATTCATATCAATGGTTAGCGACGACGCCCGCTGCCACAACAGCCGGCCAAGCGGCGGAATCAGCCAGCCGAGCGGCGTCAACACCAGATAGCGCAGCGCAATCAGGCCCGGCAGGAAGATCGAGGTAATGACATACCAGACATTTTTCCACGGGTTCTGCGCGCCAAAGGGCAGATATTCGCCGTCTTCCACCGTGCCGTAAATATCCCTTTTGTGGTGATCGATGTGGACGCCCTGATACATAAAGGCCGGAACCAGCACGAAAAACCCGCACAGCACATTCCAGGCAAAGCGGAAGGATGTCATCGCCCCTTTCTTGAAATGGACGATTTCATGGATGAAGATCACCGCCCGGTAAAGGGCGAAAACCGCGATAAAATACGCCAGAACCCCAAGAGCCGAAAAAGTCGGCGTCATGACGGTCACCGCAAAGGCCCCGGCGCCCAGCAGCACGGAAAACAGAAAATCCGCCCAGTAAATCGCCGGATTGGCTTTCATCAGGTCCTTCACCAAGGCCCGCGCCTCTTTCAGAGGAAATTCTTCGGCCATCATCTTTGTTTTATCCAGCATCCCGTCCGCCTTCGTTATTCATCGGTTGGCACAATATATCCCTTGTCATTTTATGTCGAATGGAAAATGACTCCGTTTCATATCTTAAACAAGCTTCCCCGCGCATTGCTTTAAATCAAAAGAGCGTCATAATCCGCTCCAAATTCCGGATTATCATCTTCTCGATTGCATCCGGCAACATGACATGCATAATATACGGGCGTGATACACGGGCTTTGGCGCAGGTAAGAAAAATATTAACGGGTTTCGTTCATAATAGACACCATGGAAAGCAGTTCAGAGAATAGGGGACGTCAGGACGCGCTGTCGCTCCTGCAATGGTATATCGCCTCCGGTGTTGATGAGACGATTGCCGACAGCCCGCTCGACTGGTTCAGCCAATCAAAAGCCGCCGCATCTTCCGCCGCCCCGCGACAAGGCGGCGACACAGCCGACAGAACCGCCAGCCATCCCCGCCCCCGGACGACAGACCCCACGGCCTCGGCCGAGCAGATCGCCCGGCAAGCGGCGGCGCGGGCCGCGGCGTGCGATTCCCGTGAGGAGCTTTTGGACGCCATCAGGAATTTTGACGGCTGCAACCTTAAAAAAACCGCAGCCCATACGGTCTTCGCCGACGGCAACCCCGACAGCGACATTATGGTCATCGGCGATGCGCCCGGCGTGGATGACGACCGGCAGGGCAGGCCCTTCGCCGGCGAAAGCGGCCAATTGCTGGACCGGATGTTCAAGGCCATCGACCTTGAGCGCGAAAAGAATCTCTATATCACCCATCTGCTGCCCTGGCGGCCGCCGGGAAACAGAAAGCCGACGCTGGAGGAAATCACCATCTGCCGCCCCTTCATCGAACGCCATATCGAACTTTTCAACCCGAAGCTGATCATACTCCTCGGCGGCACAGCGGCCGGCAGCCTGCTCCGGACTGCGGACGGCATTCCCCGTCTCCGCGGCAAATGGAAGACATACGACCTGAAGGACGCGAGCCTGCCGGTGCGCCCACTGTATCACCCGTCCTATCTGTTGCAACAGCCGAAATATAAAAAAGAGACATGGCACGACCTGTTGGAAATCAAGGCCAAAATCAAGGAACTTGACCTATGATGTCGGCAACCCGCGCGCAACGTTTTTTGATTGTCCTGCTGATGGTATGTTGGCCGGGGAAGGTCCTTGGCGGCCCCACCACGCTTTCGCCGGTCCAGGCGGGCCATACCGATCAGCAGCCCGCCCCGAATCTGTTTCCGCTCAACCCGTCAGATGTCAAACTCTACAGGCAGATTTTTGATCTCCAGAACAAGGGCAGGTGGAAATCCGCCGACCGGCTGATCAAACAGCTCGACAACCGTATTCTTCTGGGTCACATTTTATATCAACGCTATATGCACCCCACCGCCTACCGCTCCCGATACCGTGAACTGTCCTCATGGATGCTGAAATATCCCGATCATCCGGGCGCCGGACGCATCTATAGTCTGGCGAAAAAGAAAAACGGCGGC
This sequence comes from Paremcibacter sp., assembly GCA_048266545.1. GTDB lineage: Bacteria > Pseudomonadota > Alphaproteobacteria > Sphingomonadales > Emcibacteraceae > Paremcibacter. The sequence continues at coordinate 21,846 of JBLWZH010000015.1, read as the reverse complement.
AAGTCCCAGAAACTGCACAAACCGGTTCCCGCATTGGCGCTGACTTTTCCCGCCGACAAGCCGGTCCATCGCAAGATCAGCAGCCAAATGACCGATCGCGCGGAAACGATAACCCCGGATCCGGCGACAATCGACCCCCACGCCCAACAGCCCAGGGCCCGCCTGAAAAAGGCCGACCGGGTGGATGTCCACACCCTTAAAACCCGCGTCAACCGGTACCTGCGGCGCCGCGCCCCGGAACGGGCGGAAAAAAGACTGTGGGCCTTTGAACGGCGAGACCTGCTGACCAACGAGGAGTTCAGCAAGCTGCTCGGCGACATCGCCGGCGGATATTTTTTCGACAATCAGGACGCCAAGGCCCTCGCCCTCGGCAAAATATCGGCGGACGGCGGCCGGGACAGGCTTTCCCAGGCCGACTGGATCGCCGGTCTCGCAGCCTGGCGTCTCGGGGATTGCGCCCAGGCGGCCGATCATTTTGAAAAGGTGGCCAATTCGCCCGTTGCCGGCGACTGGACGGCTTCGGCCGGCGCCTTCTGGGCGGCGCGATCCTATCTGGTCTGTCGCCAGCCGGACAAGGTATCTGAATTTCTCAAAAAGGCCGCGACATTTCACCGGACTTTTTATGGCTTGATCGCTGTCCGTCAACTGGGGCAGGAAGCCATACTGAACTGGTCGGACCCGGCCTTTAACCAGGACCATTATAACCTGATCAAGGACCTGAAAAGCGTCCAGCGCGCCATCGCCCTGGCCCAGACCGGCAGGATCATGCTGGCGGATATGGAACTGAGCGATACCTGGCGGCGGACACAAGGCAACAAACATGAGGCTCTGCTGGGGCTGGCCGCCCGGCTCGGGCTGGCCGGAACCCAGCTCAAGATCGGCAAGATCGAAGAACAAAAACGCATGACGGCGCTCGACAGCACCCTGTACCCCATCCCGGATACCGAACCGGAAGGCGGCTTCACCCTGGACCGGGCCCTGATGTTCGCCGTCATGCGCCAGGAATCCGAATTCAACAGCTGGGCCAGAAGCCACGCCGGCGCCCGCGGCCTGATGCAGGTCATGCCGCGCACCGCCAGCTATATTTCCCGCGACCGGTCCCTGCGCTATGGCAGCCGGATCAAGCTTGACGATCCCCGCTATAACATGGCGCTGGGCCAGCAGTATATCCAGACCATGATGGGGGCGGATTTCGCCAATGGAAATCTGTTCAAGACCCTGACCGCCTATAATGCGGGACCGGGCAACCTGCGCAAATGGGAAAGAAAAATCAATTTCCAGGATGACCCGCTGCTGTTTATTGAATCAATACCCGTGCGCGAAACCCGCAATTATATCGAACGGGTCATCAGCAATTTCTGGATCTACCGGATGAGAATGAAGCAGACGCCCTTGTCCCTCGACACCATCGCTGGGGGCGACTGGCCCATGTATAACGCCCAGGATGATCATCAACAGAAAAGTCAAAAACATGCCTCTCGATAATTCCCTTGAATTCCTGCCGCTGAATATCGCGGTCCTCACCGTGTCCGACACCCGTACGCTGGACAATGACACCTCCGGACAGATTTTGGTCGACAGATTGACTGCGGCCGGACATAATCTGGCGGCGCGCGCCATAGTCCGGGATGAGAAACCGGAACTCAGCGCCAAACTCACCGAATGGATCGAAAATCCCGCCATTCAGGTGATCGTCTCCACCGGCGGCACCGGTCTTACCGGCCGCGACGTCACCCCGGAAGTCTTTCACAGCCTGTATGAAAAGGAAATTGAAGGTTTTGGCGAGATGTTCCGCATGGTGTCCTATAAAATCATCGGCACCTCCACCCTGCAGAGCCGGGCGACCGGCGGGGTTGCCGGCGGCACCTATATGTTCGCCCTGCCGGGGTCCAACGGCGCCTGCAAGGACGGCTGGGACCATATTCTGAAGGAACAGCTCGACATACGTTTCCGACCGTGCAATTTTGCCGAAATGATGCCGCGCCTGATTGAATGAACGGGCCGTTGGCGACCCTAAACGACCGTCGTCCTCACGCTAGATGAGAGAATGCATAAGATTGGAGAAACGGCGATGACAATTACAGGAGAATGCTTCTGCGGTGGGGTAAGCTACAGAATTGATGGACGACTTCGAGATGCGCGATCCTGCCACTGCTCGCGTTGTCGAAAGGTTTTCAGCTCCCAAGCCTCCGCCTATGCAGAGGTCGCCCCCAGCACGTTTCAATGGCTGTCGGGTCAGGACTTGCTGACTTCTTACGGGAGCAATCAGGGCTTTGGCCATCAGTTTTGCCGTCGTTGTGGCTCAACCCTGTGCGGCACTTACCGCGGGGAAGTTCACGGCATCACTTTGGGATGCGTCAACGGCGACCCGGAAATTGAGATCGGCCAGCATATTTTCATTGGCTCCAAAGCCGCATGGGAAGTCCTTCCGGAGGGCATCGCAATGTATCAGGAGGGACCACCTGTTGCAGAATAGCGCACGGCTCCTGACCGATTTCCACCTGTTTCAACGGCGACCGCAAACGGCTGCTGTGACGACAAAGCGCTATCAACTCTGACACCGTCTGTCGGATCGGCGTTCCCCTCACGCATGCTGCGCCTTAAAAACATATTTTTACACCATGGGAGGGCGATCAACGGCGGCGTCTTTTCTTCTTTTTGCTCTCTTTCGGCGGCAGAATATCCGCATATTCGCTCAATGCCTCGCCTTTCAATTGAAAACGGCCCTCTGGCGTGGCGTAAGTGAGATCATATTCGGCCACATAGCGATAATTGGCGACGGACGCCCGGCTCTGGGCGAACCCCTTTTCAAAAAAATTCAGATGATCATTGATGTTGAAATGATCAATTTTACGCACCAGGCGGATCGTTCCCGTCAGGCTTTCCTGCTGCACCGCCGCAGTGTCATTGCGCGCGGCGACTTCAATGGTCCGGGGAAAGGACGATTTTTTATCTTCCTTTTGCATATCCCTGAATTTCAGGCGAACATCGGAGAATTTCGCAACCTGTCCGTCGCCCTTCCTCAGGCTGAGCAGAATATCCTTTTTGCCGTCCGGCCGCTGGATTGACGACAGGAAAGGCGCCGCCTGATCATCGGCTTTTTGCAGGCCGCTGACCCGCAACCAGCTCTCCATCACGTCCGGCAATCGGCTGTTGAGAATCACATGGGTCGCAAAGCCCTGGGCCTGCCCGGCGCCGGATCGGACAGCATTTCCCTCTTCATCCGGCATGATCCGCCAATTGCCTTCGCCGGTGAAAAAAGGCAGATAAAAAGAGCTTTCCATAAAACCGCCGTCACGCTCGAACCGGGGGTGAACCAAGGGCGCGAGATCCGATGCGGCGGCGACCGTAACCTCGCTTCCGTCATCCGCCCTGAGCAGAATCTGATGCCGCGCCCCGTCGCTTTTTAGACGGTGGTTATGGATGAAAATATCAAATTTTTCCGGATCAAAACCCCACTCCCCGGGGTTCCGGCCGTTTTTGATGATTTTTCGCTCGCCGTCGGGCGTCACCAGGGTCGCGACCATGATGCCGTGATCCTTGCCCACCGGCCACGGGAAATTGGCGACCAGAAACTGACTGGTCAGAAAAGTGCCGTCCTCAAAAAGCAGATGTTGTTGCCAATACTCTTTGTAAAACTCATCTTCCCGCATCTGGGGCTTGCCATGCTCCATTGCCTGGACGACAAAAGGCGACAACCCGATCAGGGATATTAAAAAAACAGTTATGATCCGATACACGGCATCACTCCTCCTTATGGCGGCCACGTGGTTCGCCGGACTATCGCCGCCAACTATGGCTTTTTGTCGGCAGATAATCAATTAACGTTACTTTCCTGATCGCCGCAAGGATTTGACTTTGCGGGACCAGAAAAGCAACAAAAGCCTATAAGGACCTATAAAGCAACAGCTATTTTTGCTCTTTTACCGGGAATCCCCGGTCCCGCATCAGGGCGCTGACCTTGGCGTCCCGTCCCCGGAACAGGCGATAGGCCTCCGCCGGGTCAATGGAATTACGAACCGAAAACAGATGTTTAACCAGTTTATCGGCCATTTCCTTGTCATAAAAACCGCCCGGGGTCTCGGCAAAGGCTTCCGCCGCGTCAGAGGTCAGGACTTCAGCCCACATATAGCCGTAATATCCGGCTGAATAGCCCTCACCGGAGAAGATATGGCCAAAGTGCGGCGTCCGGTGGCGCATGACGATTTCCGACGGCATATTCATCGCGGCCAGCGTTTCACGCTCGAAAGCATCGGGATCAATATCTTTCGGGTCCATGGTGTGGAGTTTCATGTCGATAATCGCCGAGGCCAGATATTCCGTGGTCTTGAACCCCTGGTTAAAAGTTGCGGCTTTCTTGATCTTGGCCACCAGGTCCGCCGGGATCGGCTTGCCGGTTTTATAATGGACCAGATATTGATCGATCACCTCGTCGGTGGTCAGCCACCGTTCCAGAAGCTGCGACTGAAACTCGGTATAATCCCGCACGCCGCCGTTCAGTGTCGGATAGGCGACAGTCGACGACAGGGCGTGCAGGGCGTGACCGAACTCATGGAAATAGGTCTCCGCGTCATCCCAGGAAATCAGCACCGGCTCGCCGGGCGCGCCTTTGGTGAAATTGGAATTATTCGACGACAGGACCGTTTCCTTGCCGTCAAAGGTCGTATGACTGCGATAGCTTGTCGCCCAGGCGCCGGAGCGTTTGCCCTTGCGGGCGAAAGGATCGAGATACCAGAGTCCCACATGCTCGCCGGATGTCCTGTCGGTGACTTCCCAGACCCTGACGTCCGGATGAAAGACCGGAACAGCGCCGTCCGACACCGGGGTAAAGTCAAAATTGAACAGACGCCCCGCGACATAAAACATCGCTTCGCGCAATTTATCCAGTTGCAGATATTCCTTCACCTCGCTGGAATCGAGATCATATTTTTCTTGGCGGACTTTCTCCGCATAATAGCGGTAATCCCAGGGCTCGATCTTGATATTCGCCCCTTCCGCATCAGCGACCGCCTGCATGTCGGCGACTTCCTCGGCCACACGGGCAATCGCCGCCGGCCAGACGCTTTCCATCAGCTCCATCGCCCGTTTCGGGGTTTTCGCCATCCGGTTCTCAAGCCGCCACTGGGCGTAATTATCATAGCCCAGCAGGCCTACCCGCTCATGGCGCAGTTTGAGAATCTCGGTAATCAGCGCGTTATTGTCATAGTCATCGCCGTTATCGCCGCGGCTGTAATATGTCGTCCAGACCTTCTGGCGCAAATCCCGCTCGTCGGAATAAGTCAGAAACGGGTCCATTGAGGAACGGGTATTGGTGATGGCGTATTTACCGTCCTCGCCCCGTTCCTTCGCCGCCGCCGCCGCCGCGGCAATGATTGACGGCGACAGGCCGGACAGTTGATCTTCGGTCAGGAAAAGTGCATGATTTTCCTCATCCGCCAGCACATTATTGGCGAATTTGGTATGCAGCGCGGCAAGTTTTTCATTAATTGCGGCATAGCGGTCCTTTGCTTCCCCCTTCAGGGTCGCGCCATTGCGGGCAAAACCATCATAGGTCAGTTGCACCACCCGCTGCTGGTCAGGGGAGAGATTCTGCATCTCCTCCCCCTCATAGACGGCTCTGATGCGATCGAACAGCCTCTGATTCTGGGTAATTTTTGAATTGAAGGCCGACAGTTTGGGCACCATCTCGGTCTGAATGGCGCGGAATTCCTCACTGGATCTATTATTGCTCCAGATGCCCCAATAGCTGAAAATACGGTTTAAAACTTTACCGGACCGTTCCAGGGCGACGATGGTATTGTCAAAGGTCGCCGGCGCCGGATTATCGGTGATGGCGTCAATTTCGGCGAGATTGAGCCGCATCCCTTCCTCGAGGGCCGCCTTCAGTTCACTCAACTGCACCTTGTCAAAGGCCGGCACGCCGCCGTAAGGTCCGGTCCATTCCTGCAATAAAATATTCTGGCTTAAATCGGCTTCGGTCACGTTTTGCTTCTCTGCTTTCTCAGTCTGCGCGGTGGTTGAATTTTGATCCTTCTGATCCTCCCCGCAGCCGGCAAGAGACAGGGCTGCGCCAATGGCGATCAGACTGACGAGATTGTTTTTCATGATATTATCCCCTTTGTTTTTCTATTCGGATGAGGGCGAAAACCCGGAACACCGGGCCCAAGTCAAAGCACAGTATCAAGCCGCCGGTTCCCGGTCAACCGTCCAGATCACGCGGCCCGGAAGAGTGCCTTAACGCCAGCGCCGGATGAATGCACATAAAAAAAACCAACCCGCAAACGACAAGGTTGGTTTTCATAGAATTGGAGAAAAAATCAGGATAAAGCCGGATCAGCCTTTCAGTTCCTTCGTCATCTGTTCCCGGGCAACCACATGCTGATCTTCCATTTCACGGCGCAGCTGATGTTCGGAAATGTCCACATTGTTTTTAGCAAAGTCGGCTTTCACCTTGCGATAGACATCATCGTCACCGGCTTCTTCGAAATCGGACGCGATCACCTCCTTGGCGTAAGCCGCCGCCTCATCACCGGAAAGGCCCATTTTTTCAGCCGCCCATAGCCCAAGCAGCTTGTTGCGGCGCACGCTCACTTTGAAGTCGAATTCCTTGTTGCGGGCAAACTCTTTTTCATAAGCCTGTTCACGATCATCAAATTGGGTCATTTATCCAATCTCCTTAAAAAACCTAATCGTTTTCGAATCTCTTTGCTCTTATGTACGCCAGAAGACATCCTGATTCCATTATTTTATGCAGTTCTTTTTGTATATAGGTCCGGCGGCTTTATTTTTTAAGGCCGGCCTCTTTTTAATTTCACGCGGACTCCAATTGTTTTCTCAGGCCAATTGGGATATGTTCGCCTCGCCTGATTCTATCACCCCGTGACATGACATCAGCCGTTTGTTTTAGCAGCTACAGGAAGACTGAAATGCCCAAAGGTGAAAAGCTTTACGAAGGCAAAGCCAAAGTCCTTTATCAAGGAACGGAACCCGGCACCATCGTTCAACATTTCAAGGATGACGCCACCGCATTCAATGCCCAGAAAAAGGGCACGATCGCCGGCAAGGGCATCATCAACAACAAAGTCACCGAACTTGTGATGCGGAACCTGGAACGGATCGGCATTCCGACCCATTTTATCGAACGGCTCAATGACCGCGAACAACTGGTTCGCGCCGTCGAAATCGTCCCGCTGGAAGTCATCGTCCGCAACGTCGTCGCCGGCACCATGGCCAAGCGGCTCGGCATTGAGGAAGGCGCGCGGCTTGAACGCCCGCTGATCGAATTTTCCCTCAAGGATGACGCCCTCGGCGATCCCCTGATCGCGGAAGAGCATATTCTGTCGCTCAATATCGCCGACGATGAGGAACTCAGCGAAATCTTCGACATGACCCATCAGATCAATGACTTCCTGCGCGGCATGTTTGCCGGCATCGGCATTGAACTGATTGATTTCAAGCTGGAATATGGCCGGCTGGATGATGAGGACGGCCTCGGCTATCACCTGATTCTCGCCGATGAATTCAGCCCCGACAATTGCCGGCTCTGGGATCTGGAGACGGGAGAAAAAATGGACAAGGACCGTTTCCGCCGCGACCTTGGCGGCGAAGTCGAAGCCTATCAGGAAGTTGCGCGGCGGCTCGGCATCAGCCTTGACGCCGAAGACAGGTAATCAAACTATTCAGGAAAGGACACAACGTGAAGGCACGTGTTCATATCACTCTTAAAAACGGCGTTCTTGACCCCCAGGGCAAGGCGATCCAGCATGCATTGTCCGCTTTGGGATTTGACGGGGTCGAAGATGTCCGGCAGGGCAAATATATTGAACTGGACCTGACCGAGACAAATAAGGAAACGGCGCAGGCTTCAGTCGAGGAAATGTGCAAGAAACTTTTGTCCAATACGGTCATTGAAAATTACGCCATTGATATTGAATAACCACTAAAATCGGGATTCGCGTCCATGAAAAGCGCTGTAATAGTATTTCCTGCCTCGAATTGTGATCGCGACATGATCACCGCCCTGGAAAAGATCACAGGCCACAAACCGCATATTGTCTGGCATCAGGATTCAGACATTCCTGACGTCGACCTGATCGCCCTGCCGGGCGGTTTTTCGTTTGGCGATTACCTGCGCTGCGGCGCCATGGCGGCCCGCGCCCCGGTAATGAAAAAAGTTATCGAACACGCCGACCGCGGCGGCAATGTCATCGGCGTCTGCAACGGCTTTCAGGTGCTGACCGAAACCGGGCTCCTGCCCGGCGCCCTGATGCGCAATGACAATCTGAAATTTGTCTGCAGGGACGTGAAACTGAAGGTGGAAAATAACGATACGCCCTTCACCAATGCTTACCTGCCGGGACAGGTGATCACGACGCCGGTCGCCCATCACGACGGCAATTATTTCGCCGATGAAGACACGCTGAAGGCGCTGGAGGACGAAGGCCGGGTGGTGTTCCGCTATGTGGACGATAACGGCGAAGCGACCCGGGCCGCCAACCCCAACGGATCGCGCAACAATATCGCCGGCATCATCAGCCGCCGGAAGAATATTCTCGGCATGATGCCCCACCCGGAACGGCTGATCGAAGAGCAGCACGGCGGCACCGACGGCCTCGGCTTCTTTGAAAGCATGATCAACGCATTAAATTAGGTTTCCCCAAGATGTCCCAAACACCCGCCTGGAATAACAACGTCGAAATCACCGACGCCCTGGTCAAGGAACATGGCCTGAGCGACGGGGAATACGCCCTGTGCCTGAAAATCCTCGGCCGGACGCCGACCCTGACCGAGCTTGGCATTTTCTCCGTCATGTGGAGCGAGCATTGCTCCTATAAATCCTCGAAAAAGCACTTGAAGACCCTGCCGACCACCGCGCCCTGGGTCATTCACGGCCCCGGCGAAAATGCCGGCGTCATTGATATTGGCGACAATCAGGCGATCATCTTCAAGATGGAAAGCCACAATCATCCGTCCTATATTGAGCCCTATCAGGGGGCCGCGACCGGGGTCGGCGGCATATTGCGCGATGTCTTCACCATGGGCGCGCGGCCGATCGCCAATATGAACGCCCTGCGTTTTGGCGCGCCGGAGCATCCGAAGACCCGCCATCTGCTGAGCGGCGTTGTCGAAGGCATCGGCGGTTACGGCAACTGCGTCGGCGTGCCGACCGTCGGCGGCGAGACCAATTTCCACCCCTCCTACGACGGCAATATTCTGGTCAACGCGATGAATGTCGGCCTTGCCGATCAGGACAGGATCTTCCTCTCCGCCGCGGCCGGCATCGGCAACCCGGTAATCTATGTCGGCTCCAAAACCGGCCGCGACGGCATCCACGGCGCGACCATGGCCTCGGCCGAATTCACCGAGGACAGCGAGGAAAAACGCCCGACCGTGCAGGTCGGCGATCCCTTCACCGAAAAACTGCTGATCGAAGCCTGTCTTGAACTGATGGCCACCGACATGATCGTCGCCATCCAGGATATGGGGGCCGCAGGCCTCACCTCGTCTTCCGTCGAGATGGCCTCCGGCGGCGGCGTCGGTTTCTCCCTCAACCTGGATATGGTGCCCCAGCGCGAAGAAGGCATGACGCCCTATGAAATGATGCTGTCGGAAAGCCAGGAACGAATGCTGATCGTCCTCAAGCCGGGCCGCGAAGCCGAAGCCAAGGCGATTTTCGACAAATGGGATCTCGATTTCGCGGTCATCGGCGAGATCACCGACAGCGGCAACCTGACCCTCAGTTTCAAGGGTGAAGTGGTCGCCGATATTCCGACCCAGCCGCTGGCCGACAATTCGCCGGAATATGACCGCCCGTGGATTAAATTCGAACCTAAACCGGAGCTGAAAGCCGATGAGATCGTCGCGCCGGCCGATATGAAACAGGCCCTGCTCGACATGATCGGCTCGCCCCATCTGTGCAGCCGGGCGTGGATCTGGCAGCAGTATGACCATCAGGTGATGGCCGACACCATTCAGAAGCCGGGCGGCGACGCCGCCGTCGTGCGGGTCCATGGCACCGACAAGGCGGTCGCCATCTCCACCGACTGTACGCCGCGCTATTGCTATGCCGATCCGGTGGAAGGCGGCAAGCAGGCGGTCGCCGAGACCTGGCGCAACATCACCGCCGTCGGCGCGACGCCGCTGGCGATCACCGACTGCCTCAATTTCGGCAATCCGGAACGGCCCGAGATCATGGGCCAGTTCGTCGGCTGCATCGAAGGCATGCGCGAAGCTTGCAAAGTTCTGAATTACCCGGTCGTCTCGGGCAATGTGTCGCTGTATAATGAAACCAACGGCACCGGCATTCATCCGACCCCGGCCATTGGCGGCGTCGGCCTGCTGAAAGACAGCCGCCGGATGGTCACCCTCGCCCCCCGGGCGGACGGTGAAGTCCTGCTCCTCATCGGAGAAACCAAAGGCCATCTCGGCGCCTCGCTCTATCAAACGGTGATGGAGGGCCGCGAAGAAGGCGCGCCGCCGGCGGTCGACCTGATGGCGGAAAAACAAAACGGCGATTTCGTCCGCGCCCAGATCAACGCCGGTCAGGTGGCCGCCTGCCACGATATTTCCGACGGCGGCCTGCTGGTGGCGCTGGCTGAAATGGCGCTGGCGGCCGACCGGGGCATGACCGTTAACATCAATGGCGGCGAGGTCCCCGAACACGCCCTGGCCTTTGGCGAGGATCAGGCGCGCTATATCCTCTCCGTGCCTGCCGACAAGGTCGAGGTTCTGATCGGGGAAGCCCGGGCCGCCGGAATTTCCGCCCGGAAAATTGGCGCCGTCGGCGGTGATGAATTGGTCTTTAACGCCAGTCTTCGCCTATCGGTTCAGGAACTGCGTGACGTCCATCAGGGCTGGATGGCGGACTATATGAAAATTGGCTGAAAAAGCTTTCCGCCTTTACCTGAAAAACAGAATTGGGCAGTGCTGAAAAATCAGGACTGCCCTTTAATTTTGCGAGATATATTTTGTTTCCAGATGACTTTGCCACCTTAATTTCTCCCAATAGCGGATAAGCTGACCCAGTTCATGGCGGGTTTTCTGATCCTTGAGGGCCTGATCATAGGCAATCCATTCGGTTCTCCCCCGCGGCCGGACAAGCATTTTCTTCATATCCATGACCAGCTGTTTTTTCCCCGCATAACGGAAGGCGATTTTTCCGGGGTTATTCAGATTGCCGGTCATCTGGAAGACAATTTTTGAATCAGGGTCCCTTTCTGGCGGGAAAGGAAAATCATCAAACGCATAGGAATATACCAGGTTTTTTATATCAGACAGACCGACCGGCTCCACGACCTTAAAATCCCGTTTGTTGATCACCAGCGGAATCCGCGTCTGCACCTCCGACAGGAAAAACCCGTGGCCCAGATGATTGTCATCGAACAATTCCTCCCCATGGTCGCCGGAAATAATCAATAGCGTGTTTTCCCATACCCCCCGGTCTTTCAGTTCGCCGATTATTTTGCCGATATAAAAATCCGCATGGTTCATGGCGTTCCAATAGGTCCGGTTGAGCCAATCCCTGTTTTCGAGGGTAATCTGCGACCGGGGAATGCCCGTTTCGATCAGATTTTTTGTCATTTTACTGTGAAAATAGGGAAAATGCCCGGCCTGCATATTGAAATAAATAAACTGCGGCCGGTCCCAGTCCAGGACGGCGGAATATTTCCTAAATTCCGTCCAGAGCGTTTCCTCGCTCAGTTTGATGCTGCTGGGCAGTTTTGACGGAAACACCCGTTCCTCCATACCCGTTTGGGCGTCATAGAAGTGATCGGCGAATAACCGGGATCCCAGTTTTTTATCCAGATCAGCCCATCTTTCATCCTGGCCTGAAAAAACGCCAATCCGGTAGCCCTGTTCCTTTAATTGCGGGAACATGGAATGGCCCCGCCTGAATTCACCCAACCTCCCCGAAAAGAAACTGGCCAGGGATGAGCCGGTATAACCGGTATGGCTATAGGCTTGCTCAATCACCCGGCCTTCCCGTGACAGGGCGGTAATATGGGGCGCCACAAGCCGGCCCTCTATTGTTTTGCCGACAATATCCGCCCTTGCGCTTTCCATGATGATCACAACGATATGTTTCCCTTTCGGCGCCCTGTTCTGAATCCTGGCGATTTCCACCGCAGGCTCGTCATATCTGAAGTCGCCAAAATATCCGTCCTCATCAATGCCGTTGTTGGGAAAATCCAGCGCCCCCGGATATATGGTCGCATCAAGCAGCGCCATATCCTGCGGATAACGGAAACTGCCGTACCCGTCCCGGTCAAGGTCGCTCGCCAGGTCAAGCGCCGCCGAAATAACCGAATAGGAATTGCTCCTGTTCAGGTTATAGCGCAGATTTTCGACTTTATTTATGTTGTAAACCCCAACCGCAACCGCGACAAAGCCAATCCCCAGCCCCCCAAGATATTTAAGATAGCTTTTTTCCCTTGTATTTCGCCTGCTGAAGTCCTCGACTTTTCGAAGATAGGGATGCATCAGTCTGTAAAACAGATAATACAGACCGATCAGGAGCGCCAGCCCGACCATGAAGAGAAACGCCTCATCCAGAACATAGATCAAGGCATTGCCGATATTGCCGCCGGCGATATTTTTCATCAGAGCCAGATCCATGGCGTCGGCGAAATATTTATGAAGCTGAAACTGAACCACAAGATAAATGGCCGTCGCAATCCCGGAAAGCATAATAAAATGAAAAACGATAAGGCTGTGCGCCATCCTGAATTTGCCCAGGACATAGCGCCAGACAAGATAAGCGCCGCCATATAAAATAATGTTCAGAACGAAGAGGCAAACAACAAAAGCTGCTCTTTGGGCCAATGTCGCCAATTGATGGGATTGCAGAAAACCGCCGGCGAAGGTCTGGTATTTCACCTCAATAAGAATTAATTCCGCAATGGTGCACAGCAGAACCGTCAAGGCTAAAAAAGCCAAAGAAATCTTGATATTTTTAATTTTCAACCCATTCCCCAATAAATTTTATTATGTGGTTTCTATTTTTCCTCAACCCTATTAACTATTTTAAAACCACCCATATAATTTATTACTTATTTTCTAATATATAATGTTGACCGTTATTTTGCCATAAAAAATAAAAACACTTCCCGGTCAATATTGACTTTCGCAAATTCCCCCTTACCTGTATAAAGCAGGTAAATTTAACAGACAGAGGCTTATGCAGATGGCTATGGAAGCATCAGAAATCGAAACAATGATCCGGGAATCCATTCCCGATGCGCGGGTCACCATTCAGGACCTGAGAGGCGACGGCGATCATTACGCCGCCCATGTTGTTTCAACCGCCTTTGTCGGCATCAGCCGTGTCAAACAGCATCAGATGGTCTATAACGCCCTAAGAGGCAAAATGGGCGATGACCTTCACGCGCTGGCGCTCCAGACATCAGCTCCGGAATAGAAGCCCCTAATTTCAAGTCCCAAAAAATCAGGAAGATTACATGACAAACCCCGTTTTCACCCGTATCGAAGAAGATATTAAAAACAGCGACATCGTGCTGTATATGAAAGGCAGCCCCATGTTCCCGCAATGCGGATTTTCCGCCGCTGTCGTCGAAGTGTTGAACCATTTCAATGTCGATTATGAAGCCTTTGACGTGCTTCAGGACCCGGCGCTGCGCGACGGCATCAAGGAATATAGCGAATGGCCGACCATCCCGCAGCTTTACGTCATGGGTGAATTTGTCGGCGGCTGCGACATCATCCGCGAAATGGCCGCCAATGGCGAACTGGTTGGCCTGTTTGAGCAGAATGAGATCAAGCCGAAGGCGTGAGCCGAAATTATCCCGTTAGAAGGGCCTCTTTTCAGAGGTTCTTTTTTGTGGGAATTTTGCGCGTCAGAACCGGGGCAACGGCGACGGGCGAGGCTATTCAGTATTCGGAATAGCCAATACTGACCAGATGCTCCGCAAACTTCAAGTCATGTTTCAAGACCCATGACAGCAAGTCATTGCGCATGATGAACAGGCAATTTTCCCAATCCTCCAGGGAATGGCAGTCCGCGCCAACTTTGCTGATATGGTCCAGCATTTCCTCATGATGACCTTCATGCCGCCCGGCCTCAAACCCCAGGTCGTCCATGATCTTTATCTCATGTTTGAAATGCAGCCTCAGCTTTTCGCAAAAATGCCGCCATCTGGATTTACAATAACCATTGTCTCCGGTGACAAACCCGTCGACCATGTCATTGAGTATGCTGACAAGTTCAGCATGTTCCCCATCAATAACCTTGTGCCCAATAATAAATGCGGATGATAATTCAAACTTGTTCACTTTAAGCCCCATTTAAAAAAAAGTTGCGCCACAACTGCATGACGCAACTCTTTAATACTACAAAACCATTAAAAAATAAAGGTTATTAGAATTATCTTATCGGGAATAGAACTCGACGATCAGATTCGGCTCCATCTGAACCGGATAGGGAATTTCATCCAGCGCCGGCACCCGCAGATAAGTCACTTTCGTACCATTGTTTTCCACCGCCAGATATTCCGGAACATCCCGTTCATTGGAATCGATGCCCTGAATGACCATCGGGATCTGGCGTGATTTTTCGCGGATCTCGACAACGTCGCCGGCTTTCACCCGATAGCTCGGGATATTGACCTTCTTGCCGTTGACCAGGACATGACCGTGATTGACGAACTGGCGGGCCGAGAAAATGGTCGGCACGAATTTTGCCCGGTAGACCAAAGCATCGAGACGGCTTTCCAGCAGGCCGACCAGGATGGCGCCGGTATCGCCGCGCAGGCGGTCGGCGTCTTTATAAATGCGTTTGAACTGTTTTTCGGTAATATCGCCGTAATAGCCTTTCAGCTTCTGCTTGGCGCGCAGCTGAATACCATAGTCGGACAGCTTGCCGCGACGGCCCTGGCCATGCTGGCCCGGTCCGTATTCGCGGGAGTTTACCGGAGATTTCGGCCGACCCCAGATGTTTTCGCCCATCCGGCGGTCGATTTTATACTTGGCTTGCGTACGTTTTGTCATGTTATAGAATCGCTTCTGTTAATAAGTTGAAATCAGCGCCATGAAGCAGGAATATGCCCTGCGCCATGCAACCCGAGATTCTCACTCGAGTCATTCACGATGGGCGGAATATAGTGGAGGACGGGCGAATGTCAAACGAAAAGGGCCGGTTTTCGCCCTAATCCGCGTCTTTTTTCGCCTGTTTTTCCTTTTCAGCCTTTTCCGCCAGCCAGCCGGGGCCGCCGCCGGTCGCCAGCGCCTTGACGACGCCGCGCAGGGTGCTGACTTCCTCGCGGGTCAGGTCGGACCGCTTGAAGATATTCCGCAGGTTGCGGCGCATGGTCGCCCGCCGCTGGGCGTGGCGGAAATATCCCGCCTCGGTCAGTTCGCGCTCCATATGGTCAAACAGCATCTGCAGGTCGTCCGACGAGGCCGGGGTCGTCTCCAGGGTCGGGGTATAGCTCTCCGGCTGATCGCTGCCGGTCTGGAACCATTCGTAGGACAGGAGGATCACCGCCTGCGCCAGATTGATTGAGGCGAAGGCCGGGTTGAGCGGCACCGACACAATGGCGTCGCAAAGCGCCACATCGTCATTTTTAAGGCCCGCCTTTTCCGGCCCGAACAGCAGGCCGCATTTCAGGCCCTTATCAGCATGGCCGCGCATCAGATCGGCGCATTTCCGCGGCGTGACCACGGTCTTGATCATGTCGCGCCGTCTTGCGGTCGTGGCGTATACATGGCTCAGGTCGGCAATCGCCTCGGCGGTCGTCGCAAACACCCGCGCCTGTTCCAGCACGATGTCCGCCCCCGCCGCCGCCGGAACCGCCGCCGGATTGGGCCAGCCGTCGCGCGGCGCGACAAGCCGCAAATCCGTCAGGCCGAAATTATACATGGCGCGCCCCGCCTTGCCGATATTCTCGCCCAGCTGCGCCCCGACCAGAATGATCGCCGGCCCGCCTTCGGCTATGATTTCAGCTTCCGTATGATTAGTGCCTGCCACTTTGCTCTCCTTCATGGCCCCGTCTTACAATAGAATGCCCGGGATCACAATATCAATGCTCCCTCAAGGGACAAAAGCCGTAAATCAGGCGGCAGGGTCGTAAAATGATCTCCGCCGTCACCCTGAATTCAGTTCAGGGTCCGTGCGTCCACCCGCTCACATGCGGACGGATGGATGCTGAATCAGATTCCGCATGACATGCTTTTGGAAACGGGCAAAAAAACACAATATGGTTGAAATAGCGGCATGATCCTCCCCCCTCACCCCAATCTCTTCCACATATAGCGGACCCGGATCGGGTAGCCCTTGGCCACTTCGGGGAATTGATCCTTGCCCAGCCGGTAGCCCAGCGCCAGATAAAAGGGGATGGCGTTTTCGGTTGACCAGAGATAAATATCCCGCAGCCGGCCATGATCGCGGATATCCCCTTCCAGATGGGTCATCATCCGGCGGCCGAGCCCCCGGCCTTCCGCCCCGGGCTTGACATAGACCGCGTTGATCCGGGCGTGGGTCGGCTGCTCAATCACCCGGTCGCCGGCCGGATGCAAATCAACGGTATCGGTCAGGCTCCAGCCGCCGACGGCGACAATCTCTCCCGCTTCCTCGGCGACAAAGGCGAATTGGGGCAGGCTGAAATGAAAGGTCGGATTCTGGTCCGAAATCCAGGCCGCCGTTGTCGCCGCGCCGTAAGCGCCTGAGCAAATCCCGGCGATGGAGCGCTTCATGATGTCCTGGAACCGCCGCGCATCGGCCGCGGCGCTGTCACCATCTTTTTTCAGGGCGCGGATCGTCATCTCATTTACTTCTTTTTCTCATAGGGGTTGTCCCCCTTGCGCAGCATCAGGCGGATCGGCACCCCGGGCAATTCAAAGTCCCAGCGCAATTCATTGAGCAGATAGCGTTCATAACTGCGCGCCACATCGGCCGGACGGTTGCAGAAAACGGCGAATGTCGGCGGCCGGGTTTTGACCTGGGTCATATAGCGCATCTTGATCCGCCGCCCCTTGATCGACGGATGGGGATGATAGGCCAGCGTCGCCGCCAGCCATTTGTTGAGCTTTGCGGTGCTGACACGCCGGTTCCACATACGATAGGCATCGAACACGGCGGGCATCAGCTTGTTGACCCCCTTGCCGGTCAGGGCCGAAACCGGAATCACCGGAATGCCCTTGACCTGCGGCAGGGAATGCTCCAGGGACTCCAAAATATCCCTCATCACCTCCTGGCGGTTTTCCAGCAGGTCATATTTGTTGAGCGCGATCACCAGGGAGCGGCCTTCCTGCACGATCAGGCTGGCGATACTGAGGTCCTGTTTTTCAAAGGGCTGGGTCGCGTCGATCATCAGCACCACGACTTCGGCGAAATTGAGGGCGCGGATGGTGTCGGCGACCGACAGCTTTTCCAGCTTTTCCTGCACCTTTGACTTGCGGCGCAGGCCCGCCGTGTCAAACATGCGGATTTCCCGCCCTTCATAGGAAAAGCTGACGCCGATCGAATCGCGGGTCAGGCCGGCTTCGGGGCCGGTGATCTGACGCTCTTCGCCGAGCAGGTAATTGACCAGCGTCGACTTGCCGACATTGGGCCGGCCGACCACCGCCATCTGCAACGGCAGGCCGCTGTCTTCTTCGGTCGCGTCCGCCTCCGCGTCGCTGACTTCGCCCTGGATGGCCACCGATTTCGGGGTGACCTCCGGCGCTTCCTCCTCGAGCTCAAGCCCGAGTTCCAGGATCAGCCGGTCGAAAACCTCGATCAGTTCGGCCAGTCCCTCGCCATGCTCGGCCGAAATCGCCACCGGTTCGCCGAGGCCAAGGGAATAGGATTCATAAATGCCGGCTTCCGCCGCCCGGCCTTCCGCCTTGTTGCAGAGCAGCACGACCGGCGTCTCGCCCCGGCGCAATATATCGGCGAAATGCTTGTCCAGCGGCGTGACGCCGGCCCGGGCGTCAATCATGAACAGGACGAAATCGGCCTCGGCGATGGCCTGATCCGTCTGGGCCCGCATCCGGGCGGATAATCTGTTGTCGCCCTCTTCCTCCAGACCGGCGGTGTCAATGGCGAGGAAACTCACCCCGCCAAGGCTCGCCATCGCTTCCCGCCGATCCCGGGTCACTCCCGGCGTATCGTCCACCAGCGCCAGCCTTTTGCCGACCAGCCTGTTAAATAACGTCGACTTGCCCACATTGGGGCGGCCGATCAATGCTACCTTAATCGCCATTTCAAATTCCAAATTTCCGGTCCGCTACAGCAGGAACCAAATAATAATTGGCCCGTCTTTACGCAAAACGGGCCAACAAAGCAATCACTATCCATCACAGGACCCCGCCGAGAGGCCATAGTGCGCCTACCGCATGGCGACAAGCTCCGCATCCCGGGTCAGGAAATAAAGCGTGTTATTGGCCACGATCGGCCCCATTTCCATGTCGTCAGGCATTTCCATGCCGCTGATGAAGGAGCCGTCATAGGGCGACAGCGACACGGCGTAGCCATGGGATGAGGTGACAATCAGCCGGTCCCCCGCCAGTGTCGGTCCATGCCATAATACGGCTTCCTTCCTGCGGTCAGGGTCCTTGAAGCGCTCCAGTTGCCGCACCCAGCGCACCAGCCCGGTCCGCCGCGTGATACAGGCCGCCTGTCCTTCCGGCGTCACGACATAAATATACTCCCCCGCGACCCAGGGCATATGCTTGGAGCCGATATTCTGTTCCCAGATGCGCACCCCGGTCCGCAGGTCAATGGCCACCATGCGGCCGCTGTGGCTGATGGCGTATACCTTGCCGTCATAGACAACCGGATGGCCGTCAATATCCCGCAAGGTTGACATGGCGGTCAGCCGCCCCTGGGTATTCAGGGTATCGGACCACAACACCCGGCCGTTCTCGACCCGCATGGCGTAAAGCTCGCCGGAGGAATAGGCGGAAATGACCGTATTGCCGACAACAGCGGGACTGGCGGCGCCGACAAGGCCGGCATTTTCGGAAATCCCGACTTCGCTCCACAATGTCTTGCCGTTGATCGCGTTCAGGGCGTAG
Organism: Paremcibacter sp.; assembly: GCA_048266545.1. Taxonomy (GTDB): domain Bacteria; phylum Pseudomonadota; class Alphaproteobacteria; order Sphingomonadales; family Emcibacteraceae; genus Paremcibacter. Next base: position 2,835 of record JBLWZH010000015.1, on the reverse strand, counting down.
GTTTGATTGTCATGGGTCAGGGCGAAAACCCGGCCATCGGCATAGGTCGGCGCGCCGCGCATGGGCACCCCGATGTGGGACAGCCAGATCTGCTCCCCGTTTGATTTGGACAGCGCCGCCACATGACCATAGCCATTGGTGATATAAAGCGCGTCCGGTCCGACGGCGATCCCGCCGCCATAGGAAATATTTTCCGTCTCGCCTTCCTGTTTGAATTCCTTCCGCCAGATCCTGTTCCCCGTGTCGGCGTTATAGGCTGTGACCTTGGACATGGAGTCCATGGCGTAAATCACCCCGTCCGCCACAACAGGCATGCTGACGATGCTGCGCCGGTTGTTGGAATCCGCCCCGATATCCTTTGACCAGATTTTTTGCGGATTATCGCCAAGGGCCAGATGCTGCATCACATGCTGCCGGTTGCCGCCGGCCTGGCGCCAGTCCTTGTTGGTATAGGGCCGGGGAAGTTGCACCTGAAGATTGGCAAGTTCGGGGTCTTCAACCAGTTTCTGTTCAAAGGTCAGGACCGGAATGCGCTCCCCGGTGATCTTTTTGCCTTTGGTTGCCTTTTCATCCGAGCCGCTGCAGCCAACCAGCACCGCGCCCATTGCGGATGCAAGCAGGACACGGGAAATAAGCGTAACAATATTCATTCGCGAAGCCATATGACGGTCCACCCTTATTATTTTATTCTATTACGGATCTGAAGTCTTTGGCCCGGGCCTTGACATCGGCCGGCGCTTCGAGGTCCTGCTCCAGCTCGGTCAGCAACTGTTTGGCGTCTTCGCCCTGCCCGGCGCCCAGCGCCGCCATCGCCATAAGCTCCTTGGCGACATATTTCCAGCTGTTGCCTTCGATGGTCAGGGGGGCAAGACGGGTCTTGATCTCGTCATATGACGCCGTATCCATGGCGATCATCGCCGCCTTCAGGCTCGCCAGGTCGCGATAGACCTTCTCCACACCGGATGAGGCGGTCAATTTATCAAGCGCCGCGACCGCCTTGTCCTGATTGCCGCGCTGAAGCTCGATTTCCGCTTCCTTGAAGCCCACCAGAATTTTATAGCCGTCAACCTTTGTCTCCGAAAGCGCCTGGAGATTCTTCAGCGCCTCATTCATGTCATTGGCGACAACGCTTTTTTCAACCAGGCTATATTGATCCGCAACCGTGGCGTATTTGCTTTCGTTATAATTCTTCAGGGTAACGTTACCGGCAACGAATAAAACGATCCCGACCAGAAATGTGATGATGAAACCACCATATCTCTGCCATAAATTCGTCAGTTGTTTATGGCGCAGGTCTTCGTCGACTTCGCGAATAAATTCCTCGGACAATCAATGCTCCTGTTATTTCATTATATCCCTTAGGCGGGACAAGATAGCCCGGCTCTTGCCATAAGGCAATCAGGCAATGCCCAATCCCCGTAAAAAATGGAAAAACATCACCTGAAATACTTTTCTAGCACGGAATATTGTCAGGATTTAGGCTTGATCCCGTAGGTATGCTCCTTGGCGGGAAACCTTCTGGCCTTGACATCGTCGGCATATTGACGCGCCGCAGAATCAACCGTCTCGCCCACTTCCGCATAGCGTTTGACGAATTTGGCGTTGGACGGGAAATAGCCCAGCATGTCTTCCGCCACCAGAATCTGGCCGTCACAATGGGCCGAGGCGCCAATGCCGATGGTGACAATATCCAGCTTTTCGGAGATTTCCACCGCCAGCGGTTCGGCGACCCCTTCGAGCACCACCGAAAAGGCCCCGGCCTTTTGAATGGCGTAGGCGTCTTCGATCATCTGGGCGCGTTCTTCCTGGTTCCTGCCCTGGGTGCGATAACCGCCCATGACATGGACCGCCTGGGGCCGCAGGCCGATATGAGCCATCACCGGGATATTGCGCTCGACCAGAAACTGAATGGTGTCGGCCATCGCCGCCCCGCCTTCAAGCTTAATGGCGGCGCAGCCGGTTTCCCGCAGCACCCGGGAGGCATTCTCAAACGCCTGTTCCCGGGATTGCTCGAACGAGCCGAAAGGCATATCAAAAACCACCATCGCCCGGCGGGAGCCGCGCATGACCGCCCGGGCATGGCCGATCATGGTGTCCAGCGAAATTCCGATCGTGCTTTCCATGCCGTAGAGCACCATCGCCAGGCTGTCGCCAACCAGAAGAAAATCCACATGGGGGTCGAGCTGGGCCGCCATCGGCGCGGTATAGGCGGTCAGCGACACGACCGGCCGCTCGCCTTTCAGCTTTGTGATGTCGCGAACCGTATTCCGGCGCACCTGGTTGTCTGCATACATTTTACTCTCCTGATCTTTTGTCGAAAAAGTCAGTCTCCCGATGGCTCCCACATACGGACACGGCCCGCGCATGCCTAATATTGTCCTGCGCCCGGCTGACATGAATGAATGAATTATTCATATCCGGCGCATATTTTATCATTTATTTGATGTATATTTGACGCAGGCGTCATATCGCATTGCCTCTTATTTACACCTATTCAGGGCAATTTCCAATAAGCAATGCATAAAAGGATGATTTCCCCTTTTACAGAATCTGTTTCAGAATCTATTTCAGGGCTTATGCGCTTTCGTCCTCGGGATAAATATTTATCCCGCCCTGAAGGTCTGAACAATTATTGCCCGGATTCCGCGACAGTAGCCTTGCCGCCGGCCGCCGCAACCGCCGCCTGCAGCGCCGTTAAATCTACATGGGGCAGGGAAAAAATATCCCGCCACGGCCGATGCGGCTCATACAGAATCGCCTCTGACGCGCCGCTCGCCGCCACCAGCTGCGGCAATTGGGCGAAATCTTCCGGTTCCGCCGCCACCAGCAGGGTCG
>JBLWZH010000014.1:0-86609 GCA_048266545.1 Paremcibacter sp. | reverse complement strand
CACGCAGGTCGATAGATAGAGATTTTACCATAGAGGCTGGCCTCCTTTTCCAGCTTCTATCTTGAATCACATTATGACCTCTTTGGGAATCCCTAAAATGAATCTATTTGATGTGACCTTGCTCTAGGTGCATCATTTCGTTAAAAAGCTACCAAATCCTTGGAAATAATTAACGCTTTTTAGCATATATCTATATTGTATGCAACTTTTGGTTTAAATATTTCGAGCTAATCGGGGCTGGGGAACTGGAACAATTCATTGAATTGGATGTCAGTTATGATCGATGATGAACCGGAGAAAAGTCAGTATAATTATCTCCAAAAAGATATGAGCATTGAAGCCTGGGCGTGGGAATTTACGCGTCGTGATCCTGCCTATCAAAAGGCATGGGCGCGCCACGCACCCCATTCTGACATTGAGCAATCCGGGCCGGATATTCCGATAATTGCGAACAAGGAGATTGTTGCCGCCGCACGGTTTGGCTTGCTTTTTTTTCGCTGATCCAAAAAAAGACTCGGACTCCATCCGCCCTTTCTGGTCACCGGCGCATAATCCCTGCATATTAAAATGCGCAGCGGTCCCGCGCGACAAACGCGATAAATCATCCGGCGCTCTTCTTTCCGAATTGCCATGTAAGCGGGCAATCGTGCAAACCAGTGACGGCAGGAAACATCTGCTGTTGTCAGAAGAAAGACACGCCTTGCAACTTGTCTTTGAGGGACAAGTTGATCTTCATAAAGACGCCTATTTTGAAATCAGGGCCAGTGCGCCCGGTATTCTGACCCCGCAGATTGAAGCCATTTCATGCCTTGATTTCCTGTTAAAACGCGGCCGGTTCAATTCATCATGTTGCATGATGCCCGCCCGGTTTCGCATGACGCCGGAAATACTTTATGCACTGGATTTGGCTGGGCATGGCCTGTCCCAACGGGAAATTGCCATTCGTATTTTTGGCAAGCAAGCTGTGAAAGACGGCTGGGATGACATAAGCCATCACGTGCAAAGCCGGACCTATCGCTTGCTGAAAAAGGGCCGTAGACTCATCAATAAAGGCCACCGAATTTTCTTTAATCGCTCCCGAAAAGGCTGAACTTTGACATACACGTTTTTTGGGGATGCAAAATACGAGTCTGCAAAACGGCCCGTCTCTAAATCAGAATTGAGCGAAATATATTGATTAATCCTGATGGAGACCCTGAATGATGAGCGCGGACATCCCTCCTGATAAAATATACCAGCAGGCCTGCCCATCGCCTTATCTCGATATTGAGGAAGCGGCAGAAAGGCTCAAGTTAAGCCCGCACACGCTCAATAAATGGCGGCATGAGGGACGCGGGCCTGTTTTTCGCGATCACGGGCGGCGAATTGTCTATCATGTGGATGATCTGGATCACTGGTCAGAAAGCCATAAACGCCAGAAAGCCCGCCCGTACGGCAATCAAAACAGTGATGAAAGCTCAGCTTCCCTTACCGGTGCAGGAGGCAAGAATGACTGATTATCTGACCCGTGTTCATCTACATTATGGCCGAAATAATTTCAATTATTACATCCGTTTTGGTGTTCCAAAATATCGCGATGATTATGCCGGACGCGAAGCTTATGAGTATTATTCATGCGGCGCCATTTTTGGCTATATCCGTTGGGAGACCAATGAATATGGCACTAAGAGCTGGCGTTTTTTTGTCCTGAGAGGCGGCGATCCAACAATAATGGTTTGCTCTATTCCCGGCATTACCCCCGGCGCAGAAGTGCTTTTGGATGTCTCCGGTAAGGCGCGCGTTCATCGCCTTTTTGAAGCAATTGACTTGATTGAACAGGCCGGGATTGACCTTGCGGATGTTGCGCCTTGGCACTGGATACAGGCCAATGCCCGGATCAATGCGTCCCTTGATCCACTCCCCTATGAAGCCAGATTGCACAATGCCTGGCTATTGGAAAGGACGGTATCTGCATGATCAATAGAATGCGATTCCTGACCTTTATTGGCTTTGTGAGTATCATTATTATGGTGCCGATGATCGTCAAATTCCCGATTAAACTGATCTATAATGCCTCTGCGTCCGCCCCCATTGGGTTTTACCGCATTACACCAGCCAGCGGCCTGAAACGGGGGGCGTTTGCTGTCGTTCCGACGCCGCCCGGCTTCAGGATGATGGCGGCCAAAAGACATTATCTGCCCCGTAACGTGCCGCTCATCAAACGGATTGTTGCGCTCGCCGGCGATGAGGTTTGCCGTCATGGAGAGGCCATTCTGGTCAACCAAGTGCCGGTTGCCACGGCTTTGAAAAGGGACAGTCAGGGCCGCCTTTTGCCGGTCTGGCGGGGCTGTATCACGCTCAACAAGGATCAGTTTTTTGCCCTGATGGACAGGCTGGACAGTTTTGATGGCCGCTATTTTGGCCCCCTTAGCACAGCAGACATTATCGGCATAGCTGTTCCCATATTCACTTGGCAATCAGAGAGCAGCGAGATCATTGCGCCCGGTAAGGATATTCAGGCCAATAAGCAAAAGAGGGAGGATTAAGATGGCGCGAAGCGGAAGGCGAGATAAAAGGAATGTGGGCGTGCCCCCCATCATCTTAAGTCTGCACATCGGTTTTTGCGCCCACAGGCCTTGGGCTGTGTGGGCTATCAATTTGAGGAAATGGTCGAACCGTTGACTTCGACTAGCCCACAGTTTTCACGAAAATGAGGTAATTCAACGACTTAGGTTTTTAAAGGTGCTTTTCCATTGGCAAACAAAGGTGATGATGATTTTAAACCAAAGCTGGGACGGCTTCGCGATCTGGGCCGTAGCTCTGGCAAGCGCTATGTCACCCGTGTCCTGAATGCCGTTGGCAAGAAGAACGCACGCTTCCGTGGTTCCAAACATACCCATGGTTTTACCGGACGAAATATCGGACACGGCAATCATGCGGCAGCATTGCGCATGCAGGGTGGCCCGGCGCGGTTTAGGCAAAGGCGGGTGGTTATCAAAGCCCGCTTTATCAAAATGGTCGGATCAGGCTTTGCCAAGGCCGGGGCGCATTTGCGTTATGTACAGCGTGACGGCGTTTCAAAAGACGGTGAACCGGGCCAGCTTTATAATGCAGTCCATGACGAAGTGGACGGCGAAAAATTCCTTGAACAATCCAAAACTGACCGTCACCAGTTTCGCTTTATCGTCTCACCGGAAGACGCCGCCGAACTGGATGACATGAAAATCTTTACCCGTGACCTGATGACGCAAATGGAAAAAGACCTGGGCACCAAACTCGATTGGGTGGCCGTGGATCATTATAATACCGACAATCCCCACACCCATATTGTGGTGCGCGGCATTGCCGATGACGGCAAAGACCTTGTCATTGCACGGGACTATATGTCATCGGGGATGCGGGAGCGGGCCAGTGCGCTTATGACCGACGAACTTGGGTCGCGTCATGATCATGAAATTCAATCTGCCTTACGCCGTGAAGTTTCTCAGGACCGCTTTACCTCAATCGACAGAAAACTTCTTCACATGGCAGAGGGCAGCATGGTGGATATGCGCGGACAGCCTCCGCAAGGATATGCGCGTTTCAACCACTCTCTCCGGCTTGGCCGGTTGGCGAAGTTACAGGATATACAGCTTGCCACCCAAACCCAGACGGGACTCTGGCGTCTCTCCAGTAATATGGAGGCCACATTGCGCGACATTGAGCAGCGCGGCGACATCATAAAAACCCTGCATGCGGAAATGGCCCGAAATGGCCGGCCCAGTTTAAGCAAGGATTATGAAATTTTCCGCCCCGAAGATGAGAAAGACAAAAAGATTATCGGCAAGCTGATTGGCAAAGGCCTGTCAGATGAATTGGGTGATCGTTATTATCTGCTTGTCGAAGGTGTCGATGGTAAAACCCACTATGCCGATATTGGTCAGACGGCTGACATAGAAGCCTATAAGACGGGCGGCATTATCGAACTTAACCCACAAAATTTAGGCCCACGCAAAACCGATCACACCATTGCTGACATCGCCAAGGTTAACAAAGGGCTTTATAATGCCGAGCTGCATGCGCATCATGATCCGGGAGCCTCAAAAGAATTTATCCGCAGTCATATTCGCAGACTGGAATTCTTGAGGCGACATAATATCGCCCGGCGGTTTTCTGATGGGAGCTGGGAGGTGCCAAGGGATTATCTGCAAGAGGTTTCGGATATTGGCAAAGCGCATGCCAGACGATCCCCTGTAACAGCTACAACGCACTCGCAATTTTCTCTTGAAGTACAGACACAGGCAACCGGCGCGACCTGGCTTGACCGGAGCCTGCTTGATCCTGCCAAAACACCCATGAGTAATAGAGGCTTTGGGGCCCAGGTGTCGGACGCCTTGAAACGGCGGCAGGGCTGGCTCGTGGCGCAAGGATTTGCCAAAGAAACAGACAAGGGCATTCGCTATCAACGAGGTCTTTTGAAAACCCTGGAAGCCCGCGAAGTGATGAAAGTGGCGGCCAGTATTACAGAAGAAACCGGCAAGACATTCCGGCCAGCCAAAAAGGGCGATAAAATTCAAGGCATCTATGCAAAACCCGTTGAACTCGTCAGTGGCCGCTATGCCCTGATTGAAAAATCAAAAGAGTTCACCCTCGTGCCCTGGCGCGCTGTCCTGGAACGCGCGCGCGGACAGGCCGTCTCCGGCGTCATGAGCGGAGGCGGCATATCCTGGACCATTGGCCGCAAAAAAGGGATCGGTATTTGATAAGCAGGAGTTTTTCTGATCCATAACCCAAACCCGTTATCAAGACGAGCCGTATCAAATTGGATTCAGTTCCAGGACATTTTTAGTGTGTGCGGCATGGCCCTTCAGCAGTACGAGCCCTAGCCCTAGCTTGCGATCATGATATGCTTGTCAATGGCCAGCCTGTCCACGACGGAGCAGAATTACGAATGGTAATGCGCGTAATACTTGTAAGTTACTGGTTTGTCTGATATAGAAAATTCAGTAGGGAAAATCATAAGCGACAAAGGTGAAATATCACCATGCGCCAAAAAGGGGAATTTCAATGACCATCCGCACATTTTTCACCAGCATTTTAACGCTTGTATCGGTGCTATTTGTCTCGTCCGCACAAGCAAGATTCTTACAAACTGATCCTATTGGTTACGGAGACGGCCTCAACTGGTATGCATATGTAGCAAATGACCCAATGAACAGGACTGACCCGAGTGGCAATTGTTCATTAAACTGTCCAATCTTAAATGACCAAGCCAGAATAGCAACGAGAGTAGCGGAAACGGCAGCAAATAATCCAACGGCACAAAAAATTGCTGTTGGTGCTGTTGCATTTGGTCTTGCCGCGCCAGTGATAGCGGAAGCAGGCGCTGCTGCTCTAATGAATCCAGCAACTGCTACGGAGGCTATGGCTATGGTCGGCGAGGTTGCAATGGGAGATGCAGCTGGAACTGGACTTGGATTGACGGCAGCTGCCACTAGTGCAACGAAAGCCTTTGATGCCCTTACTGATGGGATGAAAATGGGCACAGATGATGCCCTTGATGCTGCATCCAGCGTATTGGGTTCTAATGCACAAGATGTTTCCAGTGGAGTATCGCGTTCAGCTGATGGTACTTTTCAGGTGAGAATGACCAACTCTGATTTGGCAAAAACCAATAATCACGCAGGCGCTCCTCATATCAATGTCGAAAAGGGCACAACGGTAACGAAACCAAATGGAAAAGAAACTTTTAAAGTTAAGGAAAATAAACATATCTTCCTGCCTGAGGAGAAATAATAAGAATGAGAAAATTCGAGCCCGAATTTAAGCAGCTACAAGAAATCTTTCACTCGATAGAGAAAGGGCAAAGTATTAACGGCAGTGCATCTGATATGTTTTTAGAAACTAAAACAGTTGATGCGAATTCCGTCCTTATTCAGGGTAATGTAGAAGGACTGCTCTATTTAGCAGAATGCGCGGTAAAGCTTGCGCAGGCTCAAATAAAAGAAAAACATTTTCATTTTGATGCTTCGAGTAGTTTAGATAATTGCGAAACAGAAATTATATTAAAATATCAATCAGCCCCTTGGGAGAAGTAACGCACTGAAAAAAATAAATATAAATTTAGCCATAAGCACCTTTCGTCACGTTTTGTCATGCTCTTGGCTGGAAATTATGAAGCTGGTTGAGAAAGATGAAACAGAAGAATTTTTAATTGACTGGCTGCAAGCTAATTGGGAAATGATCGTTGAGGCAAGTATCCCACCAGAATTTAGCCCCAGATTAGAACATTACGGCGAAGGTGCTGACTGTAATGGAATTAGTTGTAGAGTTTGGGAACCCAATGCTATTGCTAATTATCAAATTGTTTGTGTTCCAAAAGATGGTCACCAAATAATTGATGCACTCGGCGGGGAAAAAGTCGAAGATAAACTTATTTTAGAAGAATTTTGTACGATAAAGGATGATTGGCCTTTCATTGCACCTCCCTTTGATCATGCTAAGATTCATACTATGAATGATGACATGCCTGATCCGTGCATAATTGATGTGCAGTCTGTGAAATTTGAAGCTTGGCCGATTGAAGTAGATTAAAATGAGGATTTTTTTAGTAGTGTTCAGAAATCTTTGTATATTTTCCATTTGTTTGAGCTTGGTAAACCTCCCCGTTTCCATATATGCGTCAGATGCACAACAAAGTCTTTCCGTAAATACTCAAGCAATCCAGAAAATATTATCCACCCCTGTTGAACAAACTGACCTCGCCCGGATAAAATTCACCATTGATAAAATAATTGACCCTGCCATTGATATAGAAGCTAGCATTCAGCAGATTGATGGAATGGTCAGAACCATAAATAAAATGGCCGGTATATCAGCCACCAGTTTTCAGAAAATGCAGGCTGTACGGAAATTTATCTATCAAGCAGGAGACTGGAATAATCACAGGCCGTTCCACTATGACCACACCGACCCGCTGGGCCTAAAAATATCCAATAAGTTGATGACCAACTTTATATCTCACCGCGCAGGCAACTGCATCACAATGCCATTTCTGTTTATTCTGTTGGCGGATAAAATGGGACTTGATGTAACAGCCTCTTTAGCCCCCTTGCATGTCTTTGCCAAATTCACTGATGACGCCACAGGCACCACGTTTAATGTGGAAACCACCAGCGGTGCCAATCCGGCTCGTGACATTTGGTATCGCCAGAATATGCCGATGACGGAGACAGCTTTACGGAACGGGGTTTATATGCAGCCGCTCACCCGCAAGGAAACCATCGTTGTGATGGCTACCGTATTGGTTGAACATTATCTGGATCAGAAGCAATATAATAAGGTGATCGAGATGGCGGAGTTACTTTTGCTGCATTATCCCAAATATGCCTATCTTTATACCAAGATAGGTACCGCATATCACGGTATGTTAAACGTTAATTTTTACCAGAAATATCCTCGTCTGAAAGATATTCCGAAACAGCAACGTCAGGTATACCAATTCTGGTCAGAGCAAAACCATATGGCCTTTGATAAAGCCGAAGCCATGGGCTGGCAACCTGCAAAATAACCCACCAGATGAAGTTACCTCCTTCGGGGCCCATACGGCTTATTTCTTCAACCTTACCCCGACACCACCACCGTTTTCCGAAATAAATTCAACGCCCGCTGCTTCCAGAGCTTCTTTCATTTTGTTGATCGTTGTTATATTTGCTTTCCCAGTATTTTCATAACGATGAATAGTTGAGAAAGCCAAGCTAGTTATTGCGCCTAACTTCCTGACAGTTATTCCTGTCGCCGTACGGGCCATTTTACATTGTATTGGTGTCACTTTTTTTATCCCTCACAAATAACTCTATCTTGCATTGCACATAATAGTTGTATTTTATTCGTTTTTCGATACAATGTATTCATTAAACGTCGTTTGACTTTAATTTAGACGGACCATGAAGGTGCGCTAACACCGACATGGCCCTAACCACACCAACCTTTAGAGGAGGCTGACATGGCTACCCCACGTCATAGCACAGATGATCTGTGCTTGTTAACCAACAACTTACCCTATAGTACAATTTTCCCTGACACTTCCCTTCACTGTCCCACAGGTTTCTGTATTCCATCCTTCAATGGAATGACGACGATCCGGGGCACAGGCAGGCCCGTTATTGACGATAAAAGCAGAACTCTTTGCAGCGAAGGGGATCTGTCATGAAGTTTTCATATTCCCACCTGCCCGAACCGGTCCGGGCTGACCTCGCCCATATCGCCAGTTTTCTTGTCCGTCAAACCATTCCCACCCAAGCCCCCCGTGATCGCTATACCCCGAGCCGCATCCGGCATATCATTCTCCACGGCTGCTTTACCGAGGATCACTGGACCCCGGACACAGCGTTGCACCCCGATGTGACAAGCTACAGCTATAACCTGATGGTCATCGTCTCGGCTCACCTCTGCGATATCCTGCCCTCTCTGGAGCGCGCCGTGGCGGAACTGAACCAGTCCGGCAAAGTGCGTTTTCCCGTGCGGCTGGGGTTCGCCGACACCAAGGGCCGTATCGATCAGAAACTGCGCAACGGCTATCTCGCCTATGACAGGATACAGGCCCGGGGCATCGTGATCTACAGCCGGGGCAAGATCACCCGCGACCTGTTCCTGCTTCCACCCCGCCCGGATGCCGCCGCACATCTGGTGCAGGCAAGGAAATATTATGATCACGCCTATCCTCTCGCGCAGTTGCTGCTGTCCGGCGCGCGGGCCTACGCACCTCTGGACCGCAATGCCGCCGCCTTCATGTTGAACCTCGCCGCCGCACAAGGCTATGAAACCCTGATGGCGGTGCATATCCTCGACTATCCACCCGGTTGTCCGCTCTATGACCTGCGGGAACTGGCGGAAAGCCTGCATCCGGAGCTGGCCGTGATCTGGACCGGACGGCAGGGAGAACTGATCTTCGATCATCTGGCCAGCGCCTTTCGGCAGGTACGCTTCAGCGGGGATTATACAGTGACCACTCCAGAGCTCGAGGCCATGTTCGGCCATGTGGAAGATCTGCATACCCTCGTCCGGCATATCTGCGGCATCAAGTTTACGGCCTTACAAGCCGGCAGCCTCGCCAAGCCGCCCCAAGACGGGCTGGAGAGTGTGACGCAAGCCCTGCGCCCCGGCGATGACGCGATTTATGGCATCGCGGACGATGAAGACACGCTTTACCTTGGCCCGCCCCCTGTTGCCGCCCACACGACTGAACGGGACTCGCCCCGCAACAAGGCTCTGTCCGCCGCAATGTCCGGGCTTGTGGGATATTGTTCGGAACTCCATACCATCGCCGACATCCTGCGTAGCCTCACCGACCTTACCGCCGGAGCCGCCAGCAGCTGCGAATTCGCCCTCATGGGCCAGTTCGTCGAGGAACGCACCCGGATGATTGAGGAGACCCACGAACGAATGACGGCGATGCTGGAACCTTGCTGTGCGACGACAGCGGCCCCGCCGCCCGGAGATGGCGGGTGCAAGGCCGGGAACCAAGCCGGAGCTGCCGCCTGAACGCCAAAATGACTCAGGCGAGGCTGTGGTCAGGGAAGCCCCGAACATGGCCGCCACCGGGACCTACCGCCGCCAAGTTTACCCGCCCGGACAGCGCTTGAATAACTTTTCGTCCGCCCCCAGAAGTTTTAGGGCGGGTGAATTTGGCCCCGGTGCCGCCAGCCGTAATTCATCGGATGAGATGTTTTTGAGATCAAGCTGCACGGTTTCATTCATTACAGTGTCTTCAAAGCCGTTGACGAAGGTAAACTCGGTGCGGTGGTTGAAGATCATGGTGACGGTGCCGCTTTTCAGCTCCCATGAACCGGAACGCCATGGCAGCAGGCCATAGCTTTTAAATTCGCGCCACCATTGGGCTTTGCCCTTACCGTCATTATCGATCAGGAGGAGAACGTCCTGACTGCATTGCGCAGTACTGCCAGACCATGCGCCGGTCAATTTTGCCCGATCACCACCGGTAAGTGCGGCAAAAAATCCAGCAGACTTGGCAAAGGTTTTGCTTTGTTCAAACTGCGGCGTGAAACGGGCGCGGATGGCGTCAATATTGGCATGATCCTTTGCCATTTTCAATTTACGATCTTCTGCGCTTTGACGTTGAATATCTGCAATGGCGGTTGATTGCCCGCCGTTATTGTTTTGAGCCGCCGCAACCTTGTTGGCGCGAATTTCCAAAATTCCGTCAGCCGGTTCCCCCAAAGTGGTGATCCTGCCGGATATTAAAGCGTCATTACCTGTCACTCGGCCAAAACTGTCTGGCGTAATGCCACTTGCAACAAAGGCAACAACGCTTTGGGCTTTTGACGCTTGCTGGTTTTTGGCTGTGCAATAGGCGGTGTAATGGGCAAGCCCTTGCCGGGCGGCATTTTGCAGAAGCGCCGCGTCCAAAGCTTGCGCGCGGTCATCCAGCAAAAGCAAAATATCGGTAACCTGATAACATTGAGGTTCAGACGTCCCACTGACCAGCAAGGCGGTTTTCACATCGCCGCCATAAATAAACCATTGGCCCTGGTTGAATTTTCGAACCTCATAGTCAGCCGCGAATGCCGAAAATGAGAGGGGAGTCAGCGCAATGAGCAAAGTGCACAAAATATATCTCATAACAACATCCTTTCTTTGTTGATTTGTTTTAAACGACTCAGAAATTTTAGATATTTTCTGCTTTTCAGAGTCGGGTGGTCGTAAAATTCTACAATTTGTACCAGTAAAATAAAAAAATATGGCATATTTTTGTTTAGTATAGCCGTTTCCTGAAAGTAAGTCCATTATCCCTGAATTGCCTTCATTTATAAAAGTGTAATTATATCAATATGTTAGTTCATTTTCACGCTTGACTTTCACATGTATTTTCGCTCCTCTTAAAGGGCGATACGGGACATTTTTCCTGTATCGGGAGAGGCTAAAATGACCCCAACAAAATTTCTGATAGGCCAGATTATCGTTGTATTCGCGGTTGTGATTGCGACGACGTGGGCTGCCACCCAATGGGCGGCGCACATGCTGGGCCATCAGAATGGACTTGGATCGGCGTTGTTTACTTTAGGCGGCACACCGATCTATCCCCCCCATCGGCTGTATCAATGGTGGTATGCCTTTGATGCTTATGCACCAGAGGTATTCGTCAAGGCGGGCATGCTGGCAGCCGCTGGCGGGGTGTTCGGGATCGTTATCGCTGTCATCGGATCATTGTGGCGCGCGCGTCAGGACAGTAATGTAACCACTTATGGATCGAGCCGTTGGGCGCAACCCCAAGAGATTCGAGACAGCGGCCTTTTCAAACCTGAAGGCGTATTTTTAGGACGCTATCAAAATCATTACCTTCGCCATGATGGCCCGGAACATATAATGGCGTTTGCGCCAACACGGTCCGGCAAGGGGGTGGGGCTTGTCATTCCCACATTATTGAGCTGGACCAGGAGTGCGGTCATCCACGACATCAAGGGGGAGAATTGGCAACTCACCGCAGGCTGGCGGTCAAAATTCTCCCATTGTCTCTTGTTCAACCCCACAGATCAGGCCAGTGCCAAATTCAATCCATTGCTGGAAGTGCGGCGCGGCGCCAATGAAGTGCGCGACGTCCAAAATATTGCCGACATTCTGGTTGACCCGGAAGGCTCGCTGGAAAAACGCAATCACTGGGAGAAAACATCCCATGCCTTGCTGGTTGGCGCAATCCTGCATGTTCTTTATGCGGAGAGCGAAAAAACACTGGCGCGGGTATCGACCTTTTTAAGCGATCCTGACCAGCCGTTTGAACGCACCCTTAAACAAATGATGACCACCAACCATTTGGGAGATGATAATATTCACCGGGTACATCCGGTTGTGGCATCCGCCGCGAGAGAACTTTTAAACAAATCCGAGAACGAGCGATCCGGCGTTTTGTCCACGGCGATGAGTTTCCTGGGGCTATACCGCGATCCAACCGTTGCCGCCGTCACCTCTGCATCCGATTGGCGAATTGCTGACCTGATGGATGCGGCGCGTCCGGTATCATTATACCTAGTCGTGCCACCATCCGATATTTCACGGACAAAGCCACTGGTGCGATTAATCCTCAATCAGATTGGTCGCCGTCTTACAGAGAAATTAGAAGGCGATGTTGAAAAACAACGCAAGCACCAGCTTCTTATGATGCTGGATGAATTTCCGGCTTTGGGGCGGCTCGACTTTTTTGAAAGTGCGCTGGCTTTCATGGCGGGATACGGGATCAGGGCTTTCCTTATTGCACAATCCCTGAACCAGATCGACAAGGCTTACGGCGAATATAATTCCATTCTCGATAATTGCCATGTGCGCATCGTGTTTGCCACCAATGATGAACGCACGGCAAAGCGGGTTTCCGACAGCCTTGGCACGGCAACAGAAATGCGGGCGCAAAAGAACTATGCCGGTCACCGTTTAGCCCCGTGGCTGTCCCATGTGATGGTATCGCGTCAGGAAACCATGCGCCAACTCCTCACCCCCGGTGAGGTCATGCAGCTCCCGCCCGAAGAAGAGGTCGTAATGCTGTCCGGCCAGCCACCGATCAAGGCGGACAAACTTCGCTATTTTGAAGATCAAAATTTTGCAGGGCGGGTTCTTCCCCCACCGACCCTGCAAGCGGGCGGTCCTTACCGGGATCGTCCGCACTCCCCAAAAGAAAATGTGCCTGACGATTGGTCAGGCCGGGTACGGGAAGCAGATTTACCGCCTGTTGGTGGGAACAATCACAACGAGGCAATTACTGAAGATGAGGGCGGATTAAAACGCCACCCGACACTTGAAGAACAAACCGTGCCGCAAAGCCCGGAACAAAATCTGGATGCGCTGAGCCTGCTCGATGATGACACGGACAGTCCGGTTGCAGGCCGGGGTGCCGATCCCTTGAAAATACTTTCCCCCGTTCAGCGCGCCCATGGAATGACGCGCGGGACGGATGATGAATTAAAGATATGAGGACGGCAGAATGAGCAGAACAAGAGTGCATATTTATCTTGGGCAAGACCGCCCCCGAATTAAGCAAGAAGCCCAGCGGCGCGGCGTTTCCATGTCGCAGCTCATGCAGGCGGCATTGATTGCCTTTCTGGATGCGGACCCGGACAAACGTGAAGCATTGATATTGCGCCGCTTTGACCGGCTGTCCCGGCAAATGAGCAAGATTGACCGAGATTTATCCGTGCTCACCGAAACACTGGCC
This sequence comes from Paremcibacter sp., assembly GCA_048266545.1. GTDB lineage: Bacteria > Pseudomonadota > Alphaproteobacteria > Sphingomonadales > Emcibacteraceae > Paremcibacter. The sequence continues at coordinate 73,432 of JBLWZH010000014.1, read as the reverse complement.
CTTTATATTCAATATGAGCTGGCAATCACGCCACCCATTCCCGTGACCGATCAGGCCGCTGCCAAGGCGCAGGCCCGCGAACGCTTCAAACATTTTATCGAACGTGTGGCCCGGCGAATGACCGACGGCAAAAGCCTGATCAATGAGGTGGTTGAGGAATTAACGCCGCAGGAAAGTGATTTCTTCCAATTGGATTTGGAGGCGGCTGATGGCGAATAATCCAGTCACCTTAAACCGTCAGCGCGCCATGCTGCTAACTGCAATGGGGCCGATCATTGGCGGAGCACTTCGCGATAAATCCGTCATTGAAATCATGGCAAATCCCGATGGATCGCTCTGGCTTGACAAACATGGTGAAGGCCGTGTTCAGGCCGGCGCATTATTGCCCGCCGACGCCGAACGCATCATTCGTCTGGTGGCGAGCCATATCCGGGTCGAATGTAATGAGGCAGCACCCATTGTTTCCGCTGAACTGCCCGAATCTGGCGAACGCTTTGAAGGCATATTACCGCCCATCGTCACGGGCCCAAGCTTCACCATCCGCAAACCCGCAGGCGTGGTTTATTCGCTGGCTGATTATGTGGAAGCGCACATCATGACGCCCCTGCAAGCGCGGTGTTTAAGCTTTGCGGTGGTGGAGAAGAAAAATATTCTGGTGGTGGGCGGCACATCAAGCGGCAAAACCACCCTGACAAATGCGCTGCTCAATGAACTTGTCGAACTGAATGAGCGCGTCGTCATTATCGAAGATACGCGCGAGCTGCATTGCCCGGTGCTTGATTTGGTCTCGCTTAGAACCAAACCCGGTGTTGCCGCCATGTCGGATCTGGTGCGCTCGACAATGCGCTTGCGCCCCGACCGCATCATTATCGGCGAAGTGCGCGGGCCGGAAGCATTGGATTTGCTCAAGGCCTGGAACACGGGCCATCCCGGCGGTGTCGCAACATTACATGCCAATGGTGCGCACGCCGCGCTCTTCCGATTGGAACAACTCATTCAAGAGGCCGTTATCACGGTCCCAAGACGGCTTATTGCCGATGCCGTTGATTTATTAGTTTTCATCAAAGGACGAGGTAATGCCCGCCGCGTCGATTGCATAAGAGAGGTCACTGGCCTTGATAGCAATGCCGACTACCAACTTCGTCTCCCGGATGAATTGCCGCCTGAACAAGATTCCCCTGAATTCAGGGGGGCACAATCACACATCATGAGGAGCATGACACATGAGAGGACACTTAACGACGACGATCAATAGATCGTCACGCCAAGGCTTTTTGGTTTTGACAATATTACTATTCGGAGCCGTTGCCGCACAGGCGGCGGGATCAGGGCTGCCGTGGGAAGCTCCGTTACAGAGCATTCTTGAATCCATCACCGGCCCGGTCGCCCGGATCATTGCCGTCATGGTTATTACCATGACCGGCCTGACACTGGCTTTTGGCGAAACCAGTGGCGGTATGCGCAAGCTGATCCAGATTGTCTTTGGATTGTCGATTGCCTTTGCAGCGGCAAGTTTCTTCCTGAGCTTTTTCAGCTTTGCCGGCGGGGCGCTCGTATGATGTCCAATGGTTTTGTCATTCCCCTGCATCGCTCACTTACCGAACGGATCATGCTCGGTGGTGCGCCGCGCAATGTGGCGATCATCAACGGCACACTGGCCGCCGCCATCGGTCTTGGCCTTCAGCTCTGGATTGCGGGTCTTGCGATCTGGCTGGTGGGGCACGGCGCGGCGGTGTTGGCGGCAAAACGTGACCCCCAATTTATGGACGTGCTGAAACGTCACATTCGGCACAAGCCGTTTTTGGAGGCGTGATCCATGCTCAATTTATCAGAATATCAAAAACGCCCCACGCGCCTTGCTGATTATTTACCCTGGGTATCGCTCATAGCACCGGGCGTTATTCTCAATAAAGACGGATCGTTTCAACGCACAGCCCGCTATCGCGGGCCGGATTTGGATAGCGCCACTCAATCAGAATTGATTGCCATCAGCGCCCGGATCAATGATGCCTTGAAGCGTTTTGGCTCTGGCTGGGCACTGTTTTTTGAAGCAGACCGTCATCAGATTACAGGTTATCCGCAGTCAAACTTTCCTGATCCCGCCTCATGGCTGGTGGATGAAGAACGACGCGGCGGCTTTGAGGCGGAACAGGTTCATTTTGATACGTCATTTTTTCTGACCCTTTGCTATTTGCCGCCGGAAGACCGGACCCGCCGCGCTGAAGGACTATTGCTGGAAACGCCTGATCACAAGCGATCGTTTGACGTTCATGATCATCTGGAGAGCTTTGTTACCCAGACAGACCGGGCGTTTGATCTGTTTGCAAATGCCCTGCCGGAACTGGAACCGCTGGATGATGCGGAAACGCTCACTTATTTGCACGCGACCATTTCTACCAAGCGGCATATGATAAAACCGCCGGAAACCCCGATGTATCTGGATGCCATTCTTGCCGATTGCCCTTTAACCGGCGGGTTGGAACCGATGTTGGGTGACGCCCATTTGCGGATCATGACCATCCTGTCTTTTCCCGGCTCCACCACGCCCGGAATTCTGGACGCTCTTAACAGCCTGGGCCTGTCTTACCGCTGGTGTTCACGTTTCATTGCCATGGACAAGCCGGAAGCCACTAAAGAACTTGGCAAATATCGCCGCCAATGGTTCGCCAAACGCAAAAGCGTCATCGCACTCCTCAAGGAAGTCATGACCAATGAGCCATCCGTTCTGGTTGATACGGACGCGGATAATAAGGCTCTTGATGCCGATGAAGCCTTGCAGGAACTGGGCAGCGATCATGTGGCTTTTGGCTATTTTACCACGACCATCATTGTCCGGGATGAAGATGCGGCGATTGCTGCCGAGAAAATGCGCGCCGTGGAACGTGCCGTCAGTGGTGCAGGGTTTGCCGCGATCCGTGAGACGGTCAATGCAGTTGATGCCTGGCTTGGCACTTTGCCCGGCCATCTCTACGCAAATGTGCGCCAGCCGATAATATCAACCCTCAACCTGGCCCATATGACACCACTGTCATCCGTGTGGGCCGGGCCGGAATATAATGCACATTTGGACGGGCCGCCGTTGTTGATGGCCGAAACGGGTGGCGCCACGCCGTTTCGCCTGTCCCTTCACCAAGGCGATGTTGGCCATACAATCATTGTCGGGCCAACGGGCGCGGGTAAATCCGTTTTGCTCTCTCTTTTGGCCATGCAGTTCCGCCGCTATCCGGATTCTCAAATTTATATATTTGACAAGGGCGGGTCGGCACGAGCGGCCACTCTTGCCATGGGCGGAAGCTGGTTTGATCTGGGCGGCAATAGTGCCCTTGCTTTTCAGCCCTTGGCGCGCATTGAAGATACCCATCAGCGAGCATGGGCGCAGGAATGGATATGCAGTCTTATTGCCCATGAACAAGGCGCTGTCACACCGGAGATAAAAGACAATGTCTGGTCGGCCCTTTGTAATCTGGCGCAAGCCCCTGTTCAGGAACGCACGCTCACTGGCCTCGTAGCCTTGCTTCAAAGCAATAACCTTCGTCAGGCCTTGCAGCCATATACCTTAAACGGCCCCCATGGCCGTTTGCTTGATGCTGACGATGACAAGCTTAACCTTAGCGACGTGCAGTGTTTTGAGATGGAAGAGTTGATGCACACTAAAAGTGCGGTTCTCCCCACACTGACTTATCTGTTTCACCGGCTTGAAGAGCGTTTCGACGGACGGCCAAGCCTGCTCATTTTGGATGAAGCCTGGGTATTTCTGGATGATCCTGAATTTGCTGGACGACTTCGCGAATGGCTCAAAACCCTCCGTAAGAAAAATGTATCGGTTATTTTTGCCACCCAGTCGCTTTCCGATATTACAAACAGCACCATCGCACCCGCAATTATTGAAAGCTGTCTGAGCCGGATATTCCTGCCCAATGAGCCGGCGCTGGAGCCACAGCAACGTAAAATTTATGATGCCTTCGGACTGAATGCCTGTCAGGCCGAAATTATCTCAAGAGCCATGCCGAAGCGGGAATATTATTTTCAGTCTCGCCAAGGCAATCGCCTGTTTGATTTGAACCTTGACCCTGTTGCCTTGGCCTTTTGCGCCGCTTCCGAAAAAGCCGATCACCAATTGCTCGCCGTCCTGACTGCCGAGACGGAGGGTGCAGAATTTGTGACCCGCTATCTCGCCGCAAAAAATCTCGAATGGGCAATTCCGCTTATTAGAAACTTTCAAAGGAGCAAGACATGAAATATCTCAAAAAACCTCTATTTGCCGCCCTGATGGTCTTATCCACAGTATTTTTATCTTCACAACAAGCAAACGCAATATTCGGGTTTGGCGATATTGTCTTTGATCCCTCAAATTATGGCCAGAATCTATTGACCGCCGCCCGCACATTGCAGCAGATCAATAATCAGATTACCCAGCTTCGAAATCAGGCGCGGATGTTGGTCAATCAGACGCGCAACCTCACCAATCTGCCAACGTCAATCTCCGGTGATTTGCAAAGTTCTCTGGCCCGCATGGATGGATTGATCCGCAGTGCCCGTAATGTGTCCTATCAGATCACGGCGATTGATGCCCATTACCGGCGGCTTTATCCGCAAAGATACGCTGCTGCTACCACGTCGTCGCAGATATTTCAGGACGGACAGGAAGCATGGAATGTGGCTCGCACGGGCTTTCAGCATGCCATGCAGGTACAAGCCACCGTTGTCGAACAGGTGCGCAGCGATAGCACTGTGCTTGATCGTCTTGTCAGCCAAAGCCAGAGCGCCGTTGGTAATTTACAGGTCACACAGGCCGGCAATCAGCTTGCGGCCCTGAACGCCAAACAGAGCATGCAGCTTCAAACGCTTTTGGCGGCCGGGGCCCGCGCAGAGTCCCTTGACCGGGCCGCAACGTTGGCCGCGCGGGAACAGGCCCGCGCCCGGTTTCAAAACTTCCTCGGCGACCGTCAGGCCTATACGCCGTAAGGCGGGAAAGGAGGCAAGAGCAAAATGAATGATCTCAATATTATAGACCAGTTCACGCAAACATTTGTGACCTATATTGATAGTGGCTTTGGTCTGCTATCGCCGGACGTCGCGTTTCTGACCACCATTCTTATCGGGATCGACATTACGCTTGCGGGACTTTTCTGGGCCATGACGGATGATAAATCCGTCATCCCCGCCCTGATCAAAAAAGTGCTTTATATTGGTGTCTTTGCCTACATCATCAATAATTTTGACTTTCTTTCGCGGATTATTTTTGAAAGTTTCGCCGGGCTTGGCCTCAGGGCAACCGGAACAAGCCTTACCATCAGTGACTTGATGCGGCCCGGCTTCATTGCCGCAACCGGTTATGATGCGGCAAAACCGATTTTACTGGAAGTTGGTAATCTTCTTGGCCCTATCGCCTTTTTTGAAAATTTCATCACCATTTTTGTGCTGATATTTGCGTGGACCGTCGTGCTGTTGGCTTTTTTCATTCTCGCCATCCAGCTTTTTATCACCATTCTGGAATTCAAGCTCACAACCCTGGCCGGGTTTGTACTGATCCCCTTTGCCCTTTGGAATAAAACCTCATTCCTTGCCGAAAAAGTATTGGGCAATGTGATTTCATCCGGCATCAAACTTATGGTGCTCGCGGTGATTGTTGGCATTGGTTCCACAATTTTCAGTGCCTTCACCAATTCCTTCACCGGCCCGACAATCAACCTCGAACAAGCTCTTTCAACTGTGCTGGCGGCATTGGCGCTGTTTATACTCGGCATATTTGGCCCCGGCATTGCGGCGGGCCTTATCTCCGGCGCACCGCAACTTGGTGCGGGTGCTGTGGCCGGCACGGCTTTGGGCCTTGGTGTTGGCGCGGCGGCGGCGGGACGACTGGCAACGGCGGGGGCCGGCGCCGCCGCATCGGGCGCAGGCGGCGCAGTCAAAGCCGGTTCCGCAATGGCTGGCGGTGCCAGTGCATCCTATAATCTGGCCCGCGCCACATCAGGCTCTTCCGGGGGAGCGGGCGTGGCCGGCATAAAAGGTATGGCAACAGGGGTTTCCGGTGTTGTCAAGGCTGGTGCTGGTGCAGTTGCCCAAGGAATGGGCAAGGCCGCCAGTAAAGTCACATCCGGCGTTAAAGATGCGTACCAAGCCGGCGAACGCGCCGCCTTCACCGCAACAGGGGGCACATTGCCGGAAAGTGCGGGGCAAGGCATGACTGATAATGCCGCGCCTAATGCACCGGATTGGGCAAACAAACTTCAATCACAACAACACCGCCAGCATTTGCGTGAAGGGGCCACAATGGCCGCCCACACATTGCGCGATGGCGACAGACCGGGCAGCGGCGACAGCCCCCATTTAAAGGATAACGACGAATGATCTTCAAACGTGCAACAGACAAATATGGCGATACGCCAACGCCCCAAACACCTTACCAGAAAGCCGCCCAGGTCTGGGATGAACGGATTGGAACGGCCCGGCTTCAGGCCCGCAATTGGCGGCTCATGGCTTTTGGCTGTCTGGCGTTACTGGCAAGTCTTTCCGGTGCCCTGATCTGGCAAAGCCTGCAAAGCCGCATCACGCCCTATGTGATTGAAGTTGATACCTTGGGAGAGGTGCGCACCATCGGGCCGGCCACTGTGGTTTACAAACCAAGTGACGCCCAGATTGCCTATCAACTCGCGGCTTTCATCAAACGTGTGCGCGCGGTTTCAGTCGATCCGATTGTTGTGCGTGAGCAATGGCTGGCCGCCTATGATTTTACAACGGACAGGGCCGCACAGATTTTAAATGAATATGCCCGTGAGAATGATCCGTTTGCTGATGTAGGCCGCCGGTCAATCGCCGTTGAAGTAACCAGCGTCGTTCGTGCATCCGAAGACAGCTTTCAGATCAAATGGACCCAACGCCATTATAGGAGCGGTGCGTTTCAGAAAATGGAACGCTATACCGCCATCCTCACCATTGTTTTTCAGCAGCCTGCCACCGTCACCGCCTTAACCAAAAATCCGTTGGGCCTTTATGTCCACGGCCTTAACTGGTCCCGCGATATGGGCACCCCCGAAAAAGAATGAAAGAGAGTGAGAATAAAATGAGAAAACCAGCCAAAAATATCTGTATGGCGTGTGGCATAATGCTGACACTTGCACTTGGGGCCTGCGCATCCAGACAAAGGCCGCCGTCTATTTCCTATGATATGCAGGATTTTACACCCGCAACCATTGAAACCGCACCCCTGGCACCAATTGAAATTGTTAAACTTCCCGTGCCATTACCGCTGCCCGGCCAGTTAAAACCCGTTGAAGAACAAAGCGAGCCGGAACCGGAAGATGCGGACCCCACAAAACGGATTGACGCAGCCAATACCGCCGCGCGCATTGAACCCGCGCGGGACGGTTATATCAATGCCATTCAGGTCTATCCCTTCTCAGAAGGGGCGCTTTATCGTCTCTATACCGCCCCTGAACAGGTTAGTGACATTGCACTGCAATCCGGTGAAAAGCTCATCTCCGTTTCCGCCGGAGATACGGTACGCTGGGTAATTGGTGATACCAAAAGCGGTAACGGGGAGACGACCAAAATTCATATTCTAGTCAAACCCACCGAAGCCAACCTTAAAACCAATCTTGTTATCACCACGGATCGTCGTGCCTATCATCTGGAAATGGAAAGTTTTGAAAATACCTATATGGCGTCCCTGTCATGGCGCTATCCCCATGACGAACTTGTCTCCCTAAGACGTCAGAATGAACAGGCGCAGGCTGCCCAAGAGCGGGTCATCGACGGTGGCGTCAATCTGGAACATTTGCGGTTTCGCTATGAGATTAGCGGCGATAATCCACCATGGCGGCCAATGAGGGCGTTTGATGACGGCCAAAAGGTCTATATCGAATTCCCTCGCGGCATTGCGCAGGGTGACGCGCCGCCCTTGTTTGTTGTCGGACCGGAAGGTGATAACGAGCTGATCAATTATCGCATGAAGGGCCGCTATTATGTGGTCGATAAACTGTTTGCCGCCGCAGAATTGCGTTTGGGCGCAGAGCCTCAACAAGTCGTTCGCATAAGCCGCACCGATGGCAGAACCAATAATAGCAGGACAAGATCATCGGTTTTGAAGGATAGCGCCAATGACAGATGATCCCTTTAGCGTCACAGCGGATGAAAAAATAGCGCCGGAGACATTGGATCTCCGCGCGCATCCCCGGCCTGTTACACGTCTGAACAAGCGGTTGCTGATGATCTTAAGCGGTACAGGCATCATATTAGTCTTTGCCGCAACATTTTATGCGCTGCAACCGCCTGCGCAGAATGCCGCAAACAATAAGCAGCTTTATAATGTCAGCCACAAAGAACAGCCGGAACAGCTCTCAAACCTGCCGGAAACCTACCGTGATTATGTGCCGCCTGTTTTGGGCGCTCCTTTGCCGGGTGAATTGGGCGGTGCAGTGCTTGATGCGGAACAACGCGCCGGACTTGAGCCATTACCCATCTCGCCCGGCGGCATACCCTTTCAATCAGATCATCTGACCGATGCCGCCCGCGCGGAACGTATTCGCCTTGCACAGCGGGCGCAACAGGGGCGTGAGTCTTCGGTTTTCTTTCAAATCTCGCCCAGTCAGGAAAGTGCAGATAATCCGGCAATTGCAAACCCTTTGGGGCAGGCAAGCCTTACGTCTAATCCTTTTACTACCACCGCAAATGCTGACGGCTTGACGCCGCAGGCACCGGATGATCCAAACCACCAACAGCGCAAAAATGATTTTCTGGACAGAAAACCGGACGATGCGATCTATAACCCGTATCAGCTTCAATCCCCCATATCGCCTTATCAGGTCATGGCCGGAACCATCATTTCCGCCAGTCTGATCACCGGACTGAATTCCGACTTACCGGGGCGCGTGATTGCACAGGTAACGCAGCCTGTTTATGATACCGTAACCGGCCAATATATGTTGATCCCGCAAGGCTCACGCCTTCTCGGGAAATATGATTCCGTGGTTGCTTTCGGACAGGAACGCGCTCTTGTCGTTTGGCAGCGTCTTATTCTGCCCAATGGTTCATCAATCATCATTGATAACCTTCCTGCCACCGACCGAGCCGGTTATGCCGGGCTGGAAGATCAGGTTGATTTTCACACATGGCGGCTCATTAAAGGCATTGCCCTTTCCACACTCTTCAGCGTTGGGGCCGAACTTGCCTTTGAGGGGGACAGTGACTTGGTGCGCGCCATTCAGCGTGGCTCACAAAATTCCATCAACCGGGCCGGTCAGCGCATCGTTGAGCGCGAAATCAACATTCAACCCACCATCACAATCCGGCCTGGCTATCCGCTTCGCGTGATCGTCCATAAGGACATTATTCTTAGGCCCTTCATTCAAAGAAAGGCAATCCCATGACCTTGAAACTTTCAAAACTGCCCAAACGCACACCGGTCAGGATCAGTGCAACATTTCCACCAGAGATTCATGATGCTTTAAGCGATTACGCTCACATCTATGAACATGATTATGGCGTAAAGGAAAAGATCGAAGACCTCTTACCCTATATTATCGCAAGCTTTCTTGACACGGACAATGGTTTCAAGAAAGCGCGCCGCCAACTTGCCGCCGCATCAAAATCCACCCCACGCCCGCCAATTAATTCAACCATATCAGGAGATAAATAATGGCTTTAAAAATCGGAACATTTTACGACAAGGGATCACATTTTGAAGGGATGCTTGAAACCCGCAAATTGCACGACCTTGGAAATATCACCATAGACCCATACGACAAATCACCGGACAGCAGCGAACCGGATTACATTGTTCGCAGCGGGCAGTTTCAAATTGGACGCGGCTGGAAACAGACCACCAAAGACGGGGAACGGGAATATATCAATCTCATCCTCGATGATCCCCACATGGAAGAAGAAATCCGCGCCCGCCTTGTCAAACAAGGCGATCAGCATATCCTCCTCTGGGAACGGATGGTTGATTAGGTCTTGCATGACTAATCCATTTACAGCCCGCATCATGCGGGCTGTTTCATAAGTAGGATCATAATTTAAGCATCCGATTTTCCTATTAACAATCAAAGGTTTGCTATTATAACTCAATTGTTTCATACCAGTGCCCATCTATGTCCCCTGTGGGGCACCAAATATAAATCAGGCTTATTCAAAGCTTGTTGGGCTTGCCAGTGGCAACTATGCCCTGATTGAAAAATCCAAAGAATTCAAACTCGTACCATGGCGCGCCGTTTTGGAACGGACGTGCGGGCAAGCCTTATCCGGCATTATGAGCAGCGGCAGCATATCATGGAATATTGGCCGCAAAAAAGGGGATCGGGATTTCGTACGTTTTTATTTGACCGCATAATTATTATGAATTATTATGCGAATTAATTATGAGGAGATTATCTTATGGCTACCGAACGACTTACTGTTTCTCTTGCCCCGGAATTAAGGCACTGGATAGACAATGCCATTGAGTCTGGCGGGTATTCAAGTGCGAGTGATTTTGTTGCAACCTTGGTGCGTAACCACCGGCGCGGTGAACAATTGGACCATTTGCTTGCAGAGGGACTTGAGAGTGGTCCATCAATCAAGCCAGGCGATACCTACTGGTCTGATAAAAAGGCTGCTCTGACACGGCAATCAGTCACTTGAAAAGAAACCGCTATCAAATCCGCCCCCAGGCGGAAGCCGATCTTGATGGTCATGCACGTAATATCGCAAGAGATAATCTTGAGGCGGGGGTACGATTGTATGATCTCGCTGAAGAAACATACCAGATGTTAACTGATATGCCTTTTATGGGAGCCATTCACCACACCAGCAAATCAGCGCTTATGGGAATACGTTATGTGCCAATCAAAGGATTTTCGCGCTATCTTGTTTTTTATAAACCCATTGATGGTGGCGTAGATATAATTCGCATCCTACATGCCCGTATGGACAAGGATGGCTGGCTTTGATTTTTCATAAATTTCAGTCAGGAAATAGATGATTATGGATGTGAATTATATCTCGGTATTAAAGTTTCTGAACCAATCATTTGAAACATTATTGCAACTCAACCACTTCAACCCAGTGCCCATCTATATCCCCTGTGAGGCACCAATCTACATTCGGAAAATTGCTTCCGGCCCGTCATCAGACAGGCCGGAATGATGTAACGCGCCGTTGGTATTATATGGTCCGGATGTCATTCAGGAAATCGACGACCATATTTTTCAACTGACTGCCGTTGTCCGATAATCTCTCGGAAATATCCTGCACCTGGCGCGAGGCCTCAAGGGTTGTCAGGATGCCCTGCTGAACCAGGTCAATATGGCTGGAGACGTCGTTGGTGCCCTCCGCCGCCTGAACAATGCTGATGGAAATCTCCCGGGTGCTGTCGGACTGATGCACGGCGGCGTCATTGACCGAGCTTGTGATGCGGGAATTCTCTTCGACAATGTCGCGCACCTCGGTAATGTTGGTGACGACATGTCTGCTGATGTCCTGAATCTGGCTGATATGGCCGGAAATTTCCTGAGTCGCATCGGATGTCTGACTGGCCAGAGCCTTGACCTCTGACGCCACGACGGCAAAGCCCTTGCCGGCTTCGCCCGCCCGCGAGGCTTCAATGGTCGCATTGAGGGCCAGCAGATTGGTCTGATTGGCGATATCCTCAATCAGTCTGATGACGTCGCCGATGCTTTGGGAAGAACTCGACAGTTGATTGATGGTTGCGGCGGTCGTTTCCACCTTCTGAATGGCGTCCAGGGTGATTTTCGCCGATTGCTCCATCTGATTGCTGATGTCCTCGATGGACCGTGTCATCTGCTCTGTGGAAACCGATACGGCTTTCATGTTGGATGAGCTTTCAGTCGCGCCGCTGGCCGCAGTGGAGGTCTGCAACTCGGCGTCGGTGGCGGTGGACGACATGACATTCGAAGCTTCGGACAGCGCCTGAACCGCCTGGTCAACTTTTTCAATATTGCCCTTGATCTGCTGGTCGAACAGGCTGATCCTGCGCTCCAGTTCCTGGGTGCGCTGTTCCCGGCGGCGCATTTCGGCCCGTTCTTCGTCCCGCCTTTCCTTTCTTGCCTGTTCCTCCTGGGCGCGAACCTGTTCCTGTTCCTGCAGGCGCTGTTTCTCGGCCCGGACGGCTTCTTCCTCAAGCTTCATTCTTTCCTGGTTGCTCAGTTGAAATTTGCGGGCGGCTTCGGCCATCTGGCCAAATTCCGAACCGAAATCAGAGCAGGGGATTTCAATGTCGAGATTTCCCTTGGCCAGTCCCGACAATGATGTGGTTATGGCGTAAAGCGGGCTCAGGATGGTGCGAAACAGAACGAGATATGTCGAAAAGATCATGATGATCATGCTGACGATCGCCGACAAAAACATGGTTGTCGCCAGGAAATTCGCCCGGCTCAGTTTTTCACTCAACTGGCGCCCGGCATCCATGTCGGGGTCGGCCGCGCCCGACAACCACAGCGTTTCGGCGTCGGCAATATTGGCCTGAATGCTGTAGGAGGTGGAAATAAAGAGGACGCCGGCCAGGAGGAAAAGACCGATCACAGTGTAACCTATTATACGTAAAGGGATATTTTTCATTATTCTGCTCTGCGGGGTTCATGAATCTTTCCCTGAAAATAGCGATAAAATACTGAATAAATCGTTAATATAAAATTTTATATAGTTGAATATATTAAGAACCATCAAGCGTGTTAGGCATTTTCCCGTCTGATGATTTCCTGAAATTTTGAATCCCGGAGGAATTCCTGTAAACTGCGACCGGGAAACAGACGCATGCGGGGTTATAATGATGACAAATCAGCTCAAAAAATACTTGATCTTGGTTTTCCTTCTGTTGTTCGTCGGCTCAGGGACGGCGCGCGCGCAGCCAGATAATTTAGAAATCAGCTTTATCGGCAATGCCGCCTTCCGACTTTCTGACGGGAAGGTGACCTTGTTTACGGATTTTCCTTATGAGTCAGGGGCCTATGGTTATATGAGCTATGAATATAATTTCCCGTCGGAAACCGGCGATGTGATCAGCCTGATTACCCATCGTCATATGGATCATTTCGAGCCCTTTTTGTTTGAGGAACAGGATTGGCGGATTATCGGTCCAAAGGAAATCACCGTCGCCCTGTCGCGCAACAAGATCATTCCTTTTTCCGGCACAATAAAATATGGTCCGCTCCGCATTCGCCCGGTCAAATCTTCTCACGCCAATACGGAGCATTATTCTTATCTGGTGGAATGGGCGGGCAGGAGGCTGTTTTTTACCGGCGATACCGAAGAACTTGATATTTTTAAAAATCTGCCCGAACTGGATATGCTGTTTATCACGCCGTGGCTGCATCGCAAGGCGGAACTGAATAAGGCTTTGCCTCCGGCGAAGAAAATCGTTATTCACCATCAGGTGGAAAATGAAATCATCCCGGATTGCACGGACTGCCTTATCCCGGTGCAAGGCCAGGTCATAAATTTTGAATAGACAGGCGTAGTCTCGTAAAAACAAGGAGTTATCATGAAAAATGAAAGCGTTATTGGTCATACTCTCATCGGTTCCGGACCCGAGAAGGTCGTCATTCTTCATGGCTGGTGGAGCGATTATACCGCTTATGAAGCGATGCTGTCTTATCTGGATGGCGAAAGCTTCACCTACGCCTTTATGGATTACCGGGGATACGGCAAGTCGATGAATATCGCCGGAACGCACAGCATTGACCAGATTTCGCAGGACGCCATCGCCCTTGCCGATCATCTGGGCTGGGATAGATTTCATGCGATCGGCCATTCCATGGGCGGCATGAGCGTTCAGAAAATCATGCATCAGGCGGCCGGGCGGGTCAAATCCGTTGTGGCGGTGGCGCCGGTTCCGGCTTGCGGTTCGCCGCTGGATGAGGCGGGCCGGGCGCTGTTTCACGGCGCGGCGGACAATGATGAAAACCGGCGGGGCATCCTGAAATTCCTGACCGGCGACCGGCTTTCGGACAGTTGGTATGGCTATCTCATACGCCGGTCCCGGGAAACGACGAAAGCCGCCGCCTTTCACGACTATATGCTGGCGTGGACGGAGACCGATTTTTCCGACGAGGTCATCGGCAATGAAACGCCCGTGCTGGTTCTTGTCGGCGAATATGATCAGGCGATAACCGCCGACGCCATGACCCACAGCCTGCTGGAATGGTATCCCAACGCGACCTTCGACATCATTGGCAATTCCGGTCATTTCCCCATGGCGGAGACCCCGGTCCGGCTTGCAACGCTTATGGAGGATTACATGAGGAAGCATATCTAGAGCCTGGACGGCGACAAGGGGAGCAGGACCATTTTATTTCCCGCCTTTCAGGATAATTCCTTGACCTGTCTCGTGAAAAATCCGATACCTGAACCAATCATCAGCAAACAGGATAGGGCATCATGGACACGCATGACCTGTTGGAAAAAGATCAAAGCAAAAATGCGCCTCAGCAGGATGTGTTCAAAGTAACGCCGGAGCTTGTTGAGGAGATTTCCCATGCTCTCGGCGAAAATGATTCCGAACAGTTGGAATATCTCCTTGAGCCGTTGCATTCTGCGGATGTCGCCGATATTTTCGAACAGTTGACCGGCGCGGAGCGGGGTGCCCTCGCCACTTATTTTGGCTCGGATATGGATCCGGTGGTGCTGGCCGAACTGGAGGATACCGCCCTTGACCAGGTTATCCGGGAAATGGATGATCAGGATGTGGTCGACGCCATCAGTCAGCTGGAAAGCGACGATGCGGTCGGTATTCTGGAGGATATCAGCGCCGAAGATCGCGACCGGATCATCGCCGCCATGCCGAAGGAGGAACGGCTCGCGGTCGAGGAGGGGCTGTCCTATGCGGAAGACAGCGCCGGGCGTCTGCTCCAGAAAAAAATTATCACCGTCCCCGGGATATGGACCGTGGGGCAGGTGATCAAGTTCCTGCGCTCGGAAGAAGAACTGCCGGTGGAATTTTATGAAATCTTCATCGTTGATCCGCTGCATCACCCCATCGGAACCGTCTCCCTGAGCCAGTTGATTCGCACCAAAGACGAAATTCCGGTCAGCGAAATCATGGATACGGACCCCAAGGTCATCCCGGTTGACAAGGACCAGGAAGAGGCGGCCTATATGTTCCGTCAATATGATCTGACTTCCATGGGGGTTGTGGACAAAAGCGGCCGCCTGATCGGGGTGATTACCGTTGACGACATCGTCGACGTGATTGATGAAGAGGCCGAAGAAGACATTCTGCGCATGGCCGGCGTTCAGGAAACGGACATTACCGAGACCGTTCTCGAGGCGTCAAAAAACCGTATCGTCTGGCTGACCATCAATCTGGGCACCGCTATTCTGGCCTCTGTCGTCATCGCCTTTTTTGACGGGACCATTGAACAGATGGTCGCATTGGCGATTTTGATGCCGATCGTCGCCAGCATGGGCGGTAACGCCGCCACCCAGACGATGACGGTCACCGTCCGTTCCCTTGCGACCAAGGATCTGACCTCCTCCAACGTCCGGCGCGTCATCGGCAAGGAATTTGTCATTGCCGTTTTGAATGGCGTGGCGATGGCGGTTATCATCGGCGTCTTGTCCTATGCCTATTTCAACAATCCGCTGCTTGGCGGCGTCATCGCCGTCGCCATGATCATCAACATGATCATGGCCGGGCTTGCCGGAATTTTGATTCCGGTTGGCCTGGAAAAGATCAATATCGACCCGGCGCTGGCGAGCAGCATTTTTGTCACCACCATAACCGATGTGGTCGGTTTTTTCGCCTTCCTCGGTCTGGCCTCTGTTTTTTTGATGTAGAATTTTCATGACGGTTCATATTTTAAAGCTATGTGTCGGCATTGACAGTATCGACCATCTGATACAGGTCAGGGAAGGGCGGCGGAATTTATTGCCTTCCGGCACGCCTTATAACTATCACATCACCCGGTTTCGCCCCAAGCGCGCCGATGAAATACTCGACGGCGGGTCCATATACTGGATCATCAAGGGCTTTATACAGGTGCGCCAGCGCATTATCGGCCTCGAGCCGGTGGAAACGGATACCGGCGTTAAATGCAAGATCATCATGGATACCCGCCTGGTGCGCACGGAAAGCCAGCCGCGACGACCCCATCAGGGCTGGCGTTACCTTGAGCCGGCCGATGCGCCGAAAGACCTGAACGTGAAAAGCAGGGCAGAGGACATCCCGCCGGAAATATCGGCAAAGCTGCGCGAACTGGGGCTGATTTAGGCCGAATTATATATAATTAATAGGTCCTGATCCTAGACTGTTTCAGGCACCCGGATCGGCATATTGTCGATCAGCCGGGTTTTGCCAACCACTGCCGCGACCAGAACCCGCGACGGGACGCTGATCTTGTCGGTCACCGCCGCCAGGTCTTCGGACCGGCGGATCTCCAGATACTGAACTTCCTGAAAGCCGCTCGCCAGAAGATGCTGTTCGCCTTTGCGCAGCGATTCCGTCAGCGACAGGGCGCCGCTTTCGACTTCCTGCACGATCCGTTTCAGGGTTCGGGGGATTTCCAGGGCGATTTTCCGCTCTTCGGGGCTCAGATAGACATTGCGGGATGAGGTCGCCAGCCCGTCTTCGTCGCGGATCAGGGGG
Organism: Paremcibacter sp.; assembly: GCA_048266545.1. Classification (GTDB taxonomy): domain Bacteria; phylum Pseudomonadota; class Alphaproteobacteria; order Sphingomonadales; family Emcibacteraceae; genus Paremcibacter. Next base: position 56,853 of record JBLWZH010000014.1, on the reverse strand, counting down.
CCGCACATCACCCTTGTCGGAATATCAAGGTCGTCGGTCAGACGCTTGAGGACAACATATTGCTGATAGTCTTTTTCGCCGAAAATGGCGACATCGGGCAGGCATTGCAGCAACAGCTTGGTCACCACCGTGGTCACCCCGTCAAAATGTCCGGGCCGTTTGGCGGCGCACAGGCCTTCGGTGATTTTCTCGACCGAAACATTGGTCAGAAAGCCTTCAGGATACATTTCTTCCGGCCGCGGCGCATAGAGCAGATCCACCCTGACCTGTTGCAGCTTTTCCACATCGGCCGTTTCCTGGCGCGGATATTTGTCAAAATCCTCATTGGGGCCGAACTGTTTCGGATTGACGAAAATGCTGACGACAACCTTGTCCACATGTTTCTGGGTTTCCCGGATCAGCGACAAATGGCCATGATGCAGGGCGCCCATGGTCGGAATCATGCCGACGGTCAGACCCTTCATATGCCAGTCACGGACCCGGGCCCGCAGGTCTTTTTTGGTGCGAATGATCTGCACAGAGGATACCGTCATACTTGTTCCTTACACATTAGACCCGTTAATGGTCCGTCATGAGCCGGGCGTTGCTAAAGTCGCCAAGCCGGTTAACCCGAATAATCTTTTTGATCTTTGCCACATATTGCGGGCCTTCGACCGAATAACCGGTCAGGGTCTCCACGAGCGGCATGACATCAATCGGCTGATCATCGCGATACGCGCGCCTTTTCTTTCGCAATGCAGCATAAGCCCGGTGAGTATTCAGATTTAACATATAACTGTCAACTGCTTCTATGATGCTGTTAAAGCATTTCATACGATGTTTTTTGCCCTCGCCGCGTCGTTTCGGGACCATGCCGCAGCCATTTCCCCAGGTCCATTGACCGTAAAGGGCGTTGCCTTTCTGGGCGAAACGCGAGGTTCCCCAACCGCTTTCCTGCGCCGCTTGGGCCAGGGCCAGTTCCGGTGGAATGACATTCATCCGGCAGAGCAGTTCTTCGAGAATTGCATCGGCCCGGTCAACAAAATCCTGAACGTCATCGACCTTGATCTTATATTGGACCAGTTTCCGGGTCAGCCAGTAATAGTCCCGGTCGGACACTTCTTCGCCGAGGGTAAGGGCAAGAATGATTTTTTTCAGCCTTTGCCGGTCGTTGTAAATAACCTCATTGACTTTCAGAATCGGCGGCAACAGGGTGGAAAAAAACAATTTTTTCTTTTCCCGGATGTCCCGCATGCGGGGCAGTTCCCGGGGCAGATTCGCCAGGTATATTTCCGGCACATCCTGTTTGCTCTGTCGAATCCGTTTGAGGTCAAATCCGTATGAGGCAAAATATCTGATGGCGTGCTCATCGTCCCCGAGCTGGATATTTTCAACCAGTTTGATTGGGGAAAACTGAAGGTAATTGCGGGTGACCTGCCAGTTTGCCAGCAAAATCGGCCCAATGACAAAAAACACTATTGCAATGAAGATTAGAATAGTGTCTTTGATTAAGCTATGATTGCGTTGTTTGTTCATTGCGGTCACTGCACCAGGTCTGTCGGCTGTATCACGAAAATCCGGCCGAAAATTTAAGTTGGCCGGAAAATATGGGCCAGTTTATAATGATGATGTGGAAAAAATACCAGACTTTAGTATTTTTAAGTCAGATTTTCGTGTTTTTAAAAATAGATAAAAGCCGGTTTCATATGATAAGGGAGCCAAAATGGATCAAGGGATAACGCCGAAAAAAATGAACGGGGCGCATGTTGTCGTCGTCGGCAACGAAAAAGGCGGATCGGGCAAATCCACATCCGCCATGCATATTGTGGTCAGTCTTCTGGAGCGGGGGGCGCGGGTTGCGGTCATTGATCTGGACGCCCGCCAGAAATCCCTGGCGCGCTATATCGAAAACCGCCAGAGTTACGCCGACCAATATAACCTGAAGCTGTCAATGCCGGAGGTTCATGTCCTCAACCGTTCGGAAGAAGGCTCCCTCGCGGATATGGAGCGCCGGGACCGGGAAAATATCACCGCCCTGCTGACGGAGGTGAAGGGGGCATATGACTATATCCTGATTGATTGCCCGGGAAGCGATACATTCCTGTCGCGGGTCGCCCATGCGGCGGCGGATACCCTCATTACCCCGGTCAATGACAGTTTTGTTGACGTTGACCTGCTGGCCAAGGTCAATCCGGACAGCTATCAGGTGGAAAAACTCAGCCTGTATAGTGAAATGGTCTGGGAGGCCCGCAAGCAGCGGGCGCTGACAGACCGGGGAACGATTGACTGGATTGTCATGCGCAACCGGACCTCGGCGCTTGATGCGAAAAACAAACGCCGGGTTCACAATGTCCTGACCCAGTTGCAGAAAAGGGTGGCCTTCCGTTATGTGCCGGGTCTGGGTGAGCGGGTGATTTACCGGGAATTATTCCCCAAGGGACTGACATTGGTCGACTTCCGGGACACGGGCAGTCAGAAAATGACCCTGTCCCATGTGGCGGCGCGCCAGGAAATCCGCCGCCTGATGGATGATCTTCACCTGCCGGGCTGGGACAAGGCGTCCGTCGCCGCAGCGGAATAGGGGAACGGCATGCCTTATATCCTGATTATTGTTGCTTTTGTCATTCTGCTCTATCTGATCTCGCGCCTGATGAAGCAGTCGAATTCGCCCAAGCTGAACCGGATCTTCCGCTATGGCTTTGCGGTTGTCATGGGATTGCTCGGGTTTTTGATCCTGATCCGGGGCAATGTCGCAATTGCCGGCATATTGGGCCTGCTGGCCTTTCTGTCGGCGCAGGGCAGCCTGTGGACTGCAATAGGCGGCGCCCCGCTCACCCCCCGGAAGACCGGGCGCAGGCATGATGCGCGGCCCAGGAAGTCGTTGCCGATGACCCGTGAGGAAGCGCTTGATATTCTGGGCCTCGAAGGGCGACCGAGCCCGTCCGAGATCAAGGAGGCCCACCATAAACTTCTCAAGAAAATTCATCCCGACCAGGGCGGATCGGATTACCTGGCCATGAAGATAAATCAGGCCCGGGACATCCTGATGGGATAACCATGATGGCGGAAAAGGGCCATATATTTCACCCGACCATCCTGCGCGAATATGATATTCGGGGGATTGTTGATCAGACCCTGACTCTGAAAGATGCGGAAGTCCTCGGGCGCTGCTATGGCAGCCAGGTCATCCGGAACGGCGGCGACAAAATTGCGGTTGGCTATGACGGTCGTTTGAGTTCCCCGGCATTGGCCGCCGCCCTGATCACAGGATTGCGGTCCACGGGCCTGAACGTCATTGATATCGGCTGCGGTCCGACGCCGATGGTCTATTTCGCGGTCTTTGAGCTTGATTGCGATGGCGGCGTTATGGTCACCGGCTCCCATAACTCCCCGGAGTACAACGGCTTCAAACTGATGCTGGGCAAGGACTCCTTTTACGGCGACCAGATACAGGCCCTTGGACGGACAGGCGCCGCGGCGGATTATGAAACGGGCGAGGGCCGATACGTGTCGGAAAATATGACAAGCCGTTATCTTGACCGTTTGCTCAAGGATGTCGATTTCGCGGCGCTGGCCGCCCGCGACCTGAAAGTCGGCTGGGATCCCGGCAATGGCGCCGGCGGCGAGGTGGTCCGGGATCTGATTAAACAGTTGCCCGGCCGGCATTTTCTGATTAACGGCGCAATCGACGGCCGCTTTCCCGCCCATCATCCGGACCCGACGATCCCGGAAAACCTGAGCCAACTGGCCGAGCTGATCAGAGACAGGACACTTGATGTCGGCTTTGCCTTTGACGGCGATGCGGATCGGATCGGCATGATGAACAAGGATGGCGCCATCGTCTGGGGCGATCAGATGCTGGCCATTCTGGCCCAGGATATTTTGCAACGACACCCGGGAGCGACGATCATCGGCGATGTCAAAACCAGCCAGAGCACCTTCGATGTTGTTGAAGAGGGGGGCGGCAAGGCGATCATGTGGAAAAGCGGCCATTCGCTGATCAAGGACAAGATGCGGCAAACCGGCGCCCTCCTGGCCGGGGAAATGAGCGGCCATATTTATTTCGGCGACCCGTTTTACGGCTATGATGACGGGATATATGCCGCCCTCAGGCTGCTGAACGTCATCGCCGGGCCCGGGCGGGGTCTGACCGGGCTGCTGGAAAATCTGCCGCGGATGGTCAGCACGCCTGAAATTCGCCTTGTCTGCCCTGAGAATCGTAAATTTGAAATTGTCCGCGACATAAAAAGGCGCCTGGCAGCAACAGATTGCATGATAAATGATGTTGACGGCGTTCGGGTCACATCGGCCCGGGGCTGGTGGCTGCTGCGGCCGTCCAATACGGAGGGCGCCCTGGTCGCCCGCTGTGAGGGGCGTACCGAAAGCGACCTGGACCGCCTGCTTGACCAGTTGAATGAACAGCTTGCCCTCGCCGGCGCGGGACCGGTCTTGGGCTGAACAATCGGCATCATGTCACAGACAATCTGTGAATGTGAATTATTTGTTGCACTGCACAAAAAAATATTTGACTTTCCTGAAAATTCGCCGTATATATCGCAATAGAGTTTATGTTGCGTTGCACAATTTCACTGGAATTTTATTGAATAAGGATCAGGTTATGACCAAATCTACCACATCCAAGGCAACTTCCGCCAATCAGAAGGCTGCCGAAAAAACTTTCGAAGCTGCTCAGGAAACGGTTCAGAAAGCCATCAAGGACGTCACAAGCAATTTTGACGATGCCGCCGCCTTCGGCAAGGCAAACTACGAAGCGTTTGTCGCCTCCGGCAATGCGGCTGTTAAGGTGGCCCAGACGGTCAATGCGGATTTCGCTGCGGCCTCCAAAAAGGCGGTTGAAAAGAATGTTGAGGATGTCAAAACATTATTCTCGGCAAAATCACCGGCCGAGTTTTTCGAGCTTCAGGCTAATATCCTGAAAGGCCGGTTTGATGCATTCGTTTCTGAATCAAACCGCCTGAATGAAGTGACGACAAATTCGGTCACCGAAGTTGTCGAGCCTCTGAAAGCCCGCTACGAAGAAGTTGCTGCCAAATATAACCTGCCGCTGGCCGGTTAATCGCCATACCGTCCTTTCGACGGCAAAATATTTAAGGTCCGGTTTCCCGCCGGGCCTTTTTTTGTCTGAGATCCGCTATCCATTGCGACCTAAAGCAGATGGATCTTTTCCGGTTTTAACGATACATTAGGATCAAGCGTCTAAACTGGGATAGAAAAATATCAATCAAATCGGCATTGATGAAATATTTGTTCATTAAGATCTTTAAATCCGCCCGTGGCATTCTATTATATAGATAATGGCTTAATTAATTTATCGGCGGATCTATGAGTGAAGATCATAAGGATGGTGAGGGCAATGGCAAAACGGGAACCCTGACGAAAACCCGTCCCAAGACCAAAAAACCGTCCATGTATAAGGTTCTCATGTTGAATGACGATTATACCCCGATGGATTTCGTTGTTCAGATTCTTCAGACGTTCTTTCAGAAGTCAGAAGAAGAAGCGGTGCAGATCATGCTGAATGTGCACCAGAAGGGGGTTGGTATTTGCGGCGTATACAGTTTCGAAGTTGCCGAAACGAAAGTCATGCAGGTGATTGACAGCGCCCGACGTCACGAGCATCCCCTGCAATGCACCCTGGAGAAGGAGTAGATTATCCATGCCGACATTTTCGCCAAATCTTGAGCATACCCTGCATCGGGCCATCGGTGAGGCCAATCAGCGCAATCATGAGTTCGCCACCCTGGAACATTTGCTGTTTGGCCTGCTGAATGATCAGGATGCGGTTGCGGTATTGCGCGCCTGCGACGTGAATGTGCGTCAGCTGAGGGCGGAAATCAAAGCCTATCTGGATGTAGAGCTGGATAACATCAAGGGCGACCAAAGCGGCGAGGCGAGCCCGACCACCGGCTTTCAGCGGGTGATTCAGCGGGCTATTCTGCATGTTCAAAGCTCGGGTCGCGAAGAAGTCACCGGCGCCAATGTCCTGATCGCGCTTTTTTCCGAACGGGAAAGCCATGCGGTATATTTTCTTCAGCAATATGACATGACGCGGCTTGATGCGGTGAGCTATGTGTCGCATGGCCTGGCGAAATCCACCGGCAAATTTGAGGATGCCGGCAGCCCCCATGGCGTGGGGGACGAGGCGGATATTCAGGAAGACCGCGAAGAAACCGCCCTTGAGAAATATTGCGTTGATCTGAATCAGAAGGCCCGCGACGGTAAAATCGACCCCTTGATCGGCCGGGAGCATGAGATAGAGCGGACCATTCAGATCCTGTGTCGCCGGTCCAAGAATAACCCGCTGTATGTCGGCGACCCGGGGGTTGGCAAAACCGCCATCGCGGAAGGGCTGGCGCGCCATATTGTCGAAAAGAGAGTCCCGGAGGTGCTGCAATCCGCCACCATTTTCTGTCTGGACATGGGAACGTTGCTTGCCGGCACCCGCTATCGCGGCGACTTTGAAGAACGCCTGAAGGCGGTGATTTCCGAGGTGGAGAAGCATGACGGGGCCATTCTGTTCATCGATGAAATCCATACCATTATCGGCGCCGGCGCCACCAGCGGCGGGGCGATGGACGCCTCCAATATGCTGAAACCCGCCTTGTCTTCCGGCGCCATTCGCTGCATCGGTTCGACAACATACAAGGAATACCGGTCCTATTTTGAGAAAGACCGGGCGCTGCTCAGACGATTCCAGAAAATTGACATTAAGGAGCCAACGATTCCCGAAACCAAGGAAATCATGAAAGGGCTGCGGAAATATTTTGAAGACCACCATAATGTCAAATTCAGCGACGATGTGATTGAGGCGGCGGTTGATCTGTCCTCCCGCTATATCAATGACCGCAAGCAGCCCGACAAATCCATCGACGTGATTGATGAGGTCGGCGCGTCACAGATGCTGCTGCCGCCGGAAAAACGCAAAACGGAGATTTCCGTCGCCGATGTTGAGTCCGTCGTCTCGAAAATCGCCCGAATTCCGCCGAAATCAGTCTCCAAGGATGATACGGCGGTGCTGGCGAGCATTGACGCCGACCTGAAACGGGTGATTTACGGTCAGGACAAGGCGATTGAGGTTCTGACCGACGCCATCCGGCTTTCCCGCGCCGGTCTGCGCCAGGATGAAAAGCCCATCGGCTGCTATCTGTTCAGCGGCCCGACCGGGGTCGGCAAGACCGAGGTCACCAAGCAGTTGGCCAGCCTTCTGGGCCTTGAGTTGCACCGCTTTGACATGTCCGAATATATGGAGCGGCATTCCGTGTCCCGGCTGATCGGCGCGCCGCCCGGCTATGTCGGCTATGACCAGGGCGGATTGTTGACCGACGCCGTCGACCAGGCGCCCCATTCGGTGATTTTGCTGGATGAAATTGAGAAGGCCCACCCGGATATATTCAATATTCTGCTTCAGGTGATGGACCACGGCAAACTGACCGACAGCAATGGCAAAAAAATTGATTTCCGCAATGTTATCCTGGTGATGACAACCAATGCCGGGGCGACGGAAATGAGCAAGGAAGCGATCGGTTTCGGATCCTCCATTCGCGAAGGCGATGACGAGGAAGCGATCAAGAAGCTGTTTACGCCGGAATTTCGCAACCGGCTCGATGCGACGGTGCCGTTCAAGAATCTGTCGCCGGAAATCATGGCGCGGGTGGTCGAGAAATTCATTCTTGAGCTGGAAATGCAGCTTGAGGATCGCAACGTCAATATCAACCTGACCCCGGCGGCGAAAAGCTGGCTGTCCGAAAAAGGCTATGACCGGCTTTACGGCGCCCGGCCCTTGGCCCGCTGTATTCAGGATCATGTCAAAAAGCCACTGGCCAACGAACTTTTGTTTGGCAAGCTGGTCAATGGCGGTGATGTACTGGTTCGGGTCAAGGACAATAAACTGGTCTTTGATGTTGAGCCGGGGCCGTCTCCGGTGAAGAAAATCGGAAGCAGCAGTTCCGGCAAATCCGAGGAATTCGTCAAATAACCGCCATAATGTGTGAATATAAAACCAGTCACGGTCTGTTCACGGCTTTGTTCATTTGAGATTCAGCTAAACAGATGTATACTTCACAATATCGGTAAACCCATAAAAGGAATATACTTTATGCTAGGAAAGATACTGACGTTTACTCTGGCTTTGGGTTTTGTCGCCACGTCCGCAATGGCGGATGACACGGCAAAAGACAAGATGGCCGAAACGATGACGAAGTATGAGAAAACCGGCGCGGTCAAGCTTTGTGTCACATTGACCCGGATCGACTCAACGAAAGTGTTCGACGACTATAATATTCTGTTCAAAATGAAGGGTAACAAGGCTTATCTCAACACATTGCCCCACCGGTGCGCTCGTTTGGGCTTTGAAAAGTCATTCAGTTACGCGGTGTCGACGAACCAGCTCTGTAATGTCGACCTGATAACGGTCTTTGACTCTTCAAGCAATATACAGGGACCAACCTGCGGTCTTGGCAAATTCGTCGAATATAAGGAAAAAGACAAGGCTGAGAAAACCACCGGCCAGTAACCTGTTCCGGTAATTCGTTCCCGTACTGCGGCTTATTTGGCGGCCCCGTCCTTTTTAAAGGGCGCAAAGCCGGACAGAAATGCCTGGTCCTGACGGACTGCGGCCCGTTCCTGGCGCAAATAATCCGCCACAGCCTCCTTGAAAGCCGGATTGCGGATCCAGTGGGCGCTGTAGGTCGATGTCGGCAGATAACCGCGCGCCAGTTTATGTTCCCCCTGGGCGCCGGCCTCGACTCTTTTCAGGCCATGACGGATCGCATAGTCGATCGCCTGATAATAACATATTTCAAAATGCAGGTATCTGTGGTCCTCTATGGCGCCCCAGTAACGGCCATAGAGCGTATCATCACTGACCAGATTCAGGGCGCCGGCAATATAACGCCCGCCGCGCCGCGCCATGATCAGGACAATCCGATCAGACAGCCTTTCCCCGAGCAGCGAAAAAAACAGGCGGTTCAAATAAGGCCGACCCCATTTTCGCTGGCCGGTATCCTGATAAAAGGTGAAATAATCATCCCAATGGGCTTCGGTGATCTGTCGGCCGGTGACAACCTCTACCTCAATATCATGGGCCACGGCCTGCCGGCGTTCCTTGCGGATGTTTTTGCGTTTACGGGAGGAAAGCGCCTGCAAAAAATCCTCAAACGACCGGTATCCTTGATTGATCCAGTGAAACTGCTGGTCCCGCCTTTTGAGCAGGCCATGTTTCGTCATGAAATCCCATTCCGCCTGTTCGGTAAAGGTCACATGCAGCGACGACACCCCGAGGGTGGTCGCGAGCGAAACGGCGGTTTTCAGAATTTCCTGCTGTATTTCCGGGATATTCTCCCCCGGGCGCACCGCCAGCCGCCGGCCGGTAACCGGGGTGAAGGGGATGGCCGACTGCAGTTTCGGATAATATCTGCCGCCGGCGTTCTGATAGGCGTTGGCCCAGGCGTGGTCAAAGACATATTCGCCGTAGGAATGGCTTTTCAGGTAAAGCGGCATGACGCCGACCACGTCATCATCCGCATTACAGATGGCGATATGGCGCGCCTGCCAGCCGGTATCCGCCGTGGCGCAACCGCTGTCCTCCAGCGCGCTCAGAAACTGATGGGACAGGAACGGATTATGGTGCGTCGCCTCGTTAAAACAGCAGGCGTTCCAGGAATCCTGCGATATTTCAGACAGGCTGTGAAGGATTTGGTGGTGATAGCGGGTCATTTCGGTGTCCGGCCCGCGGTCTCATAAATGATATTATCCGCATTTTGGCGGGCCTTGTCGCGCTGTTCCGCGCTGCGGACTGTCCAGGTCAGCACCGGAATGCCGCGGGACCGGCCATATCGCGTGACGTCGTTGGGCAGCGCCTGAATATCATAAGCGATAAAATCCGCGGCCAGTTCTCCAATCCATGAGATCTGGCGGGCCGGGGAGAAGTATCTGTCCGGCAGGCTGTCGTCATTAAGGCTGGTCGCCACCAGGCCGCGCGGGATCTGCGGCGCATGCTGCTGAAACCAGTCGACAATGTCCGGGTAAAAGGACATGACGGCCAGGGGGCCCCGATACGTCTCAACCTCGGCATGGACGGCGGCCGCGACCGCCTCGGGCCTGTCCTGATCGCCCTTGATTTCAATCAGGATCGGCAAAGTCCGGTCCACCTGCCGCAGGACATCGCGCAAGGGAGAGATGAGGTCCTCGGAGCCGGTGAGCCGAAACTTTTTCAGCTGATCGGCCGGATAGTCATCAATTGCGCCCGGTTTGCCGGTCAGCCGGTCCAGGGACAGGTCGTGAAAGACCATCGCCTGACCATCCTGACTGAGCAGAATGTCCAGTTCGAAGCCATGGCCCCGGTCATTGGCGGCTTTGAAGGCGGACAGGGAATTTTCCACATGGCCGGTCGCGGGACCATGCAAACCCCGGTGGGCAAAGGGAATTTCTGTCAGCCAGTTATTCTTCATCCATACTTTCAAGAAATTTCTATAAGCGCATCTATTTCAACGGGAACATTCAGTGGCAAGGCATTGACTCCGACGGCGGAACGGGAATGTTTCCCGGCATCTCCGAAGATTGCGACCATCAGGTCGGAGGCGCCGTTGACAATGGCCGGCTGGCCCGGAAAACCATCAACACAGTTGACAAAGGCCCCGAGCTTTACGATGCGGACGACCCGGTCCAGATCACCATCGCAGGCCATTCTTGCCTGACTGATGATGTTGATGGCGCACAGGCGGGCCGCCTTGATCGCATCCTCTTCGCTGACATCCTGCCCCACTTTGCCGAGATAGGGCAGCGCGCCCTCGGCATCGACCGGAATTTGTCCGGAAATGGACAGCAGCTTGCCGCTCTGGACAAAGGGGACATAATTGGCGACGGGCGCCACCGGGGTTGGCAGGGTAATCCCGAGTTCGGCAAGCTTTTGTTCAAAATTATGGCTCATGAATTTCTTTTCTTCCTTTGGCGTGATCTGTGTCAGCAGATTACACCTTAGGGCAAAGGAAGAAAAGGCCGGAAAAGAGGAGAAAGGTCGAAATCAGGCCGCCGGGCGGCAGAATCGCCTGTCATCCCTATGCTTGTTTGCGGCGGCTCGCCTTGTTGCGGTACATATTCTGATCGGCATGCTGCAACACATCCTCCAGCTTTACCTCTGGCGTAATTTCCGCGATGCCGAAGCTTGCCCGCAGGGGAATTTTCCGGCCGTGGAATTTCAGGTGGCGGAAATTCAGCTGCCGCTGAATAAACTGGCTGCGGGATTTGCCGCCTTCATAATCGGAATGGGTGAGCAATAAGGCGAATTCATCGCCGCCGAGACGCGCGGCATAATCGGTTTGCCGGATGGACCGCTGCAGGATGTCAGCGACCAGGGTCAGTATTTTATCGCCGGCGGCATGGCCGTGCTCATCATTGACCTGTTTAAAGCCATCCAGGTCAATATAGGTGAATATGGCGCCTTCGCCGTGACGGTCGGCCGTGGCGATGGCGTGCTTGACCTCGACCATAATGCCCCGGCGATTCAGCAGGCCGGTCAGCGGGTCCGTTGTCGTCATGACTTCAAGTTTTTCAATATGCTGCTTTTGCGCGGCAATGGTTTGTTCGGCCTCAACAACATAATCGAGGATTTCCGATAACAGATCCCGGCTTTTGGCGGGCAGTTTCTTTTCGGATATTCTGACCTTCGTCAAAATCTCATCGGCCAGATGGCTCACGCCATTGGCGGGGATGCGGGCGGAACGTTTCAGGGGCAGGGTGATATAAGTCATGGTACGCCTTTTATACTTTCCAGGATCACGGGTTTATGTGCAACCTTTGTGCCAATACGTTATCCCGTTGAATTATATGAGCAAAATAAAATCAGTGCCAGGATAGGGGCAAAAACTTCCTGCATCGCCGGGAAAAAAGAGCCTGTTGTATGGTTAACAAGCGTCAATTATAAGTTATTGGGAATATTGTAATATTCAGAGTCAAAGATCCAGTTCGGCCCGTTTGGCCCGGGTCAGTTTGCCGGCGATGATCTGATGGGCCGCATTGACATAATCCCTGATGTCATCATCATTCATCGCTTGCGCCGTCGTGATCTGGACCCATTTCGCCCGGGCGAGATAAGGCGCCGGGATAATGCCCGGCAGTTGGCGGAGAATCTGATAGCTGAGGTCAGAGCATTTAAAACTTATTTTCAGCTCCTGTCCCTGGCCCCCGTCAGAGCATATGGCGAATATTCTGCCGCCCACTTTCCAGACCGACGCGCCGCCCCACTGGATGATATTTGCCGTCGCCTTCAGGCTGGCGCAATAGCTGTCGAATTCTTCCCGGGTCATTTCCCTGTTCCCCTTGGCCGGGCCCGCAGCCCCCCGGGGCTACGGCCGCAAAAATATCGTCTATTCCGCCGGCGCATTGGCGACGCGCAACGGCCGGTCCGGCGAAAGCCCGGCCTTGATCTTGGCCTCCCGGACCATCCTGCGGACATCGGCCCTTAACTGGAAGGCGTCATAGACAATGCCGTCCTTGATCGTCCAGCGCACCCCGCCGACCCGCTCGACAAGGCCGCTGTCATCATTGAGTTTGAGGGCGCCGGTGCCGTACAGCACCTTGAAATTATGCAGCGGATTTTCATCGACCACCACAATATCGGCTTTTTTACCGACCTGAATGGCGCCGATTTCCCCGTCCCGGCGGATGATTTGCGCGCCGGTCTGGGTTGCGGCGCGGATCACCTCCAGGGGGTGAAAGCCCGCTTCCTGCATCAGCTCCATTTCCTGGATATAGCCAAAGCCATAGAGGCTGTAGATATAACCGGTGTCGCTGCCGAGGCCGACTTTACCGCCACGGTTTTTATAGTCGTTGATGAAACGCATCCATAATCGATAATTATTCTTCCATTCAATTTCATCCTCGGTCGTCCAGTCGAAGAAGAAAGCGCCGTGGGCTGCGCGGTTCGGGCGATAGAAATCCCAGAGCGCCGGCAGGGTGTAATCGTCATGCCAGATCGCCCGGCTCATCCGCATCAGGTCGCGGCTCGCCAGATAAATGGTGAAGGTGGGATCGAGGGCGAAATCGCGCTCAAGCAGGGTCGTCATAACCTCATTCCATTTTTCGCTGCCCGGTTGCGCCGCCTGTTTCCACAGCCGGCCCGCCTGACCGAAGCGATCCTGCTCATTGCTGTAGATATAATCGGTTGGATAGTCCTGAATGATCTTGTCTTCAAACAGGGCTTCGGGCAGGCCGTACCAATGTTCCATGCTGTCGAGACCGTGGGCGGAAGTGGTGAGGACATTGGCGTGGGCGACATCAAGCTGGGCATGATGCATGGTGGTCAGCAAGCCCTGTTTTTTGGCCTCATCCAGCGCCGCCCACAGGATTTCTTCCGGCGCGCCGAAAAATTTAACGCCGTCGGCGCCGTTCTTTTTGATCTCCTGAATGCGCTTGCGGGCGTCTTTCGGGCTGGTGACGCCCTGAAAGATGGGATAGGCGATAATCCGCGGGGCGGTGATTTCATTGTTGGCGCTGCGGGTCTTGAAATCGACGATCCGCTTGTCGCCGCCGGAGCCCAGGCTGCGGATGGTGGTGACGCCGTGGCCCAGTTGCAGTTTGAAGATATATTCCGGCGGCACGCCCTGTTCACTGTCAAGGGAATGAATATGGCTGTGCAGATCAACGAAACCGGGCAGGATATATTTGCCGTGCGCATCGATTTCCCGGTCGCCTTTTTCCGGCCGCTGATCGGGGTTGATGGCGACGCCGGGGATTCCCACATTGCGGATTTCGGTAATTTTGTCATTTTCGACGACAATATCGACCGGACCAAAGGGCGGGGCGCCGGTGCCGTCAATCAGATAGCCGCCGCGGAGAATCAGCCGACCATAGGGCCCGTCGCCCTCCGCCCGGTCCGGCACTTCCTGCGCATAAGCCGGCGAAAGATACAAAAAACTTATAATGGCGAATGCTATGGCACTGAAATGAAAAAGCTTTCTCATTGAAATCCCCTGTTTTTGAATTTTGTCGCTATGTCAGGCTGCGGCCCTTTTTGATAATATCCTTACCATATTTGTCTCGAATGTCATCCATAATGCGTTCGGTTTTTATTTTTTGGCTGCGAGCCTTGTCGATCAGGTCCGGCGGGTCGGCCTGTTCGGTTCCGCCGAGGCCGGAAACCCCGATGCCAATCAGCCGATAGTCGAGGCCGCGGCATTCCGGCTGCAAAAGGCGCTTGCCGACCTCAAACAAGGTCTCCGCCATCTGGGTCGGGCTGTCGAGAGTTGTCGAACGGCTGATCTGGCGAAAGGACGCTGTTTTCAGCTTCAGGGTGATATTGTCGCCGGCCAGGACCTGTTCTTTCAGGCGTTCGGAGACTTTTTCGCATAGGGGCCACAGCCTGGCCTTCAACTCGCCATAGTCGGACAGGTCCCGGGCAAAGGTGGTTTCGTTGGAAATGCTTTTCCTTTTCGATGTCTTGTCGACAAAGCGGCTGTCCTGCCCGCGGGCGAAATGATAGAGCCGGTCGCCGATGGCGCCGTAATTCCGGTGAAGATATTTCTTTTCCAGATGCTGAAGCTGGCCGATCTGGGTCAGGCCGTCCCGGTGCAGTTTTTTCTGCATCACCTTGCCGACACCCCAGATTTTCGCCACGGGCAGGGGGGCGAGAATATCTTTCGCCTCCGCCCGGCCAATCAGGGAAAAGCCCCGGGGTTTGTTCATGTCGGACGCCAGCTTGGCGAGGAATTTGTTATAACTCAGGCCGACGGATACGGTGATGCCGATTTCGCGCTCAATCTGCTGCACCGCCCGGGCGACGACCTTCGCCGGATAGGTTCCATGGAGCTTCTCCGTGCCCGACAGGTCGATAAAGGCCTCATCAATCGACAGGGGTTCGACATTGGGTGACATGCTGTCGAATATGGCGCGGATCTGTTTGCTGACGGTGGAATACTTTCCCATGTTTCCGGCCATGTAAATCCCGTTCGGGCACAGTTTCCGGGCCTGAAAAATCGGCATGGCGGAATGGACGCCGTAGGTCCGTGCGATATAACAGCAGGTGGAGACGACGCCGCGCTCGGCGCCGCCGATAATCAGCGGTTTCGACAGAAGATCCGGATTGTCCCGTTTCTCAATACTGGCGAAAAAGGCGTCGCAATCAATATGGGCGAGCCTCAGGGAAGTCAATTCGCCATGGCGGATCAGGCGCGGGCTGCCGCAATTTTCACAGAGCGCATCCGACGCCGCGACATCATCCGGACCGGTGAAATCTGTAAAGCAATCACGACAGAAAGCGCGCATTTTCATGGCCTTCATTCGTCTTCCAGAAAACTTCTGATTTCCTGTTCGATATGGACCCAGTCATCACATCTGACATGGCAGTCCGACGCCTTTCCTTCAATCCTGTTGAGGTGACTGTTGGCGATGAACTGAATCCGCAGGCAGTCCGGGACATATTTCGCCACCGAGGCGTGATGATGGGATATATCATCAATAAAAATCATCTTTTCCCGGGTGAAGTCACGGATCGCCCTGAGTACCGGCCCCTTGGGCCCACTGCTCGACACCATGGGGTAGTCGAGCCCGTGATCGATCAACTGGCTGCGGCGCCGATCGGCGAAATCATGGGGAATATTGGTCAGTATGACAATATCGCACAGGGCGGACAGATTCGCCAGGTGATCGGCGGCGCCTTCGACAAGCGGTTGTTTTTCGACATATCCATGGAAAAAATCATCAATCAGGCCCTTGAACAGCGCGCTGTCCACAGGCAGATCGCTGTCGAGATATTTTACATTGCCGTCAAGGGCGTAGCTGACAAAATCCACATACATTCCCTGGGTCCGCAAATAGTCGGCCAGAATGTCGGAAAAATGCAATATCACCTCATCCGCATCGGTAATAATCAGGGGCCGGGTCGGGGTCAGGGAAAGCAATTTTAGTTGCTCAAGGGCAAATTTCATGGATACGCTCAATTCATTCAACTGCTGTAGGGGACGGTTTCACCGCCGGGTAGAAGCCTTCTGGCCTTCGCCAGGTGGTCCGGTGAAATATTTTCCGCTTCGCAAAAGGCGACCAGCCTTTTCTCGTTTTGCAAAAAATAATCCAGGATACTGCCCAGCGTTGACGCCTCCGCGGCGGATGTGTGCAGTTCTTCGGCGGAAAGCCCGGTCAGCCTGAGATAGGCGACCAGAATATCTTCATGGGACGCGATATGGGCCAGGGCCCGCAAAGCCAGTATTTCCGCCTGATCATCATTCATGGTAAAAGCCGATTGTTTGTGCCGCCGCGTTTAAATATAAATATACACGACAGTTATTCTGTTAACAGCTTTTTCATATACAGCCCTTAAAATTATAGAAATACCTAACAGATAGCTATAATTGTAGGTCATAGTGAAGTACAAGTGATTCACTTGATAAATAATCAGGAAGCTTTAA
This sequence comes from Paremcibacter sp., assembly GCA_048266545.1. Taxonomy (GTDB): domain Bacteria; phylum Pseudomonadota; class Alphaproteobacteria; order Sphingomonadales; family Emcibacteraceae; genus Paremcibacter. The sequence continues at coordinate 40,456 of JBLWZH010000014.1, read as the reverse complement.
TGCGTAAAAAAATACTGGTTGTCGAAGATAACGAACTAAATATGAAACTCTTTTGTGATCTTCTGAGCGCGCACGGATATGATACGATTCAGACACAGGAAGGGATGAAGGCGCTGGAATTGGCGCGGGAAGAAAAACCGGATCTGATTTTGATGGATATTCAACTGCCGGAAGTGTCCGGGCTTGAGGTCACGAAATGGATCAAGGAGGATGAGGATCTGCGTTCGATTCCGGTTATTGCGGTGACGGCTTTCGCTATGAAGGGCGATGAGGAAAAAATACGGGCGGGAGGCTGCGAAGCATATATCGCCAAGCCGATCTCTGTCGGGCAGTTTATCGAAACTGTCAAGAAATTTGCAGGATAAAAACTGGCCATGACAGCACGGGTACTGGTTGTTGATGATGTGATTCAGAACGTTAAATTGCTGGAGGCGAAGCTGACCAGCGAATATTTTGATGTTCTGACGGCGATGAACGGGGAAGAGGCTCTCGACGTGATCGAAAAAGAGCATCCGGATATTGTGCTGCTCGATGTCATGATGCCGGGCATGGATGGATTCGAAGTGTGCCGCCGCATCAGGGCCAACGCCAAAACGGCGCATATCCCCGTGATCATGGTGACGGCGCTTGATCAGCCGAGGGACCGGGTCGCCGGCCTCGAAGCCGGTGCCGATGATTTCCTGACCAAACCGGTGCTCGACCTGCCGCTGTTTGCCCGGGTGCGCTCCCTGGTGCGTCTCAAGGTGCTGATGGATGAACTCAGGATGCGCGAAACCACCGGCCAGGATTTCGGCATCAATATTGCCCCGGACCTCAATCAGAATATCAGCCTGGCCAATGCCCGGGTGCTGCTGGTCGAGGATTACGCCCGGGTGGCGGGGCGGATTACAAATTATCTGCAGGACCTGGCGACGGTTGATGTTGACGATGTCGCCGCCGGCGAGATCACCACTCCGGGACTTGCTAAATATGATCTTGTTATCATAAGCCTCAGTCTGGGGAATGTGGATGGGTTGCGGTTATGTTCGCAATTGCGCTCCACGGAACAGACCCGGCAGACCCCGATTCTGGTTCTTGTTGATGAAGGGGACACCCAGCAACTGGTGCGGGCGATGGAATTGGGCGTGAACGACTATATTGCCCGTCCGATCGATAAAAACGAGTTGCAGGCGCGGGCGAAGTCCCAGATCCGCCAGAAAAGATATGCCCGGCGTCTGCGCCGCAATATGAAGAAAAGCATGGAAATGGCCATGACGGATGCGGTGACCGGCCTTTATAACCGGCATTTTCTGTCAACCCATCTGGATAACCTGATGTCGGCGGACAATGACCGCCGGAAAAAGGTCGCCCTGTTGATGATCGACCTTGATAAATTCAAACAGGTCAATGATACCTACGGCCACGCCTCCGGCGACGAAGTATTGCAGGAATTTGCTCAACGGATCAGTCGTGACATCCGCAATATAGATCTTGCGGCGCGTTTCGGTGGTGAGGAATTTGTCGTGGTGATGCCGGAAACAAACCTTGAATACGCCCATTTTGTCGCCGAACGCTTGCGGCGGTCGATCGCCGATGAACCGTTTGACATTTCCGGTTCGGATACGCCGATCGGCATCACGGCGAGTATTGGCCTCGCCATTGCCGGGGACAAAAACTCCACCAGCAGTAAATTGCTGGTTTCCGCCGATAATGCGCTTTATGAAGCGAAAAATGCCGGCCGCAACAAGGTGTGCAGTCTCGATTCCGAATAAAACTTAAAAGATCGTATTATGAACAGAAAAACGGCCTGTCCCAAGGGAGCAGGCCGTTTGAACATCTGTGCCGGACATAAAACTATTTGATTTTATGTTCCTTGAACTCCACATGCTTGCGCACAACAGGATCATATTTACGGAGAACCATTTTTTCCGTAATATTACGCGGGTTTTTCTTGGTTACATAATAATAACCAGTCCCAGCAGTGCTGACGAGTTTAATTTTAACAACGGTAGGTTTCGCCATTCCCCGGCTCCAATTCTTAAATTCCAAAATACGTGAGGGGAAAATACAGCTATTGGCGTTCAAGTCAAGCAAAAGCCGCGAAAATGAGTGATATTTCTATCTTTTCCGCTTTTGCCTTTTGTCGGGGCCGCCCCCTTGACGTCGTCCCCGCTTTGAACGGGTTTTTTTCGCGCCGGATTTCTCGGTTCGTTTTTCATCGATCAGCTGGCATAACAGCCCGCCGGTCATCGGATTGGCTTCTTTCAGGCGCACGCGGACCGTATCCCCCAATTGATAGACCGCGCCGGTATATTCCCCTTCCAGAAGGTGCAACTCCTTGTCGAAATTGAAATAATCGCCGACCATTGACGACACCGGGATAAAACCGTCGCCGCCACTTTCGTCAAAGGTGACGAACAGCCCGGCGCGGCTGACGCCGGCGATTTTCGCGTTGAAGTCTTCGCCGACATGCCTGGCCATGAAGGCGGCGACATAACGGTCGGTGCATTCCCGTTCGGCGACCATGGAAATCCGTTCGGTCTTGCTGATATGTTCGGCTGTTTCGGCGAGCTTTTCCCGGTCAAGCTTGCCCAGACCGTCCTTGCCGAGCTTCAGGGCGCCGATCAGCGCCCGATGAACCATCAGGTCGGCATAACGGCGAATGGGCGAGGTGAAATGGGCGTAGCGGGCGAGGGACAGGCCAAAATGGCCCAGGTTGTCCGTGCTGTAGACAGCCTGCGACTGGGTGCGCAGGATGATGACATTGATCACATCCTCATGAGGGCTGTCTTCCACCTTGCGCAGGATATTGTTGAATAATTTGGGCCGCTGAACCATCCCCTTGGCGAAGCTGTAGCCGAGGCTGGCCAAAAATTCGCGCAGGTTATGGAGTTTTTCCTCGCTGGGCTGTTCATGAACCCGATAGACGCAGGGCCAGCCCTTGAGCTCCAGCTCTTCCGCCGCCGCGACATTGGCCTGAATCATGAACTCCTCGACCAGCTTGTGGGCGGCAAGAGACTTGCGGGGATGAATGCCGGTGACAGTTCCCTTGTCATCCAGTTCAATCTTGCGCTCCGGCACCACAAGGTCAAGGGGCTCCCGGTAATCGCGGCCCCTTTTCAGGCAGTCAAAGGCGCCGTACAGCGGCTCGATCACCGATTTCAGCAGCGGGGCGGCCTTTTCACTGACCGTCCCGTCATGGGCGTTCTGAAATTCGTCATAGGACAGGCCCGCTGCGGAGCGCATCAGGCCGCGGACGAATTTATGGCGGATTTTCTTGCCGCGCCTGTCGAACCACATATGAACGGCCAGCGTATAGCGGTCTTCGCCTTCCTTCAGGGAACAGAGGCCGTTGGACAGCGCCTCGGGCAGCATGGGCACGACCCGGTCGGGAAAATAGGTTGAATTGCCCCGCTTCCAGGCGTCCTGCTCCAGCGCCGATCCCGGGGGGACGTAATGGGCGACATCGGCGATCGCGACAATGACATGCCAACCGCCGGCGTTGGCGGAGTCTGAGTCTTTTTCGGCCCAGATGGCGTCATCATGATCGCGGGCGTCGGCCGGATCGACCGTGATCAGCGGAATCCGGCGCAGGTCGGCGCGGTTGCCGAGGGCGGGCGGAATTGATTTTTCCGCCTCAATCAGGGCCTGGTCGGAAAATTCGGTCAGAATGCCGTGAGAATGAATGGCGATCAGGCTGATTGACTTCGGATCATCCAGGGTGCCGAGGCATTCCTTGACACTGGCCCGTTTCGGTCCCATATGGCGGCGGCCGGCTTTGGGCTGGCGGACGTCGACCAGCACCAGCTCGCCGTCCCGAGCGTCATGCCAGTCCTTTTTGGCGATAACATATTGATTGCGGTCTTTTTTATCGGTGGGCTGGACAAAGGCGGTATTGTCGTCTTCCCGGTGGAAGATGCCCATCACCAGGCTGCTGGCGCGTTCAAGCTTGCGGATCACCCGCGCGACATAGGCGACGGACCGGCTGTCCCGGTCGCGGCTCAGGCGGACAAGGGCCTGATCCCGAAGGCCAAGATTGCCGCGTTTGTCATCGGCGAAAATGGTGATCGGCGGCGGTGTTGTCTCTGAACTTCCCTTCGGCGGCCAGTTGACCGGCTGCGCCATCAGGTCGCCCATCCTGTCAATCCCGGTGACCTCGACAACCGACACCGGCGGCAGGTCGCCCCCGGCATGAATTCGTCCCTTATGGCCTTTGTCGAGCAGACCTTCGTCGGTCATTTCCCGCAGCAGCTTTTTCAACGCCATGCGCTGATCGCCCCGAATATGAAAAGCCCGGGCAATATCGCGCTTCGACAGCTTGCCCGGGTTGTCCTTTACGTAGGTCAGAATGTCGGCTTTCGAAGGAAAGGGACGGTCTGTCTGTTTTGCCATTGTCAACTTCTTGCGTTTTGGGTCAACTCTTGCTTTTTACCGGTGTTTTCTTAGGGGCGGTTTTCTTGGCGGCCGGTTTCTTTGCTGTGGCTTTTTTGGCCGGTTTCTTCTTGCCCTTGGCCGCCCGCGCCTTGATCAGTTCAACCGCTTCCTCAAGGGTGACCGCCATCGGGTCCTTGTCCTTGGGAATGGTGGCGTTGGTTCTTTTATGTTTAACATAGGGACCATAGCGACCGTCGTAAACATTAATTGGTTCGCCGTCTTCCGGATGGGCGCCCAGTTCTTTGAGCGGTTCGGCGGCGCCGCCTTTTTTCTTTTTCGCCTCGGCCAGCAGGTCAACGGCGCGATTGATGCCGAGATTAAAGACATCTTCCGGGTCCTTCAGGCTGGCGAACAGGCCGGCATGGGAAACATAGGGGCCGTAGCGGCCGATGGCGGTCTTGATCACCTTGCCGTCTTCCGGATGATCTCCGACCGTTCGCGGCAGGGACAAAAGCTTCAGGGCTTTTTCCAGGTTGATGGTCGCCGCATCCATGCCCTTGGGGATGGAGGCGCGTTTGGGCTTTTCGGATTTGTCCACCGGTTCGCCCAGCTGCACGTAAGGGCCAAAGCGGCCTGTCCGTGTTGTGACCTCCATCTCCGTTTCAGGATCGATGCCCAGAACCCGGGTGCCATCGTCGCCGGCGTCTTCGCCGTTGCCGTTGTTCATCTTGCGGGTGTAGCCGCACTCCGGATAATTAGAACAGCCGATGAAGGCGCCGTAACGGCTGGTTTTCAAGCTCAGGGTTCCGTCATCGCATTTTGGACAGGCGCGCGGGTTTGAGCCATCTTCCTTTTCAGGGAACACAAAGGGCGCCAGGACCTGATTGAGTCGCTCCAGGACCTCTGAAACGCGTAGTTCCTTTGTCCCGTCGATCGCATCATGAAATTCGCGCCAGAAATCGGCCAAAACCTTTTTCCACGGAATATCGCCGTTGGAGATTTTATCGAGCAGTTCCTCCATGTTGGCGGTGAAGTCATATTCGACATATTTGGCGAAATAATTCTCCAGAAAGGCGATCACCAGCCGGCCCTTGTCTTCGGGGACAAAGCGATTCTTGTCCATGGCGACGTAATTACGGTCGCGCAGGACGGTCAGGACGGAGGCGTAGGTCGACGGACGGCCAATGCCGAGTTCTTCCATTTTCTTGACCAGGGAGGCTTCGGTGAAGCGGGGCGGCGGTTCGGTGAAATGCTGATTGGCGATGACTTTTTCCTGATTGACGTCCTCGCCGGTGGTCAGTTTCGGCAGCCGCTTGTCACTGTCATCCGTTTCGGCATCATCGCGGCCTTCCTGATAGAGCTTCAAAAAGCCGTCAAAAACCTGAACCGATCCGGTGGCCCTGAGGCCGGTCTTGCCGTCCTCGGAAAGAATATTCGCCGTCGTCCGCTCAAAATTCGCCTCGGCCATCTGGCTGGCGACGGTTCGCTTCCAGATCAGTTCATAAAGCCGCCGCTGATCGTCATCAAGACGGGCGGCGATAGTTTTCGGCAGGCGGCCCATATCGGTCGGCCGCACCGCTTCATGGGCCTCCTGGGCGTTTTTGGCCTTGGACTTGTAGAGCCGCGGTTTCGCCGGCACATAACGGTCGCCATATTCCCGGGCGATAACATCCCGGCAGCCGTGAATGGCTTCCTGGGCGATGGAGACGCCGTCGGTTCGCATATAGGTAATCAGGCCCACCGTTTCCCCGCCAATGTCAATTCCTTCATAAAGTTTCTGGGCGCAGCGCATGGTGCGCTGGGCGTTAAAGCCCAGTTTGCGGGCCGCTTCCTGCTGCAGGGTCGATGTGGTGAACGGGGGCGCCGGGTATCTTTTGGCGGGTTTGCTTTCAACATCGGCGATGGTGAAGCGGGAGTCCCTGATGGTCTTTTCGGCCGCCCCGGCCGCTTCGGCTGTGGTCAGGGAGAATTTCTGCAGTTTTTTGCCGTTAAGCAGGGCAAGGCGGGCGGTGAATTTCTCTTTGGCCTGATTGGACAGGTTAACATCAATGGACCAGTATTCTTCGGTCTTGAATTGTTCAATCTCCAGCTCCCGGTCACAGATCAGACGCAGGGAAACCGACTGGACCCGGCCGGCGGAACGGGATCCCGGCAGCTTGCGCCATAATACCGGCGACAGGTTAAAACCGACGAGATAATCCAGCGCCCGGCGCGCAAGATAGGCGTCAACCAGCGGTTCATCAATATCCCGCGGGGTGTCCATCGCCTTCAAAATGGCGCTTTTGGTGATTTCATTAAAGACCACCCGCTTGACCCTGACGTCTTTCATCACGCCGCGTTTGTTCTTCAACAGTTCCAGAACATGCCAGGAAATGGCCTCTCCCTCGCGGTCGGGGTCGGTGGCGAGAATGAGTTCCTCTGACGATTTGGTGGCGTCGGCAATATCCTTGATCCGTTTTTTGCTGTCGCTGTCCACCTCCCAGACCATGGCGAAGTCCTGATCAGGATCGACGGAGCCATTTTTTGAGGGCAGGTCGCGGACATGCCCAAAGCTGGCGAGGACCTTGTAATCCTTGCCGAGATATTTATTAATTGTCTTGGCTTTCGCCGGAGATTCTACAACAACCGTTTTCATAAGTAATATCTATAGTAATTAAATTTCCTGAAACTAAGGGCTTTTACCTCTTTGTTCAGGAAAAAGCTACCCTGTTTCCGGGATAACGGTGAATTTCTCCGGCCAGTTCCAGCTCCAGCAGGACCGACTGCACCTCGGCGGGGCTGAATTCCGTCATTCTGATCAGGTCGTCTATCGGGGTCGGCGTATGGCTTAATTTGTCGCGGATAACGCCCCGAATGGCGGCAAGATCCTGTTCTTGATCCATATCGGCTGCAACTCCCGGGCTGTCAAAAAGATTATATTGGGGTTCGGCGATGATTTTACGATCCATATGGCGCAGAACATCCAGAATATCTTCGGCGTTTTCCACCAGAACCGCCCCCTGACGGATCAGTTCATTGGGACCCCGGGCCCGGGGGTCAAGGGGAGAGCCGGGCACGGCGAAAACCTCGCGGCCCTGTTCCAGCGCCAGGCGCGCGGTAATCAGCGAGCCCGATTTATGGGTCGCCTCGACCACCAGAAGTCCCAGCGCAAGGCCGGAGATAATCCGGTTGCGGCGCGGGAAATGCCGGGCCTGCGGCTGGGTGCCAAGGGGCATTTCGGACAGGACCAGGCCGCGGTTGACAATCTCCTGATACAGCCGGTCGTTTTCGCGCGGATAAATCACGTCTATGCCGCCGGCGAGCACGGCGATCGTGCCGTTTTCCAGAGCGCCCTGATGCACGGCCGTATCAATGCCCCGCGCCATGCCGGAGGAAATGACATACCCGTTCCGGCCAATATCGCGGGCCAGCGATGTCGCGAGCCTGGTGCCGACGGCGGAGCAGTTGCGGGCGCCGACGATCGCAAAATTATTGCGCTCCAGCAGATGGGTATGGCCGATCGCCATCAGCACCGGCGGCGCGTCCTCCGTCGCCATGAGGGCGTCGGGATAGCATTGATCGCCATATACGACAAGTGACCCGCCCATTTCATCAAGCTGGTTGATCTCATTCAGAATGTCGGCTTTTCTGGCGGCGATCAATGGCTTTTTCCGGCCGCCGCGCCGGGCCAATTCCGGCAGGATATTGAGAGCGTTTTCGGCGGTTTTATATCTGGACAGCAGATGACGAAAGGTCACCGGCCCGACATTTTCGGTGCGAATTAACCGCAGCCGGGCGATTTTTTCGTCCTGGTGAAGGGCCTTTTTCTGCGCGGTATCTGACATTCAATCCCCCCAATATCTTGTTTATCCCGGTTTTTTGCCGATCCTGGGTTCGGCGCCGGCGGCGAGCCTTTTGATATTATCCTTATGTCGAATAAAGATCATTATACATAAAATACCCGCAAAAAGGGTAATATTCACATTATCGAAGATAAAAAAGCCCAGCAGCGGCGCAATCGCCGCGGCGATCAGGGCCGACAGGGAGGAGATGCGGAAGACAGCCGTACTCAGCGCCCAGGCCAGGCAGCTGGCAATGCCCAGCGGCCAGTGAAGGGCGAGCAGGACGCCAAGGAAGGTGGCGACCCCTTTGCCACCCTTGAATTTGAGAAAAACCGGATAGAGATGACCGAAAAAGGCGCCGCCACCGGCAAAATACAGCAGATCGGGCTGTTGGAAAACCAGGTGGGCGAGCCATATCGCGACCGCCCCCTTGCCGCCATCCAGAATCAATGTGGCGAAAGCCAGCCGCTTGTTGCCGGTGCGCAGGACATTTGTCGCGCCGATGTTCCCTGACCCGATGGCGCGGATGTCGCCCTGACCGGTAATCGACGTCAGAATAAGACCGAAGGGCAGGGAGCCCAGCAGATAGCCGCCCGCCAGACTGAAAAGGAAATAACTCAGCGGTATGTCATTGATCAGAACGGTCATTTCTGATACTCGAATACGGTTTCGCCATTGACCACCGTGCGCAAAACCCGTCCCTGGACGGGCCGGCCGTCAAAGGGAGTGTTCTTGGTCAGGGAAACCATCTTTTCCGCATCGATTTTATGGGGCGTATAGGGGTCGAAAATACACAGGTCGGCCGGGGCGCCGACGTTAAGCACCCCGCTGTTCAGGCCCAGGATCCGCGCCGGATTGCAGGTCATCTTGGCCAGAATATCCAGCAGCGGCATAATGCCGTTATGATAAAGCTCCAGAGAAACCGGCAGGATGGTCTCAAGACCGATAACGCCGGTTTCGGCAACTTCAAACGGCACCCGCTTGCTTTCGGGGTCTTCCGGGTCATGACTGCTGACGATGACATCAATGACGCCTTCCTTGAGGGCGTTGACCACGGCCAGCCGGTCGTCTTCCGACCGCAGGGGCGGTGACAGCCTGGTGAATGTGCGATAATCCTCGATGGCGTATTCATTTAGGGCGAAATGCGGCACCGCCACCCCGGCGGAAACCGTCATTTTATTCTGCTTGGCCGCGGCGAGAACCTCGATGCTGTCCTGACAGGTGATCTGCGCCGCATGATAGCGGGCGGGCGTTGATTTCAACAGCCGCAGGTCGCGCTCCAGCATGATGGTTTCCGCCGCCGTCGGAATGCCGGGAAGGCCGAGGCGGGTCGCCAGCGCCCCGGCATTGACGCAGCCGCTGTCCGACAATTCCGGCACCGCCAGATGCTGGATGATCAGGGCGTCGAACATGGATGAATATTTCAGCACCCGGGTCATCAGGGCCGGATTGGCGACGCTCTTGTTGCCGTCGCTGAAGGCCTTGACGCCGGCTTTGCTCATCAGGCCGATTTCGGTCATTTCCCTGCCTTCAATCTGTTTGGTGATGGCGGGGAAGGGGATGAAATTGGCCTTGGCTTTCCGGGCCCGGTTCTCCAGATATTCAACCCGGGCCAGATCATCAATGATCGGGTCGGTCACCGGTTGCACGCAGACTGTGGTCACGCCGCCGGCGGCTGCGGCCTCGCCGGTGTTTTCAATGGTGTCCTTGTAATCGGCGCCCGGAATGCCGACAAAGACGCGCATGTCAATCAGGCCGGGACAGAGGCATTTGCCGTTGCAATTGATGGTCATGGCGATGTCGGGCGCATCAACGGCTTCTCCGATGGCGGCGATCCGGCCGTTTTTGGTCAACAGTTCGCCAACCATATCCATATTGCTTGCCGGGTCCAGCAGTCGGGCGTTTTTATAATGGGTAAAGAGACTCATTGGTCGTCTCCTGCATTTCTTTTTTTGCGGGTCAGCAGGTCGAGGCAGGCCATGCGCACCGCAACCCCCATTTCGACTTGTTCCTGGATGGCGCTTCGGGTCAGGTCATCGGCGACGGCCGCGTCAATTTCAACTCCGCGATTCATCGGCCCCGGATGCATGATCAGGGCGTCTTCACGGGCGACGGACAGTTTTTCGTAATCCAGCCCGAACAGGGTGAAATATTCACTGATCGACGGGAAATAACCGCCGTGCATGCGTTCGGTCTGCAGGCGCAGCATCATGACAATATCACAGTCTTTCAGCCCTTCCTTCATGTCATGATAAACCTCTGCCCCGAGCGCGGCAATGGAGGCGGGCGCCAGCGTCGACGGGCCGATCACCCGGACCCGGGCGCCCATGATATTCAACAGATGAATGTTGGAGCGGGCGACCCGGCTGTGCAGGACATCGCCGCAGATGGCGACCGTCAGCCGGGCGATCCTGCCCTTGCGCCGGCGAATGGTCAGCGCGTCCAGCAGGGCCTGGGTCGGATGCTCATGCTTGCCGTCCCCGGCATTGAGCACCGCACAGTTGACCTTGCGCGACAGCAGCTTGACCGCCCCCGAATTGCCGTGACGCACCACCAGCAGGTCGGGCCGCATGGCGTTGAGGGTCGATGCCGTATCAAGCAGGGTTTCGCCCTTCTTGATCGACGAACCGCTGGCCGACATATTGATCACATCCGCGCCGAGACGCTTGCCGGCCAGTTCAAATGACATGCGGGTGCGGGTTGAATTCTCGTAAAAAAGATTTATCTGCGTCAATCCGGTCAGGATATTGGTTTTTTTGTTGGTTTTCCGGTTTTGCTCAACATATTGATCGGCCAGGTCAAGGATGCAGGTAATGTCCTGTTCCTTTAATCCTTCGATTCCCAGAAGATGCTGATGTTGAAAGACGAAGTCCGCCGCGTTGTCGGCTGTTGACATGCTTCAGTCCTTATATTTATCCCATGGATCACTGAAGAGATATTGTATAGAAACATCTGTAGGTGGACGCAAGTCAAATTCGGTTGTCCGGTCGAATATCGTCCACCACCAAAGGGGCGTTTTCCGGCAGCAAAAGAAAACCCCACCTTGAGAGGGTGGGGCCGGGAAGTATGAGATAGGCGTGAATTCTACATCTGTTCGTCGTCTGAATATTGAGTGGCCTGACGGAGGTTTTGGCAACACTCTTCGATTTCCTGCTGTTGCTTCTGGGTCAGCTGCTGCAGTTGCTGCGTCTGATTTTGTTGCAATTGCCGCAACTCCTGAGCTTGCTGTTGCTGTACCTGCAACAGCTCTTGACGTTGAGCCTGTTGTAACTGGAAGGCTTCCTGGTTTTGTTGCAGCTGGATTCGACTTAGTTCCTGCCGTCTTAATTCAGGGGCGAGGTGAGGTCCGGTTTTTTTGGCGGTTTGTTTTTCTGGCATGATGATTTTCCTTGCTTTCAGGGTCACTAAAAATGCCACATAAACTCACGGACATGCGAGTTCAGGTTACCATCGAAAACGTATCTTACTTGAGGAAAAACGGTACTATAAAATAAAGGCCCGTGAGCCTATACAACATAAAGGGCATTGTATCGCAGGACAAAGAATTATACAATAGAATCTGATATATTTTTATCGATTATCAGCTCAATTTTCCAGTGCTCTTTCCTGCAGGCGATTGTCGGCAGAAAACACAGGGCAAAGGAGCAACAAAATGACTTATTGCCTTGGAATTCGCGTCAAGGAGGGCTTGGTTTGCCTGGCCGACGGTCGTCTGACCAGCGGCATGCAGGCCCATAGCGCCGGGAAAGTCAGTATGCACCGGATCGGCGCGCATGAAATATGTATCATGACGTCCGGCCTGCGGTCAATCCGGGATAAAGCCCTGGCTTATTTTGATGATATCTGCAAGCAGGACGGCGAATGCCATCAGCCCTTGTTGCGCAATGTGCTGCATTATTATACAAAGGCTCTGCGGCAAGTCGCCGATGAAGATTGGGATGCGCTGCAACGGTCAAACCTGCGCTTTGACCTGCACGCGCTGATCGGTGGCCAATTGGAGGAAGACGAGACCCCCAGCATGTATCTGGTTTATCCGGAAGGCAACTGGATCGAAATGAACGAGCGCACAATTTACATGACCATTGGCGCGACGCCCTTTGGCAAGCCGTTTCTCGACCGGACATTGCGGTATGAGACTCCCTTGGAAACTGTGATTAAAATTGCCTATCTTTCCTTTGATTCAACGCGAGTCAGTACGGTGGATGTTGGCTATCCGATTGATATTTTAAGCTTCGCCTATGATAGAAACTGGCGCCATGCCTTATATGAATATGATGACATGGCGAGCCTGTATCAATGGTGGAATGAGCATCTTCGGGATCTGATCGCCAAATTGCCCGACAAGAATAAATTCAAGCCGCTCCTGCCAAAGAAAAAGACTGGGCCGTAAACTCATACAGAATTGCATCATATTTATGAGTTTACGGCCTAATTAAGAGATGCGCTGCATTTTATCCAGCGCCCCCTGCAGAATATAGGCGGCGGCAAGTTTATCGACCAGATCCTTACGCCGTTTCCGGCTGGCGTCGGCCTCGATCAGGGTGCGGGTCACGGCGACGGTCGACAGCCTTTCATCCCACAGCGCGATCGGAATTTCAATTTTTTCGGTCATATTTTTGGCGAATTGCCGTGTCGACTGGCAGCGGGGGCCTTCGCTACCATCCATATTGAGCGGCATCCCCAGGACCAGACCGCCGACATTCTGTTGCCGGATAATGTCAATCAGCCGTTCCGCATCCCTGGTGAATTTGGTGCGCTTGATAATCTCCATCGGGGTCGCGATGCGGCGCATGACATCGGACAAGGCAAGGCCGATTGTCTTGCTGCCGAGGTCGAGGCCGAGGAGTCGTTGTCCGGTTTCAAGCCGGCCTTTTATGTCTTCAAGTTCCATAAGCATGCCGGGGTTATACAGAAACTGATCCGTAAAACCCATAAAAAACCGATTTTTGTCGTTTCTGCTTGAAGTTTTATGCAAAAAAGACCAGCATACACTGAAATTCCAAGGGGAGCTTTGAATGAGGCTGAGACCCCACCCGTGAGATCACGCTCAAGCAGCCGAAGGCGGCAGCGCGTGACAAGATCTTGCAAGTGGAGACCCTTTGAACCTGATCCGGGTTATTCTGGCGGAGGGATGGAATACTAGTTTACCATTCCTTCGCCCATAGTCCGGATATAAATTAAGCCTCGCATCGCGCCGCGTGAGACGAGGCTGTGCATTAAAACAATTATCGGACAGGATATCCAAGTCATGAATATTGAGAGCAAACCGGAAAAAATGCAGGTCAGCACCGGGCCTTTGCCGGCCTCCCGCAAAATATATGTTGAAGGAACCGGCGCGCCGAATATGCGGGTGCCGATGCGGGAAATCGAGCTGCACCCGTCGGCCAACGAAAAACCGGTGCGGGTTTATGATACATCCGGGCCCTATACCGACCCTGATGCGGAAATCGATATTTATAAAGGTCTGCCGAGAATACGGGAGCAATGGATCCGCGCCCGCGGCGATGTCGAGGAATATGACGGCCGCGAAATCAAGGCCGAGGACAACGGCAAAGCCACCGGCAAATATCTGGCGGCGGAATTTCCGGTCAAACATCGCCCGTTGCGCGCCAAGCCGGGCCAGAATATCACCCAGATGGAATATGCCCGCCGCGGCGTCATCACGCCGGAAATGGAATATATCGCCATTCGGGAAAATATGTCCCGGGCGGAACTGGGCGCGGATTTCAGGCGCGACGAATATGCCGAGGACTTCGGCGCCAATATTCCGGATGAAATCACCCCGGAATTTGTCCGCAAGGAAGTGGCCGAGGGCCGGGCGATCATTCCGGCCAACATCAATCACCCGGAAGCGGAGCCGATGATCATCGGCCGTAATTTCCTGGTCAAGATCAACGCCAATATCGGCAATAGCGCTGTGGCGTCCTCCGTCGCCGAGGAAGTCGAGAAAATGGTCTGGTCAACCCGCTGGGGCGGCGATACGGTGATGGATCTGTCGACCGGCCGCAATATCCACAATACCCGCGAATGGATCATCCGCAATTCCGCCGTGCCGATCGGCACCGTGCCGATTTATCAGGCGCTGGAAAAAGTGGATGGCGTCGCCGAGGATCTGACCTGGGAAGTCTTCCGCGACACGCTGATCGAGCAGGCCGAGCAGGGGGTCGATTATTTCACCATCCATGCCGGCGTATTGCTGCGCTATATTCCGCTGACGGCGAACCGGGTGACCGGCATTGTCAGCCGCGGCGGCTCGATCATGGCCAAATGGTGCCTGTTCCATCACAAGGAAAGCTTCCTCTATACCCATTTTGAGGAAATCTGCGAGATCATGAAGGCCTATGATGTCTCCTTCTCGCTCGGCGACGGTCTGCGGCCGGGGTCGATTGCCGACGCCAATGACGCGGCCCAGTTCGGCGAGCTGGAAACCCTGGGCGAGCTGACCAAGATCGCCTGGAAACATAATGTTCAGGTGATGATCGAAGGACCGGGCCATGTGGCGATGAACAAGATCAAGATCAACATGGACAAGCAGCTCAAGGAATGCCACGAGGCGCCTTTCTACACCCTGGGCCCGCTCACCACCGATATTGCGCCGGGTTATGATCATATCACCAGCGGCATCGGCGCGGCGATGATCGGCTGGTTCGGCTGCGCCATGCTGTGCTATGTGACACCGAAGGAGCATCTGGGCCTGCCGGACCGGGATGATGTCAAGACCGGCGTCATCACCTATAAGATCGCCGCCCATGCGGCGGATCTGGCCAAGGGGCATCCGGGCGCGCAACTGCGCGATGATGCGCTCAGCCGGGCCCGGTTTGATTTCCGCTGGGAAGATCAGTTCAACCTGTCGCTCGACCCGGAAAAGGCGCGGGAATATCACGATCAGACCATGCCGAAGGAAGCCCATAAGGTGGCTCATTTCTGCTCCATGTGCGGGCCGAAATTCTGTTCGATGAAAATCTCCCAGGAGGTGCGCCAGTTCGCCGACAACGGCATGGCGGAAATGGCCGAGAAATTCAGAGAAAGCGGCAGCGAGATCTATCAGACCGTTGAGGCCAATAAAAAGGCCAATGACAGCCTGTAACTCCCTTTCGGGACAGAGGCCCCTAATCGATTATAAAAGCCCGGCCGCCCCGCCGGGCTTTTTCATGCGGACAAAGACAGAACAGCACGGCTTTGGCCCCAGGGATTGGGGGAGGAATGAGCTTTTCAAAAAATGTCATCAACTCGCTCCGGTCGGTTTCAATGAAGCTCAAATCTATTGCGGGGTGCTCTTCCCTGTAATCGGCAATGACATCGCGCATCGCACTTCTTGACAACAATGCTATCAACCCGATCTTCAGTCGTCCCCGGTGTGCAGCGCCTGCAGATCGGACGGTTCTTACGACAACCAGAAATTCCCCGGCGAGACGTCTTGAGTGCGTGACGAAATCAAGACCTGCCGCCTTATGATGTGTCTACCCTATTCCGGACAAGTGAGTTGAAAGGAATCTGACTTATTAAGGAATAGAAATAGATATCAAATAGAAAAGTAAACAGCTATCCCTCCGAGTTTCGGGAATCCTCCATCAAATTAGCTCTTGAATCTGATCAGCCCATTGCTCATACAGCAAAGAATTTAGGCATTAATGTCAATACCCTACATACCTGGATCAGTAAATATGGGATGCCTTCAGAAAAACCACATTCCCTGAAGGAGCATCATTTTGATGAGATCAAACGTCTAAAAAGAGAACTGGCCCAGGTTAGGCAGGAGCGTGATCTGTTAAAAAAGGCGGCCGCGTATTTTGCGAAAGAAACTCTGTAAAGTCCGCGTGGATCAAAGAGCAGAGCTGTCATTACATGGTTTGCCTACTCTGTCGTTTTATGAAGATCAGCCGGAGTTCTTATTACCATTGGCTGGAAGCACCGATAAGTAAAAGGGCTCGGCAGGACAAGATCTTGAAGGAAGATATTCGCCATATCTTTGTCGAGAGCCGTCAGACGTATGGCACACGACGGATTAAGAAAAAATTGGCTTTGCAGGGGAAGATTGTCAGTCGCCAGCGCGTTGGTCGGTTAATGAGGGAGACTGATTTACAGTGTAAAACAAAAAGAAAATTCAAAGTGGCAACCTGCTCCAGACATGCAAAAGAGATTTCGCCGAACCTATTGGAAAGACGATTTGATGTGGAGCACATGAACCAATATTGGGTGGGGGATATTACGTATGTGGCCCCCAAGAAAGGCTGGCTATATCTGGCGACGGTAATTGATCTTTACTCTCGAAATGTCATCGGGTGGTCTATGGCCAACCATATGCGGGCCCGGTTGGTCAATGATGCTTTGCTGATGGCTATTTGGCAACGAAAACCTGAAGCTGGCTTCGTTTGGCATACGGATCGTGGCAGCCAATATGCCTCAGATAGTCACCGCGCCATATACAAGGATCATGACATCACTCAAAGCATGAGCAGGAAGGGTAACTGTTGGGATAATGCTGTGGCGGAGAGGTGTTTTCATACCCTGAAAACAGAATTGGTCCATCATCATGAATTTGAAAATCAGGAGGAGGCAAAAAAAGCAATATTTGAATATATAGAGGTATTGTATAATCAAAATAGAATGCATTCTGCTAATAATTACCTGTCACCAAAAGAATATGAAAATCTCACAAAAGCAGCTTAACGAACTGTCCGGAACAATGTTGACACATCACCACCTAAGTGGGGCACTTTTGCATGACAATTAACAGATCGCACATTCCTACAATTATAAAAATACTACCATTCATGAAGTTGATCTTGAAGAGTGGGATCTTTTAAGTCAGCAATGGTATATTCAATGACATCGGGAGCTTCATGTCAGAGTATGGCGCAATCCACTTGCCAGAATGCTGTGTTCATGGGTCGTCACCATAAAGTCGACATCCAGTTCCTGCGACAGCTGACGCTCCGCTTTTGTCCAGGCGGGCATGATCCAGACTTTGCCGGCCCGCTTGGCGGCGCGGGCAATCTGCCTGATGTTCTGTTGGTCCCGGTCCGTAAAGCCATAAAGGCCGCGGCCCTGGGACAGGGCGAGGTCCGTGGGGCCGATAAAGACGCCGTCCACCGTATCAAGCGCCAGAATTTTATCAATATCCTTTAACGAGTCGGCGGTTTCAATCATCGGATAGCATTTTGTGACTTTATTCTGCCGGTCAAAATGATCGGCGGTCGCCGGGGCGTATCCGAAGGTGCGTCCGCCGGCGCAACTGCGGCTGCCCAGGGGCGGGAACTTGGCGAAGGCGCAGACATGTTCGGCATGATCAATCCCGCCCACATGTGGTATAATGACGGAATGCGCGCCAAGGTCGAGCATCTGCTGAATAGGGCTCATTTCAGGCGCCAGGGTTTTGGCGTGAACCCGCAGGCCCAGCGCCCGCGCCGTCAGAATGAAGGCGTCCGTTGTCGCCAGGTCAAAGACGCCATGCTCAAGATCAATGACGATTTGACCAATTCCGGATGCGGCAACCAGTTCCAGCAAGCAGATATTGGGGGAGGAAAACCATACGGCGTTTGTTGTAGTTTCGGGCATTTTAATCTGTTCCTTTAAAATAAATCCGGGGTTTGGAGCATGATAGCGAAAAATGATTTGATTTACTATATAAATTGGCTACTATATTGGCTATCTTGTGGCGTAGGCGTAAAATCACCTTAAAATAGATAATATGAGGGTCGGCAAAATGGAAACAGTGATTAACCAGTTGAAGGAAGGCCCGCATCGCCATGTCAAGGTTGGCGTCTTTGATATGGACGGCGTCCTTCGGGGAAAATATATCTCGCTCGATAAATTTCTGTCGGCGCTGGACGGAGGGTTCGGATTTTGTGACGTGGCGCTGGGCTGGGACCTGGATGACAGGCTGTATGACAATGTCAAATTTACCGGTTGGCATACGGGCTATCCCGACGCCAATGTCCGGATTGTGCCGGACAGTTATCGCGCCTTGCCCTTTGAGGAGGGGACCCCTTTCTTCCTGGCGGAATTTACGGGCCGGGCAGCGGCGATATGCCCAAGACGGTTGCTGCAACGGGTGCTGGAGCGAGCCGGACAGATGGGTTATGCCGCTTCGGCCGGCATTGAATATGAATTTTTCGCCTTTGAGGAGAGCGCCCGTTCGGTGCGGGAGAAAAATTACCGCGACCTGGTGCCGTTTGGGGAGGGAAATTTCGGCTATTCGGTTATCCGCAACAGCACGCATGCCCCGTTTTATCACCTGTTGCTCGATCAAATGGCCGAAATGGAGATTGCCATCGAGGGGCTGCATGAGGAAACCGGCGCCGGCGTGATGGAGGCAGCCCTGACGGTTGATCATGCTCTGGCGGCGGCGGACAAGGCGGCGTTATTCAAAACCTTCGCCAAGGTTGTGGCGCAACAAGATAACAAGATGATCACCTTTATGGCCAAATGCGCCAACGAGGCGCCGGGGCAGAGTGGCCATATCCATCTTTCGCTTCAGGACAAGGACGGCAAGGCGGTGTTTCATGATGCGGCCCAGGAAAAATCCATCAGCCAGACCATGCGTTACTTCATTGGCGGTCAGCAGAAACTGATGCCGGAACTGTTGGCCATGATCGCGCCGACCATCAACAGCTATACGCGTCTGGTGCCGGGGTTCTGGGCGCCGACCAACGCCAGTTGGGGGGTAGAAAACCGAACCACGGCCCTGCGGGCCATTCCCGGCAGCCCCAAATCCCAGCGGGTGGAATATCGGGTCGCGGCGGCGGACGGCAATCCCTATCTGGCGCTGGCGGCGGCGTTGGCCTCCGGACTGTGGGGCATCGAAAATGAAATAGAGCCGACAGAGAAGGTTGTCGGCAATGCCTATACGCAGGATATGGCGCCGGAATATTCGCTGCCTTCGGGTTTGTGGGACGCGGCCCAAAGGTTGAAATCCTCGGCCATGGCCCGGGACTGGTTCGGGGATGAATTTGTCGAGCATTTCGCCGCCACCCGGGAATGGGAGGAACGCGAATTCCGCAAATATGTCACCGACTGGGAAATGCGCCGTTATTTCGAGATTATCTAACAGGGAAACCAGGCATAATGACTGATCAAGTAACAACCATATCGCCGGTAAACGGGAATATTTATGTCGAGCGTCCCTTTGCCGATGCGGACCAGATCACCCGGGTGCTGGACAAGGCCAGGCGGATGCAGCGGATATGGCAGGATGAAAGCCTTGACCGGCGGCGGGAAACCATCAGCCGGGCGGTCGATCTTCTGCTTGAGAGAACGGACATGCTGGCGGAAGAAATTACCTGGCAGATGGGCCGTCCCCTGTCCCAGGCGGGTGGCGAAATCAGGGGGTTTGAGGAGCGCGCCCGTTATATGTTGCAGGTTGCGCCCAAGGCACTGGCCGATATTGCGGTGCAGGATGATGGGGAATTCAGGAAATATATCCGCAAGCAGCCTCTGGGCGTCATCTTTGTCATGGCGCCGTGGAACTATCCTTATCTGACGGTGGCCAACAGCCTGATCCCGGCGTTGCTGGCCGGCAATGCGGTTTTGCTGAAGCCGTCCCCGCAGACGCCGCTGGTTGCGGAACGCCTGGTGGAGATTTTCCGTGAGGCGGGCGTGCCGGACGGCGTCTTCCAGTATCTTCATCTTGCGGATCAGGATGCCCTTTCGGTGATTGCAAAAGCGGATCTTCAGGGGGTTGTCTTTACCGGATCGGTCGCAAACGGGCGACGGGTCGAACAGGCGGCGGCGGGACGTTTCCTGCCGGTTGGCCTGGAACTGGGCGGCAAGGATCCGGCCTATGTCCGCGCAGACGCAGACCTGAGCGGGGCGGTGGAAAACCTGGTGGACGGGGCTTTTTATAATTCCGGACAGTCCTGTTGTGCGGTGGAGCGCATTTATGTTCATGACAGCCTCTATCAGGATTTTATTGCGGCTTTCGCGGCGCAGGTGCGTCAATACCGGCTCGGCAACCCCTGTGATGAAAACATAAACCTGGGGCCGATGGTGGGGGCGTTGGCGGCGGCCCGGGTTCAGGGCCAGATTGATGCCGCGATTGCCGCAGGGGCGGAAGGTCTGATTGATCCCCGGTTGTTTCCGGCCGCAAAGCCGGGGACAGCGTATCTGGCGCCCCAGGTTCTGATCAATGTCAACCATGACATGCGTGTCATGACGGAGGAAAGCTTCGGACCGGTCGTCGGAATCATGCCGGTCGGGGGCGATGAAGAAGCCATCCGTCTGATGAATGACAGCCCTTACGGCCTGACCGCGTCCATCTGGAGCAGCGATGCGGATGCGGTCACGCATATTGGGGAACGGATTGAGACGGGAACATTGTTCATGAACCGCTGTGATTATCTTGATCCGGGCCTCGCCTGGACGGGGGTGAAGGAGTCGGGACGCGGTTGCAGTCTGTCGGAGCTGGGATTTGACTATTTGACCCGGCCCAAATCCTTCCACCTGCGTCTCAAATAACCCGAATATTAAAGAAGTGGATCTGACATGAGTGAAAGGCTGACAGGAAACTGGAATTATCCGACAGATATGCGTTTTGGCGCCAGACGCATTCGGGAATTGCCCGATATTTTAAAGGCGCTGGGCATTCATCGCCCGCTGCTGGTGACCGATGCCGGGCTTGTTCATATGGATTTTATTGCCGAAGCCCATCAGGCTTGTCTGGCGGCCGGGCTTGCCTGCGCCATCTTCAGCGACATCAAACCCAACCCCACCGGAAACAATGTCGCGAACGGAGTCACTGCCTACCGCAGCCATTCTCATGACGGTGTGATCGCCTTTGGCGGCGGCAGCGCGCTGGATGCGGCCAAGGCCATCGCCCTGATGGCCGGGCAGACGCGGCCGCTGTGGGATTTTGTCGATGAAGGCGATAACTGGCGTCGGGTTGATGAGGCCGGGGTCGCGAGAACGGTGGCGGTGCCGACCACGGCGGGAACCGGGGCCGAAGTGGGCCGGGCTTCGGTGATTACCAATTGTGAAACCCATGAAAAAAAGATTATCTTTCATCCCCTGATGATGCCCGCGGTGGTGATCAGCGATCCCGAGCTGACCGTTGGTCTGCCGGCGAACCTGACGGCGGCGACGGGGATTGACGCCTTTACCCACTGTTTTGAAGCCCTTTGCGCGCCCGGTTATCATCCGATGGCGGACGGAATCGCGCTCGAAGGGATGCGTCTGATCAGGGATTGGCTGGAGACAGCTTGTAAAGACGGCGCCAACCTGACGGCGCGCGGTCACATGCTGGCCGCCGCCAGTATGGGCGCGACGGCCTTTCAGAAGGGGCTGGGGGCGATCCACGCCATGAGCCACCCGGTCGGGGCGCGATATGACGCCCATCATGGCCTGACCAATGCTGTTTTTCTGCCTTATGTTATGGTTTGCAACCGGCCCCATATTGCGGCGAAAATGGAGCGGCTCGGCCGTGTTATGGATGTGGAAGGCGGTTTTGACGGGGTGCTGCAATGGGTTTTGCGCTGGCGGGAATCCCTGAATATACCCCATACTTCCGATGCTCTGGGCGTCCAGGCGGAAGATATTCCGACCCTGGCCCGGGCGGCGGCGAAGGATCCGTCCAACGGCGGAAATCCGGCGCCGCTTCAAGCGACGCAATATGCCGCCCTGTTTGAAAATAGCCTCAAGGGACACCTGGGCTAATATATGAAAGGTGAAAGCTCCCTGGGCGCTCAGGGAGCTTTTTTAAGCAGACTTCCACTGTTTTTTTCCGGCACCGTGAATTCCCGCCAGCGATTCAGGTGACGGTAGACAATATAGGCTATGCCTTCGGAATCTTTTCTTTTCAGCATCTCTATCATTTGGGCGTGATCTTCGTTACTGGCGCGGATGCTGGCCACGGTATTCCAGCCGCCGCGACGCCCGGGCAGGCCCCGTTCCCGCATTTCAATGATTTGCTGGGCCAGAAGTTTGTTGCCCGACAGGCTGTAGAATCTTTCGTGGAAATGGACGTTCAGATTCAACAGCGTTTCCTTGCCCTGGGTTTCAATGGCGCGATCGAATTCCTCGACCAGAAGCGAGAGTTCGGCAATGTCTGTTTCCGTGGCGTGCTGGACGGCGAGCTTTGCCGCGGCGGTTTCAAGCACGGTGCGGACCTCGAATAATTCCTCACGCTCCCGGTCGGTCGGTTTGATGACCCGGTAGCCGCGATTGGGGATATGGTCAATGATTTTGCGGGCGCTCAGGTCCGACAGGGCCATGCGGACCTCGAATCTGTTGGCGCTGTATTTATCTTCAATATCCGTCTGCTTCAGCCATTCCCCGGCATGATATTCGCCGGAAAGGATGTCCTGACGGAGACGCTCCGCCAAGTGCTGTTCCGTGGGGTTCATCTTTTTTTTCTGCATCATCTTAAAATAGTAGCCAATATAATTTATAATTTGTGGTATAGTGGTTTATATCATTATTCGCAGAAATTATCCAGCTTTTACAACGCGTAACATAACTATCCAATTGTAAATATGCATTCTGATCACGGAAAAGGAAAAAAACATGGAACTTGAACCCGATCACACAGAAAAAATCCGCCTTCAGGAAGGGTATGATGTCGTGGCCTACAGTTTTGGCTCTGGCGATAAGGTGCTATTCTGCGCCAATGGCGGACCGGGATTGCCCTGCGATTATTTGCGTGACAGCCATTCGGTATTGTCACAAAAGGGCTACCGGGTCGTGGCCTGGGACCAGTTGGGCTGCGGGGCGTCCGACCGTCCGGAGGATGCGCGCCTCTGGACGGTCGGACGATATGTGGAAGAGGCTGAACAGATACGCCAGGCGCTTGGGCTGGGCAGGGTGCATTTTCTCGGCCAGTCCTGGGGAACATGGCTTGGCATAGAATATGCGCTGACTTACCCGGAAAACCTGAAGTCCCTGATCCTGGCGGATGGCGCGGCCGATATTCCGCACCTGGTGGGAGAGCTAAACCGGTTGCGCGGCGCGCTGGGTCCGGAAACCGTCACCATGATGCACCGCCATGAGGCGATGGGCAGCCTGGATCATCCGGAATATCAGGCCGCGATCACCCTGTTGAATTATCGTCATGTCTGCCGTCTCGGTCAATGGCCGGACGCGTTGAACAGGTCGCTGTCAGACTGGAATATGGGGCCTTATGAAACCATGCAGGGGCCGAATGAATTTACCTATACCGGCAATATGAAAGACTGGAACAGGGTGCCGGATATGCCGAATATCCCGGTGCCGGCCCTGGTGCTTGTCGGGCAGTATGACGAATTGACCCCGGCCTGTTCCCTGCGCATGCATCAGGCGTTGACCGATTCTGAAATTCATGTTTTTCCCAATTCCTCCCATATGCCGTTCTTCGAAGAACCGGCGGCTTATTTTGAGATACTGGAAGAATTTCTGGATAAGCATTCAGGATAAAATTTCCTGATAAAAAATGGCTGCAATCCGGGGAATGGGGTCCGGTTGCAGCCTATAGTCCGGGGGGATTATTTGAAAGATTCGGCCAGAAACCTCATCGCGCAATCGCTCATGGCGTCGGTGTCATGATTCTTGCCTGCAGCCAGTTCCAGGGAAACCTTCATGCCATGGCCGCGAAAATTCCGGTACAGGCTGTGCAGCCGGTCGACGCGCGTGACTCCGGCGTTATTGGCGCCTTCCATCCAGTGGGGGCTGCCGGGTTTGTGGCTGATGGCGCTGGTATCGAGGTCCTGATCGCCGACACAAAGATGAACCTGCGGCTTGCGTAACTGGTTGAGATCGATTTTGACGCCAAACAACTGCTCCATGTTTTTTGTCCCGACCCACCAGTCGCGGCTGTCATCAATCCGGGTGACGGACCCGGGCGCGGCGACGGAGACAGCCGTCAATCTATGGGGATGCAGCAACAGGAAGCGGTGGGCGAAATGGGCTCCGCCGGAAAAGCCGAACATGCTGAATTTTGGCCAGAACATGCGATATTTGGTCGAAATTTCATCGATCATAGACATGAGAATCCGGTCGAAGCGGATGCCCTTATACGCGATATATTTATAATTGTCCCGATCATCTGAATCTTCGATAGCGCAGGGGAACAGGGGCGCCAGCAGAATACAATTATGCTGTTCGGCAAAATCCGTAAAATAATCCCGCAGAGCCTGATTGCTGCGGTCCGAGCCATGGATCAGGACCAGAAGCTGATGGTTGTTGTCCTGACCTGGCCGGTATGAGGCTGGCGTAAAGGTGCAATAAGAAAATCTTTGATCGCTTTTCAAGGCGAATGTTGCTGATTTTCCGAGATCATATCCGGTCAATTTCACAGACGGGGAAGATGTCGTCACGATATAGGGCTCCTGCCTGAATGGTTATCATATGTTTTCTTATTTATGCTTTTTCATAAAACATAGATAAAAACGAATCAGTTAAAATAGTCGCCAATTTAAGCAAAAATTACAATATTTATTATCAAAAATGGGGACATTTTTATTTTTCTTGCGTTAAAGTATAAAATAATGTAAGTAATAATCAATATTAAGAATGCAAAATCCATTGATAAATAACAATAAAATTATAACAGGTGATTTATATTAAATTATTTAACACTTGAAACCAGAAAATATATTGGCTACTATTTTTAAGCCAATAATAATTAATTTGTCGCCTTGGTGGCAATGATTCAGATAAAACCCAATGGGAGTATCATAAATGTATGCAGACAGTATAAAAAAGCTAATGGTCGGGACAGCCCTGATCGGTTTGACCGGAGCGCCGGCTCTGGCGGAAGAAGAGGCGGGCAGTGAGGACAGGGGCCTCACCCTGGAGGAGATTGTGGTAAGCGGGTCGCGCCTTCCGGCATCGATCCAGTCCATGCCGGGCTCCGTCACCCTGATCAGTCAGGATGATTTGCAGAGTCAACTGGCGGTGACGTCGGACCTTGGGGCTATTCTGGGGCAACTGGTGCCAGGCATGGGCACGTCATCAGCCTCTCCGGCCAATATTCAGACCTCTCTTCGGGGGCGTAAGCCGGTTGTCTTTATAGATGGTATTCCGATTACGCCGACGCTGAACGATGTCGGACGGGAGCTGCGCATGATTGATCCCTCCGTGATTGAACGGATTGAAGTGGTGCGTGGGTCTTCCGCCCTGTTTGGCAACAGCGCCGGCGCCGGCTTTATCAATTATATCACGGGGCCCGGGGAAAAGGGGCCTTTGAAGATGACGACGGAAGTCGGCACGCAATTTTCCGTCACCAGCCTGGGCGACGGCTTTCGCCCGTCTATTCGCCAGTCTTTCAGTGGCGGCAGCGACAATATTGATTATCGGGTGGTTGGATATTATGAAAAGACCGGCGGTTTCTTCGATGCTGACGGCGACCGCATCGCGCCGATCCCCAACGGGTTCAGTGGTCTGGCGGATTCAGACATATATAGTGTTTACGGCCGGGTCGGCGTTGATGCGGGCGAGGGGCGCTTTGAGGTCAATGTCAACCACTATCACCAGGAACAGGATACGGATTACAAATTATCACCGGGCAATGTGGCCGAGCGCATAAAGGCGACGGCCATCCTTAAAGACGCCGGTGATGCGGAAGAGGCGAGCCAGTTTCATGAAAACTGGCTGGCAAGCGCCAGTTACTCTCACCCTGATATTTTCGGAACCGGCCTGAGAAGCAGCGTGTATTATCAGAAGTCAAAAAGCATATTTGGCATGGAGTTTGGCCGTTTCACCAAAACGGACAAGCCGGACGGCCAGTCTGACACGAGTTCTGAAAAATACGGCGCCCGGCTTGATCTTCACACCCCGCTGGCGTTTCTCAGCGAGGGATCGGAGTTGCTTTGGGGGTTTGACTACCTGAATGACAAGACCCTCGCTGGCCTGGTTGATGGCCGGACCTTTGCGCCAAATCAGAAACTGGACAGCAAGGCGGTTTTCGCCCAGTTGCGGTTCAGCATTCTGGAAAAGGTGACGGTGACGGCGGGTGTGCGTCATGAATGGTCCTCCCTCGAGTTGGATGATTTTACCTCATTGCTGACCTTCGCCACTTCCACCCTCGGCGGGGCGGATGAAGATCGCGAATTGTCCCGCATTACGGGCGGTACGTTGAAATATGATGCGACGCCGGTGAATATCGGGGTAACCTATGACGTATCGGAAAATATCAACTTGTTCGCCGGATTTTCCCAGGGCTTTCAGATTACCGGCGTCGGGCGTGAATTAAGAAGCTGGCCCGAGCATGTGGATGTCACCGTTTTGCAGCCTGAACCCAACCTGATTGACAGCTACGAAGCAGGGGTTCGCGGCAACTGGAGCGGTAT
The DNA here is from genome assembly GCA_048266545.1 of Paremcibacter sp. Classification (GTDB taxonomy): domain Bacteria; phylum Pseudomonadota; class Alphaproteobacteria; order Sphingomonadales; family Emcibacteraceae; genus Paremcibacter. The sequence goes on along the minus strand of JBLWZH010000014.1, from coordinate 14,025 downwards.
TTCCGCCAGTTTCTCGGTTTTTGAAACCAGATCCTCCAACGGCCTTTCGTTCAAAGCCGATCCGGATAACCCCAATGTGGCGCTGACGTCACGATCGGCGGACAAGGTTTATGGCTTCGAGGTGACGGTTGACGCGGATATAACGGACGACTGGCGGGCCGGGGGCTCCTTGGCCTGGATTGAGGGCAGGGCCGATGGGAATGCGGATGGCGAATTTGAAAAACCATTGCAAAACCGCCGTATTCCGCCGAGAATAATCACCATGTATGTGGAACATGATTTCTCACAGGACTGGACGCTGCGGCTGCAGGGTCTGCATTCCGGAGAACGGAATAAATTTCCCGGCAGCACCAGTTTCTGGGAAGGGCATCTGCATCCCTGGTTCCTGATGGATGTCAGTGCGCAGGGTAAAGTGGGGCCGGGAACCCTGATTCTCGGTGTCAATAATCTGCTGAACACAGATTATTTCACCAGTATCTCGGAATCGGCTCAGCAAAATAATCGTTTTTCGAAAGCCCCGGGCGCGACGGCTACGATCAGATATCGAGTTGAATATTAGGCCGGAAGACTTTTTCGGCGTCTGACCCAACAGGGTCCGGCCTGCCCAGCATCTATTGGGCGGGCCGCTCTCCCAACGGTACAGGTATGGCATGCGTAAAATGGTTGTCAGGATACACCGGTGGGGCGGGTTGCTTTTCGGGGGATGGCTGATGCTGCAGGTATTAAGCGGCGTCACCCTGCTGTACAAGCCGCAGGTGATGTCAATGCTCTATCCGGAACCGGAAGTCTACGACGGCTCTTTTTCGCTGGAGCGGATGCTTGATCAACTGACCCGGGTCTATCCGGCGCATCGTCTGACGCGTTTGGCTTATCCGTCGGAAGATAATGCGCATTATGTTGCGAGTCTGCGGCATGGCGTGACGGGAGAGGGGCTCAAGGCGGTCTACCAACCCCGGGACGGGCGTTTTGTTCCGCTGACGGGAATGGCGAAATTGCCGGACGGATTATTTGACTTTCATGATCATATCCTGATGGCGGGCAGTGGCCGAAACCTGGTCGGGCTTCTGGGCGGTTTTTTGGCGCTCTGGTCTCTGTCGGGGATTTATCTCTGGTGGCCGGGTTATAAAAAGCGGCCTTTTACGATTAACCTGAAGGGTTCCCGGCGTTTGATGCTTTATGACCTGCACCGGGTTTTTGGTGTGCTGCTGTCCCTGTTCCTGATCGTCCTCGCGGTTAGTGGCATGCTGATGATTTACCGGGTGGCGGTTATGGATCTTCTGAACATAAACGGGAAAAGGCCGGTTGCTGATGAACCGATAACAGCGGTGGTTTGCAATGAAAGGGCGGGGTTGGATGACTTTATGGGCTGCCTGGGAAGTCAACTGCCCCATGACGGAATGAAGGATCTGCGTTTTAATCAATCGGTGACGGAGGCGACAGCCCTTTATTATGCGCCGGATGCTATCAGGCCAAAGGCGGTGACCAAAGTCCGGATTGATCTGGCTGGCCCAAAGTTGCTTTCGGTGGAAAGTGTAAAATCCGAGGGCCCGGGGGAAGCTTTTATGAACTGGATGTATCCCGTTCATACGGGGCAGGTTCTGGGGCCGGTCAGGTTTGTGACGATGATAATACTTGGCGCCGGACTGATGCTGATCAGCTTTTTTGGCGTTTGGCTCTGGTGGACGAAAAGAAATAGCAAGAAAGGAAATTAAGATGGATGTAGTGAGAAAAATAGTAATTGCGTTGATGATGCTCGGGGGGCTTCTCTCGATGTCGGCGACAGTGTCGGCGCAGGATGAAGGCTATGAAAATTCGGCGGAGCATAAAGCCCTGATAGCGGCGTCCAAGGAAGAGATTGGCCTGCTTGTCTATTCCAATATTGCGGAATATAACTGGGTTTATATTCTCGAGGAATTCAAGAAAAAATACCCTTGGATGGCTCTCAAAGTGGAAACCATCGATATGGGACCTTCCGCGACATTTGAACGCTATTATTCGGAACGGTCGGTGAACCGGCGGACGGCGGATATGGTGGTGACGGGGGCGCCGGACGCCTGGTTGCGCTTTGTGGACAAGGGCGGCTTGTTGCCCTATCAGTCGCCCCTGGGGCAGGATTTGCCGGAATGGTCCAAGCCTTTTCCGGGACTTTACGCCATTTCCACGGACCCGATGATCATTATCTATAACAAAATGCTGCTCGATGAAGATGAGTGGCCCGATGAGTTGGACGACCTCGCCGAGTGGTCGGAAGAGAAGCGATTCAAGAATAAAATCGCCACTTATAACGCCACCAGTCATTCCTTCGGTTTGGCGATACACTGGTATCTTGATAAGCATTTTGGCGATGAGAGTGATGAGCTTTTTGAAGAACTGGGCAGCATCAGCCGGTTGGAAAACGGCGGCGCGGTTATGGGAGACAAGGTTGCGGCCGGGGAGTATCTGGCCAGTTATTTTGTCTCGGGCATTACAATTTTCCCCCATATGCACCAGCCGGGCAAGGATAAGGTGTTGGGGTGGAGCCTGATCAAGGATGGCACGCCTCTGTTTGTTCGGGGGATGGGTGTGACGAAGGGGGCGAGCAGTCCGGCTTCCGCAAAACTGATGATGAATTTCATCCTGTCCCATGAGGGTCAGGTTGCCGTCGGCAAGGGCGGGCTTACACCCTATCGGATGGATGTGAAGCAAGGGGAAGTGCCCTATCTGACCTATGCGGATATCGTGGAGAAGGTGGGTGTGGAAAATATTATCCCCATCGGATATGACCGGGAAATTCTGGCGGAATCTGAAGCATTCCTTAAGAAATGGAAAAAATATTACCGCCTGAAAGACTAGGTCGCCCAAATTCTGTTGCGTGAAATGAAGGCCGACAGTGTGAAAAATTACGCTGCCGGTCTTTTGTTATTGTAAATGGCGTAAAAATTGGCTACTATTTTTCAAGTTATAATTACAGGTATGAATGTGGAGGTTAAAAATGGCAGACACGGACGCCATAAACCGTTCCGGTGGAGGTGATGGTTTTAATACTATTCTGAAACGTTCGGTCATGATTCAATATGGCATGGGGATCGTTGCGCTGGTCCTGGTGGCCGCTCCCCTAGCGCCGATTTTGTTTCAGTCGTTTTTGGGCGAACCGCTTTATGAAGATGTCAATCTGTTCACGCTGGATAATTTTTCAAGTCTTTTCAGCAATGAAAAATTTTATCGGGCGTTGAATAATTCATTACTGCTGGCGGCGGGCACAACAGTGATCGCTCTGCTGGTCGGGGTGACAACCTCCATTCTGCTGGGGCGGACGAATCTGCCGGGCAAGAAGACACTGGGCGAGCTTGTGCTGTGGCCGATGTATGTTTCTCATCTGGTTCTGGCTTTCGGCTGGTTCCTGATGTATGGCCCGTCCGGTTATGTGACCATGCTGTTTCGCAGCTGGTTTGAGGTCGAACCCTGGAATCTTTACACAATCCTGGGTATGGCCGTGGTTGCCGGCGCGGCCCAAGCGCCGATGGTGCATCTTTTCTGTTCCAGTTCGGCGCGGGTCGCGGATGCTTCCCTGGAGGATGCCGCCAGAACCATTGGGGCGGGACCGTTCACCGTGATCTGGAAGGTGACCATCCCGCTGTTGCGGCCGGCGATTATCTATAGCGCGATGCTGAATTTTATCGGGGCGCTGGAAATGTTGTCGGTTCCCCTGATCTTCGGATCGCCGGCAGGGCTCGATTTTTTCACCACCTTTCTTTATATAGAGGGTATTGGCAAGACCAATCCGGACTATGGCTTGATCGGGGCGGCGGCCGTGTTCCTTTTGGCCCTGATCACGGTGCTTATTCTTCTGCAAAGATTGCTGTTGCGCAAGGCGGATCGCTTTATCTCGGTCAAGGGCAAGGCGACGCGCCGGAAACTGTTTGATCTTGGCAAATATCGCTGGCCCTTGTCCATTCTGTTGTCGACATACTTCTTTTTAACGCTGGGTATTGTTTTGGGCGGCGTGATATTGCGCTCGGTCACTACATTCCTGACGCCGTTGCTGCCCCCGTGGGAGCTGTTCACATGGGACCATTTCGCCCTGATCTTTAAATATGACGCCTATACCCGTTCGATCACCAACAGTATTTTCATTGCCGGCGTCGGGGCGGCCATGGCGGTCTCCCTCGTCACCTTGATCACGGTGGTTATTCACCGATCAGGTTTCCGGTTCCGCAAGCAAATGGAATTTGTCGCCCTTTATCCGCGGGCGGTGCCGGGCATCGTGGCGGGGATCGGGTTCTTCTGGGCCATGCTGATGTTTCCCTTTATGAACCCGTTGTATGGCACCGTCTGGATCCTCATTCTGGCCTTTACCATGCGGACGATCCCGACCGCATTTGGCGCCATCTCGCCGATGCTGATGCAAATCGCAAAGGATCTGGATCAAAGTTCCCGTACGGTCGGCGCCGATTGGTGGACGACAACCCGCGTTGTCATATTGCCTCTGCTGAAACCGGCGGTGTTTGGCGCTTATGTTTTGTTGTTCCTGTCCTTCCTCAAGGAATATGCCTCGGCGGCCTTCCTGTTTGCGCCGGGCAGTGAGATTATCGGCACCACCATGTTGTCCTTCTGGGGCAATGGCAACACCGGCGCCGTTGCCGCGCTCGCGGTCATTCAGATCGGCATCACGATTATTTTTGTAACGCTCGCCCGTAAGATTCTGGGAGTAAAAACTTATGGCTAAATTGATACTTGATAAATTTTGCAAACATTTCGGCGATGTCAAGGCGGTCGACAATGTCAATATTACCGTAGAGGACGGGGAATTTCTCACCCTGCTCGGGCCTTCGGGCTGCGGCAAGTCGACGACCTTGTTCGCCATCGCCGGTCTTGACCATCCGACGTCAGGCAAGATTCTCCTCGATGATACGGTGTTTTTTGACAGTGACAGCAATAAATTCGTCGAGCCGGAAAACCGCAATTGCGGACTGGTGTTTCAATCCTACGCCCTGTGGCCGCATATGACGGTTCGGCAAAACCTGGCTTTTCCGCTGGATATTCGCAAAGTTCCGAAGGCGCAGAAAGAAACCCGGATTCTCGAGGCGCTGTCACTGGTTGAGATGGAGCAGTTGATCGATCGCTACCCCCATGAGCTGTCCGGCGGGCAGCAGCAGCGGGTCGCCCTGGCGCGGACGCTGGTGTATGAGCCACGCCTGCTATTGCTGGATGAACCGCTGTCCAACCTCGACGCCAAATTGCGGATCAAAGCCAGAAGCTGGCTGAAAAACCTGACGGAGAGACTGGGGCTGACCACTGTTTATGTGACCCATGATCAGACCGAGGCTCTGTCCTTGAGTGACCGGATCGCCATTATGGACAAGGGCAAACTGGTGCAACTGGATACGCCGGAAAATATTTACCGTCATCCGGCCAATGCCTTTGTTGCCGACTTTATCGGAAACAGCAATTTTATTTCCGGCGTCGTGAAAGAAAAACTGTCGGATAAAAATTGCGTTGTCGCGCTGGGCAGCCGAATGGTTACGTGCCGCACAAGGAATAATGTCAGCGCTGAGGCCGCCGTCACCCTGACGGTTCGACCGGAAAATGTCGTGCCAGTCGTCCCGGGGGGCGAGGCAGTGCTTGACGGCATGAATCTGTTGGAAGGCAGGATCACGGCGCGGGAATATCTTGGCGCCCGTTTCCAGTATTTCATTGACCTCGGCGATGAGCAGGAAATTCGTGTCGAAACCGATTTCCAGACCGATAGCGAGAGCATGAAGGTCGCCTTCCGGCCGGAAGACTGCCTGGCGTTTGTGGCGTAAAGGACATCAGATGACCCATGAATTCACCGTTTCCTGCCTGCAGACCAGCAGCATGTCAAATCTGCAGGATAACATGGAACAGATCGAAGCGTTGATGCATAAGGCCCATGCGGCCGGCGCAACGCTCGTCGCCTTGCCGGAAGCCTGTGACTTCCTGCATCCCGACAATGCTGTCATGACGGCCTATGCCAGACCGGTGGCGGAACATCAGGCGCTTGCCAGATTGTCGGAACTGGCGCGCAAATACGGTTTCTGGCTGTTGATCGGCTCTTTAACCGTTCGCCATGAAAAAGGTTCTTTGGCCAATCGCTCCTTCCTGATCAATGCGGCCGGCGCCATTGTGGCGCATTACGATAAAATTCATATGTTTGACGCCAATATACCGGGGAATAAGGCGACCAGGGAATCAGACCTGTATCATCCGGGCCGGCAGGCCTGCCTGGCGGAAACGCCCTGGGCGATGCTTGGCATGACCATATGCTATGATTTGCGTTTTCCGCATCTGTACAGAAGTCTGGCCCATGCCGGCGCTCATATGTTAACCGTCCCGGCGGCTTTTACCAAAATGACGGGCGAAGCCCATTGGCATAGTCTGTTGAAAGCGCGGGCCATTGAAAACGGCTGTTTTGTCATCGCCCCCGGACAGACAGGGCACCATTATGAACAGCGCTACAGCTACGGCCATTCCCTGATCATCGACCCCTGGGGACAGGTTTTGGCCGATGCCGGGGAAGAGGTCGGCCTGATTACCGCCCGGATCAATTTGGATAAGATCACTGAGGCGCGGTCGATTATCGGCAGCCTTGATCATGACCGGGAATTTCAGCCGCCACAAGTCCCATGACGCATGTTGCTCTCAAAAGGATCGGCCTGATTGGCTTTCAACATGAAACCAATACATTTGCCAGCCGTCCGGCAACCCTGGCGGACTTTGAGGCCGCCGACGCCTGGCCGGGACTGTGTGAAGGCGTGCCGGTCCTGGCGGCGGTAAAAGGCGTTAATCTGCCCGCCGCCGGCTTTCTTGAGGCGGCGCAACGGCAGCCCTGGGACGTCATCCCCATTTTGTGGTGTTCCGCGACCCCTTCGGGTCCCGTGACGGAACGGGCCTTTGAAGAGATTACCGGCCGGATTGTGGCGATGGTCGGCCGGGCGGGCCCATTGGACGGATTATATCTTGATCTGCATGGCGCCATGGTCTGCGACCACCTGGATGACGGGGAAGGCGAATTGCTGCGCCGTCTGCGGGATTTCCTGGGGCGGCGCCTGCCGGTGGTCTGCAGCCTTGATTATCACGCCAACGTCAGCGCGGCGATGGTTGATCGGGCGGACTGTTTGCTGGCCTACCGGACCTATCCCCATATTGACATGGCCGATACGGGCCGGCGGGCGGCGGCTCATCTGGCGCACCTGTTCAGGGAAAGAAAATATCATAAATCCTTTGCCCGGGCTTCCTACCTGATGCCGATGATCTGGCAATATGACGCCAGCCCGCCCATGCGGCGTATTTTTGACCGGATAAAGATGCTTGAAAAGCGGGGGGATATTGCCGTCATCAGCTTTACCCCCGGTTTCCCCCTGGCGGACACCCCGGATAGCGGTCCGGCCGTGGTGGTGTACGGCAGAAATCAGGCCGCCTGTGATGCGGCGACAGCGGAGCTGCTGGGTCTCATCGAGGCCCAAAGGATGGCGTTTCAGGGCAAGCTTTATACGGCGCGGCAAGCGGTGCGTCATGCGATCATGCGTTCCCGGAACGGCCCTGGCCCGATTATCCTCGCGGATACCCAGGATAATCCCGGGTGCGGCGGTAATTCCGATACGGTTGGTCTGTTAAGGGAACTGCTGGACCAGCAGGCGGAGAGCGCCGTGCTCGGCCTGCTTTATGATCCGCAGGCCGCCTGGCAGGCCCATAATATCGGGGCGGGGAGACAAGGCGATTTTTCCCTTGGCGCGCACTCGGGCGATGGCGATGAAAGTCCCGTTATAGGCCGTTTTGTCGTCGAAAGGCTCGGGGACGGTAAATTCACCGGGACAGGGCCTTTTTATCAGGGGTGTCAGATGGACCTCGGGCCGATGGCCTGTCTGCGCCGGGGGGGCGTCCGGGTGATCCTGTCGAGCCGGCGGCAGCAGGCGGCGGACCAGGCCATGTTTCGCCATTTGGCGATAGAGCCCAGGGACCAGAAAATCCTGATCCTGAAAAGTTCGGTTCATTTCAGGGCTGATTTCGCGCCCATCGCCCGGGAGATTCTGATGGTGGACAGCCCCGGGGAAAATATTTCGAATTTACATGAACTGGAATTTAGGAAATGCCGCCTGGCGCGGTAACCACAATTGAAACGGGTATAACAGGATAAAGCATGGTGAAATGTCGAGTTTTGGTGCCTTCCGGTGTTTTGGGGTCCGGGTTCCCGGACGGGACGCTGGCGTATGGCGCGGCCTTGCAGCCGGATGTGATCGCCATTGATGGCGGCTCCACGGACTCCGGCCCCTATTACCTGGGGCGGGGGGCGAGCAAGATGACGCGCGAGGCGATCAAGCATGACTTGCGGCGGATCCTGCGCCTTCGGGATCGGCTGGAAATTCCTTTTCTGGTGGGGTCCTGCGGCACCTGTGGCGCCGATGGCCAGGTGGATTGGGTTTCTGAAATCTGTCAGGAAATTCTGCAAGAGGAAAATTTATACGCCAAAATCGCCTTGATCTATTGCGAACAAAGCGCCGCCGAACTCGGGCGGTATCGGGAAAAGGGTAAAATCAAACCGCTGGAACCGGTCATGCCCCTGGATCAGGCCCTGCTGGACTCCTGCAGTCATATTGTCGCATTGGCGGGGCCGGAGCCTTATGGCCGGGCGGTGGCGCAGGGCGCGGATATTGTCCTCGGCGGGCGGACGTCGGACCCGGCGGTCCTTGCCGCCATTCCCTTGTCCAAAGGTTGTCCGGCGGGGCCGGTATGGCATGCGGCCAAAGTTGCGGAGTGCGGGGCCTTTTGCACGGATTCCGCCCTTTGGAGCGGGGTGATTTTTGAGGTGGACGAGGACGGATTCGAAATTGAACCGCTGATGGCGGATAGCGCCTGCACGCCGCATACGGTTTCCGCCCATATGCTGTATGAGAATGCCGATCCTTTCGCGGTATCCGAGCCGGGCGGACGGCTGAATACGGCGGCGGCGGTTTATCGGGCGGTGAGTGACCGGCGGGTGCGGGTTGAGGGATCACAATTTGACGCCGCAGCCTCCTATAGCATGAAACTGGAAGGCGCCCGCGCCCGGGGGTATCAGACGATCATGCTCGCCGGCATTCAGGCGCCGGAAATTCTGGCGCATATCGAGATGTGGCTGGAGAAATTGACGCTGTTCCTGAAGGAAAAGGTCGGCGCAGTTCTGAATATTTCCCCCGCCGAATATGACCTGTCCCTGCGGGCCTATGGCTGGAACGGGATCAATGCCCCCCTTGCGGAGGGAAAGACCATACCCCCGCCGCACGAGGTCGGCGTTCTCTTGACAGTGACGGCGAAGACGCAGGCAATGGCGACCAAAATAGCCAGATTATCCAACCCCTATCTGCTGCATTTCCCACTTCGCGAGGAGGGACCAATGCCGACTTTCGCCTTTCCCTTTTCGCCGGCAGAGGTGGAGCGGGGGCAGATCTTTGAATTCGTCCTGAATCATATCGTTGAGGTTGCGGCCCCCTTTGACCTGGTCAGATGCCGGATGATTGACGGGGGAAAAGCATGACGAAGCTCAAGGATCTGGCCTGTTACATCAGGTCAAAGAATGCGGGGCCCTTCTGGCTGACCATTGATATTTTTTGCGCCCGGGAAGAGGAATATCGGACCCTGAAAAAGGCGGAAAACCTTGCTCCGGAGCAAATCGCACAGCGGTTCCGGGTCGCGAAGAGTTCTGTTAGGATTTTTTATCTGGACCAATTGCAGGCGGTTAAAATTTCGTTTCCCCGGCCCCTGGTGCAGGGGGACATGGCCGAGGTCGATATGCATGCCGGGCAGCAATATGTCCGTTTATTGGATTTATATATAGAGGAGCAATAATTTATGAATAAATTTAAACAAAATACGGTGGCTTTCGGGACAATCATGATTTTGAATTTGGCGGGACCGTCCCCGGCTCAGGCTTCGGAGGGGGATTATTCTGCCCATATCAGGGGCAGAATCCAGGTCGATGCGGTAACGTTCAAGGAAGAGGAAGGGGGCCGGGATTACAACAGCGGCATGGCTTTTCGCCGGGCCCGGGTCGGCGTTTATGGCAATATATCCCGGGATTTCAAATATCAGGTCCTTGTTGATTTTGCCGATGGTAAAAATATCAAGCTTGACGACAATTATATCCAGTATACCGGTTGGCAGTTGGCCAGGATAACCATGGGACAGCATAAGGTTTATCATTCCCTGGATTCCGCCACCAGTGATATTTATGTGCCCTTTATGGAACGGTCGATGGTGTCCAACGCCTTTGAAGCAGGCGCCGGAGCCAAGCTCGGTCTGTCCGCTTTTTCCCATGGCGACAACTGGACGATGCATGTGGGGTTCATGACGGACAGCGCCGACAAGGCGAGCCGAAACACAGATGGCTGGGGCGTCAACAGCCGCATGACATTTGCGCCGCTGCTGGAAAAGAGAAAAGCCATCCACTTTGGGACATCCTTTTATTACCGGGAGGAAAGTGAAGGCCATATCCGTTTTGCCGACCGGCCGGAAATCCGGGTTGATAATACGAAACTGGTGGATAGTGGGCTGGTGAATGCGGATGCCTATACGGTTTTGGGCCTGGAAGCGGCCGGCGTATGGGGCCCCGTTTCTGTGCAGGCGGATTTTAATCGGGCGGATGTGAAAGGGCTGGGCGAAGCGCCGGGAAAATCATTCTGGGGTATTTCCGCCGCGGCGACCTATATGCTGACCGGGGAAGACCGGAATTACCAGGGCGAGAGCGGCGCTTTTGGCCGCATTCGTCCGGATAAACCTCTTGGCGGCGGGGCGGGGGCATGGCAACTGGCCGCAAGATACAGTTACCTTGACCTGGAAGACCAGGGGCAGGGGAACCGGATGAAAAATCTGACCCTCGCCCTGAACTGGATCCCGACGGATCATACGAGGATACAGATCAATTATATCCATTTTGATGCGGATTGTGGCGGGGAGGACCGCGGCCACGCCATAGGCCTTCGGGCGCAGGCGGATTGGTGATGAGGCTGGCAGGTTAACTTTTTGAGCGCGGGATATTTTCTTGAGAAGTTCAGGTTAAACAGTTTCAGTCATCAGGTTTTATTCCTTCATTTTGATTGACCGTAATGTTCATCGTGGATGATCCTCCCGTGAATGGGTTAAGCGATACTCCAGTATGGCACACATGATGCCGGATGGAACCGTCCATACCATTACCTCTTTTCCTCTATCCTCAGGATGACCACAAGCTAAGTTAGGTGCGACCTGCGGACAGGTTTCCCGGTTTCCTTGTGGGAATCCACTCTGCGTTGTGCTAGACTGATGAAATACGGAAGAGACCATTCAGCAAATAGCGGCAACACATCTGTTTACTCAAAACAAGGTGTGTAACATGAAAAAAATATGTCGCATCAATCTCAGGCTTTCGGATGTTCAGTTCCGCGAGGTTGAAGGCCGAGCCGCGTGCGCTGGACTATCGGCCGCGGAATATATTCGCAGTCTCATTCGAGAAGATCTTTCCCCAAATACGGATGCGGTGATCAGACGCCTGGCGCGGATGGTCATTTTTTCTTCTGTCGCTGTTCGTCACCTCTACCTGTCCCTCGGGTCCTTTGCTTGACATGGAAGCATTGATGCCATTTTGCTTTAACTGCATCTGGTATTGGATTGAACAATACTGGCTTCTACAATCGGAATAGTGAATAACACCAGGCTATTGTTTCCGCAGAGTGAGGGGTGTTTGACGAGGCAGGGTCAGAATTGCTTCAGAGGGAGAAACAGTCGGCTATTGTTGTCGGGAAGCGATGAAAATCCAAAAGCCCCATAAAAGTCTTTGGCATTTTCATCAATAGCATCCACAACCATCGCATAAATGGCCAGATCATCACTGATATGCAATGTGCGCTTGATAGCATCCACCAGTAATAGTTTGCCAAGTCCATGACCTTCTGGCGGATAAGGGCTATGATGCCGACTGGTTCAGACAGGCGCTGAAGACGAAAGGCATTGCGCCCTGCATCCCGCCCTTCAGAAAACGCGCGAAGTCATGGACATTAAGGATGTGACCCCGCATGACCTGCGCCGGACCGGGGCAAGTCATGTCGCCAGCATGGGAATCCCCCGCTTGCACATTGCAAAAATCCTGAACCACGTGGAAAGCGGCGTCACGGCGGTTTATGACCGACACGGATACGATGCGGATGTAAGGGGACACTTGTTATTGCAGTAGCGGGATATAGGGGGGGCGCTAACTTATTGAAAAAGTGGTGCCCCCACACAGACTCGAACTGCGGACCTACTGATTACAAATCAGTTGCTCTACCAACTGAGCTATAGGGGCTTGAACCACGATCACCCTTTGCAGGGTAGGCGCAACCTAGTGTCCTTTGATTTCAAAATCAAGCGAAAAATACACCGGCGGCCGGAAATTTGCCGCGCCGGGGGCATTTCATGAATTTATTCATATATACCAAATAGTTATAGCGAACGCCTCGTCTCCGGGTGACGGGCCGGTCCGGTAAGGGCTCACAGCTGCGAGAATTGATAGAGCGCGATGGCGGCGGCGTTGGAGACATTGAGGCTTTCGACGCTGCGCTGGATCGGCAGTTTCACCAGGGCGTCGCAATGGCGGACCGTGCCCTGGCGCAGGCCCTTGCCCTCGGCGCCCATGACCAGGGCGATATTGCGGCCAAAATCCGCCTCGCGGATCGACAGATCGGCCGCGCCGTCGAGCCCCAGCCGCCAATAGCCCAGTTCGGCCAGTTCGTCCAGCGCCCGGCCGAGGTTGGTGACCCGGATCCACGGCAGAATTTCCAGCGCGCCGGAAGCGGATTTGGCGAGCGCGCCCGATTCCGGCGGCGAATGCCGTTCGGGACTGATGATGGCGCGGGCGCCGAAGGCGGTGGCGGAGCGGATGATCGCGCCGACATTATGGGGATCGGTCACCTGGTCGAGGATCAGCGCCAGATGCGATTCGTCCCCGCTGATCCGGCAGCAGTCCGTAAGGTCTCGCGCCGGCAGGGGCCGGGTCAACAGGGCGATCCCCTGATGAACGCAGTGATCCGGCAACAGGTCTTCGAGCATTTCGGTGGTGACAATTTCCGCTTCGAGGGAAGGTTGTATCGTGGTGATCCGGCCGATCTCCGCGCCATATTGCCCGAAGCTTCTCTTGGTCAGCAGCAGGCGGCGCACGGCCCGTTCCCGGTTGGTGAGGGCGGCGATCACCGCATGATGGCCAAAGAGCCACAGATCGTCCGAGCGGGCCGGCGTCGCCGCGGTTTTTTGTCTGGCGGCCGGGCTTTTGCGCGGCGCCTTGGGGTTTGCCGCGGCGCCTTTGGAGGCGGCCTGTCGGCCTGGCCTGTACTGGTCAGTTCCGGGGCTTCGGGATCCGTGGCGCTGCTTCTTCTGGTCTTTCTTGCTCATGGACAAAGCTATACGCCAGACGGCGGGGCGGGGCAACCGCAAAGGCAGGGCAAGATGCGTAATTTGCAAAAGCAGAGTGAAAACGGAGTTTTCTTTTCGGCAATGTGTTTTTTCTGCAAAAATTCGTTTGACATGACCAAATAAATGTCCATATTGCGGCTTCACACCTGCTGTATTTTTACGGTACTGTAATCTTATGGCGGGACAGTTCATCCTGGGAGGGGTGGCCGAGTGGTTAAAGGCAGCAGACTGTAAATCTGCCCGCGTATGCGTACACAGGTTCGAATCCTGTCCCCTCCACCATTTTCCTTGTAGCCTGAAGTCAAGGGGGGTATAAGGGGTGGCGAATGTGCGGGTGTAGCTTAATGGTAAAGCTCCAGCCTTCCAAGCTGATTACGTGGGTTCGATTCCCATCACCCGCTCCAAATTTTAAATGCGGTAAATGCGGCCCAACGTTAAGTCCATGGCCCATTTGCTGGCTTGAATTGTTCAGGGGTGAATAAATCCCTTTATATTTTTAGGTAGTGAAAGAAAATGGCTAAAGAGAAGTTTGAACGTAATAAGCCGCATTGTAACATTGGTACAATCGGTCACGTTGACCATGGTAAGACGACGCTGACGGCGGCGATCACGAAAGTGCTTGCGGAGACC
>JBLWZH010000013.1:0-92016 GCA_048266545.1 Paremcibacter sp. | reverse complement strand
ATGAATTTCCCCCAGACGAATGCCGGAATTATTTCGCTCATGCAGGATATAAATCTATTTGATATGATTTTGCTCTAAAATGTTCCCCCACACGTGAATGTGTGAGGGAACAGGATGTTGATCATCAGTCTTCAGGGTTCCAGAGGATTGCACTGACGCCTTCCTTTTCCTGCCCGGAAGCGGGTCCAAGATTGGCGTAAATTTTATGGGAACCGAATTCCGGTGCGGCGAAGGTGAGTGAAATATAGGGGTTTCCGCTTACCTTTCCGACCCGGTTCCAGCCGCCGCCAATTTCAACTTTGTCTTCTGTATAGACTCTGAAATCGGGCTGTCTGTCATTTTCCTTTTTGTTGTTTGGCAGAATAGTGATGCGCTTTTTAAGGCTCATCATTGCGAGCTGTCCGGTAAAACCATTTTCAGTTTCTGTTACATATCCAATTGCTTGTGCCATTTTTTCGTCTCCTTTGTTTATGAGCGGGGCGACCATCGCCTCGGCTCGTGCTGGGCCGTTATGGCGTGCGGATGGCCTTCTCACCCGCAGGGCTGGACTGCTAATTTTTACTTTTTTGACCACTTGGTGGTGCGCGCGAGGAGCCGTTCCATTCTTCATGGGGCGGCGGGGAAAAAAGTGAAAATTAGTGGTTTAGAATGACAGGTGTTCGCTATAGGTCATTTAAGCAGAGCCAAGGCTATGGTTGTTTCGCGTAACCGATTTTAGGGAGACGAAAAATGGCGCGGGGTCTTTGGGGCGTTGTAAAAGGCAAAGAGTTTTATCGGACAATTCAAGAAGCCAGGGCATAAGTGCCTGTCCATTAATTTTACCAAACTGCCAGAAAAATACAGCCGGATTTCAGGGTCTGTACGGGGAATGTGTTCAGATGGTGACTGGTTCCGGACCTGCAAGGGGAGAATGATTGGTTTTCACTGATACTTGTAATTGGGTCATGTGAATCTGGTAAAATATGCCAATCTTGGCCGGGTTCGGAATGGTGTAATGACGTGTCTTTTACTGCCATTGGAAGCCCTAAGACTAATTATCAACAGCGTGTTTCTTTCCTGTGTGATTGCGGGGTGGGTAATATCTCCACGTCATTTCCACAGCCTCAGGTCTTTATTCCTCACAATTTCGAATTTTTTGAAGGCAGTTCTTGCTTTGAATTTTGTTACATTTTTGAACTCTTTACCAAGCGCTTGGTCTAACTGTTTTCTGGTGATTTTACTTTCACAGCCGACTATCACTTGTTTTAAACGTAATTCATTTGAGTAATCGGTGAAGTACAATCCTGTTTCTGGGCAAGGTTCATTTAATGCTAGAAAAGAACGTAATTCATTTTCATATTTCCAGTCAACATATTTTGAGCTTATCAATTGCTGCATAGTTTCCTCATTGAAGTTATTTATGTCTCCAGCTTCAATCCGATTTTTTATATAAGTGACGGAAGTTAAAAGATTTTTGGGGACGTCAAAACCAAGACAAAGTCCTCTGTGTTTGTCTGCATAATGCCCCCATAAAAGTGGATTATGCCAATTTTCGCTGAAACAAAGCAAACCGCTAAGTTCTGACATCTCAGCAATTGTCTTCTTTAAATATTGCCGTGCTTCCTTTTCTAAAAGCTTAACCGCATAAAATTCAAATGGATCATTTAGGTCTGTCAGTCGAGAAATTTTCAGCCGCCGTTTCTCAATACTTTGTAACCCATACTCTTCATTCAAAAAATGATAAACAAGCATTTCACCACTCCAATTCTTTTACTGTAATACTACGTTTAGGAATTCGATGTGCAATCAAATAGTATTCCTTTGCCAATTGGTGATATAATCCATACAGCTTTAAGCGGGGGTTTTATTGTGTAAATGATTTTGCCTGATTGGCGGCGGTTGAAAGTTCCCCGGCTCCCGCTTTGGTATAGGTCTTAAAAGGAAAAGCCATATAATGGGGGAGCCAGTTTTGAGCTTTTTTGCGGCCATTCCCCGTGACAAAATCATTGATGATCTGTTTTTGAACTTTGGCCGTGGCGCTGACATTGCTGTCGGCAACCTGTTTGCCGCCGATATGTTTGAGCATGGCGTTGATCGCCGCCTTATCGCGCAAAAGGTCAAAAAAGGCATCATCCGGTTGCCAGCATTTGCGCATATCAAGGGACAGCTTGCCGCCCAGCATCTCAATCAGGGATGTTCCCGCTTGCAGGGTTTCGGCCATGACAAAGGTAAGAATGCGCAAGACGATTTTATCATCCTGCTCAAGCAGGGTCAGAAAAATATCCGCGGCGCGTTCCGGGTCGCCGTTTGAATGGGTGACGGAATGAAGATGTGTCGGCAATTTGAGAAGTTTCAGGATGTCCTTTTTCTCTGTGTCAAACATCGATTGAGATGCGGATTTTGAGACGCTTTCCCCAATGATTTCCTTGTCGGCGCGCTGGGGATCGGCGGCAGTTCGCCAGTTTGTTGAACCGACAATGGCATGGGTGACCATCAATCGAAGTGCGATTTTTGGCTCTTTCAAAAGAGCGGTGCGAACGGCGGCATGTCTATGCAGGTTCATATAGTTTTGCGCGGCCTTGGTAAGTTCTGGGCCTGTATCTTGTGCCGGTTCACTGCCCTTTGCAGATGCTGTTTTGCGAATACGGGCATGGTGTTCCTTTTGGGTTATCAGGCCTTCATGGAAGGTGACTTCGCCATTTTCCGCAATCTCCACATAGACCCGTCCACCATCCTTTTTGGGCGTTTTCACAAAGTCCCAATTGCAGAAATGCCGCCCCACATCACAGATCACAACATCATCAAACCCTGCCTTGATATAGGCATCTCGTCTGGCGGCAATGGCCTCATTTTGCAATTTCCAAAAGGCATTTGTGTCATTGAAATAACTGTCTTCCTCAAACAGGTCAGTGGTGATTTTGCCTTTGTAGCTTTCAAGAGGAAACAAAGCACAGCTTGTTTTGATCTCCCCGCCAAACAGCCATTGTTTAAGTTGCCATGCTTGCGGGGTGTGCTGATCAGGGTCTTTGAACAGCTTGAACCAATCCGCCTGTTGGGCTTTGCGGGCAATGGTGAGTTGGCGAATGGTTCGGGCGTCGATTTCCTCATTCCGGTAGGCATTCCTGATTTCTGGGATGAGATTGCCAAGGGCAAGAGAGCGTCTGACCATGATTTCGGTGACACCAAAGGTTGTGGCAATATCTTCGGGGGTTTTTCCTTCGCTCACCAGACGGGAAAAACTTTCATAACGGGTCATTTCATCGGGATCGAGACGCGCCAGATTTTCAATCAATGAGGCTTCAATGGCCTCGGCGTCATCGCCTTCATCCATGATGGCGCAAGGAACAGGCTCGGCCTTTTTGCTCTTTTGGGCGATCTTTTTCAGGGAAAAGAACCGTCTTCGCCCGGCGATAATTTCAAATGTCTTGCCCTTTTTCCGCACAAGCAAAGGCTGTTGAATGCCGCGCGCGCGAATGCTGGGTAGTATGTCAGAAACATCTGGGGCTTTGCACCCATGGCGCATATTAAGGGGTGAAATTTCCAGTTGGTTGAGGGGTATTTTTGCAAGTTCCATGAGATTTATCCTTTTCTAGTGGGTTGGTTTAGAGGGCCTTGCGGTCAGTTTCTTAATCTACGCTTTTCAGATTCAAGCCCTGCTTTGGCTTGTAAAAGCGCCTTTTTATCAAAGGTGATTTGGCCGTGTATGCGCGCGGCTTGCGCATAGATGGAAAGCGAAAATTCAGCGGTAAAATGCCTGTCCCGTTCAATGCCAAGCGCACCAAAAAGCCTGATACTTTCGATTTCTGACAGGCTTACATATCCAAGTTCAGGCGACTGAAAGCCAAGATCACATAAGCCGAATAGAATATCCGGCTGACCCAAGACCATTTCCGTTATCAGCCATGTGGCGGCACCCACTGGATTGAATAGTTTCACAACGGGAAACGGGTCTTTGTTTTCATCTTCATTTTGCCAATTGGCGATAAGTTTTTTGCGGATATTTTCTGGTATGAGTAGCATGATTTTGCCTTTCAAAATTCTTCTGGTTGATGTGCGGGAAAGCCGGGCGCGGTCATGCCGCCGCCCGTATTTTTTCAATTTGGCGGGTGGTTAAGAGATAATCGGCGGCTTTGCTGGCCAGACTGGCGGCGCGAAAAATTGCCCTGTCATCGTTTTTCAGAACTTGCAGCCATGAGGCGATATAGTCCGTATGGCGAACGGTGGGTTTGATAGAAAGTGATGCGCAAACAAAGGCGCTGGTCATTTCGGCGACAAGTTCCTCATGGGCATAGGGCTTGCTGCCGTGGGCGTGGCGCAAGTCCCGGTCAAGGCGGGACTTATGGCCTGTCCAGTGTCCCAACTCATGAAAGCAGGTACGATAATAATTGATCTGCTCATGAAAGGCGGGTTGCGGCGGAACCTGAATAAAATCCTGTGACGGCACATAAAAAGCCCGATTGCCGCCAATGCGAAAATCCGCGCCTGTGTCTTTTATCAGGGCTTCGGCGTGGGGAATTTGCTCACATTCGGGAAGCTTTGGCGCACCCTCGTAAAGCTCTTCCGGCAAGCCTTCGCATTGCGCAATATTGAAAACACTATAGCGTTTTAGAAACGGAATGCGCTCAGGGTCGCGCTGTTCGGCGCGCGCGGTCTGGCGTTCCTCTTTGGTGATAAAACTGTCAGCATAAACAATGGAAGTTGATTTTTCACCCTTGCGAACCGTACCGCCAAGCTTTTGCGCCTGTTTATAGGTCAGCCAGCTTTGAAGCTGAAAACCTCGTTCAAACACAGCTCCCCAAAGAAGCAGAATATTAATACCGGAATAGTTCTTGCCCGTGTCGGCATTGGCGGGAAGTCCTGCCGCGCCGTTCCCATTGCCCCAAGGTTGTACCCATGGCACCCGGCCTTGTTCCAGTTCCTGAATGATACGAGCGGTCACTTGTTCATAAACTGATTGCCGCTTGTTCGGTGTTTGTTGGTTATATTTGGTCATCGCGTCTGGTTCCTTCTCACCTTCGCCGCATTTTCCCCCGGAGGATGGGAGGCGGTGAAAAGGCCGGTTAGCCCC
Organism: Paremcibacter sp.; assembly: GCA_048266545.1. Lineage (GTDB taxonomy): Bacteria > Pseudomonadota > Alphaproteobacteria > Sphingomonadales > Emcibacteraceae > Paremcibacter. The sequence goes on along the minus strand of JBLWZH010000013.1, from coordinate 86,969 downwards.
AAGCTTCAGGGCGCGGCGCAATATTTTTGGTAGGAGAAATGAAATGACCCAGACGAACTTAAAGCCAAAACTGTTGCGGCGTGACCGCTTGGGGCTATAAAGGTCAGGCGCCTCCCAGCCGACAGGGGAAAATAATCCAAAAGCCACCGGCCTTGGTCGGTGTCCATATGGTCTTGGGGCGTTGCGGGGTGTCCCCGCTGGAAGGGGGTGTGCTGAAAACAGACTGTTTCAGGCCGGTTGAAGCCAGGGGGAAGGCTTTCCCCCACATGAAATAATTCCAAGAAACCAAAGGAAATTAGCAGATTTTAACTTCAGAAAAGACGCATCAAACTTTATCTGGAAACCATCAAAACTGCTTGAGCAGTATTGCCTCGCAGGCCTTATGGGAAAGATTTGGGTCTGCCTGCAAGATATTCTGATCCATCAAACGCCGAACTTGCTCATGCGCCCATTTATCAAGATTTTTCGTTTCAGGTTTTAATATCTTGCCTGCCTCAATGGCAGATTTGAGAATATGAACCGCCCAATGTTCAAAGGATGCATTTTTATCGGAACATATGGTTTTGATACCTGTCTCACACATCCATTTTGCCCGTACCAAATAGGAATCATAAAGCCTTCGGGCCGCAAGGGTGTTTTCATCAGGGTCAATCGCCAGCAATTTACGGGTCGTTTCTTTCCAACATTTCCCCGCTGAATCCAGATCAAGGATTTGAATATAGATCGGGAACAACCGCCTGTCTTCTGCGGTTACCGCCCGCGCTGTTGGCACCAATTCTATATCGATAATTGCAATATTACTCATTTGTACCGATTTCCGGTTCATCATTTACCGCCCAGAATTCTTTTAAGAGAATTCTCCGTTCAGTATAGCATTAATCCCTGAAAATTTTAATCAAATTCCAGTGAAATTTTATCAACCTCCCTGTCGATTTAAACGACGCGGGCGTTTGAGGCGTATTTTGTCCTTGGTTTATCGGATTAAATTGGGTATTATGGGGTAAATTATTGGATATAAACTCTATGAAAGACCCAAATCTTTATCTGACACCGGATATCGTGAAGCTTGTTGCGGAGATTGACGAGTTTAAAGGCCGTTGGCAGGCACTGGAAAATCTCTCTCCTGAACGGCTGTCTGCGTTGCGCAAAGTGGCAACGGTTGAAAGCGTTGGCTCTTCAACCCGTATTGAAGGCGCAAAGCTGACCGATGCGCAAGTAGAAACCTTGTTGTCGGGTTTAGGTAAAACATCTTTTGAATCCCGTGATGAACAGGAAGTGGCGGGCTATGCCCACGCCATGGACCTTGTGTTCGAGGCTTTTGCCGACTTGCGGCTTACTGAAAACCACATCCGCCAACTTCATCAGACATTATTGCGTTACAGCCATAAGGATGAACGCCATCGCGGGTCATATAAGACGCTCGATAATCATGTAGTCGCCTTTGATGCTGATGGCCATGAGATAGGCGTTATTTTTGAAACCACCACGCCTTTTGATACGCCGCGCGAAATGGAAGAGCTGGTTGCCTGGACCGTAAAAGCAATTGATGAAGAAGCACTGCATCCGCTGTTGACCATTGCCGTATTTGTGGTGACATTTCTGGCTATCCATCCGTTTCAGGATGGAAATGGCCGCCTGTCTCGAGTATTGACCACATTGCTCCTGCTTCGGGCCGGATATGATTATGTCCCTTACGCTTCACTTGAAAGCGTGATTGAGGAAAATAAAGACCTCTATTACAAAGCCCTGCGCCGCACCCAAACCACGCTAAAAGGCGATACACCCGACTGGGAACCCTGGGTGGGTTTCTTCCTGCGCTGCCTTAAAAAACAGAAAAACAATCTGGCCGAGCGACTGGATCGTGATCAGATTGCGAGTGATGATGATGCCGAATTGCCGGAGATTTCTTTAAAAATTCTGACCCTGCTACGCACCCATAATCGCCAAAACATTGTGCAGATTACCGAGGCAACCGGTGCAAACAGAAATACAGTCAAGCTGCGACTACGCGAGCTGGTAAACGCCGGAAAGATAAGACGACACGGGAAAGCGAGGGCCACATGGTACACATTATGAAGAAAGATAACTTCCATATCGCAGTAATAAGATGAGATCTGCAATCCTAAATTGTATGTTTACTTTGTGCATCCATTGGATACACTATATATTATGACAAAAGATTCAGGATTAAGAATTAGGGTTGAGCGGGAGCTTCGGGAAAAATTTCTGGAAACCTGCAAAGCTAAGGATAAACCTGCTGCACAGGTGTTGCGAGAGTTTATGAGAAAATATGTTGCGGCAAATAAAACAGACAAATTGGCTGCAAACAATAAGAGGTAAAGAGACGACGTAAACATGACGGGTAATTTTTTTGAACAACCGATATTAAACTCTCCGTATGAAGAGCCTGCGCTTCATCATCATCTGGATGAAGAAGGGCAGCCAACGGATAACCCGCCTATCGAAGGTCGTCGTCGTTCCGAGCTTATAACACCTGTTCCGAAGCCCAAAAAACGCAAAAGGAAACCCGACGCCAAACAGGCGTCACTGGCATTACATGCAGATGATGGAATTTCCTCGGAAGAGCAGGAATACAGCAAGCCAATCATTAATGAAATCAGGTCACAAATTGCCCATTGGCGAACGGCACCTGAGTCCATCTGGGGTGTTACGCCTGTAACAGCAAGATTGCTTAAACATTGGCGGCATCACGAATTTCAAGGTATCCGCCCCTTTTTCTGCCAGGTGGAGGCCGTTGAAACCATTATCTGGCTCACAGAAGTTGCTCGAAACCAGAAAACCCACAAATGGATATGGGATCACCTCGGTGGTGCAAACGAACAGGCTAACCCTGCCCTAATGCGCTTGGCCATGAAAATGGCAACAGGTGCGGGAAAAACGACAGTCATGGCAATGCTGATGGCATGGCAAACGATCAATGCGGTGCGTTCGCCAACATCCAGGCTTTTTACCCGTGGTTTTTTGATTGTTGCTCCAGGCATTACAATTAAGGACCGGCTTCGTGTTCTTCAGCCCCATGACCCGGACAGTTATTATAAATCACGGGAGCTTGTTCCTGCTGACATGTTGGGGGATATAAACAAAGCCAAAATTGTCATCACAAATTATCATGCCTTTCAGCTTCGCGAAACGATGGATACCAACAAAGTTGGACGGTCTCTGCTTCAGGGGCGGGGCGAGGAATTAAAAACCCGTGAGACCGAAGGTCAAATGGTGCGCCGTGTAGCGGAAGAGCTCATGGGATTGAAAAATATTGTCATTATCAATGATGAAGCTCACCATTGCTATCGGGAGAAACCCGACAATGAGGATATTGCCGATCTGAAAGGCGACGAAAAAAAGGAAGCCCGGCGCGAGAATGAGGAAGCCCGCGTCTGGATCAATGGTCTGGAGGCATTCAAGCGCAAACTTGGGGCCCGCATGGTCCTTGATCTTTCTGCAACGCCCTTTTTTCTCAGTGGTTCAGGATGGGCCGAGGGCACGCTTTTCCCTTGGACGGTTAGCGATTTCTCTCTCATTGATGCCATTGAATGCGGCATTGTGAAATTGCCGCGTGTGCCGGTAGCGGATAATATTCCCGGTGAGAAAACGCCAATCTTCCGTAACCTTTGGGAGCATATCGGCACGGGAATGCCCAAGAAGGGTAAAACCACCGGCGATCCGTTGGCTATGCCGGAGCAACTCTATACTGCTTTGTATGCGCTGTATAAGCATTACTCTGAAACATTTGAAAAATGGCAGCGGGCTGGCATTGAAAGCCCGCCTGTCTTTATCGTTGTCTGCAATAACACCTCCACATCAAAGCTTGTGCATGAATGGATTTCCGGCTGGCAACGCCCCAATGAAGATGGTGAGTTGTATCTGGAGCATAAGGGACACCTGGAATTATTCCGTAATTTTGATGAACATGGCAATCCCCTGCCGCGCCCCAACACACTGTTAATTGACAGCCACCAGATCGAATCCGGGGAACTGGATCAGAACTTCCGGGCCATGGCATCGGCTGAAATTGAACAGTTCAAACGAGACCGCAAACAACGCGGCGACCATAGCGAAATATCTGACAGCGAGCTTCTCCGCGAAGTGATGAACACCGTTGGCAAGAAAGATAAGCTTGGCGAGCAGGTCCGTTGTGTGGTCTCCGTTTCTATGCTGACGGAAGGTTGGGACACAAATACAGTCACTCACATTCTGGGTATCCGAGCTTTCGGTACCCAGCTTTTATGTGAACAGGTAGTTGGCCGTGGTTTGCGCCGATACTCATATGAGTTGAACAGCCAAGGCCTGTTCAATGTGGAATATGCCGATATTATGGGCATTCCGTTTGACTTCACCGCAAAACCCGTAGTGGCGCCACCCAGCGCCCCAAAACCAACAACCCGTGTCCATGCGGTTAAAGAACGCGCACGGCTAGAGATCACTTTCCCCCGTGTTGCCGGATATCGCGTCGATTTACCCGATGAACGTTTGACAGCTAATTTTAGCGAAGATTCCACCCTTGTCTTGACACCGGATATGGTTGGACCTGGCCAAACACTGATGGAAGGTATTGTTGGTGAAGGCATTACAATTTCAGTCAAGGAAGCACAAAATAAACGCCCAAGCACCATTGCCTTTGAACTGGCAAAGCAGGTTTTAAACCGACATTTCAGGGATGAAAACGGCGAACCAAAACTCTATCTGTTTGGTCAGATCAAAAGCATTGCCCGCAGATGGATTGATGAAGGCTATTTAATCTGCAAAGGCGATACCGGTAAATGGATGCTGGAATATGAGAGTATTGCCGCACAGGCTTCGGAACGTATTTTCCTGGCCATCGCGGGTTCCATTGGCAAGAACAGGCCTATTAAAGCCGTGCTTGATCCCTATAATCCGCACAGCTCCACAGCCCATATCAGTTTTTCCACCACCAAGGATTTATGGACGACAAACCCGGCCAAATGCCATATCAACTATGTGGTTTGCGACAGCGATTGGGAGGCCGAATTTGCCCGCGTCGCCGAACAACATGACCGCATCATTGCCTATGTAAAAAACCAGGGTCTTGGTTTTGAAGTTCCCTATAAGGACGGTTCAAACGCGCGGATCTATATTCCTGATTTTATTGTCCAGATAGATGATGGCAATGGCCCGGATGATCCTTTGAATCTCATTGTAGAGGTCAAAGGCTTCCGCCATGAAAATGTGAAGCTTAAATCAGAGACTATGAGAAATCAGTGGGTGCCCGGGGTGAATAACCTTGGTACTTATGGCCGTTGGGCCTTTGTTGAATTCGGCGATGTCTTTGACATGGACAAAGAGTTCCGGGCACTGATTGATAAGGTACTAGATAAGCAAAATGCATCCTCAAAAAGGGATGCGCATGGATAAAGGTGATAAAGCAAAAAGGCTAGCAGGCGAAATTGTCTATCACTTTGATGTGGACCGACACAGTATTCCGCTTAAACAATTTGTCGATACCGCGCGATCAAGCCAAACTGTAATTGATGATTTTAACGAGCAGCTCTTTGATAAAAAAGTTCGTTTTGAATTACGCGTCAGGACGCCTGAACCAGGTGGCCTTATGGAAGTTCTCGGCCTTGTGATACTGGGCGGCGGTGGCTCTATATTGGCATTTCTTGGAACAGACATTGGCAAGGCCTTTTTCAAAGGCTTAACGGGTGAAGAACCTGCACAGTGGGCTAAGAAACTCGGCGAAAACACACGAAAATTATTGTTCAACGACGATCATGAACATTCTGCTTTATCTACGGATGAAGTCGAGCCTATACCGGCAAAAATTATTTCCCATGATGTTGAGCTACAGGCCGATTTACTTGTTGAGCTCCTGATTTCATTCCTTGCAGCAAATACAGACAAATTGGAAAAAATTGGAATTACACCAGCGAAGTTTCGTAAGGCATTTGCGGCAAAAAACGCCATTTACAAAGCGTGCATAGACAACTCCGAAATAAAAGGATTGTCCTTTGACAGATCATATGATTTTCCTTTGAAACGCGCCGATTTCCCAAGGCTTATCACACAGATACCAGATGAAGTGCAGAATGCGCTTGACGAAACTCAATCTTGGTCAGTTGAAACTGTAGATATTCTCGTCAACTCCCCAAATTGGAAACGGGACGGTCGAAAGTGGCAAGCCGCAACAGATAAATTTCAGGATATTGCCTTTTCACTAGAGGACGAGACATTCTGGCTTCATGTGAAGAAAGAAGATATTCAGCCTCACATTGGTGGAGACAATATGCGTGTGCAATGGGCTTACCCACAAGGTTTGTCCAAACCATCGCATGTCCGCGTGTTGCGCGTCCTGACATATAACGGCAACAAAATCTCTGATCCATTATTGGATGCAGAGCTGCAAGCAGAACTTCAAGAAGCACATGTAATCGAACCGGATGTGCCGGACTTGTTCGACCATAAAACTAACAATCCTAACAATGAGGGTGACGAGGGAAAACCATAATGGCAAAAAAAACAAGAAAAGGACCAAAACAGGTTGAAAGCCTTGTCCATGATGAGGCAAGCCGCAAAAATATTCCCACGGCGGAATTGCAGTCCCTTGCGCAGCGCATGGAGGAAATGGACCCCGCTCAGCCGGTGACCTATAAGCGGCAAAAACCACTGGCGGAGGGGGATATCCGCCAACGTGACTCAGACCTTGATCCGCAGATAGTCTGGAAAGGTGCCACATTGCGCCTGAGTGATGAACAGATCGCGCAGCTTACCCATACCGGCAAGCTGGAAATTGGTGATGCGCAATTGGTTTGGCGTGGCAAGGACACACAGGACTGGTCAGATCTCGTAGTGCAGGCCCCGCCCTTATATATTCAGGAAAAAATTCATCCCAAAGCCATTATTGAGGATTTGAAACGCCAAACCAAACAGCGGCAGGATGACGAAGCGCAAGCGCCCGATATGTTCGACCTGTTCGGTGATTTCAATGGTATAGACCCGGAAGCAAAAACCGAATTTTACGCCCATGACCAGCACTGGCAAAACCGCATGATATTAGGCGACAGCTTGCAGGTGATGGCGAGTCTCGCCGAACGCGAAGGCTTACGCGGCAAGGTGCAGTGCATATTCTTTGATCCACCTTACGGTATCAAGTTCAACAGCAATTGGCAGGTATCTACCCGCTCGCGCGATGTCAGCGATGGCAAAATGGATCAAATCACGCGGGAGCCAGAACAGGTTAAAGCCTTCCGCGATACCTGGAAAGACGGCATTCACAGCTACCTCACTTACCTGCGCGACCGCATGACCGCCATGCGCGATTTGCTGACCGACAGCGGCAGCATCTTTGTCCAGATCGGTGATGAAAATGTCCACCGTGTCAGGGCGCTCATGGATGAAGTGTTTGGGGAGGAAAATTTTCTAAGTTTGATTTCAGTACAGACGACTTCAGGATTCCAGGCGGATTACCTTGGGAACATGTCTGATTTTATTATTTGGTATGCGAAAGATAAAAAGAAAGCGAAGTCACGGCCACCATTTTACAGAAAAAACTTTGAATTAGGCACCGGGAATGCCCGATGGCTAATGTTCGACGACTTTACTTACCGAGGTGTTTCCGCTTTAGAAACCCGGAATGAACTACCAATTCCAAAAGACACTAAACCATATATGCCGGATAACATCATTTCTCAGGGAAGGTCAAAGGAACCACAGGCTTTTGAGTTTAGGGGAAAACAATATGACCCTTGGGGCAAGAATTCTCATTGGAAAGCAAATTATCCGGTTGGGATGGAAAGGCTTGCGAAGGCAGAACGGATACATGTTGCTGAAAACTCCATTAGGTATGTCAGATTTCACACTGATTTCGATGTTGCGGTTCATGGAAATATCTGGACGGATACAGGGACTGGCAGTTTTACCAACGATAAGATTTATGTCGTCCAAACGAATACAAAGGTTGTTGAACGCTGTATCCTTATGGCCACGGACCCCGGTGATCTGGTGCTTGATCCGACCTGCGGCTCTGGCACCACGGCGACGGTTGCTGAGCAATGGGGACGGCGCTGGATTACGCTGGACACCAGCCGGGTGTCACTGGCCCTTGCCCGGGCCCGCCTGATGGGCGCGCGCTATCCTTATTATTATCTGGCAGACAGTTCCGAAGGTCGCGAGAAAGAAGGCGAAATCACCGGTAAAATTCAGCCGGACACACCAACCCACGGGGATATTCGTCAGGGCTTTGTTTACGAACGTGCGCCGCACATCATGCTCAAAACCATCGCCAATAATTCCGAAATTGATGTCATATGGGATAATTATCAGGAAAAACTTGAACCGCTTCGGGCTGAACTAAATGAAATAACAGGCTCTAAATGGGAGGAATGGGAAATCCCGCACGAGCCTGATGAGAATTGGTCCGCTAATGTCAAAGGTGTTCACAAGTCTTGGTGGGACAAACGCATTGCCCGCCAGAAGGAAATCGACAAATCCATCGCCCAAAAGGCCGATGTGGAATATCTCTATGACCGGCCCTTTGAAGACAAGTCAAAGGTCCGGGTTGCTGGCCCCTTCACGGTCGAGAGCCTCAGCCCCCACCGGGTAATCCCCGCCGATGAGGAAGAATTATCAGACCTTATGGATACGGGTGAACGGGTGCGCAAGGACGCGCCACTTAATGACTTTACAAGCATGGTGCTGGAAAATCTGAAATCCGCCGGCGTCCATCAGGCGGCCAAGGATGATCGCATCACTTTTATGACCATTGATGGCTGGCCGGGCAACTATATCGCCGCCGAAGGTCGCTATATGGAAAATGAAACCGAAAGACGCGCCGCCATCTTCATTGGCCCGGAATTTGGCACCGTCACCCGCGCCGATCTTACCGCCGCCGCGCGTGAGGCACTGGACGCTCGTTTTGATACGCTGATTGCCTGCGGCTTTAACTTTGAAGCCCACACCAGCGAGCTATCCAAGCTGGGCCCCCTGCCGATCCTCAAAGCCAAAATGAACCCCGACCTGCATATGTCGGACGAGCTTAAAAACACAGGACAGGGTAATCTGTTTGTGGTCTTTGGCGAGCCGGATATTGAATGGAATTTTGATGAGGAGGGCAAGATCATAGTCGAGGTTTTGGGCATTGATGTTTTCGATCCCAAAACCGGTGACGTGCGCGCCAGCGGCAAAGACGACATCGCCGCATGGTTTATTGATACCGACTATAACGAAGAAAGCTTCTTCGTCCGCCACGCCTATTTTTTGGGCGCAAATGATCCCTACAAGAGCCTGAAAACATCCTTAAAAGCCGAGATTGACCGCGAAGCCTGGGAAACCCTCTACCGCGACAAATCCCGCCCCTTTTCAAGACCCGAAACCGGCCGCTTCGCCGTAAAAGTCATTAACCACTTCGGCGACGAAGTCATGAAAGTATTTGGAGTTTAGGGAGATAAAATGACAGAAAGTATCTGCCCAATTTGGAAAACATTTGCGACAATTGAACCCACGACAGGTGACGGTGTTTCGGTAAATTCACCACGGGCGGGTGGCCTCTATTTTATTAGTGGCACTGCGAAAGCCCTCTTACAACATCGCGACGATACATTGCGTGCACAACTCACGACATGGCTGGTAAATCAACGGCGTCTCGGTGTTGAGTGCCCGGAAATTACAAGCGAAACTATTCATGATGCTGAAAAAGCCCCCCCTCTCACAGTGCAAGAACGCGCGGACAGGCTGCTGACAAATATCAGCAACCAAATATCGGCAATTGGAAAGCATTTTTGTTTTTCAAAACGATATTTAAATGAAGAAGCCAATAGCTGGATGGAAGATGAAACCTTCTCAAACATGAAGGCGTGGTCTGAATCCATCGAAAGCGACGATGTTATCTACCTGATGGATTTTCTTGCTCAAAGAAAACTTATTCAAAACAAAGTTTCTGAAAGTGGCGCGCAAAGTCAGGGGCCTTACAAAAACAAAGAGAATTATTACGAATACCTCGTCACTCCTGATGGGTACGCCTATCTCTCCGGTTTGGAAAAAGCACCTATAGATTCAAAGCAAGTCTTTGTTGCCATGTGGTTTGATGAATCAATGGCGGATGGTTACGAGAACGGTATTGTGCCCGCCATTCGAGAGGCTGGTTATGAACCACTGCGCATTGATCAGAAAGAACACAATAATAAAATTGATGATGAGATCATTGCGGAAATCAAACGCTCACGCTTCCTTATAGCTGATTTTACGCAAGGTAATACCGGTGCCAGAGGGGGCGTCTATTATGAAGCTGGTTTTGCACATGGATTGAATATTCCGGTAATCTTCACTTGTCATAAGACTGCCGTTGATGACCTACATTTCGACACACGCCAATATAATCATATTGTCTGGGAAAGCCCGGAATACCTGCGCAAACGACTTACTCAACGTATATCCGCAGTGATTGGCGATGGCCCCTTAAAGGAAGTTATCGAAACATTATGAAATTTTGCATCGCAGATAGTTTTTCAACAGCTCTTGGTAAACTTGCCTCCCAGGAACAAAAAGCTGTGAAAATTACTGTCTTCGATTTGCAGCAAAACCCAACCAGTCCCGGCCTCAAATTCCACCGGATTGACAAGTCAAAGGATCAGAATTTCTGGTCCATCCGTGTCAGTCGCGACATTCGGATTATCATTCACAAAACCAGCGACAGCTTCCTGATCTGTTATGTCGATCATCATGATGATGCCTATAAATGGGCGGAACGTAGACGAATTGAAACCCATCCCCGCACTGGTGCTGCGCAGATCGTTGAAGTGCGTGAGCGTGTTGAGGAAATAACGCTGCCGACCTATATCTCGCCAGAACCAGAGGTAAGGCAAGTTGCGGACGTTCCCAGAGAACGTTTTTTACCTCCTCTGTTTTTGCAGTTAACAGCCGATGATCTTTTGGGCGTTGGTGTTCCCGATGATTGGGTCAATGATGTTCGTAATGCTTCTGAAGATAATTTCTTTGATCTGGCCGATCATATACCAGCGGAAGCCGCAGAAGCACTGCTTGATTATGTGACAACAGGTGTTCTCAAAACACCGGAAGAAATCCTGGGCCAGGTTGATCCATTTGCGCATCCAGATGCCCAGCGCCGTTTCCGCATTATGGAGAATGTTGATGAACTCACCCGCGCCCTCGAATACCCTTGGGATAAATGGGCAATTTTTCTTCATCCGGCCCAGCGGCAGGTTGTTAATCAGAAGTTTAGCGGTCCGGCACGGGTTTCAGGCTCCGCTGGAACTGGTAAAACCGTTGTCGCCTTACATCGCGTTGCACATATTATAAAAAATGAACTTGATGCAAAGATACTGCTCACCACTTTTTCCAACCCGCTGGCAAATGCTCTGAAATCCAAGCTTCAAATGTTGGCAGGGAATAATACGGACCTGGATAGTAAAGTTACCATATTATCTTTTGAAGATGTGGCGCATGAGTTGTTTACATTGACCGAAGGCTCTCACCCAAGGGCCGCCAAACGCCAGAATATTGAGGTAGCATTAAAAACGGCTGTTGCTGAACTGGGCATTGATGGTTTTTCTGACCGGTTTTTTATGTCGGAGTGGTTGCATGTGGTTGATGCTTGGCAGTTAAATTCATTGGATGACTATAGCAATGTTCCACGCCTTGGCCGCAAAAGTCGTTTGGGTTCAAAACAGCGAGAAAAAATCTGGCATGTTTTTGTTAAAGCCAGAGAATTGTTAGAAGCCAAGGGGTTTTACTCATGGCCGCGCATATTTGGCAAAGTTACTGAATATTATAAGAATCGAAATCACAAGCCCTTTACCCATATCATCGTTGACGAGGCCCAGGATTTAGGTGTGCCTGAATTGAGAATGCTTGCAGCCATAGCAGATGACAGGCCAGGCGCCTTATTCTTTGCCGGAGATTTAGGGCAGCGTATTTTTCAGGAACCATTTTCATGGAAAGCACTCGGTATTGATGTCCGGGGCCGTTCAACAACTCTGAAAGTTAATTACCGTACATCTCATCAAATTAGAGAAGCCGTCGATAAATTACTTCCTGCCAGTGTGCGTGATGTGGATGGAATTGAAGAGGATCGCCGTGGGACAGTTTCTATTTTCAATGGACCCAAACCAGAGATTGAAATATTGGCTGATTCAACAGCCGAAATTGAAAAGATTGGCTTATATATTTTTGAAACAATTGATGAAGGCATTCCTGCTGAAGAAATAGGTATTTTTGTTCGCTCAAAAGACGAACTGCAACGTGCAAGATCTGCGGTACAACAAGCGGACCAAAAAGCACTTGAGCTTTCTGACCGGGTTGAAGATCGAACTGGCTGCATATCAATCGGCACAATGCATTTAGCAAAAGGACTGGAGTTTAGAGTCGTCATCGTAATGGCTTGTGACGATGAAATCTTGCCTGACCAAGATAGAATTGAAACAGTTGCCGATGAAATAGAGTTGGATGAAGTTTATGAAACCGAGCGCCACTTATTTTATGTGGCATGTACCCGTGCCAGAGAAAAGCTTCTGATAACTGGCGTTGCACCCGCATCTGAATTTTTAGAGGATATTGAAGCGGAAGATATATGACAGGCTTCGATTAATTTAGATCGAAGAAGATCAGTTGGCACTGATAAGTGCCTGAACGAGATTGAATTGTACTGAGCAATATTGAAAATCACATAATGCATTGATATTGTTATGTAATATTGACTTTTAGTCGTGTTTTTGATATGATTTTCCAATGCCCGCCTTCTTAGGAAGGCAGAATATGGAAACAGAAAAATACGTTGCGGGGGCGGATGAAGAAGACGCTGAATACAGCCACATCGTTAAAACCGATGGTGAGTTTGAAGTTACAATTCATACGGCCCATGATCCAGATCATTTGCCGGTATCACAGCAGGAGCTGGACTTGCTCTTGACCTGGTTGGGGCCCTTGATTGAGCCGTTATTACAGAAGGAAAAACTGAAAGGGTAAAACAGGACATGCGTGCAGTCATTTATGCAAGGGTATCGACGGGAAATCAGGCGGCCCAGGATATTTCCATTCCCGATCAGATTGCCCAATGCGAACGCTACTGCGCGCAAAAGGAATGGCATGTGGCCAAGAGCTATGTAGATGCAGGCGCCAGTGCCACTAATGATAACCGTATTGAATTTCAGGCGATGATTGCCGAAGCTTGCTCTCCGGCCAATCCGTTTGATGTCGTGATCGTTCATTCGCAATCACGCTTTGCCCGCAACACTTTTGACCTGCTCAACAATACCAAAAAACTTGAAAAGGCCGGGGTGCAGTTTGTTTCCATCACCCAGGACATAGGAAAAGGCGAACAAGCTGATGTCCTGCGCACCATCCTTGGGGCGATGGATGAATATCAATCCAAGGAAACCTCCAAGCATACAAGCCGCTCCATGCTTGAAAATACCCGGCAAGGCTTCTGGAACGGATCGCGTCCTCCCTTTGGCTATCGCACCTATATCGCCGAGAGGCGTGGCAAGAAGGACAAGAAAAAGCTGGAGATCGCCCCTGGAGAGGCTGAAATCGTCAAAATGATTTTCAGGCACTACGTGACCGGAGACAGCAAAAGCGGCCCCATGGGGTTGCGAGCCATTGCCTATGACCTGAATGAACGGGGAGAAACCACCCGTAATGATGGCAAGTTTCTGCAACAATTCATTCAGCGGATTCTGACCAATGAAATTTATGTGGGGCGGTATCATTTCAACAAAAAGGACAAGAACGGTATTTCAAAACCGGAAGATGAATGGGTTTTCCTGAAAACACCGCGAATCGTCGGCGATGAAATATTTCATGCCGCCAATGAGCGCCTTCATCGCAATACGGCCTTTTCCACGCCGCCACGGGTTATCAATGGCCCAACCCTGCTGACCGGTATTGCCCATTGCAAAAACTGCGGTTCACCCATGCGGATCGCCACCGGAAAAGGCGGTAAATACCGATATTACAAATGCGGATTGCGGGCCGATGCCGGGCGTGCGGCTTGTTCAGGCAATTCAGTTCCCATGCAGAAACTGAATGATATTGTGATCAACACGCTTTGCGAGACAGCCCTGTCCTCGAAGCGCATAGAGGTTATTGTTCCTGAATTGGTGGATCACGCCCAAAGGCGCAGTGAAAGCTATGACGGGCGGGTTGAAACATTAAAGAACGAACAACGCAGTGTTAAAAACCAGCTTAAAGAGCTGTGGCAGCAAATCAGCGTGTCCGAGATAACCCTTGATGCAACACTGCAAAAATTCATCAAAGAGCTTCAAGCTAAGAATGAAGATTACAGCCGTGCCATCCGCCGACTTGAACAACAGCAAGCCTTTCCCGTACGCAATCTCACCCGCAACGATTGCCGTGAATTTGCATCGGCGGTGAGAAAACTGCTGAAAGAAAACAAAGACCCAAAATTCACGCGGGTCTATCTGGCGCATGTGATTACCCGCGTCGATGTGGGTAAAAGTAAAATCAAAATGCGTGGTCCAAAGGCCGCTTTAGCCGAACAGGCTATAGCGTTTGACAGCACCAAACTATTGGTGCCCACCTTTGACCTCAAATGGTGCGGCCGAGAAGACTCGAACTTCCACGGGATATTATCCCACAGCGACCTCAACGCTGCGCGTCTACCAATTCCGCCACGGCCGCACACTTGAATTGGAACCAGGAGCCGATCACGACGTCCTGACTGACGGTGAAGTAGCAAACCGCAGCCGAATTGGCAATAGCAAATCCGATTAAAACTTAAATATTTTCACCGATGTGAATACCGCATTCGGTTTTACCCTGCCCGGCCCAGCGGCCCATGCGGCGATCCTGGCCGGCTTCGACCCGCGCCGTACAGGGCATACAGCCGATTGACGGATAACCCTGATCAACCAGCGGATGCCGGGGCAGGCCCTTATCGGCGATAATCTGATCAAGCTGTTGCTGAGTCCAGTGGGCCAGCGGATTGATCTTGATTTTGGAGCCATCCTGTTCGATCAGGGGAATACTGCCCCTCTCGGCGGTCTGGAATCTTTTGCGTCCGGTAATCCAGGCGTCATATTTATTCATCGCCCGCGCCAGCGGCCGCACCTTGCGCAGGTCACAGCAGGCGTCGGTATCGCGAGTCCACAGAAGACCGTTTTGATCTTCCCGCGCCACATCCTCCGGCGCCGGTTTGACGGTGATGATATTGGTCAGGCCCAGCTCTTCGGCAACCCTGTCGCGATAGCTGACGGTTTCGCCAAACAGCTTCTGGGTATTGAGGAAGATGACCGGTGTCGCCGGATTTACCCGGGCCACCATATCGAGCAGCACGATGGACTCGGCGCCGAAGGACGACACAAGGGCAATGCGATTCCTGAACTCGCCATTGATCATGGCGTCCAGCAAATCCGGACTGTCCAGATGGCCATAGGCCTTCACCAGATCCTCAAATCCGGTTGTTTTTTGAAAAGCCGCGCTTTTTTCCCGCATGATGCCCATGGGTCATCCTTCATCTCTGAATAGCTGTCTCTGCCGATCCACCGCTGGCATTACCCGTTAATTTAGGGAGAATGAATCAATATTTCAAGTTTTTGTGTGAATTTTCTTATTTAACATTTTTTATTTGTTGAATTTGGCTGAAGAGACGCCCTGTCCTGGCGCAATATTATTTTTGATAATTTTTAACGCTTTTTGTGATGCTGACGGCGATATTTTCCCCCGCCACCATAATCTCGCCCTTGGCGATCATTTCCCCATTGGCGTAGATTTTGACCGGTTGGTCCTGATTGCCGTCCAGTTCGATCACAGCGCCGCGGCCCAGCTTCAGCAATTGTTTTATTGGCATCAACGTATTGCCGAGAACGACGGTGAGCTCCACGCCTACATCATCAATTGCCTGTGACATCTTTTGTCTTTATCCTTAACCTGTGACTGAAAATTGGCTATATCCACTACAATGAAATAGCATAGTTATTATTTGGTTAACAGGAAAAGCATGACCGAAGCGCAAAATATCGCTCTGCCGATCGAATGGAAATTCACCGAAGGGCTTGTCGCCTATGATGAAGCGATAACCACCATGGAACAACGGGTGGCGGATATTCATCTGGGCCGGGCGGCGGAACTCGTGTGGTTTTTGCAACATCCGCCGCTTTATACGGCGGGCACTTCCGCCGATGTGCGGGATCTGATCACGCCGGACCGCTTTCCGGTGCATCAGACCGGCCGCGGCGGACAATATACCTATCACGGGCCGGGACAGCGGGTGGTTTATGTCATGCTTGACCTCAGCAGGCAGGGCCGCGACGTGCGGAAATTTGTCTCTCAGCTCGAACAATGGGTGATTGACAGCCTGGCCGAATTCAACGTCACGGCCGAACGGCGCGAAGGACGGGTCGGCGTCTGGGTCAGCCGGGGCGGCGGCCAAAATCAAGCAAGAGAGGACAAGATCGCCGCCATCGGCGTCCGAGTCCGCAAATGGGTGACCTATCACGGCATCTGCATCAATGTGGAGCCTGATTTGGATCATTACAGCGGCATCGTCCCCTGCGGCATATCCGAGCATGGGGTGACGTCACTGGTCGATCTCGGCCTGCCGGTCACCATCAATGACCTTGATGCGGCGCTTCAGCGCACCTGGGGAGATATTTTTGAGACGGCGCACCATGAAACGGTTTAATATTGTCATCGTCATAGGCGCCTTGTTTCTTGCCGCATGCGCCGTGCAGGAAGGCACTGAACAGGCGGAATTCGAAACGGCGCGCTTTCACACCCTCTATAACAAGGGCGATTTTGACGAAATCTATCGCCGCAGCCACGACGACTTCAAAGGATTCGTCTCCGCCGGGCAGTTGCGGGAACTGCTGAGCAAGCTCCGCCGGACCCTGGGCGATCATCAAAGCTCAGAGCTGATCACCTGGTCCGTCCGGACAAGCTTTGCCGGCAAGGGGACGAAAATCACGCTGGTCTTCTCGGCCGAATATGATTTTTCCCGGCAGGTGAAGGAGACTTTCACTTTCCATAAAAGGGGGGCGGATATACGGCTTTATAATTTTAACGTATCGGCGCCGGATTTCGCCCGGCCCGAAAACAGCAAAAGAAAGAAAACAACCGACATCTAACCGTCAGTTGCGCCGCGCCTCGACATCCACTGTCGGCTTCTGGACAAACCCCTTTGGCGTGATTCCCATCGCCGGGTGAATCTCAATATCATCAACCAGGGCGAGCTTCGGCCCCTCCCGGCAGAGATCGATCATTTGATTCACCTGTTCTTCCGGGCCGACGACCAGCGCCTCGACCGTGCCGTCCGCCCGGTTGCGCACCCATCCGTCAAGACCAAGCTCATGCGCCCTGTCCACGGTCCAGCCGCGAAACCAAACCCCCTGCACGCGTCCCGATATAATCAGCCTGACGGCTTTGCGTCCCTGTTCCATCATGGGCGCAGTTTAATATTTTTTTGCGCCGGAACCAAGCCAAAGTCGGATCACGCAAAAGAATAAAGGCGACCCCCCGGCCGCCTTTCGCCTGTTCAGACCGCAAACGATCTATTCAAATTCGATAATCACTTCATCCACAGCCAGATTGTCGCCGGCCTTGGCCGAAATTTTCCGGACCACGGCGTCCTTTTCGGCCCGCAGGATATTTTCCATTTTCATCGCCTCGACCACGCAGAGGATCTGTCCGGCCTTGACTTCATCGCCTTGCTCTACCGCCACAGAGATCACCTGACCCGGCATCGGGCACAGCAGGAAGTTGGACATGTCCGGCGGCATTTTTTCCGGCATCAGGGCGGCCAGTTCCGCCTCCCGCGGGCTGCGGACAAAGACTTTCTCCGTCGCCCCGTTATAATTCAGCAGATAGCCATCGGCCAGCCGGTCGATTTCGACACAGACATCCGCGCCGTCCACATTGCCTTCAAACATCGGCTTGCCCGGCAGCCAGTCGCTGAGCACCGTGACCGTCTGGTCATTGCAGGCGACGGCGCAGCCGTCTTCCGTGGCGTAAAAGCTCGAGGCGTGACTTTCGCCGTCAATCGTCACCACCCAGTTGTCATTGTAATGGGGCGCATCCGGGTCCATTTTACCGGAAATATGCCCCTGACGCCCCATCTCAAAGGAATGCGCCGTCTGGGCGACCGCGATCATCACTTTTTTGGTCTCGTCCGTCAGGGTTCCGCCGGAAAAGCCGTCCGGATATTCTTCCGCGATATAATTGGTCGTGATGTCGCCGGACTGGAAACGGCCGCTGTTCAGCACATCGGCGAGGAAGGCGATATTATGGTTCAGACCGCGAATATAATAACGATCCAGCGCCTGTTTCATATGGTGGATCGCCTGGTCGCGGTCCGCGCCATATGTGATCAGCTTGGCGATCATCGGATCATAATACATGCTGATTTCCGAACCCTCGTAAATGCCGGTATCGACCCGGACATTGTCATTTTCCGCCGGCGGGGAATATTTGACAATCCGGCCGATGGACGGCAGAAAGCCGCGCAGGGGATCCTCGGCATAGACCCGGGATTCCATCGCCCAGCCCGTCAGTTTAATGTCGTCCTGGCTGAGGGTGAGTTTTTCACCGTTGGCGACCCGGATCATCTGCTCCACAAGGTCTACGCCGGTGATCAGCTCCGTCACCGGATGCTCGACCTGAAGCCGGGTGTTCATTTCGAGGAAATAGAAATTGCGGTTCTTGTCAACGATAAATTCGACGGTGCCGGCCGACTGATAGTCAACTTCCTTCGCCAGCGCCACGGCCTGCTCGCCCATCGCCTTGCGCGTCGCCTCATCAATAAAGGGGCTCGGCGCTTCCTCGATCACCTTCTGATGGCGGCGCTGGATCGAACATTCCCGCTCGCCCAGATAAATCACATTGCCATGGCTGTCGCCGAGCACCTGAATTTCGATATGACGCGGCTCCTCGATAAATTTCTCGATAAAGACCCGGTCGTCGCCGAAACTGGAAATCGCCTCGCTGGTGGCCGAGGTGAAGCCCTCCGCCGCCTCGGCGTCATTGGTGGCGACCCGCATGCCCTTGCCGCCGCCGCCGGCCGACGCCTTGATCATCACCGGATAGCCGATGCTGTTTGAAATCTCGACCGCATGGTCGGCGTCGCGGATCAGGTCCGTATTGCCGGGCACCGTATTGACCCCGGCTCTCGCAGCGAATTTCTTCGATTCGATTTTGTCACCCATCACGCCGATGGCCTTCACCTCCGGCCCGATAAAGGCGATGCCTTCTTTCCGCAGGGTCTCGCAGAAATCGGCATTTTCCGACAGAAAACCATAACCCGGGTGGATCGCCTCGGCGCCGCTTGCCTTCGCCGCCTGAACAATCTTATCGGCAATCAGATAGCTTTCCGAAGCCGGCGACGCGCCGATATGAACCTTTTCATCGGCCATGCGGACATGGAGCGCTTCGGCGTCGGCGTCGGAATAAACCGCCACCGTCTTGATGCCCATTTTACGGGCGGTTTTTATCACACGGCAGGCAATTTCACCGCGGTTGGCAATCAGAATTTTTGAAAACATTGGCTTGATCTCTCTGGCGCTCTCTTCGGCGCAATTTCTGGCGCTTAAAGCGGGATATTGTCGTGTTTTTTCCACGGATTGCTGAGTTCCTTGTTTTTCAGCATCCGCAGTCCCCGGGCGATGCGCCGCCGGGAGGCGTGCGGCATGATGATGTCGTCAATGAACCCCTTGCCCGCCGCGACAAACGGATTGGCGAATTTATCGGAATATTCCTTGGTTCTGGCCTCGATCTTCTCCGGATCGCCAATATCGGCGCGGAAGATGATCTCCACCGCCCCCTTGGCGCCCATGACGGCGATTTCCGCCGTCGGCCAGGCAAAATTCAGATCGCCGCGCAGATGCTTCGACGCCATCACGTCATAGGCGCCGCCATACGCCTTGCGGGTGATAATGGTGATTTTCGGCACCGTCGCCTCACCATAGGCAAACAACAGTTTCGCCCCCTGCTTGATGATGCCGTTATATTCCTGCTGGGTGCCCGGCAGGAAGCCCGGCACATCGACAAAAGTCACGATCGGAATATTGAAACAGTCGCAGAAGCGCACGAAGCGCGCCGCCTTGCGCGAGGCGTTAATGTCGAGACAGCCCGCCAGCACCATCGGCTGGTTGGCGACGAAGCCCACGGTCTGGCCCTCGACCCGGCCAAAACCGGTGATGATATTCTTGGCGTGCTCGGGCTGAATTTCATAGAAATCCCCCTCATCGGCCACCTTGCGGATCAGCTCATGCATATCATAGGGCTTGTTGGGATTGTCCGGGATCAGGGTGTCGAGGGACATTTCCTCGCGGTCGGGATCGTCAAACGTCGGGAAGTCCGGCGATTTCTCCCGGTTGTTGGCCGGCAGGAAATCAACCAGCCGCCGCACCTGTTTCAGGGCCTCGACGTCATTTTCAAAGGCGATGTCGGCGACGCTGGATTTCGTCGAATGGGTGATCGCCCCGCCCAGCTCCTCCTGGGTCACGCTTTCGTTGGTCACGGTTTTCACCACATCAGGTCCGGTGACGAACATATAGGAACTGTCCTTGACCATAAAGATAAAGTCGGTCATCGCCGGCGAATAAACCGCCCCGCCGGCGCAGGGGCCCATGATCACGGAGATCTGCGGCACGACGCCGGACGCCATGATATTCTTCTGGAAAACATCGGCATAGCCGGCCAGGGCCGCGACCCCTTCCTGAATGCGCGCGCCGCCGGAATCATTAAGGCCGATGACTGGCGCGCCGACCTTCATCGCCATATCCATGACCTTGCAGATTTTTTCGGCATGGGTTTCCGATAACGAGCCGCCGAAAACCGTGAAATCCTGGCTGAAAACATACACCAGACGACCATTGACGGTGCCGGAGCCAATGACCACACCGTCGCCGGAGACCTTCTGCTCCGCCATGCCGAAATCCGTGCAGCGATGCTCCATGAACATGTCATATTCTTCGAAGCTGCCCGGGTCGAGCAGGACGTCAATACGTTCCCGCGCCGTCAGCTTGCCCTTGTTATGCTGGGCGTCAATGCGCGGCTGCCCGCCTCCCATGCGCGCCTGTTCGCGCTTTTCTTCCAGTTTATCTAGGATTTCCTGCATCTTGTCCTCTGAGTCTCGCGATGGAAATGGATCAAATCTGATTATCGTTACTGATGAGTAACATTTTTTATTTTCACAAGTCAATTCAATATTTCGTTTATAGCATAAACTTTGGTCGAGAAGGCGAATATCCTTTTGTCGCCAACCTATTGAAACGCAGAAGATATAATATTCGCCGCCAAAAGGGGAGAATTATCCCATCGTCACCACGACTTTGCCGGATGATTTGCGCTGGCGCAAGGCGCGGATGGCGTCGGCTGTTTGCGCCAATGGGTAGGTGGCGCTGATATGGGGGGCGATCCGCCCTTCCCCGTACCAGTCGAACAACCGCCGGGCGGAATTCTGCAGGATTTCAGGTTTGAACTGCTTGTAGGCGCCCCAGTAAAAGCCGATCAGTTCAATATTCTTGACCAGCAGGTGATTGGCCGGCACCTGCGGCACATCGCCGCTGGCGAAGCCGATCACCAACATCCGGCCTTCGGGGGCCATGGCGCGGAAGGACTGGCGGAAGACGTCGCCGCCCACCGGATCATAGACCACATTGGCGCCCTGGCCCGCGGTATATTCCTTGATCTTTTGCCGGACGTCTTCCTGCTTGTAGTTGATCACATGATCGGCCCCCTTGGTTCTGGCGAGGGCGAGCTTTTCATCGGAACCGGCGGTGGCGATCACATTCGCCCCTATCATCTTGCCGATCTCAACCGCCGTCAGGCCGACCCCGCCGCCGGCGCCGTTGACCACCAGCCATTCGCCGGGTTTGAGCCGCGCCCGATAATCGAGCGCCACATGACTGGTGCCATAGGCGACGACAAAAGCCGCCGCATCCTCATAAGGCATATTTTCCGGCAAGCGAGTCAGCGCCGCCGCCGGGACGGCGACTTTTTCGGCGAACCCGCCCCAGTTGGTCAGGGCCTGCACCCTGTCCCCCACCCGCCAGCCGGTGACGTTCTGTCCGACGGCGGAAATAACGCCCGCCACTTCCAGCCCCGGACTGAAGGGCAAGGGCGGCTTCACCTGATAGCTGCCCTCGACCATCAGGCTGTCGGCGAAATTCACCGCGCAGGCCCGAACGTCGATCACCACGGCGTTCTCACCCGCGACGGGATCATCCACCGTTTCCAGCTTCAGATTTTCAAGTGGCCCATATTCCCGGACGATCATCGCTTTCATGGAAATACCCTTAATTTTGCTTTATTATAAATTCACATAGACATTAGGTGCAATGCCAGTATACTGCGCCGAATTTTTTACCCTGATATTGCACCGCATCATAGATAGAATTTTGCGCCGTGACAATCAACAGGTTAATCAACAGTTTTAGGTAAAACACATGTCCCTACGTAATATCGCCATCATTGCCCACGTTGACCACGGCAAGACCACCCTCGTTGATACCATGTTCCGGCAAAGCGGAACTTTCCGGGAAAATCAACGGGTTGAAGAACGCGCCATGGACAGCGGCGATCTTGAAAAAGAACGCGGCATCACGATTTTGGCCAAATGCACCTCCATTGAGTGGAAAGAGCATCGGATCAATATCGTCGATACGCCGGGCCATGCCGACTTTGGCGGCGAAGTGGAGCGAATCCTGAGCATGGTTGACGGCGTCATCCTGCTGGTCGACGCCGCCGAAGGTCCGATGCCGCAGACAAAATTCGTTACTTCCAAGGCTCTGGCCCTCGGCTTGCGGCCGATTGTCGTCATCAACAAGGTCGACAAACCCGACCGGCGGCCGGATGCGGTCCATGACGAGGTGTTCGACCTGTTCGCCAGCCTCGACGCCAATGAGGACCAGCTTGACTTCCCGACCCTGTTCGCCTCCGGCCGCGACGGCTGGGCCGATCATGAACTGGACGGGCCGCGGCAAAATCTCGAACCGTTACTCGAGACCATCCTCAGCCATTATGACAAACCGTCGGTGATGACCAAGGAAAATATCGACAAGCCCTTCACCATGCTGGCGACCTTGCTGGACCGGGATAACTTCATGGGCCGGGTGCTGACCGGGCGCGTGCAAAGCGGCAAGATCAGGGTCAACGACCCGATCAGGGTTCTAAACCAGGACGGCAAAGTGGTCGAAAGCGGCCGGGCGAGCAAGCTGATGTCCTTCCGCGGGCTTGACCGGGTGCCGGTTGAGGAAGCCATCGCCGGTGAAATTATCTCCATCGCCGGCCTTTCGATCGGCACGGTGGCCGATACCTTCTGCGCGCCTGAGGTCGAAATCCCCCTCAAGGCCCAGCCCATCGACCCGCCGACCCTGTCCATGCGCTTCACGGTCAATGACAGCCCGCTGGCCGGACGTGAAGGCACGAAAGTCACCTCGCGCATGATCCGCGACCGTCTCGCCGTGGAAGCCGAAGGCAATGTCGCGATCCGCATTACCGAAAGCGAAGACAAGGACGGCTTTGAAGTCGCCGGCCGGGGCGAACTGCAGCTCGGGGTCCTGATCGAAACCATGCGCCGCGAAGGCTTTGAACTTTCCATTTCCCGGCCGCGGGTGCTTTACAAGACGGATCCGGACAGCGGCGCGCGGCTCGAGCCTTATGAAGAAGCGGTCATTGACGTCGATGACGAATATTCCGGCGTCGTGGTCGAGAAGATGAGCCTGCGCAAGGCCGAAATGACCGATATGCGGTCCAGCGGCGCCGGCAAAACCCGCATCACTTTCCTCGCCCCGTCGCGGGGGCTGATCGGCTATCACGGCGAATTCCTCACCGACACCCGCGGCACCGGCATCATGAACCGGGTCTATCACAGCTATGGGCCCTATAAAGGTCCGATCCCCGGACGGCGGGTCGGCGTGCTGATTTCCATGGGCATGGGCAAGGCCGTCGCCTACGCCCTGTGGAATCTGGAAGATCGCGGCGTGATCATGATCGACCCGCAGGATGAGGTTTATGAAGGCATGATCATCGGCGAACACAGCCGGGACAATGACCTCGACGTCAATGTCCTGAAGGGCAAGCAACTGACCAATATCCGCGCCTCGGGCAAGGATGACGCCATCAAACTGACCACGCCGAAAAGGTTAACCCTGGAACAGGCCATCGCCTATATCAATGATGACGAACTGGTCGAAGTGACGCCGGAAAATATCCGTCTGCGCAAACGCCATCTCATCCCGCATGAGCGCAAGAAGGCGGCGCGCGCCGCGCAATAAGCCTGTTCAAACGATCAGAGACACAGAACCCCGGGGATTATCTTCGGGGTTTTCTGTTTCTGGGTTTTCTGCTTTGCGGGCCGGACGCATACCTTTTGTTAATCACTCCCGGTTATATTTATCCAAAATCAATTGCTTTTAAAGGTATGTCATGACGCATTTTTTAGTAACCGATGAAAATCCCGATGGCTATAGACTTGAAGATATTTTGAAGATCATCCGCAAGGATATTTTCCTGCGGACAACCAAGATCATGGAGGATGAACGTCCCGAAGCGCAGCGCGTGCTGGAGAATAATGTCAAGATTCTCGGCCTGCTGAGTGAAGCAATCACCACGGCCGAGGACAGCACCGCCACACTGGAGAAAAGCTTCGGTCCTTCCCGCGACGGCGCGCCGCGCATCGGGGTCTGACGCCCCGATCGGCCGGATAATACCAACGGCCCTTTATCCCTTGACAAAAGACGCCTGCTGTCGGACACAGTTGTATCCGCGGAAAAAGAGGAGTCTTGCAAATGGGTCGAATCCCCGGCGCCGAAGAAATCACCGAATATACCGGCTTTTTGAACCGGCTGGCGAACAGCGCGGCGGAAATTACCCTGCCCCTGTTTAAAAAACCGGTCGAGGTCGTCAACAAGGGCCGGAAGCTCGACCTTGACTATGATCCGGTGACCGAGGCCGACCGGAATGCGGAACAGGCGATCCGGCAATTGATCAATCAAAGCTATCCCGATCATAATATACTGGGTGAAGAACATGGCGCGGAGCATAACAGCAAGGACAAAAGCGCGGACCAGTGGACCTGGGTGATCGACCCCATTGATGGCACCCGGGCCTATATCTGCGGCATTCCGACCTGGGGAACCCTTGTCGCGCTCAACAACGGCGAGGAGGCCGTGATCGGCATGCTCGACCAGCCCTACCTCAGGGAACGTTATATCGGCGTCCCGGACGGCGCGACCCTTAACGGCGCGCGCCTCAGGTGCCGCCCCTGCACAACCCTTTCACAGGCCACTGTCTCCACCACCGACCCGAGCCAGTTTTTCGCCAGCGCCGCGGACCGGCGGGCCTTTGAACGGGTCGCGGAAAGGGCCCGTCTGGTGCGCAATGGCTATGACTGCTACGCCTACGCCATGGTCGCGGCGGGCTTCATCGATGTGGTGATCGAAAGCGGGCTCGAGGCTTACGATATTCAGGCCCTGATTCCGATCGTCACCGGCGCCGGCGGCATTGTCACCACCTGGGACGGCGGCCCGGCGGAACAGGGCGGCCGGATTGTCGCCTCGGCAACCCGCGAACTGCATGAACAGGTTCTCGCCTTGCTCACCTGATGGAATCATCTCCGAGAAATTCTGTTATTTTTCGCCATAATATTTCTCTGAGCGCATCGGTCTCCCGATACATTTCATGGCGGGCGCCGTCGAGGATCGCCACCATGATATTGTCGCGGCCGGCAAAAAGCCTTTCACTGGCGCGGTTATCGACCAGAGCTTCCTCACCGGCGAGCAGCACCAGCATCGGGATGGTGATCCGGTCCAGAAAGCCCGGTTCATGGATTTTGTCGATGCTGTCGAGGGCGGCCTTAAGCCAGCCATAGGTCGGCCCGCCGACATATAAATCAGGATTGGCGGCGATAATATCTGCTTCAATGGCGTATCTTGCCCGGTCATGGGTCAGCAGCGTTCTTTTGAGCAGATGATGTTTCTTTGAAAAGACGCTGCCCTGGCCGAGGGCGAACAGCTTGCCAAAGCCCAGGCCGCAGACCAGACGAACGAGCAGCCCGGCCGCCTTGCGGACAACGGCGGAGCCGAGATGGAAGTCTGTCATCGGCGCCAGCAGGATCGCCCTGTCAATCCTGCCCGGAAATGCGCCGAGATAGCGCAAGCAGACATGGGCGCCCATGGAATGGCCGACCAGAATGAGCGGGAGTTCGCCGGCGCGCGGATCCGCCATCACGGCCTTTGTCACAAATTCATTCATGTCGCTGACGAAAGCGTCAAAATTCGCCGAATGGCTTTTCAGCCGGTTGTTCAGGGGCCGGTCCGAAAGCCCCTGCCCCCGATTGTCCAGGGTATAAACCGCATATCCGCGTTTGAGAAAATCGGCAATGAATTCGGCATATTTTTCCATATACTCCCGATGGCCGTTGACCAGCACGACGATCCCGCGGCTGTTTTCATCACTCGGCCAACTGGCGATGCGCAGCCGACAGCCATCGGCCATGGTCAGGTGACCAATCCGCCCCGGTCGGGTTAATTTCGGGAAATCCTGCCAGATCATGATATGGGCGCCTTTTTTATTTCTGCCCTTCAAATTACGCAAAAATATTATTTAGGGTCAGAATCTATTAATTATGTCCATTCTGCGCAGACCCTGGTTATTCACGGGCAGGCAGAAAACCGAAGGAATAGCGGGGCTATTTCGAGGTTTTCTAACGCCCCCATGAATAATCAGGGTCGCGCCGCGCCGGTTATTCTGTGACGAGAAACCGGTGCGAAGCCCTGGCTTGCCAATAGCGCCGCTATTGCCTGCGCCTGTTTTCTGCCGGTTTCTCGTCACAGAATAACAGAATTGTATATAATTAATAGATCCTGACCCTAGACAAATAAAAAAGATGTGACCGAAGCCACACCTTTAATATCGGCATTGATAATTCTATTTGGACAGACGCAAATTGGACAGATCCTTGGCGATCTTCTTGAATGCCTTTTTCAATGATTCCTTGCTCGGGGCATAGAAATAATAATCGTCGCTCGTTGCGACATATTTCAGCAGATCAACCAGGCTTGAACTGGTGTTGGCGAACTGAATGGTGTAAATGAGGATTTCATCATCATTCTCCGGATCGCCGTCATTCTTGTTCTTGACCGCATCCGCCAGATCCTTCAACCGATTGTCCCGCCGTGACGTGGAATAAAAGCCATAGTTATAGGCGTCCGCCGAGCGAACCGTATTCTGCCCGTCGGTCAGCAGAATAATCGCCTTATGCTTGGTGTAGCCTTCGGCGACAACGACAGAGGCCTCGTCAAACGGCTTGCCGGGGGTGATGGTTCTCCACGCCCAGGCGAGGCCCTGCGGAATATTGGTGTAGAAACTGCCGGACGGGATGCTCAATTCGGTTACCGCATCCTTAATGGTCACTTTTTTGTGCTGCAGGGGCGTGATGCCGTAGCTTGGGCATATTGTGCAACTGTGACTCATTTTGTTCAGTCTGCGCAGGTCGCATGAGCTGCTCTCCCCCTCACTGCCCATGGGATACCAACCGACCCAGGCCGGCCCCCCCGCTGGTTCAAAAGGCCCGTCATAAATATCCGCCGCATCATTTTCCGCATCCGTATCCCGATAGGATTTATATTCGTCCCATTGTTTGGTCCGGGCATAGCGCGCATAAACACAGCCTTTCCAGCCAGCCTCCGGCTCAGCCAGCAGAGGGACTGACGGCGCATTATGGGCGTAATATACCTTATCAATCTTGGGGGTATAATTTTTCAGCACCAGATCCTCGTCATCATCCCAGATGTCGCCATCGCCATATTTGTCAAAGCGATAATTTCCCTCCTTATAGGGATTGTCCGGAGAGCCAATGATATTCTGAGTGGTGAAGTGATTGGCATAGGGAATGGCGTTTCCGGCGGCGTCCTTGCCGTATTTAATGCCGTTCTTTGTGACATTCACTTTACCGGACCACGGCACCAGGCCAATATTCAGCAGGGGGTTTTCCGCATCATCGCCAAAGAGAATATCAACCAGGTCAAGCGCCGCCCCTTTGGCCAGTTCAATTCTGCGATCTTCTTTTACCGAGGTGCTGTTGCCCTCAATATTTCGCAGCATGGAACCGGACATGTCAATGGCGATCACCACATCCAGCAACGAAATTTCGCGCGTGACCTCGGAATCGCCGCCCACGCCCATATTATCAAAACTGAACAACTGCATGAAAACTGTCGGCACCGCGACGTCGGCCGTCAGGCGCAGAACTTTTTCATTCTGGGCATATTGATGTCCGACGGGCAGCTTGTTCCCGTCTGCATCAACCTCATACGGCCCCGTTACCGTGGCGCCGAAGAAGCCCGCAGGAAAATTGGCGTCGAAATATTTTTTGATCTGCGCTTCCCGGTCGGTTTCAAAGAAATTCTTGCCGCCGGCGAGCGCCGCCGCGTCAAGCGCCGATGAAAGCCGGCTTTTGACGATATAGGCGCGACTCACATCAGTCGCAATTCCGATTACGCCGATTGTTGGTATCAGCGACATGGTAATCATTACACCGGACATCCCACGAATATCATGCGTCAGTTTTGAAAAAATACTTCTCAAACAATCAATTAATTGATTAATTTTCAGTTTTGTTTTCTTCATATCTCATGATCCCGATCTGGGCGACAGAGGACCGAAAGGCATATTTTCCGCCATCGTCGACAATTAAATCTGCCAAGAGAATGCCTTAAACAAGTTAATATTCATTTAGGAAATCGTAGAGTTAGCGCCTAATTTTCTTAAATTTACTCAAACCCTTCCCCAAAGACGAAAAGTCCCGCCGCGCATTTTTTTATTCCCTCTGTTGTTGATTGTGTATTAAAAGGCCATACATATAGTCAGGTTTGAGTTGTAACGGGATAGATGAATGACAAAAAAACACCATACGAAAGTGCTTATTATCGGTTCGGGGCCGGCAGGCTACACCGCCGCCATTTATGCCGCCCGGGCCAACCTTGACCCCATCGTGGTTCAAGGCATGCAGCCCGGCGGCCAGTTGACCATCACAACCGAGGTTGAAAACTATCCCGGTTTCGCCGACCCGATACAGGGGCCCTGGCTGATGGAGCAAATGGAAGCCCAGGCGCGAAACGTAAATGCCGAAATCATCACCGACATGATTACCGACGTCAATCTCGATCAACGCCCTTTTATCTGTACCGGTGAATCCGGGGATATTTACAGCGCCGACACCATCATTATTTCCACCGGCGCCCAGGCCATGTGGCTTGGCCTGCCGTCGGAGCAGAAATTTCAGGGCTTTGGCGTCTCCGCCTGCGCCACCTGTGACGGCTTTTTTTACCGCAACAAGGAAGTGCTGGTGGTCGGCGGCGGCAATACCGCCGTGGAAGAAGCCATTTTCCTGACCAATTTCGCCGCCAAGGTAACCCTCATTCACCGGCGGGATGAGCTCAGAGCGGAAAAGATTCTCCAGGACCGCCTGTTCGCCAATGAGAAAATCGACATCCTCTGGGATACGGTTCTCGAAGAAATCATCGGTGACGAACCGCCCATGGGCGGGGTCACGGGGGTCCGAATCAAAAACGTCAAAACCGGCGAAGCCGGTGAATTATCCGTTCACGGAGTTTTTATCGCCATCGGCCACAAGCCCGCAACCGCCCTTTTCGCCGGCAAGCTGAAAATGGATGATGAGGGATATATCCGGAAAGCGCCCGACAGCACGGCGACGGACATTCCGGGCGTCTATGCTGCCGGTGATGTTACCGACAAAATCTATCGTCAGGCGGTGACCGCCGCCGGAATGGGCTGTATGGCGGCCCTGGAAGCGGAAAAATTCCTCGCCGAAATGGAATAATCCGCCGTTCTGATCATTATTTCCCTGAAAATGAACCAGAAACCGTTTATAAGAAGATGAGCCCGCCGCTTGCGGGCCTTTTTCATCACTGCGGGGCAAATCCGCCGGGAACGATAAATGGATTGGGATAAATTAAAAATATTTCATGTGGTGGCGTCCTCGGGCAGCTTTACCCACGCCGGTGAAAAGCTCATGTTGAGCCAGTCGGCGGTCAGCCGCCAGGTCAGATCACTGGAAGAAAGCCTCAACACCACCCTGTTCAATCGCCATGCCCGGGGCCTGAGCCTGACGGAAGAAGGCGAAGCCCTGTTCAAAACCGCCGAAGAGGTGGTGGCCAAAATTCATATCACCGAACAGCAGTTGATTGAGGGCACGGACGTCCCGCGCGGGGAACTTAAAATATCCACCACATTGAGTTTTGGCTCAACCTGGATGATGCATAATATCCGCCCGTTCATCGAAAAATACCCCGAAATCAGCGTACAGCTTCTGGTGACCGACACGGACCTTGATCTGACACGGCGGGAAGCGGATGTGGCGATACGGTTTCATCCGGCGCAGCAGCTCGACCTGATCCAGCGGCAGGTCAGCATATTCCACCATCACCTCTATGCCGCGCCTGAATATATCAGCCGCAAGGGCCACCCCAAGACCATGGATGACCTGGACGAGCACAACCTGATTACGTACGGCGATATTACCAATAGCCCGATTCGCAATATTGACTGGATATTGGAGCAGGAGAACGGGGGAAAGCGAACGCCCACCTTGCGGGTCAACAGCATTTACGGGGTTTTGCAGGCCGTCAGGAGCGGTCTCGGCATCGCCGCCCTGCCCGATTACCTTGTTCAGGGATCGACCAATGTCATCCGGGTATTGAATAGCGTCGAAGGTCCCGCCTTCCCGGCCTATCTGGTTTATACCCAGGAAGCGCGCAATTCCCGCCGGATTTCGGCCTTTCGGGAATATATCACCGAGCAATTCAAAATCGCCAAATTCTAGCCATTAGAGATATGCGCCCAGCGCATGCCTGCATTGTAAAATTAGATGTGGCCCTTTGGATATTTATCCTTATATTAAGCTACAGATGTTGCGACGCAGCATCGTCGCTGAAAGACCTCCCAAGTTGTTTCAGCTTGCTATGACCCAAGTCCTCCCCTATTGATGGGTCATAGCCGTTTCATTGTCTCCCGAGACGTGAAGCCTCCCTATATTTTGATACTTGCCGGGTTTTTTAACCCGGCATTTTTTTTGCCCCCATAAATATTTTTTTGCGCTGCACTGTTAAAAAGTGATATAATGTTACTCTGCATTTTTTGCAGGACTATTGCAGATATTCAAGGACATCATGCAGATGGGAAATAACCATGCCACCGGCAATGGCGAGCGGACGGCCTTCCCCTGTCGCGGAATAGGCCAGCACCTCCATACCGGCGGCGACCGCCCCCTGCACGCCCGGCACGCTATCCTCGATCACAAGGCATCGGGCGGGATCGGCATCCATCTGCCCGGCGGCATATAAATAAAGATCCGGATAGGGCTTGCCACGGCTGACCTGGCTGGAACTGAATATATTCGGCCCGAAAAAATCCTTCAATCCGGTCAGACCGAGGGTCAAATTGATTTTTTCAAAGTCGCCGCTGGACGCCACGCAGATTCGTTGTTTTCGCGCCGCCAGGGCGGATAAGACATCCCTTACGCCGTTCACCGGTTTCAGTTCCTCCCGAAACACAGCGAAGGTCCGCTGCTGAAGTTTTTCCAGAAAATCCGCCGGCAGGGGGTTGCCCAGCATCCTTGCCGCCTTTGAAAGGACGCTTGTCATCGAAAGGCCGACAAAATGCCCGACAACCTGATCCAGACTCAGGGCAAGGCCGCAGTCCGCCAGCGCCCGCTGCAGTTCCCGGTTCGCCAGCGGTTCGCTGTCGACAAGCACCCCGTCACAATCAAAAATTACCAGATCAAAGTCCATTGCGGCCCTCCTGTCTGCCTGACAGGGCACAGCATTATCGGAAAGTGGCCGGAGAATCCAGCACTATTAAATTTTGGAACCCGCCAGCAAACGCCCACGTGAAAATGCCGGTAAAGAATAAAATAATCCCCTGCCTGAAATTTCGGGCAGGGGATCCGGATACAGATATATTTTCAGCTCATATATTCTTAGCTCAGGGCGTCGCAAGCCCGCTTGATCCGTTTGCAGGCTTCGATCAAGGCTTCGTCAGAGGTCGCATAAGACACCCGGAAATGGGGCGACAGGCCAAAAGCCTCGCCATGAACGGCGGCGACTCCCTCGGCATCGAGGATATAGGTGCAGAAATCCAGATCGCTCTCGATCACCGCACCCGCCGGCGTCTTCCTGCCGATCAGGCCGGCAATCGACGGATAAACATAGAAGGCCCCTTCCGGCATCGGGCAGGTGATGCCGTCAACCTCATTGAGCATTGCCACCACCATATCGCGGCGTTTCTGGAATACGGCCGCCCTTTCCTTCAGAAAATGCTGGGTCCCGGTCAACGCCTCGACTGTCGCCGCCTGCGATATGGAGCAGGGGTTCGAGGTGCTTTGGCTTTGCACCTTGCGCATGGCGTTGATCAGCTCGACCGGCCCGCCGGCGAAACCGATGCGCCATCCGGTCATGGCGTAGGCCTTGGCCACCCCATTGACGGTCAGCGTGCGGTCATAAAGCCGGGGTTCGACCTGGGCCGGGGTGACGAATTCAAAGTCGTCATAGACGATATGCTCATACATATCATCGGCCATGACCCAGACATGGGGATATTTCAACAAAACATCGGTCAGCGCCTTCATCTCATCCGCGCTATAGGCCGCGCCGGACGGGTTGCTGGGAGAATTGAGCATCACCCATTTTGTCCTGTCGCTGATGGCGGCGTCCAGAACTTCGGGCTGAAGCTTGAAATTATTTTCCAAAGTCGCTTCGGCGAACACCGGCGTGCCGCCGGCGAGCAACGTCATATCGGGATAGGACACCCAGTAGGGCGTCGGAATCACCACCTCGTCCCCGGGATTCAGCGTCGCGACCAGCGCGTTATAGATTGTATGCTTGCCGCCGTTATTGACCGTGATCTGGTTCGGTTCATACGCCAGGCCATTATCCCGCTTGAATTTCACGCAGACCGCCTTTTTGACCTCCGGCGTGCCGTCGGCCGGGGTATATTTGGTCTTTCCCTCCCAGATGGCTTTAATCGCCGCTTCCTTGATATTGTCCGGCGTATCGAAATCAGGCTCCCCCGCCCCCAGTCCAATAACATCGCGACCGGCCGCTTTTAATTCGGCGGCCTTCGTCGAAACAGCGATCGTCGGTGACGGTTTTACCCGCTTGAGTGAATCAGCTATAAAAGCCATGTGGATTATCCTTCTCGGCGAAAATTACAGATTGTTGTAGCAGGCGCAAAATACGCAAAAACACCCGCCACTTCAAGGGCGGACTTCGGCAAGACCGGAAATTGTAATAAGCAAATATCCTTTTTATCCGACCTGGGCGGAAATTGACGGTTCATCCTTTAATCGAAAGAAATATTTTTCTGGCGCTGTTGTTTCTGCAGGCCGCGTTTTTTCTTGCTGTCCACCCGTTTCGCCCGGGCGCTGCGGCTCGGTTTGGTCGCCCGTCTGCTTTTGGCAACAATCGTCGCCTGGCGGATCAGGTCGGTCAGGCGCGCCAAGGCGTCTTCCCGGTTGCGCAACTGGCTGCGGAAACGGTTGGCGGTGATGACAATCACGCCGGCGGCGGTCATCCTGTGGCCGCTGATTCTTTTGAGCCGGGCAAAAACCGCATCGGTTATCGCCGGGCTGTTGCGGGCGTCAAAGCGCAGCTGGACCGCCGTTTCAACCTTGTTGACATTCTGCCCGCCGGGGCCGGGGGCGCGGATGAACTGTTCCTCGATCTCGTCATCCTGCAGGCTGATGCTGTTGGTTATTTTTATCATCGGTCTGTTTTATCTTCGCCATCCATAACAAACCCCCTGTCCGCGACCGCAATTTCGCCGGCGAGAACAGGGGATTGCTGTATCGTTTGACAAGACCCGACTAGAAGGGGATTTCGTCATCCAGGTCGGACGCGCCGCCGCCGGATGCGCCGCCACCACCGGACGCGGAAGACCCGTAATCCCCGCCGCCGGATGCGCCGCCGCCATATCCGCCGCCTTCGTTCCGGCTGTCGAGCATGGTCAGTTCACCGCGGAATTTCTGCAGCACGACTTCGGTCGTATATTTCTCAACCCCCTGCTGGTCGGTCCATTTGCGGGTCTGCAACGCGCCCTCGACATATATCTTGGAGCCCTTGCGCAGATATTGTTCGGCGACCCGGCACAGGTTTTCATTGAAAATCACCACCCGGTGCCATTCGGTGCGCTCCTTGCGTTCACCGGTATTGCGATCTTTCCAGCTTTCCGACGTGGCGAGGTTCAGGGTCACCACCGGGTTGCCGTCATTCGTATGACGCACCTCGGGGTCCCGGCCCAGATTCCCCACAAGTATTACTTTGTTGACGCTACCTGCCATGATTATTTCCTATTCATTTAATGTTCGATCTGCGCCCACCATAGCCGCTCGGGGCTTAATTGGTAAAGCAAAATATCATAATTTTACGGAGAACAAAATAAGAACTTGACTTATCGGCAAAAAACCTCAAATTGCTACTATAAATTTGTGCAAAGGCGACGAGAGTAAAGATGCTGACCAAGATTTCCGTTCAGGGGGCCAAGGAACATAATTTAAAAAATATCAATGTCGATATTCCCCGGGACAAGCTTGTCGTCATCACCGGACTTAGCGGTTCCGGCAAATCCTCCCTCGCCTTTGACACGATCTATGCCGAGGGACAGCGGCGCTATGTGGAAAGCCTGTCGGCCTACGCCCGGCAGTTCCTCGAAATGATGCAGAAACCGGACTGCGACCATATCGAAGGGCTGTCGCCGGCGATCTCCATCGAGCAGAAAACCACCTCGCGCAACCCGCGCTCCACCGTCGGCACCGTGACCGAGGTTTATGATTATATGCGCCTACTCTATGCCCGGATCGGCGTACCCTACTCGCCGGCGACCGGGCTGCCGATCGAAAGCCAGACCGTCAGCCAGATGGTTGACCGGGTCATGGCGCTTGAAGAAGGGACAAGGCTTTACCTGCTGGCGCCCATCGTTCGCGGCCGCAAGGGCGAATACCGCAAGGAGTTCGCCGAACTGCAGCGTCAGGGATTTCAGCGGGTCAAGGTTGACGGCGATTTTTACGAAATTGATCAAATTCCGATCCTCGACAAGAAAATCAAGCATGACATCGAAGTGGTCGTCGACCGGCTTATCGTCCGTCCGAACCTTGAGACCCGCCTCGCCGACAGCATGGAAACCGCCCTTGACCTCGCCGATGGTCTGGCCGTCGTCGAATATGCCGGCGGCGACAAATCCGGCGAACAGATCCTGTTCTCGGCCAAATTCGCCTGTCCGGTCTCCGGCTTCACCATTGAAGAAATCGAACCGCGGCTGTTTTCCTTCAACAATCCCTTCGGCGCCTGCCCGACCTGTGACGGTTTGGGCAAGAAGCTTTATTTTGACCCGGATATGGTGGTGCCGGACAAGACGAAAAGCCTTGATGACGGCGCCCTGGCCCCGTGGTCGAAATCCAATGCGCCCTATTACAGCCAGACGTTAAAAAGCCTCGCCAACCACTATAAATTCAAGACAAATTACCCGTGGGAAAAACTCAGCCAAAAAGTGCAGGATGTTATCTTGTTCGGCAGCGGCGATGAGGTTATCGAGATGATCTACAGCGATGACCGCAAGCAGTATAAGGTTGAAAAGCCCTTTGAAGGGGTGATCGGCAATATCGAGCGCCGCTGGCGGGAAACCGACAGCAACATGATGCGCGAGGAGCTTGGCAAATACCAGAGCGCCGCGGAATGCGAAGCCTGCGGCGGTTATCGCCTGAAACCGGAAGCGCTCTGCATCAGGATCAATGACCGGCATATCGGCCAGATCACGGAAATGTCGGTCGCCGACAGCCTGCGCTGGTTCCGGGACCTGCCCGAAAGCCTCAGCGACAAGGACCGGGAGATTGCCGGCCGCGTCCTCAAGGAAATCACCGAACGGCTGGGCTTTCTCAACAATGTCGGCCTGAATTACCTCAATCTGTCGCGCACCTCCGGCACGCTGTCGGGCGGCGAATCCCAGCGCATTCGCCTCGCGTCACAGATCGGCTCGGGCCTCACCGGCGTATTATATGTCCTGGACGAGCCTTCCATCGGCCTGCACCAGCGCGACAATGACCGCCTGCTGGAGACGCTCTATAACCTGCGGGACATGGGCAATACGGTGCTGGTGGTCGAACATGACGAGGATGCGATCCGCAATGCCGACCATGTGATTGACATGGGGCCCGGCGCCGGCGAGCATGGCGGCGAAATTGTCGCCCAGGGCAAGCTTGAGGATATTCTCGCGGCCAAAGACAGCCTGACCGGCCAGTATCTGTCGGGCAAAAAATCGATCCCGGTTCCCGCCGAACGGCGTCCCGGTCAAAAGGCCGGCAGAAAGCGCAAGGAAATCATCATCCAGGGCGCAACCGGCAACAATCTGAATAATGTCACGGCGGCGATTCCGCTCGGCACCATGACCTGCATCACCGGCGTCTCGGGCAGCGGCAAATCAACCCTGACCGTCGATACCCTCTATCGCGGGGTGGCGCGCAAGCTCAACAACAACCGCAATGTTCCGGCCCCGCATGAGGCCATTCTGGGGCTCGAATTCATTGACAAGGTGGTCGACATTGACCAGTCGCCCATCGGCCGCACCCCGCGGTCAAACCCGGCGACCTATACCGGCGCCTTCACGCCGATCCGCGACTGGTTCGCCGGCCTGCCCGAGGCCAAATCCCGCGGCTATAAACCCGGCCGCTTTTCCTTCAACGTCAAGGGTGGGCGCTGCGAAGCCTGCCAGGGCGACGGCCTGATCAAGATCGAGATGCATTTCCTGCCCGATGTCTATGTCCAGTGCGATGTCTGCGAAGGCAAACGTTATAACCGGGAAACCCTGGAAATCAGATATAAGGGCAAGTCGATCTCCGATGTGCTGGAAATGACCGTCGAGGAAGCGGCGGAATTTTTCGCCGCCGTCCCCGGCATTCGCGACAAGATGCTGACCCTGGAAAAGGTTGGCCTGAGCTATATCAAGGTCGGCCAGGCGGCGACCACCCTGTCGGGCGGCGAAGCGCAGCGGGTCAAGCTCAGCAAGGAACTGTCCAAAAGATCGACCGGCCGGACGCTTTACATCCTTGATGAACCGACCACCGGCCTGCATTTCGAGGATATTCGCAAATTGCTCGAAGTCCTGCACGCCCTCGTCGATCAGGGCAATACGGTGGTGATTATCGAGCATAACCTTGAGGTGATCAAAACCTGCGACTGGATTATCGACCTCGGCCCCGAAGGCGGCGATGGCGGCGGCTATATCCTGGCCGAAGGACCGCCGGAAGATATTATCCTGTGCGCTCAAAGCTATACCGGCCAATATCTCAGGAAATGCCTGCCGGAAATTTGAAAATTTTTATGGAAAATTAACCGATGATTAACCATAACAGCGTTATGATCTCAGTGTTTCAGATACCCAACCATATCCGAAACGATCGAACTTATTACTGACACTACATAAATCTCCAATGTATTTTCGCCTGCTTTTCAGCCTGAAAGCAGGCGATTTTTTATTATTTTCCCCGATATTATTTGCAATTTAATTGAATAAAACGCATTTTATGTACATCTTGTTCAATAGAATTGCTGAGGAAAACATGACTGGAACTTCGCTTTATGAACGCCTGGGGGGATATGATGGCATTACCGCATTTTGCAATGACCTGCTTCCCAGATTACAAAATGATCAACAACTCGGCCGTTTCTGGCAAAACAGAGGCGATGACGGCATCGCAAGAGAAAAACAGTTGTTGATTGATTATATTTGTCACAATGCCGGCGGTCCGGTCTATTATACCGGCCGTGATATGCTGACAACACATAAAGGTATGAAAATTTCAGAATCCGACTGGACTATCTTTATGGGCCATGCCGCGGCGACAATGGAAGCGCTGCAGGTGCCGGAACAGGAATGTAATGATGTTGCTGAATTTGTTCTCAGCCTTAAAAACGATATGGTGGAAGCATAGTGTTTTTTTGTTGGCCCGCCTAAGCTAAAATGATATGACCCGGTCGACAAAGGAGACGAATGGGTCTATGGCGAAAAAAGCTATTCATATCATTGGCGGCGGCATGGCGGGTTGCGAAGCCGCCTGGCAGGTCATGCAGCAGGATATTCCCGTGATCCTGCATGAAATGCGGCCCGTGCGCCAGACGGATGTTCACCAGACCGAGGGACTGGCGGAAATGGTCTGCTCCAACAGTTTCCGCTCCGATGATTATGAGAATAACGCCGTCGGCCTGCTGCATGAGGAAATGCGCCGCTGCAATTCCCTGATCATGGCGGCGGCGGCGGCCAACAGCGTCCCCGCCGGTAGCGCCCTCGCCGTCGACCGTTCGGGATTCAGCCGGACGGTCGAACAGCGGCTCCAGGCCCAGCCGCTGTTTACCATGGTGCGGGAGGAAATCCGCCAAATCCCGCCGGCGGACTGGGATAATGTCATCATCGCCACCGGTCCCTTGACCTCGGAAGCGCTGGCCCTGGCCATCCAGCAGATGACCGGCGAGGATGAACTGGCCTTTTTCGACGCCATCGCCCCGATCATCTATAAGGACAGCATTGATTTTTCCAGGGCCTGGTACCAGTCGCGCTATGACAAGGGCGACACCGCCGATTATATCAACCTGCCGCTCAACAAGGCGCAATATGAGGCGTTGATCGATGACCTGATTGATCAGGAAAAATATGATTACAAGGACTGGGAGAAAAACACCCCCTATTTTGACGGCTGCATGCCGATCGAGGTGATGGCAGAACGGGGCCGGGAGACCCTGCGTTATGGCCCGATGAAGCCGGTCGGCCTGAGTAATCCCCATTCCGATGAGGAGCCCTATGCGGTGCTGCAACTGCGCCAGGACAACAAGCTGGGCACGCTGTATAATATGGTCGGTTTCCAGACCAAGATGAAATACGGCGCCCAGACCGAAACTTTTCGCAAGATCCCCGGCCTGGAGAATGCGAAATTCGCCCGGCTCGGCGGCCTGCACCGCAACACGTTCATCAACAGCCCTAATCTGCTCGACAGCAACCTGCGTTTCAAAGCCCGGCCGCGCCTGCGGTTTGCCGGACAGATCAGCGGCGTCGAGGGCTATGTGGAAAGCGCCGCCATGGGCCTGATGGCCGGGCGTTTCGCCGCCGCCGAACGGCGGGGACAGGAAATCCCGCCGCCGCCGATGACAACCGCCTTTGGCGCCCTGATCCATTATATCACCGGCGGCCAGATCCCCGGCGTCGGCGACCGCAAGCATTTCCAGCCGATGAATATCAATTTCGGCATCATGCCGGTGCTGGACGGCAAAAAGATGAAGCGCAAGGACCGTAAGCCGGCCAAATCAAAACGGGCGCTGGAGGCTTTGGCCCAGTGGCTCAAGGAAACGGAAATCAATTCCGCATGAAATCAGACCCGGTTAAACAGGGCCGACAGCAACAGCCGTCCCTGGCGAAAGCCGGCGTCGGCCTTTTCCTCCAGCCGGAAAGGATCGTAATCGGCCTTTTTTATGGTTTTCAGGTAACTGCGCGCCAGGGCGGACAACAGGAAAACAGACCGGCTCGCCCCTTTGATGCGACCTTTGTTGCGGTGAATAAAATCCAGATGCTGTTCCGCCTGTCGGCATAATTCCATAATGACCGGCGCGTTTTTCGCCGGTTCGTCGGGCGACAGAAATCTGCTTTTCCCCAGACCATGTTGATCCATCAGCTCGGCCGGAATAAAGTTCTTCTTCAGCGACAAATGATAGGGGATCGCCCGGATCAGGCCGATATAGCCCCAGGCCTTGCCCATCTCCAGCGCCAGGTCGTCAATATCCTTCTGTCCGGCAATATGAACCGCAAGACAGGTCAGCTTTCCCCCGGTCAGCGACAGATAATTATCCAGCGCCGCCATGTCAGCCGGGCTTTCGTCATATATGTCCTGGGTCCGGCCATCAATCATCGCCAGAAAATTTTCCGGCGGTAAATCATGTCGCTCGATCGTTTGCGCCAGCGGCTGAATGACTTCGTGACTTCGCGGCGCGCCCTGAAAAATGCCGTCAATGGCTTCGCGCCACCATTGCAGGCGAATTTCGCCCAGCATCGGTTCCGATACGGTTTGCCGAATCTTTGAAATCTCATAATTAAAGGCATAAAGCGCGAAAAGCCCCTGGCGCGTATCTTCCGGGGCGTACAGCGCCGTCAGATAACGGTCATGATCATGCCGCTGGGTCAAATCAGCGCAACTGCTGTCTTTATCCTTAAATTCCGCCATTTTCCATTCTTTTATATTATTCTAACAATCAGTTCAAGCCCCTCACAAATAATCCATTTTTTTCAATTTTCGGCATTATTTTGACGCATGGTGAAGAAACTGTTACTCTTTGACCTGTCCATACAGGGACTGAATTGTTTTGTTCCGGAGTCGAGGGAGGCCCGAAAACAATTTCTTTAAATGGGTATATAAATCAAACGCAGGAAATAACAATGAGCAAAATTCTCCAATCATTGCCGATGACCGTTGTCGCCGGCGTTGTTCTGACCATTATCATGGTCTTTGCAACAAATCAGCTTGAAAATATGAACCAGTCGGATGCTGAAAAAGCCGCGTCCGAACTCATGAAAAAAATGAATTAAGGGGAGACATAAAATGGAAGATTTTATCTTATTCTTGGTGCGCTATTTGCACGTTCTTTGCGGAGTCATGTGGATCGGCATCCTGTGGTATTTCAACTTTGTCCAGATACCGAGCATGCCCAAAATTCCCGACGACCAGAAACCGGCGATCAGCAAGGTCATCGCGCCCGAGGCTCTCTTCTGGTTCCGCTGGGGCGCCGCCGGCACGGTCCTGTTCGGCCTGATTCTGGCGCATCTCAATGGCTATCTGGGTGACGCCCTGTTGCTCAAACGTCCGGACATCGGATTTGGCATGTGGTTTGGCCTGATCATGGCCTTCAATGTCTGGTTCGTCATCTGGCCGGCCCAGAAAATCGCCCTGGGGTTGGTTGAGGCCGACGCCGACGCCAAACCGGCCGCCGGTCGCCGCGCCATGCTGTTTTCCCGGACCAACACGCTGCTGTCCATTCCGATGCTGTTCTCCATGATTTCAGCACAGAATCCCACTGGATTCTAAGCGCCGGACGACATATTGAATGCAAGGGAAAGCCCGGGCAATTGTCCGGGCGCCCACCCGTGCTGAAATACGCGATAAGGTAATTATCACCCGTTTCGCCGGCCAGGGTCAGATAATTCTGACCTGCTCCATGCGGTCGAACTGTTTCGCCAGCTTGGCGAACCGCCTGAGGACGACTTCATTAACGACCGCTTCGTCTTTTTTACGCACGTTGAGGAACAGCGCCTTGTGATTCAACTCCAGGTCCGCTGATTTCAACCCCTTGGCCGTGCCGCCGGAAATACGCTGCGCCAGCCGCAGGGCGAGCCCCACCTGGTTTGCGTAAGAAATATCCGACGGTTTCAGCAGGGTTTCCACCTCGGCCGTCGTCTTTTCACCGGTAAGGCCGCCGTAACAGACGAACAGCGCCAGGCCGATAAAGGCCGCCCCCCGGTGCGTCATGCCGAGCAACCGGCCGTGCAAGACCTCATATAACACCTTCTCCGCCCGATATTCCGGATGACCGCGCCAGCCGACATCGCTCAGGATCGAGGCCGCAAGGCGCAGGCGTTTCTGCTCATACTGGTCATCCGGGAACAAAGGGTCGATCCACTTCTGCAATCGCTTGCCGTGCTCGGAAAAGCGCCCGGTATTGGCGGCGATCTCGTGGCAGCTTTCAATCAGCGGGTCGCGTTTTCTTACCTCCGGGTCCATGCCCTGATAGAGCAGCCCTTCCCGCAGACCATATCCCGATATGACCAGTCGTTTCGGTTTCAGTTTTTTGATGATCCTGTTCAGGATATAGGCCGCAAGCGGGATCACCTTCATCCGTCGCGACGATATATGCACCCGGTAACGGCCCAGTTCCGCACTATACATCTTCGACAGGCGGTCGGTTAGTTCCAGAGCGTCCTGTCGGCTGATGGTATAATGGTGGACATTATTCAGGGCATAGCCGTTTTCGATAATATGAATTTTCGCCAGCGCCCGCCAGGCGCCGCCGACCGCATAAAAATTTTCGCTCCTGTGCGCCGTCACCCAGTCCAGCGACTTGATCGCCCGGTCAATATCCTTTTTCGGGGAAGACAACGTCAGGCCGTCGACCGACTGATATTTCAGCGGTCCAACCGGGAAGCTGACCTTTTGCTTCACCTCCCCGTCCGCAAGCCGCGCCAGTTCCAGGCTGCCGCCGCCCAGGTCGCCCATGATGCCCTGCGCCCGGGGCAAGGCGCACAGGACGCCGGAAGCGGATAAATGAGCCTCTTCTTCCCCGGAAATAACCGCGACATCAAGCTGGCAATCCTTTTTGATCCGCTCGACGAACGCCGGCCCGTTTTTCGCTTCCCGCACGGCGGACGTCGCCACCACCCGGTAATTGGTGACATCCATTTTATCCAGCATCAGATGAAACCGCTTCAGGCTTTGCAGCGCCAGTTCCATCGCATCATCCCGCATCAGGCCGGTTTCGCCCAGGCCGCGCCCCAGTCCGCAGAGGATCTTTTCATTGAAAATAACGTAAGGCGCGCGTTTGAGGCTCTCATACACCACAAGGCGCACGGAATTTGATCCAATATCAATAACGGCGAATTTATCCAAATAACATTACTCTTTTAACAGTAAGGGGAATTCCATTCCCTCAATGGCTTTTCCCATACCGGAAAGGCTCGGATTCTTCAAAAAATAGTCATGGGCGGAGAAACCTCCCCCGTCACCAACATCATCCCGGCAATAGGAATGGTCCGCCTGCAGATGCCAGCTTTGCAGATTGTCTTTCAGGTTGGCGACCATGATCTGATCCAGAACCTGCGACTTCACGGTGAGATTTTCAATCGGCACCAGGGATTCTACCCGTCGTTCAAAATTCCGCGGCATCCAGTCCGAGGATGAGATATAGACCTTGGCCTGCGGGGACGGCATTTTGCGCCCGTTGCCGAAACAGATGATCCGGGCGTGTTCGAGAAAACGGCCGACGATGCTTTTGACCCGGATATTTTCCGACATGCCCTTGACCCCGGGCCGCAGGCAGCAGATGCCGCGCACGACCAGTTCAATGCTGACCCCCGAACAGGACGCCTCATACAGCTTGTCGATAATCACCGGATCGACCAGGGCGTTCATTTTGGCCCACAGGCTGGCGGGCTTTCCCTGGCGGGCGAACTCGATTTCCCGGTCAATCAACGTCATCAGCTTGTCGCGGATGTCATAGGGGGAAATCACCGCCTTCTCCAACTGCCGGGGCCGGGCGTAGCCGGTCAGATAATTGAAGATATGAATCGCATCGCGGCCCAGCGCCTCGTCATCGGTAAAAAACGACAGGTCCGTATAGACCTTGGCCGTAATCGGATGATAATTGCCCGTGCCGTAATGGATATAGGTGCGCAGCTGTTCGCTTTCCCGACGCACGATCACCGATATTTTGGCATGGGTTTTCAGTTCAAGAAACCCGTACACCACCTGCACCCCGGCCCGCTCCATATCCCGGGCCCATTTAATGTTGCGCGCTTCATCAAAGCGGGCCTTGAGTTCGACAAGGGCGGTGACCGATTTACCGGCTTCAGCGGCGTCAATCAGCGCCCGGATGATCGGCGAATCCTCGCTGGTGCGATAGAGGGTCTGCTTTA
Source organism: Paremcibacter sp. (assembly GCA_048266545.1). Lineage (GTDB taxonomy): Bacteria > Pseudomonadota > Alphaproteobacteria > Sphingomonadales > Emcibacteraceae > Paremcibacter. Next base: position 43,295 of record JBLWZH010000013.1, on the reverse strand, counting down.
TGGCCACTACATCCGGGTCAAGGGCCGCCTGACGCAAAAAGCTGATCACCACGTCAAAACTTTCGAACGGATGATGAACGATGAAATCCTTTTCCCGGATAGCGGCAAAACAGTCACCGCCCTTTTCCTTGATCCGCTGGGGAAACCGGGGATCAAGCGAGGTGAATTTCAGGTTGGAAAAGCCGTCAACAATCAACTGGTCCACTTCCGCAAGACCGAGAATGCCGCCGACGCTGATGATTTCATTGTTGGTAATCTGCAGCTCCCGTTCGACCATATTCAGCAGGTTTTCGGGAATATCCGCATTGACCTCCAGGCGGATGACATGGCCCCGGCGGCGGCGTTTCAGGGCGCTTTCAAAGACCCGGACCAGATCTTCCGCTTCCTCGTCGACCTCCATTTCGCTGTCGCGGATCAGGCGGAAAATCCCCTCCCCCTTGATCGAATAATTGGGAAACAGGCGGTTCAGAAACAGGCGAATACAATTTTCGACCGAAATAAAGCGCACCTCGTCCCCCGGCAACTGGACAAAGCGCTTGGTCTGTCGCGGCACCGGCAACAGGGCCAGCAACATATTGCCGTCATCATTGTTTTCCAGCTCCAGAACGATGGAAAAACCCAGGTTGGGAATGAAGGGAAACGGATGCGCCGGATCAACGGCCAGCGGCGTCAGAATGGGAAAAACGCTTTCGAGAAAATATTGCTCAAGCCACGGCATATCCTCTTTTCGCACATCACGGGAATCGATCAGGTTAATGCCTTCACGGCGCAGTTCCTCAATCAGTTCCGCCCATCGGGTTTGCTGTTCATTGATCAAATCCTCGGCCAGACTATTGATCTGGTCCAGCTGTTCCAGCGGGGTCAGGCCCTCATTGCTGACCTTTTCCACCCCGGCGGTGATCTGACCCCGGATGCCGGCAACCCGAACCATGTAGAATTCATCAAGATTGCTGCCGGAAATCGATAAAAACCTGAGCCGCTCCAGCAGGGGATGGGCCTTGTTGTTGGATTCTTCCATCACCCGCTTGTTAAACCGCAGCCAGGATAATTCCCGATTGATCAGCTGTTCATGAACCGGCCGTTCACGATAGGCAAAGATATTGTCTTCTTTTATTTGGGGCGCCGTCATAATCATATTCCGCATACGAAGTATTTTCGCATATTTTCAGGATCAGGGATTGACCCGGATACTTTGGGTCACGACCTTAAAGGTAAAATATTTCAATTTGATGAAATATCCAAGTCTTATCTTGGCTTAGCGCTTAATCAAACAAGTCCCGCACCAGCGGCACCGTAATTTTTCTTTTGTGCGACAAGGCCAGACTGTCCGCCCGACCGACAATTTCCTGCGCCGCGGCAAAGGATCGCTCAATACGCAGCAGCAGATAATTCACCACTTCCTCCGACACGGTGATCTGCCGGTCCATGAATTGCTTGACGATCACTGCCGCCAGCAACTCATCATCGGGCAGGCCGATTTCAAACGCCATGGCGGCCAGCATTCGCGACCTCAGATCGGGCAAGGTCAGGCGCCAGCGTTTCGGATGCTGTTTCGCCGTCAACAGGATATGTCCCCCGTAATGCTTCTGCCGGTTATAGAGATGAAACAACCTTTCCTGCTGGTCGGCCAGGGCAGCGATGTCATCCACATCCTCGATAATATAGCAATCCGCCCGGGCCGGAACCGTCGCCAGGTCCAGGGTCGCCAGATTTACCCGCCGGGCGCCGGACTTCTCCCGCCAGACATGGGTCAGATGGGTCTTGCCACACCCGGCAGGCCCGTAGAGGACGGCGCAGGGGCCCGCGTTCCAGTCCGGCCAGCGATCAATCCAGTCAACGGCTTGCGCGTTACAGGATGTCACCAGATAATCCTCCGCCTCAAAGGCTTCTCTTAGCGGAATTTCAAAGGGGATTTGTACAGGGGTCATGGTATCCGAAAAACTGCGTTATTTATTTAATCTCATTTATTTAATTTCAGGGTCCACAGCCCATTCCTCAAGGTCTCGCCATTTTCCCCCACCACCCGCTGAGAGACTTTTTCCAATATCAGGTTTTCCTGTTTCAGGGTAAGGATAATCTGCTCAATATCGCCGGAATGCTCCAAACTGACCGCGGCCGCCCTGATGGTGAAATTATTGTATGTTATCTTGCGGATCAGGGAAATCGCCTCAAGTCTTTTTTTGATCTCAAACCAGTCAGCCTTATGGTCAAACAGGATCCGGACATCCAGATAGGAGGAGTGGCCAAAATATACAATCACCTTTTCCTTCCATTGGTTGTCAAGCCAGAAGGTCGCCTGCTCGATAGCCGCCTCATAGAGCGCCTCCGCCGTATTTTCCCCGGCCAGGATCCGCCTTTCCAGCACCGGTTTTGTCTCGCCGCTCTGGAAAATGGTCAGATCAAGGAACTTTTGCCCGGTCGCGATGTCGTCATCCAGCCGGGCGCTCATGACATATAATTTCGGGCTTCCCAGCTGTTCGGCAAATTGGCGCAGGGTCCCAGAATCTCCCCGTTGCGCCTGCCATGCGGTGATCGTCATCCGGTTTTGATACGACGGCTCAATCACAGTGACCGGCACAAGATTGTTGAGGTTGTCATGATTTTGCCAGGCCGTTCGCCAGGGATTGTTCCTTTCCCATAAAAGCGTGGCCCCCGCCTGCTCCAGAACGGCAAGAACCGCCACCGGGCTGGACAGCGTTTCGGCAAAGGGAATTTCCCGCGCCGACAGGAAATTATAAATTTTATCCCGGCTGAAATGAACGGTGAAATCAGCTATATAACGCACCGGCGAGCTTTTTTCATTGGCCACCTCAATACCGCTGACAAGGTCCGCCACCTCCCGGTCGGCAAGCGGCGGCAGATTATCATAATCCGCCTGGCGAAGGATCTTGCGCAGCAGCTTTTCCACCCCGATTCTCTGGGCTTTCCGGAGGGCGGTCTGGCTCGCAAGGTTCGACGTCGCCGCCCGTTCATCGATAGAGATATTGTAAATTGTGTAGATTTTCGGCGTCACGTCCGGTTCGCCCGCGGCGCCATTTGGCGAATTTCGGCTGTCAACGGCCCAGGAAACGCTCCCCATCAGGCCAATGTATAACATTAATATAGTGATATAAAATATTGTTTTTAAGTGCTTAATTATCAATTTATATGATCCGTCTCGCCCAAGGACTATGTAATATCCTAATAGTGCATCTTGTCATCACTATGGCAAGTAATTTATCTCGCTCGTTTTTTAGGCTATGATAAAATTTCAGGTGGATATTTCCCGTCCGCCGCCTTATATCTGTTCCCTGTTATTTTCTCATAGGGCAAATATTTTCAGGTGGAAAAGCGTGACCGACAAAAAATCCTATACCTATAAAGACGCCGGCGTTGATATTGACGCCGGCAATGATCTTGTGGAAGCCATCAAGCCGGCCGCCGCCTCGACCCGAAGGCCGGGCTGCACGTCGGGCCTTGGCGGGTTCGGCGCCCTGTTCGACCTGAAGGCCGCCGGCTTTACCGACCCGATACTGGTTTCCGGCACCGACGGCGTCGGCACGAAGCTCAAAGTCGCCATTGAGTCCGGCAAGCATGACACGGTGGGGATTGACCTGGTGGCCATGTGCGTCAATGACCTGATTGTTCAGGGAGCCGAACCGCTTTTCTTCCTTGATTATTTCGCCACCGGACATTTGAGCGTTGAGGCCGGGCGCGCCATCGTCGAGGGCATCGCGGAAGGCTGTCGTCAGGCGGGCGCGGCGCTGATCGGCGGTGAAACGGCGGAAATGCCCGGCATGTACAAGGACGGCGATTATGACCTGGCCGGCTTTTGCGTCGGCGCGGTGGAACGGGACGAGATCCTGACCGGCGACGGGGTTTGTGACGGCGACATTCTGCTCGGCCTCGCCTCAAGCGGCGTTCATTCCAACGGCTTTTCGCTGGTGCGGCGGCTGGTCGCGGATTCCGGCGTCGGCTATCACGACCCCTGCCCCTTTGATGAAAGCCGGGAATTCGGCGCCGCCCTGCTCACGCCGACGCGGATTTATGTCAAAAGCACGCTGGCCGCCCTGAAATCCGGCCATATCAAGGCGATTTCCCATATCACCGGCGGCGGTTTCGTCGAAAATATCCCCCGTATTCTGCCGGAGACGGTCGCCGCCCATGTCGACGCCGGCCGCTGGACGCTGCCGCCGGTATTTGACTGGTTGCGCGAAGCGGGCAACATCAGCCCCCTTGAAATGGCCAAAACCTTTAACTGCGGCGTCGGCCTGGTGGTGGTCGTAAAGCCGGAAGGCGCCGAGGAGACTCGTAAGATATTGGAACAAAACGGCGAAACCGTATATACTCTGGGTCAAGTCATAAAAAGGCGGGCGAGTGAGCCGGCGACCGTGGTCACCGGCGCCGCCGGAAGCTGGGGTTACGGCGCCCCGTGGCGCGCCACATCCTCTCATTAACGGATGAATAAAAGACAGGAACAGACCAACAAACAGGATATTTTGCCATGTTGAATGTCGCCGTTTTGATTTCCGGTCGGGGGAGCAACCTTCAGGCGCTGATTGACGCCTGCGCCCGGGATGATTTTCCGGCCCGGCTGACCGTCGTGATCTCCAACAATCCGGACGCCTATGGCCTGGAGCGGGCGAAGGCGGCCGGCATTCCGACAGCGATCGTCAATCATCGGGATTACGACAGCCGGGACGATTTCGAAAACGCCATTGACGGCGAACTGAAAAGTCATGACGCCAAATTTATCTGCCTCGCCGGGTTCATGCGGCTGCTCGACGTCCGTTTTGTCAACCGCTGGAAAGACCGGATCCTCAACATCCACCCCTCCCTCCTGCCGTCCTTCAAGGGGCTGCATACCCAGGAACGGGCCCTGGAAGCGGGCGTGCGTTTCACCGGCTGCACGGTTCATATTGTCCGGCCGGAAATGGATGACGGCCCGATCATCCTTCAGGCGGCGGTGGCCGTTGACCCGGAAGATGACCCCGACAACCTGTCGGCCAAGGTGCTGCAGCTGGAGCATATCATCTACCCCGAAGCCCTCAAGCTGATCGCCCTCGGTCGGGTGTCGATCACCGGCAACAAGGCGATCATTGATAAGGCCGACTATCCGGAACAGGGCCTGATCAGCCCGGCCCTCACCACGTGAGATCATTGACCGGCTGGGCTCCTTCCCGCAACGCCCTTCCACAAAAAAGCCGCTGATCTCACGGACCAGCGGCTTTTAAAGTCGATCAACAGGTAAGATCAGCCGACAATTTCATCATCGCTGAAAAAGTAAGCGATTTCGATCGCGGCGTTTTCGTCGCTGTCGGAACCGTGAACCGAATTTTCGCCAATGGACAGCGCATGGGTCTTGCGGATGGTGCCTTCGTCGGCTTCCTCCGGATTGGTCGCGCCCATGATTTCACGGTTGCGCAGAACGGCGTTTTCGCCTTCCAGAACCTGAACCACAACCGGCTCGGACATCATGAATTCAACCAGTTCGCCAAAGAAGGGGCGCTCTTTATGCACGGCGTAAAAGCCCTCGGCCTGCTCCCGGGTCATGTGAATACGCTTGCTGGCCACGACGCGAAGCCCCCCGTCCTCGAGCATTTTGGTTACCGCGCCGGTCAGGTTGCGGCGGGTGGCGTCGGGTTTAATGATGGAAAAAGTACGGGTTACGGTCATCTGTCAATCCTTAATCAAAAATATGCTGGTTGCATGTCTCATTTGCGCGGGTTTATAGAGTTTTCTCGCAAGAACTGCAACAGAAGAAATCACCCGTTGCACTTTTAATGAATCCTGTTAAACCCTGTACACAGATTTTTACAGGTGTTTTTTATGCTACAAGTTCAGGACCTAACCTATCGCATTGCCGGCAAAACCCTGCTCGAAGGCGCCAGCGCCCGCGTGCCGGCCGGCCATAAAGTGGGCATCGTCGGCAAGAATGGCGCCGGCAAGTCAACCTTCCTGAAACTGATCACCGGGGAACTTCACGCCGACGACGGCGCGATCCGGGTCAAACGCCGCGCCCGGCTCGGCCAGGTGGCGCAGGAAGCGCCGGGCGGCGCGACAAGCCTGCTGGACACTGTCCTTGAGGCCGACCACGAATTGCAGGCCCTGGAAAAAGCCGCCAGAACCGAAAAAAATCCTGAAAAGATTGCCGAGATTCATGTAAGGCTCGCCGATATTGAGGCCCATACCGCTCCGGCGCGCGCCGCCAGCATCCTGTCCGGTCTCGGCTTTGACGGGGAAGCCCAGCGGCGGCCCTGTTCGTCCTTTTCCGGCGGCTGGCGCATGCGGGTGGCGCTCGCCTGCACCCTGTTCACCCGGCCGGATCTGCTGCTGCTCGATGAACCGACCAACTATCTTGACCTCGAAGGCGTTATGTGGCTGGAGAATTTCATCCGCACTTACCCCTTCACCGTGATCATCGTCAGCCATGACCGGGACCTGCTCAACAGTTCGGTGACCGCGATTCTTCACCTGGACCAGAAAAAGCTCAAGCTTTATACCGGCAGTTACGACAATTTTGAAAAACTGCGCCGGGAACAGCTCGCGCACCGCCAGGCTAATATCGTCAAACAGGAAGCGGCCCAGAAACACCTGCAGAGCTTCATTGATCGCTTCAAGGCCAAGGCGTCGAAAGCCAAGCAGGCCCAGAGCCGGGTCAAGATGCTGGAAAAAATGGGTCCGCTCGACAGCATTATCGAAGACAGGACTTTTTCCTTTCAATTCCCCAATCCGAAACCGCTCGCCCCGCCGCTGTTCACCCTTGATCAGGGCGCGGTCGGCTACAGCGCCGGCAATCCGGTGCTCAGGCGGATGAATCTGCGGCTCGACATGGACGACCGCATCGCCCTCCTGGGGCAGAATGGCAACGGCAAATCCACCTTCGCCAAGCTGATTTCCGGACGGCTCGAAATCATGGACGGCGAACTGAAGAAATCCTCCAAGCTTGAGGTCGGCTACTTCGCCCAGCATCAGCTTGATGAACTGAACCCGGAAGGCACGCCCTTGAGCCACCTCAAGGAGCGCATGCCCAATATGCCCGAGAGCAAGGTCCGGGCCAAACTGGGCTCCTTTAGTTTTGGCGCCGACAAGGCGACGACCCGGGTCGCCGACCTCTCCGGCGGCGAAAAAGCCCGGCTGCTGTTCGCCCTGATGAGCCTCAATGCGCCCCATATCCTGATCCTTGACGAACCGACCAACCATCTGGATGTCGAAAGCCGGGAAGCGCTGATTCACGCCATCAACGGCTATGAGGGCGCCGTGATCATGATCAGCCATGACCGCCACCTGATCGAGGCCTGCGCCGACCGCCTGTGGCTGGTCCACGACGGCGCCGTCGCCCCCTTTGACGGCGATATGGCCGATTACCGCCGGCTGGTGTTAAGCAGCCGCGCCACTTCCAATAAAAAAACCAAAAAGAAAAACGGCGCCGGCAAAGTCAAAAGCGAAAATCCCGAACTCACCGGTTTGAAGAAAAAATCGGAAAAGCTCGAGAAAAAGATCAAGCGGCTGACCGGGGAAATCGCCAAATATGACCGGGCGCTGAAGAATCCGAAGCTTTATGTTCACGGCGATCCCAAGGCCGCCGCCGCGTTGAAAAAATTCACCGCCGAAAAGCTCGACATGTCCCTCGACCTGGAAGAGTTCGAGCTCGAATGGCTGGAACTGCAGGAAACAATTGAGGATCTGTCCCCCTAGCAACTGTATTTCTCAAACAGTCTGAATGTGGGGAATATGAAGTTCCTGCCATTATTCATGTCATGCGGCGCGGGAACCGGCGCTTTTCCGGCTTAACTATTGGTGCAGAACTGGATTCTGACCTGCCCGGAATGACGATGGGGGGATTAGGCTTTTTTGGTCCAGCCGCCCTGTTCATTCTGCTGCCAGTAGGTCAGGTTATGCCCCGCCGCCTGGTATTTTTTCCAGCGGACGCGGGCCGCGGCCACCGCCGCCTGATCCCGGCCGTCGAACATTTCCAGGCAGCGGTCATATTGTTCCAGATAATCGCTTTCCGTGCTGTCGACGAGCACCAGCACCGTGGCGCCGGCGGGGTTTTCATCGCCCGTGGTGAGCAGGATCGGCTGTTGGTCGGCGAATTTGGCTTTCACCGGACCGTGGGGCAGAAAACTTTTCCTGTCATAGGTCCAGAGGAGTTCATCCAGCTCCCGCATCCGATCTTCCGCGCCGACCTTGATGACGGCCCGCAACCCCGCGCCGCAAACCTTGTCCAGCAATTGCGGCAAGGCGCGGCTCAGCGGATGATGCAACAGGTGATAAAAGCTGACATCTGTCATATTAATTTTGCCTCAATCGCCGGCGCTTGCGCTTAGGCTTTCCTCGCATTAGCTCGGGCGGGCGGTCGCCCTTGCCTCAGCCCCTTCAGGGCTTTGGATCAATCTTCGTAATTATTGCGAATCAACTGATCGAGGAGTCGCACGCCATAGCCTGTCGCGCCCTCATCCGCCACATCGGATTCCTTTGTTTTCCAAGCGGTGCCGGCAATATCGATATGCACCCACGGCACATCATTGACGAATCGCTGAAGGAACTGCGCCGCCGTAATGCTGCCGGCGTATTTGCCGCCCATATTCTTCATATCGGCGATTTTGGAATCGATCAGCTTGTCGAACGCCTTGTTCAGCGGCATCCGCCAGACCGGTTCATCCACCTGTTTGCCCGCCTCGATCAGATTTTCACACAAATCATCATTGTTGGAAAAAATACCGGCATATTCCTGGCCCAGCGCCACCATCATCGCCCCGGTCAGGGTCGCCAGATCAATGATGAACTTCGGCTTGAAGCGGTCCTGAGTATACCAGAGCGCATCGGCCAGCACCAGCCGCCCTTCCGCATCGGTATTGATGACTTCGATGGTCTGGCCTGACATGCTGTTGACCACATCCCCCGGGCGTTGCGCCGTGCTCGACGGCATATTTTCCACCAGGCCGACAACGCCGATGGCGTTGACCTTGGCGTTGCGTCCCGCCAGCACCTTCATCAGACCGACGACCGCGGCCGAACCACCCATGTCGAATTTCATGTCCTCCATACCGGCGCCGGGTTTGAGGGAAATGCCGCCGGTGTCAAAGGTAACCCCCTTGCCGACAAAGGCGATCGGCGGCTCCGCGTCGTCTTCCGATCCGTTCCAGTGCATGACCACCATATGGGATTCGCTGGCGCTGCCCTGCCCGACGCCGAGCAGGGCGCCCATGCCGAGTTCTTCCATATCGTCCTCGTCGAGAATTTCCACATCAACGCCGAGGTCCGACAATTCCTTTATTTTTTCAACATAGCTTTCCGGGTAAATCACATTGCCCGGCTCCGTCACCAGGTTGCGGGCGAACGTGACCCCGTCCGCCACCCGGTCCAGATCCTCAAACAGCGCCGCCGCCGCGACGGCTGACGGGGACATAATGTCAATCTCGACCACGGAGGGCTTCTTGCTGTCTTCTTCCTTGGTGAAATATTTATCGAACCGGTAGCGGCGCAGGCGCAGGCCAAGCCCAAGATGAGCGGCGAATTCGGCCCCGGTGATATTTTCGCTTTTCGGACCATCCGCCGATACGGAAATCTCTTCTTCACCGGATGAAATCAGCCGGGCCATGATTTTGCCGCCGATTTTTTCCGCCTTCAGGCTATCAACTTCGGCTTCATCGCCCAGCCCGACCACAAGCAGTCGATTGATGTCCAGGTTGGCCGGCGCGACAAGCTCGACAATCTGGCCGAATTTTCCCTCGAAATGGCCGATTTCCGTCGCCCGCGCAATAAGCCCGTCTGTTTCTTCATTCAGTTTCTTTGCGCTGGCGGACAGCCTTCGGTCTGTATAAACAAACACGACATGAGCATCAGTCCCGGGGAGTTTGTTTTTGCTGTATTTGATATTCATTATTGCCTCAATTATGACGAAGTGACTTTTTACATTAAATTCATAATGACTGATACTGAGGCAAATGTCATCGTGCAAGTATAAAAACGCTGATGATTTTCGGACAATCCGGAAATAAATATAGGCAAGAAAAAGAAAAGTCTGTAAATAACGCTATATGATAAGAAAAATAATACTCGCGGGCCTGTTATCAGGAACATTTTTGTCAACCTCGTCACTGGACAGCCTGTCCGGCGAAAGCGGCCTGTCCGCCGCCGAAACGCTCAGCCTGTCAAAGCATATCAACTTTTCAGCGGAAAAGGTTGTCTATGACAGTGACCGGGATCTGATCATCGCCAGCGGAAATGTGACGCTTTTTCAGGATAAAAACGTCCTGACCGCCGACAAGGTGACCTTTGATCGCGCCGCCCAGGAAGTCAAAGCCACCGGCAACATCACCATTCGCGATGACAAGGGCAACATCCTCTATATGGATGAAACCATTCTGAAGGACGGCTTCAAGGACGGCTTTATCCGCAATGTGCGGATATTATTTTCCGATGACGCCCATCTTGCGGCCCGGGAAGGCCGGCGGATCGGTGAAATCACCACTCTGAACAAGGCGGCCTACACCCCGTGCAAGGTCTGCAATGAAGAGGGACAACGGAAACCACTCTGGCAGATCCGCGCCGATAAAATCACCCATGACCAGAATGACCAGGTCATAAAATATAAAAATGTCGTGCTGGAGATCGCCGGGGTGCCGGTTTTCTATTCGCCCTATTTTTCCCATCCGGACCCGACGGTTCATTCAAAATCCGGCTTTCTGATTCCGGAATTCGCCACCTCTTCCGAGTTGGGGGTCAATGTCACCGTCCCCTATTATTTCGCCCTCGCCCCCCACCGGGACATTACCGTCGAACCGCTGATCACCTCCAAGGAAGGGCTGGTGATGGCCGGCACCTATCGACAGCATACGGGCAACGGGCAGTTTTTCATCAAGGGATCCGCGACCAACGCCCGTGACCGGGATCCGGGAGAAATAGGCACCGACAGCCGCGAGGTTCGGGGACATATTTTCTCCGGCGGTAAATTCGACCTCGACAACCTTAAACTTGCCGGCGATCAATGGCAGTGGGATTACGCCCTGCGCTGGGTCAGTGACGACACCTATCTGCGGCGCTATTACCAAGACCGGTCCGACGTGCTGGAAAGTCATGCCCGGATCGAAAATTTTACCGGACGAAATTACTTTACCGCCGGCCTGTACGGTTTTCAGGGCCTCGATGAAGAAGACAACAGCGCGACGACCGGCCACGCCCTGCCGGCCTTTGACCTCAATATCGCCTCGACGCCCGGCAAATGGGGCAACCAGTTCACCGTCGACGCCAGCGGCGCGGCGATCGTCCGCACCGAAGGCATCAACTCCCAGCGCCTGAGCCTGAAGGGCGCCTGGAAACTCCCCCTGAAAACCAGGCTGGGTGATTTTTACACTTTCACCGCCAGCCTGCGCGGCGATGTTTATCACAACAGCTCTTCCGATCTGCAGGATCAGCCGATTTATGGCGGCAGCGACGGCACATTTGGCCGCCTACTGCCGAAATTCGCCGTGGACTGGAAGTTGCCCTTTATCAAAAACGGTGAGACAAGCCAGCAGGTCATTGAACCGCTGGTTTCGATCATTGTCGCGCCCTATGACAAAAATTCGACCGACATCACCAATGAAGACAGCCGGAATTTCGAATTTGATGAAAATAACCTGTTCAGCCATAACCGCTATAACGGCTATGACAGATGGGAGGCCGGCACCCGGGTAAATTACGGCCTGCGTTACTCCCTCTATGCCGGCCAGACCCGGCTGATCGCCATGCTCGGCCAGAGCTTCCGCCTTCAATCATCGGAAACCTTTCCGGTCGGGTCCGGCTATGAGGGGAAATCATCGGACTTTGTCGGCCGGCTCGATCTGACTTTTGGCGATTATATCGATTATGTCCACCGTTTCCGGCTCGACAAGAACAGCTTGAGCCTGCGGCGCAACGAGATGATCCTCTCTGGCGGCAGCAAGAATATCAGGGCCTCGATCCGCTATCTCGACCTCGACCGGGAGGCAACGGACCTGAGCAATACCGAACTCGAAAACCGCAAGGAAATGGGCACGAGCCTGCAATATAAGATTGATCAGCGCTGGACCCTTCACGGCAGCTGGGTCCACGACCTGCTCAAAAAAGACACAATTTCATATGATGCTGGCGTCATTTACAAGGATGAATGCCTCGAATTCGGGTTGCGTTATGAAAAGCGTCTCACCACAGACCGGGACATTACCCCGTCAAGCACCTTCCATTTCAAACTGGTGCTGAAAAACCTGGGATGATTTTGCCTTTTGATTTTTGGGCCGGTTACCATTATAGATGTGTATTGATTTTACAGGATTGGGTACGAATAATATGAATCGCAAATATGTTGCTAAAATTATAAAAACAAGTCTGACCGGTATCATAGGCTGCTTCCTGCTTTCGCCGCTGAGCGGCTTTGCCCAGCAATTTGACGAAGAGCAGGAACTGCGCGATGTCCAGCAAATCGTTGCCGTGGTTAATGACAGCCCAATCTCTCTTTATGACCTGAAACAACGGGTTATGCTGTTCATGATCTCATCGGGCGCCCGCAGCCTGTCGCAGCAGGAACAGCAATATCTGAACCAGCAGGCGCTGCAGAGTCTGATCGATGACAAACTGAAAACCCAGGAAGCGGAAAAATATAAAACCGTTATCAGCAAGGAAGAGCAGGAGCAATCCTTCGCCTCTTACGCCCAGCAGATGAGACTGACGGCGCAACAGCTTGAACAGCAACTGAACCAGGCCGGCATCCGTAAAGAATCCATGCTGAAACAGATTGAGGCTTCGCTCGCCTGGGAACAGGTTGTCGGCGGCCTTCTGATGCCGCAGGTGAGCATCAGCGACGAAGAAATCTATTCCATTCTGGAACGCATCCAAAACAACAAGGGACAGGATGAATATCATCCGCGGGAAATCTTTCTTCTGGTATCGGAAAATGAAAAGCGGGAAGAAAACAGAATTGCCGCCCAGAGAATTGTCGAACAGCTCAACGACAAGGGCTCCTTCCAGCTTATGGCCCGGCAATTTTCACAATCAACTACATCGGCGGTTGGCGGGGACCTCGGCTGGTTGATGAAGTCGGAACTGAACCATGAAATCGCCGCCGCCCTCGAAACCATGGAAAAAGGCCAGATTTCAGACCCTATCGAGACCGAAGACGGCTTTTATATCGTCCAGCTTGTCGATAAAAGGCAGATCCTGACCGCCAACAAAACCGACGCCCGCGTTGAATTGCAGCATTTGTTCTTTGAAGTTTCCGACAAGGCGCAAAGCGATGAACTGGCCGCCCTGGAAAGCAGCGTCACGGAAGCCGCCATGAAAATCGAAAATTGTGATGGACTTGAGGAACAGGGCAAGGCCCTGGGCGCCAAGGAAACCGGCAGCCTCGGCACCCTCGCCATTTCGGATTTGCCCGCGAGCCTGCATCAGCCCCTTCTTGATCTGGAAATCGGACACGCCACCAAGCCGATCAGGGAAGAAAACGGCTACCGGGTTTTCGTGGTTTGCGACCGGAAGGATCCGGAAGTCCGCGCGCCGGACTATGACAGCATAGAAGGGAGTCTCTCCCAGCAGCGGGTCGGCCTGATCGCCCGTCGCCACCTGAGGGACCTTAGACGCGATGCCATCATCGATTACAAATAACCCCTTACCGCTGGCGCTTTCCATCGGCGAACCCGCCGGCATCGGCCCGGAAATTATTCTGAAATCCTGGACCGAACGACAGGCCCACGACCTGCCGCCCTTCTTTGTCGTCGGCAGTGTGGCTATTCTGCGGAAAACCGCGCAACAGCTGCGCATGGACACCCCCTTGTCGCCGCTCGCCGCGCCGGCGGGCGCCGCCGCCGTCTTTCAACGGGCGCTGCCGGTGCTTGATCTGGGCCTTGCGGATGAATTTGAATTTGCCGCCCCGTCCCGGAAAACCGCCGCCCTCGTGCTCGGCGCGATCGAAAAATCCGTTGAATTGATCTTCAGCGGCGAAGCCGCCGGCCTCGTCACCGCGCCAATTCACAAATCGGCCCTTTATCAGGCGGGCTTTAGCCGCCCCGGCCATACGGAATTTCTGGCCGACCTTTGCCGAAAAGCGACCGCCAAACCTGAAATGCCCGTGATGATGCTGACGTCCGAAGATTTGCGCGTCGTGCCCCTGACCATCCATATCGCGCTGGCGAAGGTCGCCACATCAATCACGCCGGAACTGATCTGCCAGACCTGCCACAAAATACAGGCGTCATTGCAGCGGGATTTCGCCATTCCGGCGCCCAGGATCGCCGTTGCCGGACTGAACCCCCATGCGGGCGAAGACAGCGCCATGGGGACGGAAGAAGCGCAAATTATCCGCCCGGCCCTCAACGCCTTGCGGGCCGACGGGATGGACATCAGCGGCCCCCTGCCCGCCGACACCCTGTTTCACGCCGCCGCCCGCCGCCACTATGACGCGGCGCTGTGCATGTATCATGATCAGGCGCTGATCCCCCTCAAGACGCTGGATTTTGACGGCGGCGTCAATGTCACCATCGGCCTGCCGATCGTCCGCACTTCGCCCGATCATGGCACGGCGTTGAATATCGCCGGCGAAAATCGCGCCCGGCCCGACAGCATGATCAACGCCCTCAAACAGGCGCAGCAGATATATCAGAACCGGCAAAACTGGGCCCGGACGCATGTATGAAGACGGCCTGCCCCCCCTGCGGGAGGTTATCGCCCGTTTCGGCCTCAACGCCAAAAAGTCCCTCGGGCAGAATTTCCTCACCGATCTCAACCTGACCGGCAAGATCGCCCGCTCGGCTGACGGCCTCGGCGGCACAGATTTGAAAGACAGCATCGTCTATGAAGTGGGTCCCGGGCCCGGCGCCCTGACCCGCGCCCTGCTGACCGGCGGCGCCCACCGGGTGATGGCGGTTGAAATGGATGCCCGCTGTATTGAGGCCCAGAAGGAAATTCAGGCCGCCTATCCCGGCCGGCTCGATATTGTCGAGGGCGACGCCCTGGAAATGGACGAGCGCGAATTGATCGGCGACACCGAAGGACGGCCGGTCAAGATCGTCGCCAACCTGCCCTATAATGTGGGCACGGCTTTGCTGATCAAATGGCTGACGGCCCCAGCGTGGCCGCCGTGGTACAGTTCCCTGACCCTGATGTTCCAAAAGGAAGTCGGCGAACGCATTGTCGGCCAGCCGCGAACCAAAGCCTATGGCCGCCTGTCGGTTCTCAGCCAGTATCGCGCCCGGGCGAAGATCATGTTTGACGTTCCGGCCCGGGCCTTTATCCCGCCGCCCAAGGTGACCTCCTGCATTGTCGGCATCACGCCTGTAGCCGAGCGCCCCGGCACCCCCCGGCAGGACATTCTTGAAAAAATCGTCTATGCCGCCTTTAATCAGCGGCGCAAGATGCTGCGCAGCAGCCTGAAAACCCTGGGACGGGACCCGCTGCCCTGTCTTTTGGCCGCCGGAATCAGGGAAACCTGCCGCGCCGAGGAATTGTCGGTTGAGGATTTCTGCCGGCTGGCGCTGGCCTATCAGGACGCGCCGCCTCCTATTCCTCGCCCGTGATTTCATGCACGAAGGAGACGAGGCCGGTCTGGCGCACGCGCTTTAGCCGTTCCGCCTGGAGGATGGAAAACAACTGCTGCTCCGCCTTCTCCAGATCATCATTGATAATGATATAATCATATTCCGCCCAGTGGCTGATTTCCTGATTGGCCTTTGACATGCGTTTGGCGACAACCTCCGCGCTGTCCTGGGCCCGGGTTTTCAGACGGCGTTCCAGCTCCGCCTTGCTCGGCGGCAGGATAAAGACCCGCACCAGATCTTCCGCCACTTTCTGCGCCAGTTGCTGGGTGCCCTGCCAGTCAATGTCAAACAGGACGTCCCGGCCTTCCTCCATCGCCTCGACCACCGGCGCCGCCGGCGTGCCGTAACTGTGGTCAAACACCCGGGCATGCTCCAGAAAACCGTCCCGCGCCACCAGATCGTCAAATTCATCCGCCGAGGCGAAAATATAATCGACCCCGTTCCTCTCCCCCGGGCGCGGCGTCCGCGTGGTCATGGACACGGACAGGGTGATATTGCGGTCTTTTTCCAGCAGCAGCCGCGACAGGGTCGATTTTCCCGCCCCGGACGGGGAGGAAAGCACCAGCAGCAAACCGCGTCGTTTAATTTCCTTCGTCATCATAGCCTCTATTCGATATTCTGCACCTGTTCGCGGAACTGATCAATTGTCGTTTTCAGGGACAGGCCGACATCTGTCAAGCGAATATCCGACGCCTTGCTGCACAGGGTATTGGCCTCGCGATTGAATTCCTGGGTCAGGAAATCCAGCTTGCGGCCAATCTGTCCGTTGGCCCTGACATATTTCCGGCCGGCGTCGATATGGGCGGTGAGCCGGTCCAGTTCCTCGCGGACATCCGCCTTGGTCGCCAGCAGCACCACCTCCTGGGCGATCCGCTCCGGATCAATGCCGCTTTTGTCTTCCAACAGCGCCGACACCTTCTCCATATAGCGCTGTTTGATCAGCTCCGGCATTTCCCCGGCCAATGCCTGGGCCAAGGCGACCAGCTTTTCAATTTCATCCAGATGAGCGATCAATACGGCCTGCATGGCCGCACCTTCGACATCGCGGGCCGACTGGAAATCCGCCAGAACCGTCTCGAAGGATTCGGTCATCGCCCGATCGCGGGCCTTGAGCGTTTCCGCGTCCTCTTCAATTTCGACATATTGCACCACATCACGCACGCTCAGGATAGCGTCGAGGCTGGGTTGCGGCAGATGGTTTTTCATCGAGGTCTCCACGGCGACTTCCACCAGATGATCGAGCATCTCCTGATTGACCTTGAAGGCGGTCGTGTCGGCATCGCGGCTGACCTGCAGCGAAATATTGACCGAGCCGCGGGCGAGCGCCGCCTTGACCGCCTTGCGCGCCATCTGCTCCAGCCCATCATAGCCCTGCGGCATGCGGCAGCGGATATCAAGATTGCGTCCGTTGACGCTCTTGATTTCCCAGGTCCAGTGATATTTTCCCCACTGCCCGGATGTTCGGGCGAATCCTGTCATACTTGATAAGGTCATGTCTCGGCTTTTCTTCATCTGTTGTTCTGACTATAGTCAGTTATAATCCGGATAAGCTATAGCAGGAATAAGTCCTTATGAAAAATCCAAAATCCATTCTTATCACCGGCGGCAGCAGCGGCCTGGGCGAAGCCCTCGCCCTGAGCTACGCCGACAAGGGGGTAATATTGTTCCTCTCGGGCCGCAATGAAGAACGCCTGCGCGCCGTTCAGAACAACTGCGCGGCCCGCGGCGCCCGGGTTCAGGTTGCTCGGATTGATAGCGCCGATGAACAGAAAATGTCCGACTGGATCACGGCCTGCGACAAGGTCGCGCCCCTTGACCTGGTGGTCGCCAATGCCGGCATTGGAACCGGATTCACAACGGATATGGACCTGAGGGAACACACGAAAAAAATCTTCGATGTCAATGTAAATGGCGTTTTCAACTGCATTCATCCGGCGATCCGCCTGATGCAGCCCCGGGGCCGCGGCCAGATCGCCATTATCTCCTCCCTCGCCGGCTATCACGGCCTGCCGACGGCGCCGGCCTACTCCACCAGCAAGGTCTGCGTCAAGGGCTATGGCGAGGCCCTGCGCGGCCTTTATGCTCAGCACGGCCTTGAGATCAACGTCGTCTGCCCCGGCTTTGTCAAAAGCCGCCTGACCGCCCGCAACACATTCCCCATGCCTTTTCTGATGGAAACCGACAAGGCGGCAAAAGCCCTGCGCCGCGGGTTAGAGAAAAACCAGGCGCGCATCACCTTCCCCTGGCAGCTCGGCCTGATCTACGGCGCCATGGTGCGCTTTCTGCCGGAAGGGCTGTTTGACAAAATATTCAGGGTGATGCCAAATAAGAAATAAATTTACCGCGTTCCGTTCTGCTTTTCGATCTTGCGCCATTTTTTGACATTCCGCAGATGTTCGCGCAGGCTGCTGGCGAAAACATGGCCGCCCGAACCGTCGGCGACGAAATAAAGATCATCGGTTTGCAAGGGGTGGAGCACGGCCTCAATCGACGCCCGGCCCGGATGGGCGATGGCCGTCGGCGGCATACCCTTGATTCTATAGGTATTATAGGGATTGTCGGCCTTCAGATCGGCGCGGGAAATCGCCCGGCCGAGGAATCCTTTGCGGTCGATGCCGTAAATCACCGTCGGGTCGGTCTGAAGCCGCATGTTTTTCCGCAGCCGATTGATAAACACCCCGGCGATATGGGCGCGCTCGGCCTCAACTGCCGTTTCCTTTTCAACGATCGACGCCAGAATCAGCGCCTCCTCAACCGACAGAAACGGCAGATCCGCCGCCCGGCCTTTCCAGATTTCATCCAGCAGATCAAGCTGTCGCACCTGCATCCGGCGGATCAGGTCGTGACGGCTGGTGTTCCGGCTATAAAGATAGGTGTCCGGCAGGATCGAGCCTTCCCGCGGCAGGTCGGTGATCGGCTCGGTCAGATTTTCAATGCCGTTCAGATATTCGGCGATTTGCCAGCTTGTCCAGCCTTCGACAATGGTCAGGCGATGTTGAATGACCTTGCCGCTCGCCAGGATCGTCATGATGTCGCGCATGCTGGCCTTGGCCGGAATGGCGAATTCCCCGGCCTGAAGTTTGCGCTCATATCCCGCCAGCATCACGCCGAGCCGGAATATATCCCGGCTGGCGACCAGTCCCTGCTCTTCCAGTTCCCAGGCGGTCCGCAGCAGGCCCTGCCCCCTGGGCAGGACATAGGCCGTATCCTGATCAAACGGCCCCGCCGCATGAAAACTGCGATAGCCCAGATAGAAAAACAGCGCCGCAAAAGCGACGCTGCCGATAATGAGCAAAATGATATATTTGCGAATCCCCGTCATCGGACGGCTTACACCGCCTTGATGATGATCGACGCGTTGGTGCCGCCGAAACCGAAACTGTTGGACAGCACCGCCCGAATGCCGGATTTCTGCTGGGCCTCATGAGGGACCAGATTGATGCCGCTGATGCCGTCGGACGGATTATCCAGATTGAGGGTCGGCGGCAGTTCACCTCGGTTCATGGCCAGAATGCTGAAAATCGCCTCCACGGCGCCGGCGGCGCCCAGCAGATGGCCGATCGCCGATTTGGTTGACGACATGGCGATCTGACCGGCGGCATCGCCGAACAGGCGCTTGACGGCATTAAATTCGATCTCGTCCCCCAGCGGCGTCGAGGTGCCGTGGGCGTTGATATAACCGACATCCGCCGGGCTGAGGCCGGACCGTTTGAAAGCCGCCGCCATCGCCCGGTATCCGCCACTGCCATCCGGCGCCGGCGCCGTCACATGATGGGCATCGCCGGATAAACCGTAGCCAACCACTTCGCCGTAAATCTTCGCGCCACGTTTTTTGGCATGCTCATATTCTTCAAGGATCAGCATACCCGCGCCCTCGCCGATGACAAAGCCGTCCCGGTCCCGGTCATAAGGACGGGAAGCTTTTTCCGGCGTATCGTTGAAATGGGTGCTCAACGCCTTGGCCTGGGCGAAACCGGCAACACCGATCCGGCAGATCGCCGCTTCCGCCCCGCCGGCGACCATGACATCGGCGTCATCAAGCGCGATCAGCCGCGCCGCGTCGCCAATGGCGTGGGTCCCGGTGGCGCAGGCGGTCACAACCGCATGGTTCGGCCCTTTCAGGCCATGACGGATCGATACATTGCCGGAAATCAGATTGATCAGACAACGGGGAATGAAATGCGGGCTGACCCGACGTACGCCGCGCTCATGCATATTGATGGACTCATCCTGTATCCCGGGCAGGCCGCCGATGCCGGCCCCGGTCAGAATGCCGGTGCGCCACTGGTCTTCATCTGTTTCCGGTTTCCATCCGGCATCCTCAAGCGCCATTTCAGCCGCGGCGACGCCATAGAGAATAAAATCATCAATGCGGCGGCGATCCTTGGCGCTCATCCAGTCATCGGGATTGAATGTTCCCTCACTGCCATCGCCCAAAGGTACTTCGCAGGCCACCTTCGCCGAAAGCCCTTCGGGGTCAAACCGTGTGATGGGTCCTGCGCCGGACTGTCCGGCAATAAGCCGTTTCCAGGTCTCTTCAACCCCTGATGCAAGAGGGGTAATAAGCCCCAAACCAGTAACAACCACTCGTCTCATTGATTTACCTTTTTCTTTGCAATGATCAAATTCTTCACGGGCGCAGTATACGCCTAAAATAACAAGACCGCGAGGCCTGTATCTTTAAAGATTAAAGACAAGGTGCTTCGCGGCCATCATTATTTTGCCAGGATGCTATTCTCAGGCAACATAAATTCGCCTGGTTAGGCGTTCGCGCTGAGAAAGTCGATAGCATCCTTAACCGTAAGGATTTTTTCTGCGGCATCGTCCGGGATTTCGCAACCAAATTCCTCTTCAAAAGCCATTACGAGCTCAACGGTGTCCAGACTGTCCGCGCCCAGATCATCGATGAAGCTTGAACCATCGGCAACCTTGTCTTCTTCAACGCCCAAATGCTCGACAACAATCTTTTTTACGCGCTCGGCTACGTCACTCATATTTTCTATCCCTATTCTAGCGGACCTTCCGAGGCCCGGGTTTCGATATTCACAGAACCAGTATTTAATACCCTATTTTGCAATTTCAAGAAAGAATAAATAATACTGCAATCATTTTGCAAAACTACCGGCCGTCCGATGAAGCATAAAATTAACCAGGCCGGTCATTCTCCGGGGGCTTCCTACCATATAAATTCCGATTTTGCCAAGAATAAATCCAAGAATAAATATCGATATTCACCTCCGGCCGGCTAAATCATTGCCATGCCGCCATTAATATGAAGCGTCTGACCGGTGACATAGGCCGCCTCGTCACTGGCCAGATACACAACGCCTGCCGCGATTTCGGCGCCGACACCCAGCCTTGCCGCCGGAACATTGGCCAGCAAACTGTTTTTCTGATCATCGCTCAGCACATCGGTCATCGGGCTTTCAATAAAGCCCGGCGCGATGCAGTTGACGGTGATATTGCGTGACGCCAGTTCCTGGGCCAGGCTTTTCGACATGCCGATCATCCCCGCCTTGGAAGCGGCATAATTGGCCTGTCCCGAATTTCCGGTCACGCCGACGATGGAGGTAATATTGATGATCCGGCCGCCCCGGCGCTTCATCATGCCGCGCATCAGGCCCTGGGACAGTTTGAACGCCGCCTTCAGGTTGACCTGCATCACATCGTCCCAGTCCTCGTCCTTGAGCCGCATGGCGATATTGTCGCGGGTGATCCCGGCGTTATTGACCAGAATATCGACCTGTCCCATGGCTTCTTCCGCAGCCTTGGACAAGGCGGCAACCGATGCCGGATCGGAAAGGTTCGCCGGCACGACATGGGCCCGCTCCCCGAGTTCCGCCGCCAATTGCTCCAGGGGCTCGATCCGGGTGCCGGACAGGGCCACCCTGGCCCCCTGCGCATATAACGCCCGGGCGATCGCCGCCCCAAGTCCGCCGGAAGCGCCGGTGACCAGCGCGCATTTACCGTTCAAATCAAACATTTCTTTCTCCGTCCGCGTCTCTATTGATCTCAGGAATAATTTCAAGATTTCAGGGAAGCCGCAAAGGCCTCTATATCTGCCGGCGTCTGCAGGGACAGGCCCGTCATATCGCGGCAGATCCGCCGCACCATGCCGGTCAGAACCTTGCCCGCCCCGGCCTCAATCACCGTATCCACGCCAAGTTCATGCATTTTCAGGATTGATTCACGCCAGCGCACCCGTCCCGTCACCTGCTCGACGAGGAATTTCCGGATATTTTCCGGGTCCTGCTCCGGCGCCGCCGTCACGTTTGTCACCACCGGCACGACAGGGGTCTGAATATGGGTTTCCGCCAGCGCCGCCGCCATTTCTTCCGCCGCGGGCTGCATCAGGGCGCAATGGAACGGCGCGCTGACCGGCAACAGAACGCCCCTTTTGGCGCCTTTTTCCCTGGCGAGGACAATCGCCCGCTCCACCGCAGCCTTGTGACCGCTGATGACCACCTGTCCGTCGGCATTGTCGTTGGCCGCGGCGCAGACTTCGCCCTCGGCCGCCGCCTGCGCCACTTCGTCAGCGACATCAAAATCAAGGCCCAGCAACGCCGCCATCGCCCCCTCTCCCACCGGCACGGCGCGCTGCATCGCCTCGCCGCGCAGTTTCAGCAAGCGGGCGGTATCGGCCAGCTCAAGCGCGCCGGACGCCGCCAGCGCCGAATATTCGCCGAGCGAGTGACCGGCGACATAAGACGCCACATCACCAAGCCTGACGTCAAAATCCTTTTCCAGCACCCGCATCACCGCCAGGCTGACCGCCATCAGGGCCGGCTGGGCATTCTGGGTCAGCGTCAGTTCTTCCTGCGGCCCTTCAAACATGAGGCGGGACAGTTTCTGGCCCAGGGCGTCATCGATTTCTTCAAATACCTGCGCCGCCACCGGCATATTGAGGCCAAGTTCTTTACCCATGCCTACGGTCTGGCTTCCCTGACCGGGAAATACAAATGCTCGAGTCATTATCCGGAAGTTCCTTACTTAACGTTTATATATGGTGCAATGTCATACCAACTGGCAGCATTCTGTCAAGAAAAGTCAACATTTCATCGGAATTAACAAGCCATTTGGATGGCCTTCCCCCATCAGGGCGAAAAAAAGCCGGAAAAGCGCCATATAGCCCTTGTTTTTGCCGGTCTTTACTGTATATTGCGCCGCTTCAGGGTATTCTTAATTCAAAGAATGCCTCGGCTTGCCCTGTCGGTTAATTGCATAATGTGACGATTTGATATTCGTAGTCACCCCGCCGGCAAACCGTGAAATGAACTTAATATACAAGGAGTAGCCTGTAAATGGCTTTATATGAACATATTTTCATCGCTCGCCAGGATATCCAGCCTCAACAGGTTGAAGCGATTAGCAAAGATTTGACACAAATCATCGTGGATCATGGCGGCAAAGTTACCAAGACTGAACAATGGGGTCTGCGCACCCTGGCGTATCGGATCAAGAAATACAAAAAAGGCCACTATGTCCTGTTTAATATTGATGGTCCTGCCGACGCAATCGCGGAACTGGAACGGAACGAACGTCTTCACGAAGATATTGTCCGCTTCATGACGATCCGGGTTGACGAACTGGAGGACGGCGATTCCGTTATGCTGCGTTCCAAAGATCGCGAAGGACGCCCGTCGCGTTTTGAGAACAGAGAAGACCGCCCTTCCCGCTTTCAGGGAAGTTCCTCAAAGTCCGACAAATCAGCTTCAGAAAAATCTGAAGCCGCAGTGACAGAATAAGGAGATCATCACATGACTGAACAACGTTCCGGCGGCCCAACGCGCCGACCCTTTTTCAGACGTCGCAAAAGCTGTCCTTTTTCTGGCGCCAACGCCCAGACAATCGACTATAAGGATGTGCGTCTGCTGAGCAAATTCATTTCCGAGCGAGGTAAAATCGTCCCCAGCCGCATTACCGCCGTTTCCACCAAGAAACAGCGTGAACTGGCCAAAGCGATCAAACGCGCCCGTAACCTGGCCCTGCTGCCATACATCGTTCAATAAGGAGAGTGAATCATGGAAATCATACTTCTCGAACGCGTTCGCAAACTGGGTCAGATCGGCGACATTGTAAATGTCAAAGACGGCTATGCCCGTAATTTCCTGTTGCCGCAGAAAAAAGCCCTGCGCTCGACCAAGACAAACCGCGCCTATTTCGACTCTCAGCGCGCTGAAATCGAAGCCCGGAACCTGGAAGCGAAAAAAGAAGCCGAATCCGTGTCCGTCAAGCTTGACGGCGTATCGGCCATTCTGATCCGTCAGGCCGGTGAATCAGGCAACCTTTATGGTTCCGTATCCGCCCGTGACATCGCCGACGCCCTCGGCGAGCAGGATCTGAAAGTTGACCGGACGCAGGTTGTCCTTGATCACGCAATCAAGAATCTCGGCATCTACAAAATCGAAATCAAGCTTCACGCCGAAGTTTCCGCCAGCATTGAAATCAATGTTGCGCGCTCTGTTGAAGAGGCGGAAATGCAGGTCAAGGGTCTTGAAGCCAAAACGGCCGAGGACGAGCTTGAAGTGTCTGTCGAGGATTACTTCGAAAATGTCGAGGATACGGAAGCCGTTCTCGAAGCCGAAGCCGAAGACGCCACAATTGAAGAAGCCCCGGCTGAAGAAGTTGCTGCTGAAGAACCCACCGAGGAAGCAAAAAGCGAATAATCTTCGCCCCAGCATAAACCCTGTATAAATTATAGTAAAAGGCTGCCCTCACCGGCGGCCTTTTTTTGACATTTTAATCTTGCGTCAATTCAGTCAAATTTTTGTCCCCCTTTTTGCCGTATTCCATTATTATAACCAGATTCGTAAAGGGATAAAAAAACAGGCTTATGACAGACTTTCCAGATATACCGTCAGATATACCGATCGCCGACTCCGCGCAGGAGGACAATGTTGTCCCCTATAATGCGGAAAATTACCGGCAAATTCCCCATAGCCTGGAAGCCGAGCAAGCCCTGCTCGGGGCGATTCTGACCAATAATGACGCCATATCGCGCATTCAGGATTTCCTGACCGCCGAGCATTTCGTCAACCCGGCCCACCAGAAAATCTATCAAGCGGCCCTGAAGCTGATTGAAAAGGGCCTGATCGCCTCGCCGGTCACCCTGAAACCCTATTTTGAAAATGAGGACAGCCTGTCGGAAATTGGCGGCGCCGAATATCTCGCCCGCCTGGCCGTTTCGGCGGTCAATGTTATAAATACCGTTGAATATGGCCAGATCATTTATCAAATGGCCATCAAGCGGGAACTGATCAATGTTGGCACCGAAATCGTCAATAGCGCCTATGACCATGATGTGGACAATACGGCGCTCGACCAGATTGAAGAGGCCGAAAGGAAACTTTATGGTCTGGCGGAACAGGGCAATTCGGAAGGCGGCTTCAAAAGCTTCGCCCGGTCGGCGACGGACGCGGTCAGCCTCATCGAAATGGCCTTCAAGCGCGGCGGCAAGCTCGCCGGAAAGACGACCGGCTTTGACTCGATCAACAAACATATCGGCGGTCTGCATAAGTCGGACCTGATGATCCTGGCCGGCCGGCCGGCCATGGGTAAAACGGCGCTGGCGACCAATATCGCCTTCAACGCCGCCAAAGCCTATCATGATGACCGCCTTCTCGGGATTTCCCACGAGGAAAACAAAGGGGCGGTTGTCGCCTTTTTCTCCCTCGAAATGTCCGCCGATCAACTGGCGTCGCGCATCCTGTCTGAGCAGTCCCAGCTATCGTCCCAGGATCTGCGTCAGGGAAAACTGAATCAGGAGCAGTTCAACAAACTGGCGCGCACGGCGCAGGACCTGGAAGACCTGCCGCTGTTTATTGATGACACCGCGTCATTGAGCATCGGCGCCCTCAGGACCCGGGCCCGGCGCCTGAAACGGCAGGAGGGTCTGGGGCTTGTCATTGTTGACTATCTGCAATTGCTGTCCGGTTCCGGCCGCGGCGGCAAGGGGCCGGAAAACCGGGTTCAGGAAATTTCCGAAATCACCCGCGGCCTGAAAGGTCTGGCCAAGGAACTGGAAATCCCCGTGTTCGCCCTGTCCCAGCTCAGCCGGACCATCGAATCCCGCGACAACAAGCGCCCGCTGCTTTCAGACCTGCGTGAATCCGGCTCCATCGAGCAGGATGCGGACATGGTGACCTTCGTCTATCGCCCGGAATATTACCACAATCAGAAAGAACCCGACGCCGACACGCCGGAGCATCTGATCTGGCAGGAAGAAGGCGAAAAGCTGTTCGGCAAGGCGGAATTCATCATCGGCAAGCAGCGCCACGGCCCGACAGGGATTATCATGCTGCAGTTCGAGGCCAATACCACCCGCTTTTCCGACCTGCCGGTCAGTGACGATTATCTGCCGGAGCAGAACAACTGATGACAAAAAGGGATATTCCGGAAGATGCCCAGGCGACCCTGATCATCGAACTGGGGCGCATCATCGACAATTACAGATCCTGCATCGCGCTCGCCGGCGGCGCGGCATGCGCCGCCATGGTCAAGGCCGACGCCTATGGCATGGGGATTGAACAGGTGGCGCCGGCGCTCTACCGCCGGGCGGGCTGCCGGATATTTTTTGTCGCCAACCTGGCCGAGGCGATAAAGTTGCACCATTTCGTTCCCGACGCCGTGATCTATGTCCTCAACGGCATTTTCCCCGGCCATGTCGAATATTTCACCCGTCACGCCATCCGGCCGGTCCTGAATGACCTGGAGCAGATTCGCCTGTGGGCCGCAGTTGATCCTGCGAACCGCCCGCCCTGCGCCATTCATTTCGATACCGGCATCAACCGCCTGGGGCTGACGCCGACGGAAACGGAAGATTTTATCGCCGACAGGGCCTTGCGGGACAGACTGGACATCTGCCTGATCATGAGCCATCTCGCCTGCTCGGACGAGCCGGAAAACCCGATGAACACCCGCCAACTGACGGACTTCACGGCGATAACCGGCGCCTTTCCCGGCGTCAAGGCCAGCCTGGCCAATTCCGGCGGCATCCTGCTGGGGCCCGAATATCATTTTGATCTGGCGCGGCCCGGGCTTTTGCTGTTTGGCGGCAATCCGGCCAAAGGCGCCCTGCCCGAGAACATCAGGCCCGCCTTCTGCATTTCCGGCAAGATTCTGCAGGTTCGCGACATTGAGCCCGGCAGGACGGTCGGTTACGGCGCGACATGGACGGCCAAGCAGCCCTCCCGCATCGCCATCCTCAATATCGGCTATGCCGACGGCTACCTTCAGATGTTCAATAATTGCGGCGTCGCCCATGTCGGCGACAAAACGGTTCCGGTTGTCGGCCGGGTGTCGATGGATATGATCGCCATTGACGTTAGCGGTCTCAGGTCCGACCAAATCGCCCCGGGACATGATGTGGAGCTGCTGGGCGAACATATAACGCTTGAAATGGCGTCGGAAGTCTCTACCCTGAGTCAATATGAAATCCTGACCGGGGTGAAAGAAAGATACCAACGAACATATAAAAATTAGGTTTGATTAATGAATTTTCTAGCCGTCATCGGGCGGGTTGCATTCAGGTTTTTACAGGCCGCGGGACGCCTGGGCATTTTTGCTCTCACCGCCGTCTCGCACAGCTTTAGCCCGCCATTCTATTTCAGGTCGCTTGTCCGGCAAATGATGACCATCGGTTATTATTCCCTGCCGGTGGTCGGTTTGACCGCCCTCTTCACCGGCGCGGCCCTCGCGCTCAATATCTATGAAGGCGGGTCACGCTTTAACGCCGAAGCCGCCCTGCCCAGCATCGTCGTCATCGGCATTGTCCGCGAACTGGGCCCGGTGCTCTGCGGCCTGATCGTCGCCGGCCGGGTCAGCGCCTCGATGGCCGCCGAACTTGGCACCATGCGGGTCACCGAACAGATCGACGCCATGGCGACCCTGTCGACCGACCCCTATAAATATCTGATCGCGCCGCGGATTGTCGCGACAACCCTGATGATGCCCTTCCTGCTGGTGGTCGTCGCCGACATTATCGGCGTCATGGGCGGCTTCCTGATCGCCACCGGGAAGCTCAATTTCAATCCCGGCAACTATATGACCCTGACCATGGATTTTCTCGAGGCGATAGATGTCTACGCCAGCCTGACCAAAGCCGCCGTATTCGGCTTTTTCATCTCGCTGATGGGCTGTTATCACGGCTATCACAGCCGGGGCGGCGCCCAGGGCGTCGGCGTTTCGACCACCAATGCGGTGGTCTCGGCCTGCATGCTGATTCTCCTGTCCAATTACATCGTAACGGAGCTGTTTTTCGCAACATGAATGATACATCGAAAATGAACCTCCCGAAAATAAGCCTCCGCGGTCTTCACAAGCAGTTTGGACCAAAAGTCGTGCTGGACAGCATAGACCTTGACGTGATGCCGGGCGAATCCATGGTGATCATCGGCGGATCGGGTTCGGGAAAGTCGGTCACGCTGAAATGCATTCTGGGGCTGCTGCATCCGGAACATGGCAGCATCAAGGTCGATGGCGAGGAAACGGTCGGCCTGACCGGTAAAAACCGCAAACGGCTGCAACGGAAATTCGGCATGCTGTTTCAGGGCGCCGCCCTGTTTGACAGCCTGCTGGTCTGGGAAAATGTCGCCTTCGGCCTGCTCGCCGAAGGCAAGGTCACCCGGCGGGAAGGCAAGGAAATCGCCATTGAGAACCTGGGCCGGGTCGGGCTAAATCCCGATGTCGCGCGCCTGAGCCCGGCGGAGCTTTCCGGCGGCATGCAAAAACGCGTCGGCCTCGCCCGGGCAATCGCCAACAAGCCCGAGATTATTTTCTTTGATGAACCGACCACCGGGCTTGACCCGATCATGGCCGATGTGATCAATGAGTTGATCGTCGAATGCGTCAAGGATGTCGGCGCCACGACACTGACCATCACCCATGACATGTCCAGCGTCCGCAAGATCGCCGACAAGGTGGCCATGATCTATAAAGGCAACATCATCTGGTCCGGACCGCGCGGCGACATCGACCGGAGCGGCAACGATTATGTTGAACAATTCATCCACGGCAAGGCCGAAGGGCCGATCCAGATGGAAATTCTAAAGGCGTAAGATGGCGAAGGCGCGCAAGATATATATCTGTCAGTCCTGCGGCTCGGCCACGGGAAAATGGGCCGGCCAATGCGAGGGCTGCGGCGAATGGAACAGCATTGTCGAGGAACAGGACCATAGCCATGCCGCGGGCCTGGGCAATGTCAAAGCCGCCCGGGCCAGGGGCCGCGTCATCGACCTTGGCGACCTCGAAAGCGAAGATACGCCGCCGCCGCGGATGATTTCCAAAATCAATGAATTTGACCGGGCCTGCGGCGGGGGACTGGTGCCGGGTTCGGCCATTCTGATCGGCGGCGATCCGGGAATCGGCAAATCCACCATCCTGCTTCAGGCGGTCAGCCGACTTGCCGCCAACAACATCAGCACCGTCTATATTTCCGGCGAGGAATCCATCTCCCAGGTCCGCATGCGCGCCAAACGGCTCGGGCTGCATCGAAATCCGGTCAAGCTGGGGGCCGAAACCAACCTGCGGGATATTCTGACCACCCTCGACAGAATGTCCGGCCTGCAGGTGGTCGTCATTGACTCGATACAGACCATGTATGCCGATACGGTGGAATCCGCCCCGGGCACGGTCAGTCAGGTGCGCACCTGCGCCCAGGAACTGATCCGCTACGCCAAACGGCGAAACGTCACGATCCTGCTGGTCGGCCATGTGACCAAGGACGGTCAGATCGCCGGCCCCCGGGTGCTCGAACATATGGTTGATACGGTGCTTTATTTTGAAGGCGACCGCGGCCACCAGTTCCGCATCCTGCGGGCGGTGAAGAACCGCTTTGGCGGCACCGACGAGATCGGCGTTTTTGAGATGAGCGATCTCGGGCTGCAGGAAGTCTCCAACCCGTCCGCCCTGTTTATCGGCAACCGGTCGGGCGAGATCAGCGGATCGGCCATTTTCGCCGGCATCGAGGGCTCGCGGCCGATGCTGGTCGAGATTCAGGCCCTGGTCGCGCCTTCCTCCCTCGGCCAGCCGCGGCGCGCCGTGGTCGGCTGGGACAGCGGCCGGCTGGCGATGATCATCGCGGTGCTGGACGCCCGCTGCGGCCTCGGCCTCGGCGCCTATGACATTTATCTCAATGTGGCGGGCGGCCTGCGCATTTCCGAGCCCGCCGCCGATATGGCGGTCGCCGCGGCCTTAATATCGTCACTTTCCGATCGTCCAATACCCGAAGAGACTATTTTATTCGGCGAAATCAGCCTGTCCGGTGAAATCAGGCCGGTGTCACAGGCCGAAGCGCGGCTCAAGGAATCCGCCAAGCTCGGCTTTCTGCAGGCCTATATGCCGGCCAACATCAAGCAAAAGGGCAAGAGCCTGAAACTGATCGAACTTGACCAGATCGCAAAATTGGTCGATCTTGTCGCCCAGGACGCCCTGTGACGATCATAAGGGGCCATAAGGAAAAAGCCATAAAATGCGCCGCAGCGACATCAACAAGGATCATTTATCATGAGTGATTTATTTCAGGGTTTTTCGATCAATCCGCTGGATGCGGTGGTGATCATTCTGCTGCTGGTTTTTGGCGTCGCCTCCTATATTCGCGGCTTTACCGCCTCGGCGCTGACCCTTGCCGCCTGGGGCGGGGCCTTCATCATTACCGGCTATTTCGCCCCTGATATTATTCCCCATATCAGCACAATGGTTCAGCCGGAACTGATCGCCTTTATCCTGACTTACGCCATCCTGTTCGCCCTGAGCCTGGTGGTTCTGAAGCTTGTCGCCAGCCTGATCGGCAAAATGGTCAAGGACAGCAATATCGGCTCCCTCGACAGCGCCATGGGCCTGCTGTTCGGTCTGTTCAGCGGCATGTTTGTCATCAGCGCCCTCTATATGATCACGACGCCCTTTATTTCGGAGAATAATCAGGCCGACTGGTTCCGGCAGGCCAAATCCCGACCGCTGATTCAATATGGCGCCAGCATGATTTCCGCCATGAACCCCTATTTCGACGAACTGGACCTTGATGAAAAGCGCAAGGACATAGAGGCCCTGGAGCGGATGAAAAAAATGATGCCGTCTTTCCCGGCCAATGACAAAAAAGACCCGAAATACAAAAAAGAAAATCAGGAAGAGATTGATAAATTATTCGAGAAACTGTCAAAAGAATAAAAAAAGGTTCACATGTGCTATAATAGGCAATATAAGGCGAGAAAATGACCCTTTAGACGAGTTGGTTCACAGCATATGACAGATCACAGTTCTTCTCAGCCGGGCCAGAAGGCTTTATTGCAGACCAATCCCTTTGCCCCCGCCTCGTCCGGGGAAGATAAATTTCATGATGAATGCGGCGTTTTCGGAATTTACAAACACCCCGAGGCGGCGGCCCATACCGTGCTCGGCCTGCATGCGCTGCAGCACCGGGGACAGGAGGCCGCCGGCGTCGTCACCTTTGACCAGAAACAGTTTCATTCCCATAAATCCCAGGGCCATGTCGCCGACAATTTCAACTCGCAGCCGGTTATCGAATCCCTGCCCGGCGACAGCGCCATCGGCCATGTCCGCTATTCCACCGCGGGCGGGTCGGGCATGCGCAACATCCAGCCCCTGTTCGCCGACCTGTTCGCCGGCGGCTTCGCCGTCGCCCATAACGGCAATCTGACCAATGCCCTGACCCTGCGTCAGCTTCTGGTCAGCAAAGGGTCCATATTCCAGTCGACGTCCGATTCAGAAGTCCTGATCCATCTGGTCGCCACCAGCACCTATCAGTCCCTGCAGGATCGCTTCATTGACGCCCTGCGCCGGGTCGAAGGGGCCTTCGCCATTGTCGCGCTGAGCAAAAAACGCCTGATCGGCGCCCGGGACCCGCTCGGCGTCCGGCCGCTGGTGCTTGGCAAACTGTCCGACAGCAGTTACATATTCGCCTCGGAAACCTGCGCCCTCGATATTATCGGCGCCGAATATATCCGTGACGTGGAGCCCGGCGAAGTGATCACCATTGATCAGGACGGCCTCCATTCCCTCAAGCCCTTCCCGGTCCAGAAACCGCGGCCGTGCATTTTCGAGCATGTCTATTTTTCCCGCCCCGACAGCCTGACCGACGGCGCCAGCATTTACAAGGTCCGCAAGAATATCGGCAAGGAACTGGCCAAGGAATGTGAAATCAAGGCCGATCTTGTGGTTCCGGTGCCCGATTCCGGCACCCCGGCGGCGATCGGCTATGCCCAGGAGGCCGGCATTCCCTTTGAACTGGGCATCATCCGCAATCATTATGTCGGCCGGACGTTTATCGAACCTTCCGACCAGATCCGCCACCTGGGCGTCAAGCTGAAGCATAACGCCAACCGCGGCGAACTGGAGGGCAAGATTGTCGTGCTGATTGACGACAGCATCGTCCGGGGCACGACGTCGACCAAAATCGTCGATATGGTGCGCCAGGCCGGGGCGAAGGAAGTTCATATGCGCATCGCCAGCCCGCCGACCACCGACCCCTGTTTTTATGGCGTCGATACGCCGGAAAAGGACAAGCTGCTCGCCTCCCGCATGTCCATTGAGGAAATGACCAGATATATCGGCGCCGACAGCCTTGAGTTCGTCTCCATCGACGGCCTGTATCGGGCGGTTTGCCAGACGGGGCGGGACAATGACGCGCCGCAATTCTGTGACGCCTGCTTTACCGGCGATTATCCGACCTCGTTGACCGACAAAAATCAGGGTGATCAACCGTGCCAGATCTCCTTCCTCAACGAAATCCATAAAAAATCCTGAACAGCAGCAAGGTGATAAAATGACAAGACGACTTGAGGGAAAAGTGGCTCTGGTAACCGGCGCCACCCGGGGCATCGGCGCAGGAGTCGTGCAGGAACTGGCGCGCGAAGGCGCCCATATCATCATGGTCGGCCGCACCCCCGGCGCTTTGGAAGATATGGATGATGCGGTGCGCGAGCTCGGCGGTGAGGCGACCCTGGCGCCCTTCGACCTCGGGGATTTTGACGCCATCGACCGTCTCGGCGGCCATGTGGCGGCGACCTGGGGCAAGCTCGACATCCTGATCGGCAATGCCGGCATTCTGGGGCCAATCAGCCCGCTCGGCCATATCCCGCCCAGGGAATGGGACCAGTTGATGGCGATCAATGTTACGGCCAATTACCGGCTGCTGCGCTCCTTTGACCCGCTGCTGAAGGCGGCGCACGCCGGACGGGCGGTCTTTGTCACCTCGACCGTCGCCGAAAGCTGCCGGCCCTACTGGGGCGGTTACGCCACGACCAAGGCGGCGCTCAACTGCCTGGTCAAAACCTATGCCCATGAGGTCGCCAACAACACCAATGTAAAGGCCAATATCCTCAACCCGGGGCCAATCCGCACCGGCATGCGCGCCGCCGCCATGCCCGGCGAGGATCCGGACACCCTTGACACCCCGTTCGACATCGCGCCGCTGTTTGTCAAAATGTCCCTCGCCGATTTTCAGGCCAATGGCGAGATCATTTCCTATGCGGACTATAAGGACGGCGCATATAAGGATTTATTCTGACCTTCACCGTCACCCCCCCGCCAAACAGTCGTCATTCCTGCGGCAGCAGGAAGCGAGTGAAATTAAAAAAATATTCTTCTAAGCCATTGTTATTAAGTCTGGATTCCTGCCTTCGCAGGAATGACGATTAGCGCCTGAAGGAAAATTCTATTTCCGCTCCCAAGTGGTGCCGTCGGGACCGTCAAGTATAGTGGCGCTTAATGGCATGTGATCACTTTCCCTGATCCATTTATCAAAAGACCCAATACTCAGTTTACTTTTTTGAATTAGATGTTTCGATAGAAAAACATAGTCTATATGATATGGCTTATTTTTGTTTCTATAGAGATAAAATGTAGGAATTGTTTCCTGCCCTTGTGCTTCTTGATATTGTGAATGATATAGACTTTTTATCCCCATATTCGCCAAATCATTAACAACGTCAGTATGATTCCACCACCTGCCATATTTGTCCCAAACGGAATTACTGTTGAAATCACCAAGAAGAATAATATTATCCCCAGTGAGATCATTTGAATGTATTTGCAAAAACTTCCAGAACTGTCCTATATAGTCAAACTGATCGCCCTTAACATTCTTAGTCCAAACGCCTAATACTGTGTATTTGTTATTTATAGTAAAAGGGATAAATAATTGCAGATCTTTGGTTGACCACGACAAAAATTTGCTGTCACTGTTGATACCTAAAATTCTAAATGTTTTATCCCAAAAAAGCTTACTTACAACATGCTCTTTTTTTGGAAAAACGCCTATACCTTTATTTTTTGATATTCCCACCCATAAATAATTTCCAGCCCATTCACGGTATATTGATGTGGATTTAGCAGGATCCTCACATTCTTGAATAATCAATACATCTGCTCCAATAGAATCTATGTATTCCAGCTTTTTTCTTAGCGCGCCATTGCAATTCCAGGTTACAATTTTCACAGATCACCTCAATCTTTAGCGGTCTTGCTCTTATCAATCAATACATTCTCGCTGAATCAACTAAATACTATGATAGGCCTACTTCCGCTCCCAGGTGGTGCCGTCGGGACCATCAAGCAGGGCGACGCCCTGTTCCGAAAGCTCGTTGCGGATTTCATCGGCGCGGGCGAAATCCTTCGCGGCTTTCGCCGCGGCGCGTTCCGCGATCAATCCCTCAATCGCCGCCGCGCTGATCGCATCCTTATCCGCGCTCCCGGCAAGCCAATCCTCTGAACTATGCTCCAAAAGCCCCAGCAGGTTGGCCGCCGCCTTCAGTTGCCGTTTCGCCTGATCATCCTCCGCCGCCGCCTTCGCCAGGGCGTTCAGTTCGGCGAAGGCTTTCGGCGTGTTCAGGTCATCACGCAGGGCGTCCAGAATGGCGTCGGGCGCCGCGACGCCCGCCGCATCAACGCCTTCGGTCAGGCGATACCAGCGGTCGAGCTGACGCCGGGCCTGGCGGATGCCTTCGCGGCTGAAATCAACCGGCTGGCGGTAATGGGCGCTCAAGAGGCACATGCGGACCGCCTCGCCCCGGCCGGGGAATTCCTCCAGCAGGTCATGGACGGTGACGAAATTGCCGAGAGACTTCGACATTTTTTCGCCATCGACCGTCAGATAGCCGTTATGCAGCCAGTAATTGGCCAGCGGCGCGCCGTCATGGGCGCAGCGGCTCTGGGCGATTTCATTTTCATGATGGGGAAAAATCAGATCGAGACCGCCGCCATGAATATCAATCGTCTCGCCGAAATTATCCTCGATCATGCAGCTGCATTCCAGATGCCAGCCCGGCCGCCCCCGGCCCCAGGGACTGTCCCAGCCCGGCTGGTCGTCGGTGGACGGTTTCCACAGGATAAAATCGCCGGCCGCTTTCTTGTAAGACGCCACATCGACCCGGGCGCCGGCCAGCATTTCCTCCAGCTTGCGGCCCGACAGCTCGCCGTAATTTTCCATACTGGCGATTGAGAACAGCACATGGCCGTCCTGCACGTAAGCATGGTCCTTGTCAATCAGGGCGGACGTCATGGCGATCATCTGGGCGATATAGTCGGTGGCTTTAGGCCGCACGTCCGGCAGTTTCGCATTGAGCGCCGCCATGTCCTCTTCATAAACCTGAGTGTATTTTTCAGTAATCTCCGCAATGTCGCCGCCGCTTTCCCGCGCCGCCTCGATAATCTTGTCGTCAATATCGGTGATATTGCGGGCGTAGGTGACCCGGGGGAAGTCATGGCGCAACAGCCGCACCAGCAGGTCAAAGACCACCACCGGCCGGGCATTGCCGACATGGGCGAAATTATAGACCGTCGGCCCGCAGACATAAATCGTCACATGATCGGGGTCGATCGGGGTGAAGACTTCCTTCCGTTTGCTCAGGGTATTGAAAAGCCTCAACGTCATGCGGTTTTCCCCTCAAGCCGGGCGCGAACGATTTCGGGATCAATCAGCGGCAGCAGCGCGCCCATCTCCGGCCCGTGATCCATGCCGGTGATCGCCTGACGCAGCGGCATGAACAGCGCTCTGCCTTTGGCACCGGTCTTGTCCTTGATTTCTGTGGTCCAGGCTTTCCAGGTGGCCCCGTCCCATGGGGCCGCCGGCAGCAGCGCCGCCGCCTGATCGGTCAGGGATTTGTCGCTGATTACGGGCTCAAGCGGTCCTTTAACAATTTTGGCCAACCCATCCATATCGCTTAATTTATCAATATTACCCCGGCCAATATTCCACAATTCCTCAGGAACCTCCGGCAGGCGGTCGACGACCGCGGCGTAAGCCGTCTGATGCAGGATCTTGGCGTTGAGAACCTCCAGGTCCTTCGGGTCGAATTTCGCCGTCGAGCGGCTGTATTTGGCGAAGTCAAAGCCTGTAATCAATGGCTCAAGGGAAGTCATCGGTTCAATGGGATCGGACGAGCCGAGGCGCGCCAGCAGGCTGTTGATGCTCATGGCCTCCAGACCGTCTTCTTCCCGATAGGACTGGATGCTGGCGGTGCCGAGGCGCTTTGAAAGTCCTTCGCCGCCGGCACCGGTCAACAGGGAAAAATGAGCATATGCGGGCGCCCGGCCGCCCAGGGCCTCGAACAACTGGGTCTGAACGGCGCTGTTGGCGGCGTGATCCTCGCCGCGCATGATATGGGTGATGCCGAAATCGATGTCATCGACCACCGACGGCAGGGTATAGAGGAAGCTGCCGTCTTCGCGAATCAGAATCGGATCGCTGAGCGCCGCAAGGTCAAAGCTCAACCGCCCCTTGACCAGATCGTCCCATTCGACCCGCGCCGGCAGATCAAGCCTGAACCGCCAGTGCGGGCGGCGTCCTGAAGCATCATAGGCGGCGATTTCCGCCGCCGACAGCTTCAACGCGGCGCGATCATAGACCGGCGGCCTGCCCTGCCCCAGCTGAATTTTACGTTTCAGTTCAAGTTCCTGCCCGGTTTCATAGCAGGGATAGAGACGCCCGTCGGCCTTCAATTTCTCAACCGCCGCCTCATAACGCTCAAAGCGGTCCGACTGGCGGGCCTTTTCATCCCAGGCGAGCCCGAGCCAGGCGAGGTCCCGTTCAATGGCCGCGGCGTATTCCGCGGTCGAGCGGGCGACATCGGTATCATCAAGGCGGAGCAGGAAACGGCCGCCCTGCTGGCGACAGAACAGCCAGTTGACCAGCGCGGTGCGCACATTGCCGACATGGAGCAGGCCGGTGGGGCTGGGGGCGAAACGGACTTTTACGGTTTGTGTCATCTGTTCTTCTCGTTATCGGGCCCTCACCCTATAATCGGGCGTTACGGAACCCGTTGGTAATCGGGTAACGGCGATCGCGGCCAAAATTGCGCCGGGTGAGTTTCACGCCGGGCGGGGCCTGTCGCCTTTTATACTCCGCGATGTATAACAGATGTTCAACCCGTGCAACAGTTTCTATTGCATGTCCTTTCGCCACGATCTCATCGACATGCATTTCTTCCTCAATCAGGCATTTCAGAATATCGTCCAGCACCTCATAGGGCGGCAGGCTGTCCTGATCTGTCTGATCCGGGCGCAGTTCGGCCGTCGGCGGCTTTATGATGATATTTTCCGGCATCACCTGGCCTTTGGGGCCGAGGCCGCCGGCGGGATGGCTTTGATTGCGCCATTCGCTGATCCCGAAAACATCCGTTTTATAGAGGTCCTTCAACACCGAATAGCCGCCGCACATGTCGCCATAGAGCGTGGCGTAGCCGACCGACATCTCTGATTTGTTGCCGGTGGTCAGCAGCATATAGCCGAATTTGTTGCTGAGCGCCATCAGCAGGATCCCGCGAATCCGCGACTGGATATTTTCCTCGGTCGTATCTGGATCAACCCCGGCAAACGGGCCGGCCAGCATCTGATCATAAGCCTGAACCGCCGGTTCAATGGGAATATTGTCCATCCGCGCCCCGATCCAGTCGGCGCAGGTCGCGGCGTCGAGCAGGCTTTCCTCACTGGTGTATTTTGACGGCATCATCACCAGATGGACATTTTCCGCCCCGAGGGCATCGACGGCGACCACCGCGCTCAGCGCGCTGTCAATGCCGCCCGACATGCCAAGGATCACGCCCGGAAAGCCGTTCTTGCGGACATAATCCCGCAACCCGGTCATCATCGCCTGATAGATCGCCGCATACCCGGCGGGCACATCATTGATTTCGGTTTCGGCGCAGGACCAGCTATCCTGATTTTTCCGCCAGTCGGTGAGCAGCAGGGTCTCCCGCCAGCAGGTGGCGCGGGCCATAAGCCGCCCGTCCGGATTCAGCACAAATCCGCCGCCGTCAAAGGCCAGTTCGTCCTGACCGCCAACCTGGTTGACATAGAGGAGCGGCAGGCCGGTCTCCCTGACCCGGGCGCCGGCCAGGGTCTGGCGTTCGTTGTATTTATCCTGCTCGTAAGGCGAGCCGTTGATGACGATGAGAATTTCCGCCCCGTCCCGGGCCAGGGTCGCCGATATTTCCGGCCGCCACATATCCTCGCAGATCATGACGCCCAGGCGCAGGCCGCGAAAATTCATCACGGTCGCTTCATCCCCCCCGGCAAAGACCCGTTTTTCATCAAAAACGCCGTAATTGGGCAGGTCGCATTTATAGCGGATATGCGCGATTTCACCGTTTTCCAGCAGGATGGCGGCATTATACAGCCGCCCGTCCTCCCCCCGCCAGCAGGAGCCGATCAGCATCGCCGGCCCGCCGTCCGCCGTCGCCTGCGCCAGCCCGGCAACCTTCTCCATGGCGGCGTTCTGGAAGGCGCCTTTGAGGACAATATCTTCCGGGGGATAGCCGATAAGGCACAATTCGCTGAAGACCACCAGATCGGCCCCCTTGGCCTGCGCCGCATCATAAGCGGCCAGTGTCTTCTCACTGTTGCCCCCGAGGTCGCCAACCGTCGGGTTCAGGCTCGCCAAAGCGATTTTCAACTGGTTCATCCGTCCCACGTCACTTTCAACTGCTTATCGGCAACTGCTTACCGGTTTAAAAGATCAGGCCTGCGCCTCTTCAGCACGGGCTTTTTGCGCCAGCGCCTCACGTTCCTCTTTTAAACTTTCTGCAATCAAAAAGGCAAGCTCAAGTGACTGGCTGGCGTTCAGCCGCGGATCACAATAGGTCCGGTAACGGTCCGCCAGCTTTTCGTCGGTGATCGCCTCGGCGCCGCCGGTGCATTCGGTCACATTCTGACCGGTCATTTCAAAATGCACCCCGCCGGCATAGGTTCCTTCGGCGCGATGCACCCGGAAGAAACGGCGGATTTCTGTCAATACCTGCTCAAAAGGCCGGGTTTTAAAACCGGTTGACGACTTGATGGTGTTGCCGTGCATCGGATCGGAAGACCAGACCACCTGGCAGCCCTCGGCCTCGATACGGCGAATGACCGGCGGCAGCTTGTCCTCCAGAAGATCCGCCCCCATGCGACAGATCAGGGTGATCCGGCCCGGTTCATTTTGCGGGTTAAGCTTGTCGAGAATGCGAATCAATTCATCGAGATTCGTGGTCGGCCCGACTTTCAGGCCGAGCGGATTGCCGACGCCGGACAGAAATTCGATATGGGCCTCATCCAG
Source organism: Paremcibacter sp. (assembly GCA_048266545.1). Lineage (GTDB taxonomy): Bacteria > Pseudomonadota > Alphaproteobacteria > Sphingomonadales > Emcibacteraceae > Paremcibacter. Next base: position 4,223 of record JBLWZH010000013.1, on the reverse strand, counting down.
AATCCGGGTCCGGTCGCCAATCCACAGCATATGGCCCGATGTGTCATACCAGCGTCCGGTGGTGCTGTCGACCCGGGTCAGGGCCTGTTCATACCACAGCAGCAGCGCCTCATGTGAGGTATAGAAATCGGTGCCGGCCAGTTCCTTGGTATCCGCATCGACACCGCAGGCCCGCATGAAGCTGAGCGCCTCGTCAATGCGGTCCGCCAGATCCGCATAGCGTTCGGACGCCGGATTATGATTGACAAATTCCAGATTCCACTGATGGACCTTATGCAGGTTGGCGTATCCCCCCTGGGCGAAGGCCCGCAGCAGATTCAGCGTCGAGGCCGCCTGGCTATAGGCACGCAACATGCGGTTTGGGTCGGGCTGGCGCGATTCAGGCGTAAATTCAAGGCCATTGATGATGTCGCCGCGGTAACTGGGAAGCTCGACCCCGTCAACGGTTTCAAAATCGGAGCTGCGCGGCTTGGCGAACTGGCCCGCCATGCGGCCGACCTTGACCACCGGACAGGCGGCGGCGAAGGTCATCGCCACCGACATTTGCAGCAAGACCCGAAAGGTGTCGCGAATATTGTCCGGATGAAATTCGCCAAAGCTTTCCGCACAGTCGCCACCCTGAAGCAGAAACGCCTTGCCTTCCGCCACATCGCCCAGTTGCGCCGTCAGCCGGCGGGCTTCGCCGGCGAACACCAGCGGCGGCCGGATGCTTAATTCCTTTTCAACGGCTTCCAGTTCTGCTTGATCGGCATATTCCGGAACCTGCCGTATTGGTTTTGATCTCCAACTGTCAGGTGTCCAGTTTTTACTCATCGTCTCATCCAATTATTAACTTAACCAGAGCCCGATATAGGACCCTTCCCTTCAGATTACCAGAAAAAACAACAGAGCAAAGGTGTTTTCTTCCACAAAAGATACTTTCAATAAAATATTATTTCCCGGTTGAAACTTTATCCCATTGCCCCTCTCCGGTCACTTCATCAGGACGAATTCCTCCGCCGAAGACGGATGGACCGCAACCGTGCTGTCAAACTGGGCCTTGGTCGCGCCACATTGCAGGGCGATGGCGACGCCCTGGATGATCTCCGCCGCATCGGGGCCGATCATATGAACGCCGATCACCTTGTCGGTTGATTTGCGGGCGATCAGTTTCATCAGGGAACGTTCATTCCGGCCGCTGAGGGTGAATTTCATCGACCGGAATTCCGACCGGTAAATCTTTATATCGTCACCGTATTTTTCCGCTGCCTCGGCTTCGGTCAGGCCGACGGTGCCGATGGCGGGCTGGGAAAAGACCGCGGTCGGGATATTGCTGTAATCGACCCGTGTCGGCGTGCCGTTGAACTGGGTCGCCGCCAGCGCCGCCCCTTCCTTGATCGCCACCGGCGTCAGCTGGACCTTGCCGGTCACGTCGCCCACGGCGAAAATATTGTCAACCGAAGTCCGGTAATCCTGATCAATGATGATCGCGCCATCTGGCTTTGTCTCGACACCAACATCCTCAAGGCCCAGACCCCTGACATTGGCCGCGCGGCCGGTGGCGTACATCACCGCGTCAACCTGTAATTCAGAACCATCCGTCAGTTTCAGGCTCAGGCCCTGACCGGTTTTGACGATTTCCGTGACATTGCACTGCACCCGGACATCGACCCCCTTCTTGCCCATTTCCACGTTCAGCTTGTCGGCGATTTCCCGGTCAAAGCCGCGCAGGATCTGTTCGCCGCGATACAGCAGATGGGTTTCAACCCCCATGCCGTTGAAAATGCCGGCGAATTCCACTGCGATATAGCCGCCGCCGACGACCGCCAGCCTGGCGGGAAGCTTTTCCAGATGAAAGGCCTCATTTGAGGTAATCGCATGCTCGATCCCCGGAATATCGGGCATTTGCGGCCAGGCGCCGGTGGCGATCAGGATCTTGTCGGCGGTGACGGTTCGTGTACCCTCGGCCGAGGAAAGCGCCACCGTATGCTTGTCCAGCAGCCTGCCGCGGGCCTGAATGATTTCAACATCATGGTTGCGCAGATTCTGGATATAAAGCCCGTTCAGGCGGTCAATTTCCTTGTCCTTGGCCCGGATCAGCGCCGGCCAGTCGAATTGATGTTCGGCCTCGGACCAGCCAAATCCGGCGGCGTCGCTGAAGTGAGCGGAATATTCAGAGGCATAGACAAAAAGCTTTTTCGGCACGCAGCCGCGGATGACGCAGGTGCCGCCGACCCGGTAATCCTCGCACAAGCCGACCCGGGCGCCATAGCTGGCCGCCATCCGGCTGGCCCGCACGCCGCCGGATCCGGCGCCGATGACAAAAAAATCATAATCATACATATTTCTATTTCCCTGAATGAATCAATATCTGCAAATGTTGTATTAAAATGGCCCGAAATCTCATAATTTCAAGTGACGGGGCAAAAGAATAGTTTATAGTCTGCACTTGTCCTGCACAGATCATTTGGGGGAAAAGCCCGTGAAATATAAAAAACTTCTCAGCGCAATTCTGGTCATTATCGCGGCTCTCGCCGGAGCGCCTTATTTCGTCGGCGATCTCGCGCGGGAAAATATTGAGCGACAGGCCGCAGAGATTTCAAAGATTCCGGGCTATAGCCTGAAAATCCGCCAGTATGACCAGGGCTGGTTCACCTCCCACGCGGTCATCGCCTACGGCTTTGACGAACATACCCTGAATATCATGCGCGGGTCAGACGATGCCGACGGGTTGGACAAGGCGGCAATTGCCGCACTGACGGAAGGCCTTGTTTTCGATGCGACGATCGCCCACGGTCCGGTCACCCTGCAGAATGGCCTCAATTTCGCCCTGCTGACCCTGTCCGGCAAGTTGCGCGACATTGATCACGAAGCCTACCGCCAATTCAAGCAACGGGCGGACATTGACAGTTTGGCGGAGCTTGACGCCGTCGTCTCCTATGGCGGCGCGACCCGCCTTCATGGCCATAGCCCGGCCTTCATGGCGGATTATTCCGACCTTGCCGGCAAAAAAATGATCATTGATTTCGCCGGCATTGATATCCGGACCTCTGTCAGTGCGGCGACAGATCAATATGATATGGCCCTGCGGCTTGAGCATTTGGCGCTGGACATGGCCGAAGGCAAACTCAATATTGATCAGGCCGACGCCCGGGCCGAAGGACAGAAAATAAACCAATATCTCTGGACCGGCAAAGGGGCCTCCACCATTGGTCGCCTTGACTTCACGGCGCCGCCGGGCTTGTTCCTGTTCCTGGAGAATTTCACCAGTGATTATGATTTTGGCCGGGAAAGCGGCCGGGAAAGCGGCCGGGAAAACAAAAGCGACCTCACCCTCCACTGGCGGTCCGCGGTCGGGGAGTTGCTCACCAGCGATGTCAGCCTGAAAAATTTCACTCTTGATCTGGAGTTGACTCATCTGGACCGTGAGGCCCTCACCGATTATGTCCGGTCGATCCGGCAATCCTATGAAAATACCGGCGAAACCCCGCCGACCACCGCCGAAACCGCTTCAAAAATGCAGGCCATCGCCACCCGGGTCGGCGAAAGGCTGCTGAAAAACTCGCCGGAGCTTATCATCAACAAGCTGGCGTTTCAAATGGGTGGCGGTTTTTTTGACAGCGACGCCCATCTGACCATTAACGGCGACGGACTGGAAAATATCCGGCAATTGTCCGACCCCGTCGCCCTGAACAAGCGTCTGACCAATCTGGCGAATATCCGGTTTGACAAAAACATGGCCGTCGCCCTCACCGCCATCGGCATGGAGAAGCAAATGACCGCCGCCGGCATGGATGTCAGCCAGTTGCCGAAAGAACAGTTCCGGCAGATGATCGACGTTCAGGCATCGACCTTGCTGCAGAATTTTGTCAATCAGGGTTATTTTGAGCAAAACGGCGCCCAGTTTTCCACCCGCTTTGAAATGAAGGACGGTCAGCGCCTGATCAACGGCAAGCCGCTGCCGATTCCAGGCATGTAGCCGCTTCCCCATCCATATGACGCGGTCCTTTTTGAAAGGTTGATCCGTCACGGGACGGCAGAGTGATTTGGCGTCGGCGCCGCGACTACGACAAGGTGGTTACGGGCCGTTTCCAGAGAGAGCCGCCGTCATCCGGCTGCCCCACTTCTATTCAACAATGGTGTTTTGACCACTGGCGGGATAGAGGGCTAGTAGTGCGCACCATTTAAATTGTTAAGTTATATCTTTGGGGGTTGCAGTGGGTTGTGATTAGTGTTTCAATCAC
>JBLWZH010000012.1:0-93608 GCA_048266545.1 Paremcibacter sp. | reverse complement strand
TCATTTAAAAGTCCTCCATGTTTAATTTACACGGAAAACTCTCTTTGAAAATGACTCAGTTTATGGGGAGCAGGTCACTTCACCGAAGATCACTGGCAACCGGGTACTGTATTGCGGCCCGGCGAGGTGTCCTATCGCTATAATATCATGGTGATCATCTCGGCTCACCTGTACGATATTATTCACAGTCTGGAATATGTCGTGGAACAATTGAACCAGTCCGGCAAAGTCAGCTTTCCCGTTGTAGCAAATGTGGTAGACACCAGAGGTCAAATTAACCAGAAACTGAGAAACGGCTACCTGGCTTATGATCAGATACAAACCCGCGGCATCCAGCTCTATAGCAAGGGGAACACGACCCATGACCTGTTCGAACTGCCGGATCAGCTCCCTGTTGAGAAACACTACGTTCAGGCCCGTGAATATTTTAATCATGCCTACCCCCTCGCCGAACTGTTTCTCTCCGGGGCACGGTCATTTGAAGACAAGGACCGCAATGCAGCCGCCTTCATGCTTAATATTTCAGCGGCACAGGCTTATGAAGCCCTGATCGTGATCCATATCCTGAAATATCCTCTTGGCCGTCCTCTAGGTGACCTGCGGGAACTGGCGGAGAGCCTTCACCCGGAACTCGGCCTTATCTGGACTGGGTTACGGGGCGAACAGATTTTCGACCTGCTGGCAACGGCCTTCAGAGATGTACGCTTTAGTGCAGACTGTCACATTACGGACAGTGACCTTAATTTCATGTTCGGCTATGTGGAGGATTTGCAAAGACTTGTTCATCACATCTGCCAGATAAAATTTGACGCCTTAAAAGCGGGAAGTCTCGCCAAACCCCGAAAAGACTGGCTGGAAGTCGTCGGACAGGCTTTAAAGTCGCCGGAATACCCCATGTTCGATGATGAAGATGAACCTGAACTTCAGCAAATCACAATTCCATTTCCCTCTTCAATTTTCCGAACGCCGGAACAGGAAGAGGCCTTGGAGAAATTGCGTTCAAAAATATTCGATATGGAAGAGCCCTGCCACGAACTGGAGAAACTTGGCAATGCTCTACAGTCCATGGCCTATGGAGACGACGACGCAGAACAAAGCGGGTTTCATATCATGGGAAGGATTGTTCAGGAGCGGGCCCTTGTGGTGAAGGGCATCTTCAAGCAGATGGTCGGCCTCTTAAAACACACCCGGTTACGCGACGATACCACTGCTAAGAAAGTGGCCACGAACGGGTAGAATGCAAAAGGACTCGGACGGTGAATAAACGGTTTTTCTATGGCACAACCCATATTCTGACCTTTTTGCCGTCCTGATATTAGGGGGTATGGGAAGAAATGTCAGCTTTATTGGGTGAAAGTAGCATGCAAATGATATTCCCGGGAATTCCCTATGGTTCTCCCCACTGCATTCCGGTCCCCGCAAATACACTGCAACACTCTCTAACCAATTGTTTTTCTTGGTTTTCTTTACTTGACGGGAGATGTTTTCCTGTTTCTGATGGGGTTCCATCCCTCCCATTAGTGCGAAACAAGATGACCAGAGACAAAAAACGGATTAACTTATATTCAAAGAAGCTCGCCAATGACAACGGCGCCAACCCAAATGAAGAAATCGAGATCCGTTGCCTGTTTCCGGAGCAACTCGGAATCCTGTCAGGGGAAGCCGATCTGGTCGCACGTTATCTGGGTCATATCTTTGTTAAAATTGCCAATGACAATGACGGTGATACCAATCCGGAGAAATAATCAGAAGGGACGTAAGTATGGACAAACAGGTGGCCTTATATGTTCGTGTTTCCACAACACGCCAGGCCCTGAATGATATATCCATTCCTGACCAGATCAAACAGGCCGAGGTCTACTGCAGGAAAAGGGGCTGGCAAATCCTGAATACCTATATCGAACCGGGAGCCAACGCCAGAAGTGACAAAAGGCCCCAGTTCCAGAAAATGATCCGTGAGGCCTGCACTGATCCATCGCCCTATGACATCGTTCTTGTCCATTGCCTGTCCCGGTTTTTTCGTGATCCCATCGATCGGGGGCTCTACAAACGCAAGCTGGAAGAGCACGGCATCCTGCTAAAGTCCATCACACAGCAGTTCGGGGACGGCCTGCAGGCTGACCTCATCCAGACGGTCATTGCCGCCTGTGATGCTCATAACTCCGCCGAAACCGCTAAACATGTCAGTCGTTCGATGATCGAGAATGCCCGACAGGGGTTTTGGAACGGGTCACGCCCGCCCATGGGCTATCGCACTTATGTTGCCGAGCAAAGGGGCGACAAGGCCAAGAAGAAACTGGAAATTGAGCCCAAGGGCGCGGAAATCGTCAAACTCATTTTCAAATTATTTATGGAAGGTCATGAACATTCCGGCCCCATGGGCATCAAGCTGATTGCGGAATATCTCAACCGGAGAAATATCAAAACACCAACGGGAGGTGATTTTTATATCAGTATAGTTCACCGGATATTGACGCTTAGTGCCTATAAAGGCATCCATCACTTTAACAAACATAACAGCCGGACCCGTAAACTCAGACCTCGGGAGGAATGGGTTCAGATACGGGTCCCCGTCATTATAGACCCGGAGAGATTTGACCATGTCCAAAAACGCCTGAAAGCCCGCGGCCCTCAAAAGATCGCTCCGAGACTTGTTCTGAATTCGGTGCTTCTGTCCGGCATAGCCCGTTGCTCAGGCTGCAATAGTCGCCTGATGCTGACCACGGGCAAAAGCGGAAGATATCGCTATTACAGCTGTGCCGGCAAGCATCTCAAAGGCAAAAGCGGCTGTGATGCCCCGATCCGCATCTCTGAAGCCAAGCTTGACGGGATTGTCACGGAGGTGATTGCCGATAAAGTCCTTGAAAAGGATCGTTTGAAATGTCTGCTCAAAGAGACCTTGAAGCTCGCCAGGGACAATAATCAGGATGCCATAAGTGACCTTAAACTACTCAGAAAAGAGTTGAAGGAAGTGGACAACAAAGTCGCCAAACTGTTCGAGGCCCTGACAGATGGTCTTGTCAGTGACAGCAAAGGTTTCAAAGATCATAATGACAAGCTGGAAGCCCGGCGGGATGAACTGACACGCTTGATCACTTTGAAAGAGGGAAATCTCGACCTTCCCATGCGTCATTTAAGTAATGCACAGCTTGATCGCTTTTCTACAACCCTCAAGGACATGTTGCATAACGGCCCCAAGGGGTTCCGGAAAGAATATATGAAGTTGCTTGTAAGCCGTGTGGATGTAGGAAAGCAGAACATTACAGTGACAGGTCCAAAGGCCGCTCTCGCTGCTGCTCTAAAAGCCGACAATGCCTCAAAAGAGAGAGTTCCCAGTTTTGTACGTGATTGGTGCGCCCGGCAGGATTCGAACCTGCGACCTACGGATTAGAAGTCCGTTGCTCTATCCAGCTGAGCTACGGGCGCCCATAATTGCCTTGTCTGTGTTAGATCCTGTTGATGTGATTATCCGCGATAGGCGAACACGTCAGCATAGGATTTAATTTTTCTTTTCCTGATCTTCGGCTCCGTGACCACAAAATCAATCTTCTGCCGTTTGGCGTAGGAAATCGCTTCCTCCTTCGAAGCAAAAGTCAATCTGACCTGGCCGGACATGTCCGATGTTCCGGTCCAGCCCATCAGCGGGTCCAGGGTTTTCTTCTTTTTCGCGCAATATTCCAAAACCCAGTTCCGGGTTTTTTTCAATCCGGATTGCATGGCATTCTTGGTCGGGCAATAAATACGAGCCGTCATGATTTCCACCTAACATTTCTCAGATCACAATGAGTTGTCTTGTATCGCAAAGTCCATTTAAGGGAAAGTGAAAAATCAGGCCAAGGCGAAAAAAGACCCGGCCGCAGCACTCCCCGCCAAAAAGAAATCCCCGTCAAAAACAAAAAAACCACCCGGCCTCGGCCAGATGGTTCTTTGATGCTGATTTAATGGTCGGGGAGACAAGATTCGAACTTGCGACCCCCTGTACCCAAAACAGGTGCGCTACCAGGCTGCGCCACTCCCCGACAAGGAATAAATCAGGCGTGCAGGCTTAATACAAGAAGCCATTCGGAAGGGCAAGTCCATTTATTGACTATCTGCATTTTTTTTGGCCTTTTTTTAATATCGGTCCTTCAATCGATATTTTCAACGGCCTCCCGCGAACGGAAAAAAGCATGCTCAACCCTGTCCCCCACCTGGATATCAAGTCGCTCCGCAATCCCGGCATTCACTTCAAGCACCGAAACAACAGGCGCCTTCGACGGAATATAGTCCAGCGAATGGGGAACCGTCGATTTTGCAATATGGACGATCACCCCCTTGTCATTGATGAATATAATGTCCAGTGGAATGAAGGTGTTTTTCATCCACATGGTCACCATCTGGCTGCTGTCGAACAGGAACAGCATGCCGCTTTCCCGCGGCAGGGAGCGGCGGAACATCAGGCCCCTCGCCCGTTGCCGGTCCGTCCGGGCAATTTCAACCCTGAACGCATGGCTTTCATGGCCTGTCCTGATGGAAAGCGTCGACGATTCAAAAGCCACCGGCGCCTCGACGGCAAAGGCGACGGAGTGCTGTCCGAGGCTGCCGCAGAAAACAGCCAGCAGACTATATAATACGCCAAGGGAAAGTGATTTCATGTGTGTTGCGCCGCCGGTTTTGATATTATTTTTGAAGGTTGAACAAGGCAATCTCTATATCCGGTTTAGATCCGGATCGCCTTGACCACAAGGCCCCGTTCGCCATCATCAACCGCCACCGCCACTGTCTGACCCGGAATTAAATGATCGACGCCATATTTGCGCAGCAATTCCATGTGAACGAAAACATCCTGTCCGCCATCGCAGCGGTTGACAAAGCCATAGCCCCGGATCCGGTTAAACCATTTGACCGTCGCCTCGACAAATTCAGACTCGTCAATGTCATCAAAGACGGCGTCCTGCTGGACGGCTTCCATGTCTTTTCCCACCGATGTCGACAGATCAAATTCAAGTATTTTGACAGCCTGACGACCCTTTGGCCGGTCGGCCGACAAACATTTCACCGTCGTGCCTTCCGGCAACATCCGGCGGCCAATATCCTTCAAGATGGAAAAATGGACAAGAATATCCCCCCCATCATCCGCGGGTGAAATAAATCCATATCCTTTTACAGAATCAAACCACTTAATCGACCCGTCAATTTCATCAAAGTGATTAGCGGTATTCTCTGTCGAGTTCATACCACTGTTTCCCTCAGAAGCTCCCGTAACTTTCCCTGATAAATCCGGGTCTTCTTCAACATTCGCCGATAACTTTGGCCTCATATTACTTCACTTTTCATAACAAGCGCTCCCCAAACAAGCAATGAAAACATTCGCTGCGCCTAACATACTAACACAAAAAAAGCATGTGGCCAACTCTCCTGACTTATAAAAAAACGAGAGCCTGAATAGATTTATTGTCAATATATCTACGGAACGTCCCTAATATCCCAGAAAGTTACATTTTCACTTTATGTCTATATGCTTATAAGTTGCATTATCAAAAACACACCATTAGTTGTTTGAAATATAACATATAAACTTTTAGTGAAGATGTCAGCAGAAAAACTGAAAATTTTTGTTCCTGCTGAAAATACCGGCCGGACATTCACTTCATGAAACGACTGAAGACCCCCCAAAACGCAAAGGAGGGACGGCAAACCGTCCCTCCTCCCGTGCAATATCACAGGCCGCCAATTTTTGTATTAATGGGACGGCTTTTTATTTACGTCCTGAGGGCCCTCATAAGCCAGATGATGCTGGATCATGCCGTTCTCATACATGATGTTGGTCGCAGGCTCCAACACCGTTACGACCGCGATAAAGCCGACCAGTGACATGATAACGGTATAGGGCAACGCCATCAAGACCATCCTCATATATGACAGGCGGATCAGCGGCGCAATCGCCGACGTCAGCAGGAACAGGAAGGCGGCCTGTCCGTTCGGCGTCGCGACGGACGGGATATTGGTCCCGGTATTGATCGCCACAGCCATCAGGTCAAAAACATCCCGGGCAATGGCGCCGGACTCAAGAGCTTTCTGAACCTCGGAGATATAGACCGTGCCGACGAAGACATTGTCGCTGATGGCCGACAACAGGCCGTTGGCGATATAGAAACCGGCGATCTGCTCTGATCCTTCGAGGGACAGAACATAACGGATCACGCCGCCGAACAGGTCCTGATCGGCGATGACGGCCACGATGACAAAAAACACCACCAGCAATGCGGTAAAGGGCAGGGCTTCCTCAAAGGCCTTGCCGATCTGATGCTCCTCCGAAACGCCGGTCAGGGTCGTCAGCAGAACGATCACCGACAGGCCGATCAGGCCAACCGGCGCCAGATGAAACATCAGCCCGATGACCAGCCAAACCGCAACAATACCCTGCGCCACCAGAGAGGCCTTGTCTTTAAAGTCCCGTTTCCTGCTTTCCACCTCGTCAAAATCCACCAGAATCTGGCGGACCTTCTCCGGCAGTTTCGCGCCATAACCAAACAAACCCGTTTTTTCCAAAACAATACATGTGGTCAGGCCAAAGATCAGAACCGGAATCGTCACCGGCCCCATGCGCAGGAAGAATTCAATGAAATTCCAACCGGCTCTTTCGCCAATAATCAGGTTCTGCGGCTCGCCGACCAAGGTGCAGACCCCGCCCAGCGCCGTGCCGACCAGGGCATGCATCATCAGACTGCGCAGAAAGGCCCGGAACTGGTCCAGGTCATCGCGATGCAATTCACTGACTTCATGATCCTCGGAATGATCATGGCTGTGATCCGCCGGCTTGCCGGAAGCCGCCTTGTGATAAATGGCATAGAACCCAACAGCCACCGTGATGATGACGGCGGTCACGGTCAGCGCATCCAGGAAGGCGGATAAAACCGCGGCAATCAGACAGAACAGGAAAGACAACGTCGTTTTTGATTTCACATTAAGCAGCACTTTGGTGAAAACAAAGAGCAGCAGTTTCTGCATGAAATAGATGCCCGCCACCATGAATATCAAAAGCAGAATCACTTCCAGGCCGTTCAGGATTTCATGCTTCACCATCGCCGGCGTCGTCATATTCATAAACAACGCTTCAATGGCCAACAAGCCGCCCGGGAGCAGCGGATAACATTTCAGCGCCATGGCCAGGGTAAAGATAAATTCAATGACCAGAATCCAACCGACGACATAACTGCCATGTTCGGCGCCAAGAGAAATCAAAACCATTGGATTTAAAATAAGAAAACCGATAATTGTCAGTTTATACCAGTCAGGAGAATGCCCGAGAAAATTCTTCACCATTCCTGATGTTATCGAATGTGCCATTTGATATTTTGCCTTCCTGAAAACTTTAACGCTTGAAGAGTTACCGTCACCCTATTTTGAATATCATCTGTCTTACATTTACCAAGGTTGATAAATCAAGCAAAACCGAAAAAATAAGTAGGTTTCTGTCGTTTTATTATTTAATTCGGTCTGGACAGACCGCTCAGAATGGAATAGTCAACCAGAGGAATAACCTTCATAAGCAGGCGCCATGATTGACCAGTTATACCAAAAAGCCATTTTAAAACATGCCGCAACCGCAATCGGTCATGGCGTTCTGGAAAATGCGGACCATCGGTTGACGGTCCATAACCCGCTGTGCGGCGACAGGATCACGGTCTATCTCAACCTTGATCAGGACAGGATTGCCGAATTCGCCCATGAAACAAAGGCCTGCGTGTTGTGTCAGGCCAGCGCTTCGATTCTCGGCGCATGCGCCATCGGGGAAACGCAACAGTCACTGCAGGGCATTTACGACAGTCTTCAGAAAGGGCTGGCGGAAAAAAATCTAACGGAAAATTCATGGCCGGCGGAAAAATGGCGGGCGCTCAGTATCTTTCAGCCGGTCACAGACCATAAAAACCGCTTTACCTGCGTCACCCTGCCCTTTGAAAGCCTGCTCAAGGCCTTCAACGGCGAGGACGGGTGAAACTTACAGGCATTTCCGGCACAGGATATAATCCAGGGACAGCCTGCCGGCGCCCTTGGTCATGATCAGCAGCAAGGCGACCGCCCATAACCCATGAACCGACCACAGGTTGGGATAAACGAATATCTGGATCACCAGGGTCATGCCCAGCATGGCCAGCGCCGCAAAGCGGGTGAAAAGCCCCAGCACCAGCGCAATCGGCAATAAGATTTCAGCGGAAAGGGCCATATGGGCCGCCCAGTTCGCCGGCAGCACCGGCAGATCATATTCATATTCAAACAACATGTAGGTGCTGTCCATCACCGTCCAGTCCAGACTGATGACGTTCCATATCTGACTCAGGGAGAAATCCCCCCCGCCCGCATCATTTAAAGCGATTTTGGTCATCGCCGATTTCCAGAAGATGGATGCCATGACCAGGCGGGCGAGCAGGGAAATGGCGCCCACAGGGATTTTTGACATGACGCCGGTCGCCACGGCAACCATACGCATTGTTTTATCTAGTGTTTTTTTAATCATTTTCATTCTCCAGAGTAGGTTCAGGGGCCAGCGCGAAGTCCTCAATCATGCCGCTTTGCAAGATATTCTGCAGCGCCACTTGCAGGTCAAAGTCGGGATATTGCGTTAAAATCCGGGTCACGGCGTCGCCGACGGGCCGTCCGGCCTGTAAAAGAGCCAGGAACGCAAACCCCGCCGCGTCAAGCTGCATGATCTCTACGTCCTGTCCCTGTCGATAAATGGCGAGATAACAGCCGCCGCCATCAAGGTTGATCTCCCGCACCGGGGCCGCGCCTTCCTGATTAACCAGCCAGATGTCCAGCACCGGATATTCGCTGGTCATCAACCGCAGGTTTTTCCTCAAGGCGAAGATAACGTCGTTGAACCGGTCCGGCGGCAGACCGTTCAACCGGTCGAGATCAAATGCCGGGCCGTCCGGGCCGTTGAAAGATTCGGCCCAAAACTGCTCCAGTTTCGCCACATCGGAAAAATACGCCATATCGGCGAGCGGGGGATAATCCGCCAGAAAAGCGGCCATCTGGTCGCCGTAACACAGCAGCACAGGCGATTGCGGCGGGTATGTCCTGACATATTCCCGGGCCATCTGATCAAAGAAGGCCTGGCCGACCAGCCGGCACAAGACAGGGTAATTCTGCGCCAGCGCCTGGCTCAACGTGATGAATGTGTTATTGCGGTATATATTGAAGCGTTCTTCCGGCGTCAGGCCATCGGCGATGATCTCATCGGCGATACAGGCCGCCTCCCCGTCGAACAGCGCCCGGGTGAAATTCTTTTGAAGATCATGCAGTGATTTCATAGTCCTGATCCTGAAATATTTTTTCCCGGTAAGCGTCCAGAAAAATCCCGGCGCGACCGGCTTCCTGCTCCAGGGTCAACAGGGAGGGAACATTTGTGTCCCACTCGATCAGGGTTGGTTTCGGCCCCACCTGCGCCAGCGTTTCATCATATAATTGCCAGACATCGCTCGAGACATTGGACCCATGATCGTCAATGCGGATTTCCTTGCCGCGCCAGGTTTTGACCGAATGGCCGGCCAGATGGATCTCACCGATGGTTTCCGCCTTCAGGCGGGAAATATAGTCCCGGCAATCCCAGCCATGATTTTTACAACTGACATAGACATTATTGACATCCAGCAACAGGCCGCAGCCGGTCCTCGTCAATATTTCAGCGAGAAAATCTGGCTCCGTCATGTTATTTGACTTATACTGCAGATAGGTAGACGGATTTTCGACCAGAATCTGCCGACCGAGGAAATCCTGGACCTGATCGATATGATCACAGGTCAATCTCAGGGTTTGTTCCGTATAGGGCAACGGCGCCAGATCATTCAGATAGACGCCATTCGCGACGCTCCAGGAAATATGCTCGGACACCAGCGCCGGCTGGTATCGCTCAACCGCTGTTTTGACCCGCCGCAGATGGTCCCGATCCAGCCCCTCTGCCGTGCCAAGCGATAAGCCGACGCCATGCATGGACAGGGGATAATCCCGCCGGATCCGTTCCAGGAAAAAATGCGGCGCCCCCCCGGCCCCCATGTAGTTTTCCGTATGAACCTCAAACCATCCCAGGGACGGCTTCCGGTCGAGGATTTCCTGATAATGCTGGGGCTTGAGACCGATTCCGGCAACGGCCGGGATCGGCTCCCTGTTCGCCTTGAGGGGGAAAGGCATTTTTAGACCTATTTACCGGACTTAAGACTGCCGCCGACAATCTTCTCACAGGTTCCCTTTGGAACATAAATCCAGGCATCCTTCTGCCCGTCATTGGCAGAGGTTCCGGCACAGGAGCTGTTGGCTGTCGCGCAGTCATTATGGCCCGCCTTGGCAACGCCATAGCATTTTTCGACGGCCTTGTCCTGCGCCTGCGCCACCGGGGCCGCCGCCATCGTCAGGGCCGCCGCCATCGCAGAAGCCACCAAAGCAGATTTTGTTTTTACATTCGTCGTCATAATTCGATTCCTAATAAGTTATTTGTTCATCCAGGCCAACATACCCGAACGCCTCAACAGTTCCATAATTTCCAGTCACATGAAAGTAACTCATCATCACAGAATTTGTGAACAGGCGTGAATTACCCGGGCATTTTCATATAATCCAGCGACTCAACCAGCCCCTCAACCACCCAGGTTTTCAGCAGTTCCGCCGCCCTCACCGGCGCTTGATCGCCATGCTCACCGGCCAGTGTCTGACATATCTCGGGGAAGGCTTTCTGGCCCATGGCGATCCGCAAGACCGCCGCTTCATCACGGTCCACCGTCCGGTAAAAACTCTTCAACTCATGCCGCCACTGAAGAATATGGCTTGTTCCGGGCATCTGTTCGGGGATCTCCGGCTGGTCCGCCTCATCCTGGACCGACGCCCAGACCGCGGCCACATTCCAGTCATAGGCGGCAAGGCGCACCGACGGATGAAATGCGAGGCGCAGGGTGGTCCAGAGTGCCGCCGGCAGCTCCATGACATTTTCCACCGTCACACAGGCCCCGTCACGGGCATCAAAAACGTCATGAAACGTCCATTCAAATCGCGCCATTTCCGCCAGCACCGGCTGGCTGTCATAGGGCGCTTCACGGGTGAGGAAATTTTCCAGCTCCCGGCCGAAATAACGCAGCGACGGATGAGAGGACGGATGGGCGTCAATATAACGGTTGCACAGCCCGATAAATCCTTCATCCCCCAGCATGGCGTGCAGCACGGGAAAATCCTCCGCCAGGACATCCCTGAGCCGCGCCCGGTAAGCATGCTGATAGATATAGAGTCGCCTTTCGGGGCTTATTTTTCCGCCCGGTTCAATATGGCTGAGAAAATCACGTTCCTCCTTCATTACGGCGTTCTGGAACAGGGATTGCAACTGCTTCAGGTCAGACATTCCGCAGCCCTTTCCGCCAGAACCGTTCGCCGATTCGCCGCATCTGCTCCACTTCTTCCAGAAGAACCGGCAGATCGGGAATATTATCGTCCCGCTCGATCATGGTCGACACCGGCCCGAAAAGTTCACAGGCCTTTTCAAACAAATCCCAGACTTCGGACCGGACCGGGTGGTCATGGGTGTCAATCAGCACGTCCCCGTCATCCTCATGTCCCGCCAGATGAAACTGCCAGACCCGGTCCCGGGGCATTTGCCGCATATAATCCAGCGGATCGAAATCATGATTGAATCCGCTGACATAAATATTATTGATGTCCAGCAGCAAAAGACAGTCCGCGCCCTCGGCCACCGCCGCCATAAAATCCCATTCAGCCATATCGGAATGCCTGAAGGTCAGATAACTGGAGGCATTTTCCAGCAATATCCGCCGTTCCAGAATATCCTGAACCTGTTTCACCCGATCAATGACATGTTGAGCCGTCGCCTCATTATAAGGCAGCGGCATCAGATCATGAAGATTACGCCCGCCCATGCCGGTCCAGCACATATGGTCGGACAGCCAGACCGGATTAATCCGGTCTGCCAGTTCCTTCAGATCCTTGAGATAGGCAAGATTCAGAGGGTCGGTCGAGCCGATGGACAGCGACACGCCATGCATGACAACCGGGTATCTTTCCCGGATCCGGTCGAGATAATACAACGGCTTGCCCCCGGCAACCATGTAATTTTCTGAAATGATCTCGAACCAGTCGATGTCGGGATCGCTGGACAGGATCGCTTCATAGTGATCAGGGCGCAATCCCAGGCCGTAGCCCAGAAAAGGGCGTTTTTTATCCGCCATGGCAAGTTTCCTGTAAAAACGGCAGCATCTGAAAGTAAAGACGCTGCCGTATTATAAATCGCAAAGCTGAAACAGAAAGGTTATTTGCTTTTATCTTTAACCGTACCGCCAGCCTCGGCGCATTTTTCTGCTGACATCTTCAGGAAACCCTGGCCTTTGCAGGAGCCCTGACCCTTGCAGGCGTTATGTTCCCCCTTGCAGTCATTTTGACCTTTACAGGCGTTGACGCCGTAGCAGTGCACCTTGGCTTCCTTACCTTGCCCCTCACCAGCCATCGCAACACCGCTTGCCGCAAAAATGCCGGCAGCCGATACAGCCATGGCCAGTCCGATAGTCTTGAGTGGAGTTGTCATATTTCAATCTCTCTATATTTGTAATGATAATTGTCAGGTCTGATTTTTTAACATTATTTATACGCACGTCATATTCACACTAAATCACATAAATGTGTTTCGCATCTCGAACAGGACGGCTAAATCCAGATTAAATTATACATCTTTTGTTAAATAAGTAAAATAGTCCTGTGCGTGAATTTGCCGTAACAAAGGCAGATAAAATAATTTTAAATTAATAACGATTATCACTTGCATGAACAGAAAAGATATATATACTGTTGATTACTGACTTCATAACAGGCAGCCGGATTAATCAGCCCCACCCATTCTGCTGATGAATTCACCCCATAGCGCTGCTTTGTGTCGTTACGTCGATACCCTGGCCTGATATGCATCCTATCCATCCACCCATCCATATGCATATCAGGCCCCTTCCTTCTGAATCAGTATGCGTATACAGCCTTTTAGCAACTCATTTCACCTGCTAATCAATTGCAATTTACCAGGGTTACAGATATTCTATTGGCCTGATATATCACCTTAATTTACATATAAACAAGGGGTTACCATGGAAAACAAGGCACAGGAATATACGGATCTGGCCGTCACTTATCTCACTGCATACGGCATGAATGTGATCGGGGCGATCCTGATATTGATCATTGGCTGGATTCTGGCCGGCTGGGCAAAAAAATCCATCACCAGGGTGTTGGGCAAAAGCGCGAGAGTGGATGTGACCCTGACGTCATTTCTATCGTCTGCGGTGCGCTACATCATCCTGATATTCACCATCATCGCCGTTTTGGGAAAATTCGGCGTCCAGACCGCGAGCCTAGTCACCATTCTCGGCGCGGCGTCGCTCGCCATTGGCCTGGCCTTGCAGGGCACGCTGAGCAATGTCGCCGCCGGCGTCATGCTGCTGATTTTCCGTCCCTTTAAACTGGGGGATTTCATTAATGCCGCGGGCCAGTCGGGCACAGTCAAGAATCTGGGCCTGTTTGTTACGGAGCTCGCGACCGGCGACAATGTGCAGATCACCATGCCCAACAGCCAGATCTGGGGCGCCGCCATACAGAATTTCTCCGCCCACGCGACCCGGCGGGTCGATCTTGTGATCGGCATTGGCTATGACGATAATATTGATGACGCCATCCGGGAGATCGGCAAGGTCATCGAAGCCGACAAGCGCAGCTTCAAAACGCCTGAACCGGCAATTTTTGTCGGAGAACTGGCGAACAGTTCCGTTAATATCGTCGTCCGCGTCTGGACGGAAAGAAGCGATTACTGGCCCCTGAAAGCCGCCCTGACCAAGGGCATCAAGGAGAAGCTCGATGAAAAAGGCATCAATATCCCCTACCCGCAACAGGATGTTCATGTTGTCAGCATGGTAAAATAACACCCCCTCTTTCTTTTCATCTGATTCAAAAGCCGTTTCATCGCAAACGGCTTTTTTTTGGTTTGCAGCCTGTTACCGTAATGGTGGAAGATATTAATATGACAGGATAAAAAATGACCTGGACGAAAAGAAGCCTGCAAAATCCCGCAGCAGTTGCCGTTATTGTCGCAGTTGTTTTCCTATTCGGCGGATACAGCATCTCCAGGCTGCCGGTTCAGTTGTTTCCGGATATCGAATATCCGCAACTCGGCATATTCACCTCATGGCGTTCGGCATCGCCGCTTGAAGTCGAATCCGAGATCACCGAGCCTTTGGAAGAAGTGCTGCAGGGCATCGCCGGCCTCAAGGAGATGCGCGTATTTTCAAATCAGGGCGGCGCCTTTATCAACCTGCAATTCACCATGGAAGCCGATATGGATCAGGTCGTGCTCGACGTCATCAGCCGCCTGAACCGGCTGCGCCCCCTGCCCGTTGACGCGGACAAACCGGTATTGTTTCTCGGCGGCGGTGGCGGCGGCGGGGACGCCAATCAAACGCTGATCTATTATTTCCTGCAAAAACTGCCGGACAATCCCCGGGATATAGACGACTATATGACCTTCACCAAGGACCGGATTATCCCGCTTTTCGAGGCGATCCCCGGCGTGTCGCGGGTCAACAACCAGACCAACCTGGCGGAAGAGGAACTGCAGATCACCTTCGATCCCTACAAGGCGGCGGAACTGGGCATTGACATATCCGACATGGCGAATATTGTCGGCCGCGCCCGGGATTTGTCCGGCGGCTATATCGAAAACGGCCGCCGCCGCTATACGCTGCGTTTCATGGGGCGCTATACGCCGGACGATCTGAAAAATCTCGTCCTGGAATGGCGGGACAGCGCGCCGATCCGGCTGGGGGACGTGGCGGAAGTTGCCGTCCAGCGCGGCAAGCAGACGGACATTGGCATCCAGAACGGCAATCCGGCGCTGTCGCTTCAGATCACCCGGGAAAACGGCGCCAATGTCCTGGAAACCATTCATAAGGTCAACGCCCTTGCCGATGAACTCAATGCCGGTCTCCTGAAGGAGCATGACCTGTTTCTCCAGAAATCCTTTGATCCGTCTGTATTTATCACCCGCGCCACCGGGCTGCTGTCGAGCAATCTTGTCATCGGGGTTCTGTTCGCCGTGGGCATTCTCTGGTGGTTTTTACGCCAGAGCCGGGCGACCTTCATCATCGCGACAACAATCCCCATCTGCCTGCTGGCGACCTTCATTGTGCTGCAACTCACCGGCCGCTCGGTCAATGTCATTTCCCTCGCCGGTCTCGCCTTCGCCACCGGCATGGTTCTTGATGCGGCAATCGTCGTCATGGAAAATATCTGTCGCCTGCGGGAAGACGGCAGAAAGTCTGAGGAAGCCTGCCTTATGGGCACCCGCCAGGTCTGGGGCGCGCTGCTGGCCTCGACAACCACGACGGTCGCCATATTCCTGCCGGTGATGCTGCTCAGGGATGTGGAGGGTCAGCTTTTTGCCGATCTGGCCCTGACCATCGCCATCGCGGTCAGCGTCAGCCTGGTCGTCGCCGTGACCGTCCTGCCGGTGGCCAATAAATATTTCATGAAAGGCAGCCTGCCCAAGGACAAGAACCTGCGCCACTGGAAGCGGATTTCGGGCGCCATCCTGCGGTTGACCAACAGCTCGCGGCGGCGTTTCGCCTGGATCGGCGGCCTGATCGCGGCATCGGTGCTCGGAACCTATGTCATGATTCCAAAACTGGATTACCTGCCCCCGGTGAAACGCGACGCGGTTGATGTCTTTTTCCGCTTTCCCGCCGGCATGTCGTCCGAAGTTCTGCTCAATGAAATCGCCCCGGTTCTGGTCAAGCGCATGGCGCCTTATGTCACCGGTGAAAAGCAACCGGCGCTGAAAAACTATTACCTGATCACTTTTACCGGCTTTAATGGCGGCACCATGGGAATTCGGGCCAAGGACCAGTCACAGGTCAAGGAATTGGAACGAATCGTCCGAGAAGAAATTATCGCCGACCTGCCTGACGTCAGGGCCTTCGCCTCCCAGGGCAATCTGTTTGGCAACTTTGGCGGTAACGCGAATATCGCCATCCATCTCCAATCCTCCGTAGGGACGGCACTGGCACGGGCATTGAGCAAGACCACACAGCTTGTCTCAACTGCCCTGCCTGCTGCCCAGGTCAACCCCGAGCAAAGCCCGGAACAGGCCCAGCCCCTGCTGTCCATTCATCCCGATGACCGGCGAATCC
The DNA here is from genome assembly GCA_048266545.1 of Paremcibacter sp. GTDB lineage: Bacteria > Pseudomonadota > Alphaproteobacteria > Sphingomonadales > Emcibacteraceae > Paremcibacter. Next base: position 77,409 of record JBLWZH010000012.1, on the reverse strand, counting down.
AGGAAGCCGGCTGGACCCGCAGTCAATTGGGCCGCATCGTCCAGACCACGGGCAACGGCCTGTTTGTCGGCGAATATTTTGACGGTGAGAAACGGATGAACATCATCCTGAAATCATCGGAAAACACCAGCCCCGAAGAAATCGCCGCCCTGCCGCTGGCGACCCCCAATGGCGGTATCGTCCAGCTTGGCGAACTGGCGACCCTCACCCAGACGGTCGGGCCCCAGCAGATAAAACGGGTCAACGGCCGCCGGACAATGACCGTCAACGTGTCGCCGCCGCCCGGCATGCCGCTGCAGGAGGCGCTGGAAATCATACGCCGCGATGTTGAACCGCAAATCCTCGCCGAACTTGGCGAAGACAGCAGCATCACCTATGGCGGCAGCGCCGATGGCCTGAAAAACGCCATCAGCAGCCTGGGGACCAATTTCCTTCTGGCCTTCGGGCTGCTGTTCCTGATTCTCGCGGCGCTGTTCAAATCCCTGAAGGATTCGCTTCTGGTTGTCATCAGCATCCCGCTGGCCGGCGTTGGCGGTATTGCCGCCATCCGCCTTTTGGGCCTGATCACGGAACAGTCCCTGGACCTGCTGACCATGATTGGCTTCATCATTCTTCTGGGACTGGTGGTCAATAACGCCATCCTCCTGGTGATGCAGACCCGTCAAGGGGAAAGAGAAGGACTGGACCGCCAGCAGGCGGTGAAACAGGCCCTAGATCTGCGCCTGCGGCCGATCTTCATGAGTACGCTGACCAGTATCTTCGGCATGCTGCCGCTTTTGATATTCCCCGGCGAGGGCAGCGCCATCTACCGCGGTCTGGCCGCCTGCATCGTCGGCGGCATGACGGTCAGCACCATCTTCACCCTGATCCTGTTGCCCAGCCTGCTGCAACTTGGCCAAAGCATTGCAAGCCCCAAGCTGGTCATCAATAACGAAAATAAACTTTGTCCGGCAAAGGACAGACTTGTAGGAGTTGGCGAATGAGCATTCTAAGGATAAGAAACCGGAATGAAATGATCCTGGGATTCCTTCTCCCGCTGCTGGCTGTAGCGCTTTTTTCCGCTCCCGCCGAGGCCCAGGATGCGCCACAGCAGCCCAAAACAAAGGTTCGGGTCGCCCGGGCGACCCTGACCATGATGGCGCCGACCCTGGAGGTTCCGGGAACGGTCGTCAGCCTGCAGAATTCGCGACTGGCGGCGGAAACTTCGGCCACGGTGGACTGGGTCGCCGAAGTGGGCACCCGGGTGCAGAAGGGCGACGCCGTCGCCCGGCTGAATGACCAACTGTTGCAGCTTGACCTGATCAACAGCGAAGCCGACATCAAGAGAATCATGGCGCAACTGGATTTTCGCACGAAAGACGTCAGACGCCTGTCCAAACTGCTGAATACACAGAGTATTCCGGAAAGCCGCCATGAGGAGGCCATCTCCCAAAAGGCCGTCCTCGAGCAGCAACTGGCCCAGGCCCAGGCCCGGCGGGACCGGATTGAATATCTGCTGGATAAGTCTGTTATCCGGGCGCCGGCGGCGGGCTGGGTCGTCGAACGCTTCATTTCAATCGGCGAATTTGTCCAGGCCGGCGCGCCCGTTGTCCGCTTTGTCGATACCCAGAATACCGAAATCAGCGCCCAGGCCCCGCTAAGCCTTTTGCCCAGCCTGAAGGACGGCATGGAAATTACCGTCTCCAACGGCGATCAGCTTGTCTCGACCCCGATCCGCACGATCATTCCGGTTGGCGATAATATCAGCCGTATGGTTGAAATCCGGGTCAGAAATCCACAGAATAACTGGGTAATCGGCAGCGCCGTGCGGCTCAGCCTACCCCGCGCCCTGGCCCAGAAAGTTCTCGCTGTGCCAAGAGACGCCTTGATTATCCGGGCCGGACAAAGTTATATATACAAAATAGCCGACGATGGCAAAGCCGTGCGCGTCAATGTCCGCTCGGGAGTCGTCAGCGCAAAACAAATAGAAGTCACGGGTCGCCTGTCGGAAGGAGACCGGGTTGTCATACGGGGTGGCGAGACTTTGCGGCCGGATCAGGACGTTGAAATACTTCCTGCTCAATAGGTCTGAAAAGGTGTGTGTTGGATAGAAAACTTAAAAACCTGATCGCGCATAAGGAACAATTATTCTGGAGCCTGCAGATTCTGGGCTGGATCGCCTATTGCGCCGCCCGGACCCTGAACGCCTACGCCCTGGGTGAGAAGCCCGAATTCATCTATGCGGTGATGATGGGCGTCATCGGCGGCTTCTGGATCACGATCGGCCTGCGCCATATCTATCAGCATTTACGCCAGTCCAACCTGTCATCCGTGGTCATGCTGATCGCCATCACCATCTGCATTGTCATCGGCTCCATGCTGTTTTCCTTTGTCGAGGTCTGGTCGATGAATCAGCTCTACGATCCGGACTGGACCATGAAGGGGCTGGGCTTCTTCTATCGCACCCTTTATGACACCTTTGTCCTGATGGCCTGGACCGGGCTTTATTTTGTCATCAACTTTCATTTCCAGTTGCAGCAGCAGAAGGAAATGTACCTTGAGGCCGCCGCCCAGGCCCACCAGGCGCAACTGCAAATGCTGCGCTATCAGTTGAACCCCCATTTCCTGTTCAATACCCTGAACGCCATCTCGACCCTGGTGCTCGACAAGCAGGTCAAGGAAGCCAACAGCATGCTGACCAAGCTCAGCGCCTTCCTGCGGTTCAGCCTGGTCAGCCAGCCGTTGCAGAAAACCACTTTGGAAGAGGAGCTCTACGCCTTGTCCCTCTATCTTGACATCGAACGGGTCCGCTTTCAGGACAGACTGAATATCGTAATCGACGTCACGGACAAGGCGAGGATGGCGCTGATTCCGGGCCTGCTGCTTCAGCCCCTGGTCGAAAACTCGATCAAATACGCCATTTCACCGCAGGAAAAGGGCGGCACCATCACCATTTCCGCCCGGATTGAGGACGACCTGCTGAAAATCACCCTGAAGGACAATGGCCCGGGGATTGCCAAAAACAAGACCAAGACCAAACTGGAGAGCCAGAATTCCAGTGGCGTCGGCATCGCCAACACCAAAGAACGGCTCAGAAAACTATATCCCAACCAAAGCACATTCGCCTTAAGCAGCCAGGACGCCGAAGGGGTCACCATAGAAATCACCCTGCCTTGCGAATATGCCAACGCGCCTTATGCGGAGGTCGCCCAATGACAGTAAAAAAAATCAGAACGCTTTTAATTGATGATGAGCCCCTGGCCCTGCGCGGGCTGGAGCTTCGGCTTCAGGAATATGAAGACATTGAAATCATCGGCACCTGCTCCAACGGCCGGGAGGCAATAAAGAAAATCCGCGCCGAACGCCCGGCGCTGGTTTTTCTCGATATTCAGATGCCCGGTTTTGACGGTTTCGCCGTGGTCAGGGCGCTGGCGAAGGAGGAAATGCCCCTGATCGTCTTCGCCACGGCCTTTGACCAATACGCCATCAGGGCCTTTGACTCCCATGCCCTGGATTATCTGCTGAAACCCATCGAAGACGACCGGCTGAAGGACACCATTCTCAAGGTACGCGAACAGATACAGGAACGGATCACCATTGAACAGAACGCCAAACTGATTGACCTGATTCGCTCACTGGATAATTCGCCGACCCTTGAACTGTCGCAAATCATCAATTCCCAGGAACTGCTCAACGAAAATCATTATGAAACCCACCTCAATATCAAGGACCGCGGCCAGATCACCCGGGTCGATGTTTCAACCATTGAGTGGATTGACGCGGCGGGGGATTATATGTGTCTCCATGCCGGCGGCAAAACCCATATTCTCCGGGAAACGATGAAAAATATGGCGAAGCGCCTTGACCCGGAAATGTTCCAGCGGGTCCACCGTTCGACAATCGTCAATATCACCCAGGTCAGGGAGCTCCAGCCGACAAGCGGCGGCAAATACCAGATTACCCTGGAAAGCGGCGCCGAATTGCAGGTCAGCCGCAACTACCGTGACGTTCTGGGTAAATTTCTCTGACCATACCGGATTTCCCGGAAAATCCGGCGATCGCCGGCGCCTCATTTACATATCCGGCAGTTCGCGGGTTTTGTCGCTGGTTGCTTTTTTCAGGTTCAGCAAGGCCAGTTTCAATTTGTCGCGCTTTTCGGCATCGCCATTCGCCCCGTGAATGCCGCTTTCCTGAATCCGTGTCAGAACGACATCCATTTCAGAGGCCAGCGCATTGAATTTTTCCAGCAACCGGGCGGAGGCGTTTGAAATCGTCCCCAGATCCTTTGCCGACGAATGCAGGTCCTTCAGAATGCTTTCCCTGTCGCTGACCGCCGTGTCGAGCGCCGCCTGTTTCGTCTCAAGGCTTTTCAGATTGCTCTCGACAAAACCACCAAAATTTTTGTAAGCCGCCTCGACCTCATCGACCAGGGATGAAATCATTTTGTCCATCTCTTTCCGGTTCTTTTTTTCACCGCTGTCCAGCGCCTTTTGCATATCCGTCAGATGCCTGGCGATGGCGGTCGATTGTTTCGTCATCTGCTTGCTAAACAGCGTATTGGCTTCCGAAAACTGCTTCTGCATCTGATCCGCCGCACTCGCGGCGCTTTTCAGCGCCTCATTGAGCGCTTTCGCCTCGGCGGCCGATCTTTGTTCAATATCCCTGGTGAAATAAGCCAGTGTATTTGACAAGAGGCCATCCAGCTTTTTCTCCTGCTCGACCGCAAGAGCCTTCACCGCACTGGATATTTCCGCCATCGGCGGTTCGAGGCTTTTCTGCAGCACCCCTTTGAATTGCGCGAATAGCGCGTCCCCGCTCAGGCTGTCCGCCATTGCAGCCATATCCTGCTGCCAGTCATTCTGATGGAACAACCCGTTGATTTCAAAGGCCAGTGATTTGACATTTTGCGTCAGGATCATCATTGCCGAACGGCTGCCCCCGGCAACGAGCAGGCCGGCGATCAGGCAGATCAGCAAGGCCGTCATACCCGGCTGCAGCGCCGTCAGGAGGTCAATATTCTGCCGCACCGGCAGCAGCGAATAATCGACGAGGGAAAGTCCGAGGAAAATAACGCCGGCCCCGATCAGCAACCGGGCAAATACGGTAAAAAAGTCGAGGATCAGATTGGCCCGCACCAGGTTATCCCTGTTAAAGATCACTTCCGCCGGCGCCGTCGCCCGGACGGGCGCGATGACAATCTTGTCCTCCTTGTTCCTGGCCGGGCCTTTTTTGAGGATTCGAACCGATTTGAGCGCCTCCGCCTTGACCTCCTGTTCCGGCTCCTGAATGAGGTAAGGGCTGTATTTTTCCGCCAGTTCGTAAATAAAGCCGAGCCCCTGAAGCCGGTCAAGAAATTTCTTCTTGTCCGTCCGCTTGGCCGGATTATGGGCCAGGGGCAATTCGCCGACGATACGGCGGGCGGAGCGGATATGATACCAGACATAAGTCACCGGAAAAACCAGATAGACCAGCAAGAACAGAACCCCGAACAGCCCGGCGGCCCCGGCAAAGGCCACAAGGTCACTTTGCCGCATCAGCCGGACAAAATCCCGCGGCAAGCGTTCGGAAGTCACCAGCTCCACCACCGCCGCCAGCGACGGATTCAGGATATAAGTCAATATGGCTGCAGTCAGCATCAGGATGAAAAATGTTATATTTTTCGACACAACGGGTACCCTCTTTATAAAATTATTTTAACCCTCTTTACCGGAAAAGGACTAACTTATTCTTACGAAAGATACTTTTATTAGAAAAAACCAGATAAAAATGCAATTATTCTTCCTGCCGGAACTCTGAACAGGCAGATAAAAATAATTTGCTTCCTTGCTTACGCTATTTTAGCAACTTACACATATTATGCCAGCCCATTGAATGATTTTGACATAGAAACCCGGATTGAAAAAATGATAAAATCGTCCGACGCCCCCTCCGCGGGAAATAAAGGGGACAATACCCCTCACATCTTCCATGTGATCCCCTCCTTCGCCCATGGCGGGGTGCCGATCCGAATTTCCTATCTGATGAACCATTTCGGCCCCAAGGCCCGCCATAGCCTGCTGGCGACCGGCGGGGACTATGACTGCCGGTCGCGACTCAATGAAAATGTCGATTTCACCATCACCGACATCGGCGCGGCGGACAGCGGCAACCTGCTGCAGCGCGTGATAAATTACCGCGCGGTCCTGCGCAAAATGAAGCCCGACCTGCTGTTGACCTACAACTGGGGATCGACGGAATGGGCCCTCGCCAATTGTTTCGGGCCGGTCTGCCGCCATTTCCACCTGGAAAGCGGCTTTGGTCCGGAAGAGGCCACGGCGACCATCCGGCGGCGCAACTGGTTCCGCCGCCTCGCCCTCAGGAATATTGAGGCGATCATCGTCCCGTCGCAAAATCTGGTCAACATCAGCCGAACAGACTGGAAAATTCCCGAGCGGAAAATCCGCTATATTCCCAACGGGGTCGATTGCGCCAAATATGCCGCCGCGCCGCAGGAGGGTATTATCCCGGGCTTTGTCAAAAGGTCAGGCGATATTGTCATTGGCGCCATGACGCCGCTCCGTCCGGAAAAAAACCTGCCCCGGCTGATCCACGCCTTCCATGAGGTTCGCCAAAACAGGCCGGATCTCAACCTCAGTCTGATCATCATGGGCGACGGAAACGAACGACAGAAGCTGGAACGGATGGTCAGCGCGCTTAATCTGCAGGGTCAGATATATCTGCCCGGTCATATCGAGCATCCGGAGCGCGCCCTCGGCTGGCTCGATCTTTACGCTATATCCTCCGACACGGAACAGATGCCCAACTCCCTCAATCAGGCGATGGCGGCCGGCCTGCCGATTGTCGGGCTCGATGTCGGCGACGTCAAATTCATGATGCCGCCGGAAAATAAGGAATTTATTGTAGATGCCGGTAACGACAGCGCCTTTGTCCAGGTTCTGACGCGGCTGGTCGACGATGAAAATTTACGCCGGGAAATCGGTCTGATTAATCAAAAACATGTTCGGGAAACCTTTGACCAGCAGCACATGTTCGGCGCTTACGCCAGGGTTTGGGGCGTGATGGAATAAAGACTTATTCCGCTTTCCTAATAATTCGGTTAAAGATTGCAGGATAGTTTGAAACGCTGTTCTTCCAGTTGCGGACCTCTTCCACATATTGGCGCCCGGCGGCGGTCATCGCCGGCCACTGATCGCGATTTTGCAACAGTTCAATGATTGTTTTCGCCAGATTGAGCGAATTATCCGGTTTGAACAGGACGCCGGTTTTGCCGTCTTCGATCAGTTCGTTATGGCCGCCGATATTGGACGCCGCGACCAGTTTGTGCTGGGCCATCGCCTCCAGGGGCTTCAACGGCGTGACCAGATCGGTGAGGCGCATTTTCTTGCGCGGATAGACAAAAATATCCACCTGATTGTAATAGTCCTGCACCTTGTCATGGGGCACCCGGCCGGTGAACATCACCTTTTCCTCAATGCCGAACAATTTCGCCAGTTCCTTCAGGCTTGCCTCCTCCGGGCCGCCGCCGACCAGCAAAAGCCGCGCGTTCGGCGCCTCTCTCAGGATCACCGGCAGGCTTTCCAGCAGAATATCGAGCCCTTCATAATCATAGAATGAGCCGATAAAGCCCAGGGTGATCGCCCCGTCGAGGCCGAGCCGGCTTCTCAGCCCCGGGTCCGGTTCGGCGGGGCCGGAAAATTTGCCGATGTCAACCGCATTGGGGATCAGGGTGATCTTTTCCGGCGGGATGCCGCGGGAAATCAGATCCTGCTTCAGGCCGTTGCAGATCACCGTCACCGCGTCCGCCTCGCGCGCCACCCGGGTTTCCATGTCCCGGGTCAGGCGATAGCGCAGATCACCTTCCCGGCAACTGCCGTGGCTTACCGCGGCGTCTTCCCAGAAGGCGCGGATTTCATAGAGAACGGGAATATTGAATTCCTTGCCGACCGCCACCGCGGCCATGCCGTTCAGCATCGGCGAATGGGCCTGAATCACATCAACCTTTTCGATGGTCAATATCTGCCGCAGTCTTTTTTTCAGGCTGCGGATCACTTCATACTGGTTGATGACCGGAATTTTGGCGAACAGCCGGTTATATTCCATCGTCCTGAAAAACCGCAGATCCTCAACCGTCTCGATTTTGCTTTCCGGGTTCAGATGTTTGATGCTGGTGACATGAACCGTGTCATAGCCCAGCGCATGCTGCTCGCGCAGGATTTGATAGCTGCGAAAGGTATAGCCGCTATGCAGGGGGATTGAATGATCAAATACATGCAAAATTCGCATCAGTTGGGCGCTTCCTGTCGCTCGAATTTTTGGGATTTTTTCCGGCCCGCTTCGACAAGGCAGCGTTCAATGGCCTCATCAAAAAGCGCCATGGCCCGCGGCCAGTTATGGTGGCTGATCACCCGCTGCCGCCCGGCTTGCGCCAGCCGGTCCCGTTTCGCCTCGTCGTCAAAAAGGCTCGAAATCTGCGTGATATATTCTTCCGCCGTCGTCGCCGCCAGAATATGTTCGCCGACGACCGCATCGACGCCGCGCGCCGCGGTCCGGCTGCTGATGACGGGAACGCCCATCGCCATGCCTTCGAGGATCTTGTTCTGGGTCCCGCGGGCGATTTCAAGCGGGGTCACCATCACCGCCGACCGCCGGACATAATCCCGGATGTCATCGACGGTGCCGGTGACCGTCACGCCCGGCTGCCGGTGGAGGGCGCGGATGCTGGCCGGCGGCGCCGCCCCGATGACGGTGAACGTCACATCCGGGTATCTTTCCCGCAGCACCGGCAAAACATCGGCGCAGAAGGACAGCACGCATTCCTCATTGGGATAATAATCCATCCGGCCGACAAAACTGATGCTGCGCCGGTCATAGGCTTGATCCCCGGGGGTGAAAAAATCAAAATCCACCCCGTTTGGAAAGACGCCGCTGGCGACGCCGGCGCCGTAGCCGTCCAGGGTATCGACCTCGAAACCCGTGGCGCAGGTGCAAAGGTCAAACTGCCGGCACAGCGCCTTTTCCGCCCGCTCCAGCTTGCTGCCTTCGATATGATAGCCCATGCTGAGCGGCCATTTCCTGAATTTGGCGAAGGCCAGCCATTTCTGGCTGTCCATGTCGCAGAAATCAAGCAATTTCGGAATGTCCGCCACATGCGCGACATATTGCGCCGCAGTCGAGCTAAAGACGACGATCAGGTCAAAATCCTTCTCCGCCAGCAGGCGATGGACCTCTTTTTGCAATTTTGCCGAATAAAAAAAACCCATCGAGGACGGCTCTGACGTCAGCAACCTCCCCCCCATGCGCAGCGCCTGAAGCGAATTTCTCACCTGACATAGGACATAGTCATCGCAATAATCCCTGATGCCATGACAGGCCGCCGCCTCCGCCGGCGACCGGGCCAGGGAAGCGACCGTCACCCTGTGACCGGTTTCATGCAGATGCTTCACCATATTGAAGGATCTGATCTTGTCCCCCCTGGTTGGCGGAAACGGAAAGCGATGGCTGAGGAAAAGAATGTCCAAGAAACATACTCACATAAATTGTCTTGACCGTTGCGCGGCCCCCTGCAGGGCGCCGCCGGTTTTTTTATGATCTGGCCAACCTATTGTGACAGGTCGTTGAGCAGCTTGCGGGCGTCTTCGATACCGGGGAAAGTCTCCCCGCTGGAAATCACCGTCTCCAGCTCCCTTTTGGCCACCGCCTTGCGGCCCGCATTATGGAGCGCCACCGCCAGATGATAGCGGACTTCCGCCATTTTCGGGGCCTTTGAGACGGCTTTCTGCAACAGGTCAAGACCCTTGTCATTTTGCCCCTGCTGAACCAGAATCCACGCGTAGGTATCCATGAAGGACGGTTCGTTCGGGAACAGGCTGAAGGCTTTTTCCGCCGTTTCCAGGGCTTCCTTGTCCTGACCAACCTGACTGTAAAGCCAGGCGATATTATTCAGCGCCACGGGATTTTTCTTATCCTGCTCCAGGATAATCTTATACTGGTCGATGGCGTTCTTATAATCGCTATCCTGCAAGTAGCTGCTGGCCAGAAGGTGACGAACGACGAAGTCTCTTTCGCTTTTCGCCAGCCAGGCCAGCATCATATCCCGGGCTTTTTGCGGTTGGCCGTTATTCAGGTAGACCCGGGAAAGATCGACGGTGTATCGGCTGCCGCCCGCGCCCAATTCCTCGGCTTTCTGAAAACTTGCCAGCGCCTCATCGAACTTCTTTTGCTGCGTGTAGAGGCGCCCTTCAAGGATATAGCTGGATGGATTCTTCGCATTAAGCCCCTTCAACTGGTCAATGTAGCCATGCGCCGCATCGAAATCTTTCTGCGCTGACTCCAGGCTGGCCAGTTCCATCAGCGCCGACACATTGTTCTCCGAATATGCCAACGCCTTTTTGAAGGTTTTGCGCGCCGCATCGGGATTGCCGTTGCGCACATAGGCCCGGCCCAATAACTGGTAGGCCCCGGCATTGTCGCTGAGAATAGCCGTCATCCGTTCAAAATTGCCAATGGCCGAGGCATGATCGCCCCGCATGCTGTCGATGTTGCCCGCCGCCTCATAACCGGCGCCATGATCCGGGAAATCAAGGATAATCTGCTGAGCCACCGCCTTGGCGCGATCAAGTTTCTGCTGAATGATGAAAAATTCCGAGAATTCAACCCGCGCCCCGATATTATTCGGCGATGAGGCGATCGCCCGTTCATAGAGGTCTTCCGCCTCGTCAAATTTCATTTTATTCTTGTCGAGCCGGGCCAGGGCCAGCAAGGCGCCGGTATGATTTTCATCCGTCTTCAGGATGCTGCGGTAGATGCTCAACGCCTTGGCTTCATTATCCGCATTCAGTTCAAGCCGGGCCAGATTCATCGAGGCGGAATGATAGGCCGGCGCCACTTCCAGCGCTTTCAGAAACTGCTTTCTGGCTTCATCCGGTTTTTCCAGCCCGACATAGGCGGCGCCTTTCAGATTATATCCCACCGGATTGTCAGCCGCCTGGCTGATCAGGACATCGGCGTTCTCAAGGGCGCGGTCATAATTCTTCTCCCGTAATGAAATCAGGGTCAGGAAAACCGCCGCCTGCTTGGAATTGGGGTCCTTCTCAAGAATTTCCTCCAGATTGGCCTGGGCCGCTTCCGGGTCGCCGGACACCAGCTTGCTGAGGGCCAGCTGGGTTTTGAGCTTACTTTCCTCCGGCTTGCTTTCAACGGCTTCCTCGTAAAATCCCGTGCCTTCCTCAAAATTACCCAGCTTCATGTGAGCGCTGCCCAAAAGCGCATAGACCACGGAATCCGCCTTGCCCGCATCGACGATCGGCGTCAAGGTCTTGACCGCCTGTTCGGCGTCATTCTGACGTAGCAGCGACGCCCCGAGCAAGCGTCGGGCCATGACATTTTCCGGCGCGCTTTTCACCAGCCGGTTCAGATGATAAATGGCCTGGGCGTAATTCTGTTTGTAATAATTCATCACCCCGCGCAGCATCAGCGCGCCGGGAAAATTATCCAGCGCCGCGCCGGAGGCGTTGAGGAATTCCTCCGCCTTGTCCATATCATTCTTTTGCGCGTAAATGACTGCGGACAGATAATTGGCCAAAGGATGCTTGGGCGCGATCTTGTAGATAAGGTCCAGCTTCTCAAGCGCCTCATCCGAGCGCTTGAGATCATAAAGTACACTGGACACCTTAAAGAGGGCGGCAATATTATTCGGCTCATATTCAAGCGCCTGCTCGAAATACTGCAGGGACTCCTGCGGGCCCTTTTTCAAATTGACCACATCGCCTTTCAGAATAAGCCCCTTGATGTTTTTGGGGTTCATCGCCAGGGCCTCGTCAATTTTGGCTTCCGCCGGCTCCATTTCCTTCTGATAGAAATAAATCTGCGCAATGGCGATGCCGAGCCGGTCATCTTTGCCGTTGGCCTCTTCGCCCTTGATATAAAATTCCAGCGCCTTGTCCAGGTCATTCAACCCCTGATGGGCGTTGCCGAGAATGAGATATACTTCCCCCGCTTCTTCCGCGCTCACATCGTCGACCGAAAGGCTGTCGAGCACGGTTCGATATTGGCGCTGCATCAGGCGCGCCTTGCTCAGATTGACAATGACTTTTGACTTTTCAGCCCCCAGGTCAATGGCCTTGAGAAATTCCTTTTCCGCCGAGGGCGCATTGCCGGTCTTCAGATATAATTCCGCCAGGGCAATCCGGTTCGCCACATTTTTCGGCTCGGCGACGACGGCGTTTTTCAATTGAATAATCGCCGCCTTGACGTCACCTTTTTTCAGATGTTTTTCCGCGTCCCGCACATATGAAGCACTCTTATCATTACCAACAGCCGCATAAACAGGTGCAGTGGCCCCTAAAATTACCGCAATAGTTATCAGTGATAAGCTTTTCATTGTCTTCGCCTTAGTAAAATTTGTCGTGTGGATTTAAAACTGGCTTTTCATTGTTTTATATATGTTTTTATATGACAATACCATATTGTTTGACCAAACCATAGAAGGTTGGCCGGCTGACCCCGAGGATTTTCGCCGCGCGACTGACATTGCCGCTGGCCTGGGCCAGGGCTTTGTGGATCGCCTTGATGTCGGCATTTTCCCGCACAACCTTAAGATTAAGCACTTCGACTTCATCCTCGTCAATGTTCAACTCCAAATCTTCGGAGGTGATTTTCTTGCCGTTGCACATGATGACGGAACGCTTAATCCGGTTTTCCAGTTCACGGACATTGCCCGGCCAGTGATAAGAGGCGATCGCCGCCAGCGCGTCCTGGCTGAAGCCCTTGATCTGTTTTTTCATTTCCGCATTGAATTTGGTCAGGAACGCCTGCGCCAGCAGGATTGAATCCCCTTCCCGCGCCACAAGCGGCGGAATATTGATGATGATTTCACTGAGCCGGTAGAAAAGATCCTCGCGGAACCCGCCGTTGGCGATGTCCGCTTCAAGATCCTGATGGGTGGCGCAGACCACCCGCACATCAACCGGAATTTCCTTGCGCCCGCCAATACGCTCAATCACCCGTTCCTGCAGAAACCGCAGCAGCTTGACTTGCAGCGCGAACTGTAAATCACCAATCTCATCAAGGAACAGCGTCCCGCCCTCGGCCAGTTCGATCTTGCCGATGGTCTGCTTGATCGCCCCGGTAAAGGCGCCCTTTTCATAGCCGAACAATTCACTTTCCAGGAGATTTTCCGGGATGGCAGCGCAGTTAATGGCGACAAAGCGACCGCCTTTTCGGTCGCTCAGATTGTGAATGGCGCGCGCCAGAAGCTCCTTGCCCGTGCCGCTCGCGCCGAGCAGGAGGACCGAAACATTGGCCGGCGCCACCCGCTCCACCATATCACAGACCTTTGACATTTCCTGACACCCCGTGATCAGCCCTTCGAGGCGCGACGACTGATAGCTCTGGGCCAGTTTACGGTTTTCCTCCTCCAGGTCATACAAATGGAAGGCGCGCTCCACAATCAGGCCGATCTGATCCGGATCGACGGGTTTCTGGTAAAAGTCGTAGGCCCCCATTGAGATCGCTTTCAGGGCGCTTTCATGGGCGCCGTGGCCGCTGGCGACGATGACTTTTGTATGCGGGTCCTGTTTTAAAATCGCTTCCAGGGTCGCGAACCCCTCCGATGTCCCGTCAGGATCAGGCGGCAGCCCGAGATCCAGGGTCACGACGGCGGCCTTTTCCGCCTCAAGCGCCGTTATCGTCGCTTCCCGGTCACCGGCGATAATCACGTTATAATCTTCAAAGTTCCATTTATACTGCCTTTGAAGACCCGGATCATCCTCAACCACCAGCAAGCTTCTTTTTTCATTCGTCATTCTAACCGCCTTTACCCTAAATTACAGTGCCGCTCTGCTCCGCGGCCACGCGCAGATAAACCTTCATGGTTGTTCCCACCGCCACTTTGCTTTTGACGTCAAGTTTACCGCCAAGGCGCTTGATCATTTCCCGGCTTTCATAAGCGCCAATGCCATAACCGTTTTCCTTGGTCGACCGGAAGGGCCGGAACAATTCATTCTGAATAAACTCCTGGGTCATACCATGACCGTTATCAACCACCTTGACAATGGCGAACCCCCCTTCACGGGATAACTGCACCTGAAGCTTCAGGCTGTCCTCTGCGCAGGCCTCCCGGGCATTTTCAAACAGATGCATGAAAATGGTCTCAATGCTTTCCTCATCCGCCATGACATCGAAAGACCCTTCCTGGGCCTCATATTGTATATCCATGCCGCGTTTTTTATATTTACCGACAATCTGATACATGAATTCGCTCAGGTTGAGGCTTTGATCATTTTTTTCCCTTGCCGGCTCCTGCACGATGGAAATGCGCGACAGCAGATTGTTCATTTTCGCCACTGAATCCTGCACCGTTAAGACCATATCCTTTTGGAACTCCGGATTATGGGCATGTTTCTCCGCATTTTTGACCATCAGCGACAATTGGCTCGCCAGATTTTTAATATCATGGACCACAAAGGCAAATTTTCGATTAAAGGATTCAAATTCCCGCGATTCCGCCAGCGCCTTCTCGGAAATCTGTTCGGCAAGGTAACTCGCGACCTGCCGGCCAATGGTTTTCAACAGGTCGGTGCTTTCCCAGTTCAGGGTGTTTTTAACCCGGGGCTGCAACAGGACAATGAAGCCCACCAGCTTGCCCAGGTGGATCAACGGCAGGATCAGCCAGAAGCGCGCATTGCCCAAAAGCCATGCCGGCACCGGGCCGCCATGCTGGGCAATCCTGCCGTCCTCTATTTCCTCGCTCAGGTCAACAACCCATTCCTTCTGCTCCAGGAATTTAATCAACGGATCATCGGGCAGCAGCTCATCCTCCATTTCAAAAGGAAAATTCCATTTGGCCGCCAACTGGTAGACGTCCGGCTGTTCGGCCAGCCACAAGGCGCCGCCGGGGCTTTCGACAATATCCGCCAGCGATTTGATGACCCGTTCCCGCAGGCCGTAATGCTCGCCGGTCGCCGAAATGGTATTGATGAACTTCAGCCATTCTTCCCGGTAATCATAGCGGTACTGAAAAAAATGCTTGGTTAAAAGGACCTGGGTCACCGCCCGGAATCTACCCGACGTAATCAAGACGACCAGACCCAGCAAGGCCGCCAGAATAAAGGTCGCCTGCAGAATATTGCCCCATTTTCCGCCATAGTTCTGCAGAAAATATCCCGCCGCCGACATGCCGATCAGATAGGCGCCGGTGCCAATCAGGGTCACGGTGTGAAAGGCGACCTTGCGCGACATTTTCACATTCAATGTCCAGTTGGGGTTTCGCGACACCGACAGCGCCAGAATAGGCACAACGATGAAATTGACCATGCCGCGGGATTCAAAGAGCGTTTCCCCGATAGCGGTGAACAGCAGGGTGTCGGCGAACAACAGAAAATCATAGATATAAAGCGCCGCAACCCCGAGCAGTAGCAAGCGGACGCCCCATCGCCCCTCGACGGCGGAATTGCGGTAAAGATTTTCAACCAGCAGAAATATGATGATGCAGATCACCAGCTTGCTATAGATATTATACTGTATAGGCAGCCTGAAATCGACAAGCCCCTGCAAAAAGACAATATCCAGCAGATTCATAATCAGAACGCCGCCCAGAAATATCCCGAGCAATGTGATCAGGCGCCGGCCCAGTTGTTCATTGCCCTGAAACCGCCACACCCGGGACAGCAGCAATGCGAAAAAGATGATCCAGGCTGCCGCCCGCAGCGTCTCCAGCAACGACAGATAAAGAACCACATCGCCCTTGCCCTGAAAGGAAAGACTGGTCGCGAAAGACCAGATCGCGCTAATAAAGGCAACCCCCGACAGCCACAGGTTTTCGCCATGCTTTTCGCCGTCGTCATCCGTATCCCGTCTGATCAGCAGATAAACCGCCAGCGCGGAATACGCCAATCCCGAAAGAATGTAGGTCGTTACCCCTATATCGCCAAAATCCTGATCCATAAGTCAGACTTACCTCACCCCGTCCGGCCAAAGCACAACGCGCACTGTCTGAATGAGTATAAGAAAATCAAGGAACAATGAATAGTTCTTAATGTAATAGAGGTCATATTCCAGCTTGCATCTTGTATCTTCTTCCGAGGCGCCGTAGGGATAATTCAACTGGGCCCAGCCGGTAATGCCCGGCTTGACCCGGTGACGCTCCACATAAAAGGGAATTTTTTCCTCAAGCTGCCTGACAAAGAACGGCCGTTCAGGCCGCGGGCCGACAAAACTCATCTGTCCTCTCAGAACATTGAAAATCTGCGGAATTTCATCAATTCTTGTCGCCCGGATTACCCGGCCGACCGCGGTGACACGCGCATCATTTTCCGTCGCCCACTTTGGCACGCCATCCGCTTCGGCATCGACGGTCATGCTGCGAAATTTAAGCACATTGAACGGCGCGTCATGCAGGCCCACCCGTTCCTGGCGGTAAAAAACCGGCCCTTTGCTGGTCAGTTTGATCAGGATGCTGGTGATGATCAGGATCGGCAGGCTGAAAAACAGCAGGACCAGACTGGCGCTGACATCGAAAACCCTTTTCAGGATCAGATCAGATTCACCGGCCCCGCCAAAGCCGTCGGAGAAGATCATCCAGCTCGGGCTGACATTTTTCAGGCTGACCCGGCCGGACTGACGCTCGATAAAAGTCGTCGCCTCCGTAATGCGGCAGCCTTCCATCTTGCAATCCAGCAGATCATGAAACGGCAAGGCGCCGCGGCGTTCCTCAATGGCGACGACAATTTCCTGTATGGCGTTATCCTTGACATAATCCGTTAAGGATTTTTTTTCATCAAAATCCACCGCGTCTTTCAGTGTATCCTCATTCTTGCTCACCCGGAAAAACGCGACGAACGCCACTTCACTGCTGGTGGCCATGCCGCTGTTGCGCACCATCGCCGCCCGGTCCCCCGCGCCCAGCACCAATACCCTGCTCTTCAATCCCTTCATATCGACGACATGGGTGAAGACATAACGGCTGATCAGCAGGCCGGTATAGGTCAGAAGCAGCGCGTAAACGATCACACTGCGCCACAGGTCAATGACCGGAAACATATAAAGCAGAACGGAAAGCACCAGAAAGGACAATCCCAGGCTGGTGATCAGTCGAACGACGGTCACCTTGAGATCGCGGCAGGCGTCCAGTTGATAAAGCCCCGTCGCCACCATGACAATATAGACGATGAAGACGAATGAACTGATTTCGATCGCATAGAAGGAGAATTCCGGCAGCGTGAGGTTAGCCTGATAAAATCTGAAATTAATCGCCCCCCAGATGGCGGCAAACAGCAGCAACCACTCCACCACCCCCAATATAAAGAGCGACTTGGGTATATAATGTTTGAAAATTCTAATCATTGTTTATCGTTGCAGCCTTCAAACGCCATAAATGCCAAATACAAGCGGGCTATCCCGCGCGACAGGATGGAAGACACCCCTTATCAAGGGTGACCTTACGCAAATTTTATGAATAAAGCATTTCTAAAACCTTAGTAAGGCCTTAATATTGATTGAAAATATATTTTGATCGTCATCTTTTACTACAACTTAGCGGAGAGATAAGGCGAAATAAATATTTATTTTGGCTTTATGCCTCGGCACTTTTCCCTGAGCCGGTCAAAATCAACAGCGCGGGCAAAAGCAGAAAATCATAAATCAGGGCGATCAGGATCATGATCGCGGAAATCAATCCCAGCGCCCAGGTCGGCTGAAAGGTCGAAAAGGACAACATCAGAAAGCCCATGATCAACACCGCCGTGGTGATAAACAAAGCGCCGCCGACTTCACCGAAAGTCGCCGCAACCACATCCTTTGCCTGCCCCCCCTCTTTGGCGCGTGATTTCGTGTATTTGGTAATAAAGTGAATGGAATCATCCACCACAATGCCAAAGGCGATGGCCGCGACAACCGTCAACGACAGGCCGACATACTGATATATCCATCCCCAGACGCCAAAGCCCAATATAATCGGCAGGATATTTACCGCAAAGCTGATCAGCCCCAGCCGAAAGCTCCGAAAGGCGAAAATAATCACCAGCGATACCAGGCCAAGGGCAAAAGCAATACCCGCCAGCATGGATTTGATGTTTCGTTCGGAGAGATTGGCGAACATCAGCGGAATGCCGCTGCCCGTCGCATCGGCCGCCATTAAATTCATCTGCCGCAGTTTCTGACTGACCTTCCGGTCCATATCCCGCATCTGGCGTGAGGTCAGGTCGCGCCCGGTCACCGTCAGCCGCGTCGCCTGTTTGTCAATATCGATCCGGTCATTCAGATCAAGCCCGACCGGCAGCGACATTTCATACATCAGAAGATATTGGGCGTTCAGGTCGCTATTGTCCGAAATACGGTTGAATTCAGCCCGCCCGCCATTCATATGGAAATTCATTTTCCGAAACAGCGATACGATGGACGTGACCTGGCCGATTTCCGGCTGCGCCCGCGTCCAGTCCTCAAACTGATCCAGCCGGTGCAGAAAATCGCCGTCGGTCACATAGCCCCCCTCGCCGGCGGACAGCACATATTCCACGCTGTCGATCCCCGACAGATTTTGCACGGCGAATTCCGTGTCCTGGCGGAATTTATTGTCCTGGTCAAAATATTTGACCCAATCATCGTCCAGTTCAATGCGACCGATGCCGGCGCCAATCGCAACCGACAGCAACAGCATGCTCGCCACCACCGCCCGGCGCCACCGGACCAAGAAAGATGAATAACGCGCAATGAACGACGGGCTGACCGCAATTTTGGTCGCAGAGGCGGGCAATAACCTGGCCAGGTCAAAGCGGGACAGCAACGCGGGAAAAAAGCTGAAGGTTATCAGATAACTGATCAAAATGCCTAGGGCCACCAGATTGCCCATATCACGAAAGGGCGGCGCATCATTGAAATTCAGGCTGATAAAGCCGATGAAGGTGGTGAAGCTTGTCAAGGTAATCGGCAGGAAATTATTCCGAATCGCCCTTTCGACCGCCGCCCTGTCCGCCAGTCCGGCGATAATGCCCCGGCGCGTTGCCGCCAATAAATGGATAAAATCCGCCAGGGCGATGGTGATCAGGATCACCGGAACCCCGGAGGTGCCTGTTGTCAGGTCAATGCCCAGATAGCCGGCGCCGCCCATGGTCGCGCCGACGACCAGAATCATCATGACCAGAATAATGCCGGCGACCGTAAAACTTCTGAAAAAGAAATAACACAGCAGGTAAATCACCAGCAGAAATGCCGGAAACAAAGTGCGCAGATCCTGGCCGGAAGCCTCGCCAAAGGCATGATCGAGCGGGACATCGCCGGTAACATGAAGGTCAAGCCCGGGATAATCCTGCTTGACCTCGGCCGTCAGCCGCGCCACGGCGGCCATAATGTCGCCAATCGCCGTGCTGTCCCCCCTCGGGGCCACGATATTCAGGGCGATCGCCGTGGTCCCGCCATCCGGCGACAGAATTTTACCCGCCAGATCCGGCTCCGACAGGGCATATGCCTTTATCCTGTCAAGGGCCGCCGCATCAAGGGGGCTGTCGCCGGAAAACAGGTCTTCAATGATCAGTTCATCGCCGTCGGACACAATATGCTGAAAATTGCTCAGTGAATTGACCCGGACCACATGGGGCAGTCGCCAGGCCTGTTCGGTCACCCTGACAATAGCCTGGAGCGATTCCGGATCGAATAAATCGCCGTCTTTTTTGGACAGCAGGATGAGCAGGCTGTTTTGCGCGACAAACCGCTGCTCCAGCGCCAGAAGCCGCTCACGTTCAGCGCTGCTTTCATCAAAGAAAATGCGGCCGTCGCTGTTTTCCTGCAGGAAAAGGATGCCGCCGGCCAAAAGAAGGCACAGCAAAACCGGCAACAGCAGGAAAAGGGTCACATGCCGGTCGAGGGCATCTAACCAATTCTGCATTAATAGACTGGATTTTCCAGCTTCCGAGAGCATTGCGCCTTCCGCACCCCTTTGATCTTATGACTGAGAATTTTAAAGAAGGAACCTTAAGGAAATACTATCATATCTGAAATTTCACGCCATTCAGCGATGACAGAAGCGCAAAAATCATACGGGATGTCTGATCAGTTCCGGCGGCAGGCCCTTGACAAAGGAGGCATAGAAGGGTTTTGAGCTTCTATACACCTGATCCTCCACCGCGTCCAGGGCAACCATATAAGGACGCACCGGGCCATAATAGTCCACTTCGGGGCCGATGATCTCGAAATTGAAATAAAATCGCCTGAGCAGCTTCATAAGGCCGGGCTCCATGGCGGCAATCCAGTGGGTTATGCCATGCCTTTTTGATTCCTGATACAGGGTCTTATATAACCCGACCACAATGTCGGGCCGATGTTTACGCCGGTTGTCGCGGATCGGCAGGCGGGGAATTTCATCGGCGGCGCCGTCGCTGGTCGCCATGCCATAGTCCCCGTCCGTCGCCCTTTTACGGATCATCTTGCTGACCGCCAGCCGGGAAATCTCGCCGGATTTTTCCAGGATATGGTCCGGCACATCTATTTGGCAATGATCCAGCATGGGAAAGCCCAGGCTTGAATTGCGCACCAGCCGCAGGGCGCCGAGCGCATTGCCCTGCCCGTCAAAGGCGCCGAAATGGAGGGAATGCTGGTCAAAAGCATCGCACTCGCGCTCATCCGGGTAATCCTTTGGGTCAAGGAACCCCTTCTGCAAGCAATAAACATCGTACCGCAACTGATAGAGTTTTTCGAGTTCCTGCATTTCTTCAACTAAATGGCTTGGGAAAGCAACATCCCTCTCCCAGAATCGCTGTTTAACCCGCGTTCGGGTTATATTTTGAACCGGGTTCAATTGTGCGCTTTCGCTATAATTATGTTTTTGTGCCCGTGAGGCGACGTGGCTCATTTTATATTACTCTTTAGCAAAAAAAATATATTTCTAAATAATTCAGCCCGCAAATCGCCCGAAGACCAGAATTCTCTTCCCCAAAAATAGGCCATATGTATTAATAGTCTCTTAAATTAAAATGAGTAGTGTAAGCTTGCAAAATGCGCTCCCTCATACAACTGGCGGCAAAGAACATTATTTAATCAGGCGGTTACTGTGAAAACACCCGGAATATTCAAAAAACTGCAACGCCGTTTCCAGTTGAAACTGCTGGAAAACGCACGCCCCGAGGCGCTGCTGGCGCTTGGCGAAAAAAAAATGCTCCGCGCCTTCCGAAAATCCGGAAACAGCAGCCCGGCCTTGCGAAAAATCCTGCAAAGCCACCGAATCGACCCCGAATCCGTCACCTCGCCGGAGGCCTTTTCCGCCCTCGATTTCACCCTCAGCAAGGAAAATACCTTCAATGAATTCAGTCTCGATGAATTATGCCGCCCCGGGGTTCTGGACAAGCTGAGCAGCGTCCTCACCAGTTCCGGCCACAGCGGCAATTTCGCCTTTGGCCTGAGCAGCTGGCGGCAGACGGAAAAAATCCCCGACCTCATTGACCTCGCCCTGGAAAGCGCATTTCAGATCGACCGGAAGAAAAGCCTGCTCGTCAATTGCCTGCCTATGGGGGTGCGTTTTCCCTCAAATACCGTCACCCAGGCCGAAGTCAGCGTCCGCGAAGATATGGCGTTGGCCCTGATCAGCAAATTTTCCCCCTTTTACGACCAGTTGATCATCGTTTGTGACCCGCTGTTCTTGAAACTATTGATGGATACGGCGCAAGAATGGTCCATCGACTGGGGCAGAATACATAAAAACCTGATCATCGGCGAAGAAAGTTTTGGCGAAAATTTCCGCAATTATGTCGGCCGACAGCTTCATATCGATCCGGACGATCCGACAACCGGCATTATCGGCTCTTCCATGGGGGTTGGCGAACTGGGCCTCAACCTTTGTTTCGAGACGCCGGAAACCATCGCCCTCAGGCGGCTGATCAACCGGACCCCCGCCCTGAAAAGCAAGCTGTTCGGCTGTCACAGTGACGCCGACCCGCTGCCGATGCTGTTCGCTTATAACCCGTTGGCCTTTCATCTGGAAACCTGTGATCGCGGGCCGGACGGTTACGGCGCGCTTCTGGTCAGCATTCTGGAGGACGATTGCCCGATTCCGCTGTTTCGCTATCGGACGGGGGATGAGGCGCGGCTGCTGAACGGCGATGACATCAGGACCGCCTTTCAGGCCCAGGGCATGACCTGCCCCGCCCTGCCGAAGCTGCCCCTGCTCTGTGTCCGGGGACGCGACCGGGACCGGCTCGACGACAGCGGCCTGCATATGGGCGCCGTGAAGGACGCGCTCTATCAGGACATGGGCTTTGCCGACCGGATCACCGGCGCCTTTAGAATTGAAAAGGACAAGCCGGCGCAAATTCATATCCAGCTTCGCCCCGGCATCCGGCCGGACGCCGTCAGCCTGTCCGGCATTTTCAGCGGGGGTCACCTGCTGTTTTCCGCCGAAAATATCCGGCTGTGGGACTATGATCAGTTCCCCTACGGCAAAACCATCGATTATGAGCGCAAATTCCGCTACCTGGCGTAGCCCGCCAGCCGCCGGGCACCGGCAAATCTATAAGGGACAATTCCCGCCGCTTCCGCTCTTCTTCATTGCAGCCGCTCCCCTTTATTGCGGCTGCTCCCCTTTATTGCGGCCGCTTCGCCCTTCATTCCCGCACTCTCCCCTCATTCCCCGACGTTCCCGCCACCCTCATTCCCGACCCCGATCGGGAATCCAGAATTTTTTTAATAATCATACGGTTATTAGGGGTTCGCCAGAATTTGTCTGGATCCCCGGTTCAAACCCGGGGATGAGGAAGGGTGGCAGAGGGCGGCAGAGGGATGAGGTAGAGGGTGGGGGGGTAACAAGGGCGCTTTTCCGGCAATTCCTTGGCAAGCCATCGACCGGCGATGGATCAGCGAAGGCTGTTCAAGCGTGGAAAAGAAAAGGGACGGCATCACCACCGTCCCTTACTTAACTCTCCAGCCGCTGATATTAATGATATCAGATTATGGCTGTCTTTTGTCTTATCAGGCTTTCCGCCGGCGACCGGCGAGGCCCAGACCGACCAGACCCAGGCCGAGGAGACCCAGCGCGCCCGGCTCAGGCAGTGCGATCGTATTTGCTTCGCCCCCCCTTACAAAGATGTTGAAGGAAGTGCTTGGCGTACAGCCAACCGCGCCCGATGGGCATTCCTCTACATCCTGGGTAAAGAAGAAGTCATTGGGGTATTTTGTCAGCGCCGCGCCAGCAGTTGCCTGGGCGATGCCGCTTGAGTTGCCGGTCAGGGTCGTCAGATCGAAATCGCCGCAGAGTGTCGCTTGGGTTTCAATCAGGTCACAACCGGGCTTGAAGTCAAGGCTCAGATAGAGGCTGCCCGCCAGAGGAACGAGATCAGCGGCAAGCGTTGTCTGATCGGTCAGGTCAAGACCGGCAACGGTCGCCCCATCGACCCGGTAAATATCAACCGTGCCGCCGGTGGAGAAAATTTCAGTTATACCGCCACCAACGCCAGCGACCTTGAAATCCTGAAAACTATGAAAATAGGTAAACAGGACATCACCATCATCACCGTCATTCCAAAGGGTGGGACCCAAGGGCACGCTTGTGTCAACAATACTGCTCACCCGGGTGATACCCCAGGTATCATCGGTGCCGCTGGCGCCCGGCGCGGCGGGAGTCGGCGCGGACGCCAAGTCACAATCAGCAACCCCTGCTGCAACAGTGGCGCCTGAACAATCCCGCGTGTAGCCAACCTGCGCGGCGTCAAACCCGGTAAATTTAAACAGTATCGGACCGGCGACGCTGTCGAGTGTAGCGGCCTGGACAGACGCGCCGCCCATTGCCGCAATCGCGGCCCCTGCGAACAACGCTGTCATCAAACTCTTTTTCATTTTTTATCTCCAGTATTAATTCTAATTCAGAAAGCCGAAAAACATCTTCGTAGATTAGATAAAAATTTTTAAAACCATTATTCTCAAAACATCTGAGAATGCTGTTTCAATCCTCGCTACATTACTATGCAACCACCGTGCCAACCAATATAACCTGCTGACATTACTTGCTTTTTAATAAGTTAAACATCTGCGGGGCAGGAAACAAACCATTTATATTTCGATTATGTAAAAAATTCCGACACATTTTTGCAGGATCGCTTTTAACATCTGATGCGGTTCCGGCCAAAACAAGCCCAACTCTTTGTTATATAGCAATTATTTTTATTTAATGTGATTGTAAAAAATCCCGACACCTTGCATTTATGGGGAAAATCTGTCCTAATGCAGTTCAACTTATCGCTTTCTTTACATTTTCCGGCTAAACAGGGCGAAAATACAAGCCTTTAAGTATTTTACGGGAATAAATATATAATTGGGACATAAAATGACCATATCCGGCTTCCGGCGAGAATTGCTTAAGGGCGCATTCGCCAAAATCCTTCAAAAAACTGCTTTGGCCGCAGTCTGTGTTTTTCTGGTCGCCTGCAGTGAGGAAGTCGTGCGCACGGAGGCGGAATATATCAATATCGCCACCGAAGCCCATGCCGCCGGCGACAGCCAGGGCGCGTTGTTTGAACTGGGAAGCGGCATCCGCCATTTTCCGAAAAATCCTGATCTTCAGGTTCTCCGGGGCAAGATCTTCCTTGATCTTGAAGATGGCGCGGCGGCGGAAATCGCCTTCGACAAGGCCATATCCCTCGGCTATAATCCTGATTACCTCAAACATGACATGGCCCAGGCCTGGTTATATCAAAGAAATCCGGCCAAGGTCATTGATCGCCTGGAAAAGGAGATTGAGGCCGGTTCGAAAGACGCCCTGGTCTATGAAATCGTCGGCCGGGCCTATATCGCCCTGCGCGACCGCTCCAATCCGGCATTGTTCGGCGAAAATATGGCCAGGGCGGAAGATTATATTGAACAGGCCTATCGCTTAAATCCCGAGAGCACGCAAGTCCTGACAGCCAAGGCATGGCTTGCCGCGATGGCGGGCGAGCTGGATGACGCCATCGGCTGGCTGGACAGGGCTGATTCAATCGTCAAAAACCAGCGGCAGACCCTCGCCATTAAAGGCGAATTACTGGTCCGCAAACGGGAAATTGACCAGGCCCAGAAAATTTATGCCCGGCTGGTCGAAAAATATCCGCAATATCCGCAATATAAGCTGGAACTGGGCAATACCTATTTCCTGAACAAGGAGTACGCCGAGGCCCGCAAATGGATCGGGCCGGTTGTCCGGCAGTATCCGGCCCACCTGCGGGCCAGCCACCTTCTGGCCAATGTCGCCCTGATGGAGAAGCAATATGAAGAGGCCAAGGAACTGAGCGAATCCGTTCTGGCCAAATCGCCTGACGACCTCCAAATAATGATCATCAGCGGCGCAAGCTCATATTTCCTCAATGACTTTGAGAACGCCCACCAAAAGCTCACTCATTTTTATAACAAGACGGGCTCAATCGCCGCCCTCAAACTTCTGGCCGCGACGAAACTGAAGCTTGGCGAGGATCAACAGGCGGCCGAACTGCTGAAAAACGCCGGGCAAACGACCGAACTCCAGACAGACGCCGAACTGCTGAATCTCGTCGCCGTCGCCTCGGCGCGAATTGGCCGAACGGATACGGCCCTGAAAGCCTATAAACAATTGTCCGAAAGCGCGCCCGCCGCCTCATCCTACAAGCTGAATATGGCGCTGCTGCAGATTTCCCGCAGCAATTATGATGAAGGCTTTAAAAATCTGGAAAGCGCGCTGCAGCAGGAAAATTCTGAAAAAGAGCCGGGACAAAACCTCTATACCCTGGCCTCGAAAGCCATGCAGGTCCGCCAATATGACCGCGCCGCCGATTATATCGAGCGCTATAAAAAGGCCGCGCCCGACAGTTATAAACCCTGGGTGATGTCCGCAGTTCTGCAAAGCACATTCAATAATCCTGCGGCGGTCCGGCAGGAATTTGACAAGGCGATTGAACTTGCCCCTGATGTTGCGGAAACCCGCGCCCGTTACGCCATTTTTGAAAAAATGCAGGGCAACGAGGAAAAGGCCCTGGAGCTTGCCGGGGCGGCCCTGCGTCTTGATCCCAGTAACATCGGCGCCGGCAAATTAATGCTCGAACAACTCATCCAGCAGAAAAAATTTGATCAGATTCAAAAAATTGTCGGCGACGCCGTGGCCGACAAAAAGGCCCCGGCCTTCAGCAAAATGATTTTCGCCGATTATTATACCCTGCTTGGCCAACCCCAGGACACGTTGAATATCCTGGCGAAATTGCCTGCCGCGCTAAGAAAGACCGCGACTTATCAGATCACCTCGGGCAAGGCTTATTTAAGAACCGGCCAGGCGGAGCGGGCCGTCGCCATTTTTGAAAATGTCGCCCTGACCAACGCCGATAACATCGCCGTCCTGCGCCATCTTCTGCATGGCTATTTATTGACCGGGAATCAGCGCAAATACCAGTTGACGCTGGAAAAAATCGACCGCCTGAGCCCCAATGACTATGACAATCAGTATGAGTTGGCGAAATTATATATTTCAACCGCAAAATTCAACCTTGCGGGAAAAATGCTCCGCGACATCAACCCGGCAAACCCCGAGCAGACATTGCAAAAAAAGATTCTGCAGGCGACGATGGAAATGAACCGCGGAAGATTCAGGGCGGCGCAGGAAATCCTGCAGCCTCTGCACCGGCTCTACCCCCAAAATGGCGCGGTCGCCATGCTCTATGCCCGCAGTCTGGCCAATGACAAACAGACCGCAAAAGCCATCGGGATCAGCAAGACCTGGGCGAACCAGCATCCCGATAATCTGGAGGTTAAAAAATTCCTGGCGGATCTTTACCTGCGGCAAAATGACCGGACCAATGCCCGCATGAAATATCAGGAGATCCTGGCGGCGAAAGAAGGCTTGACGCCGGACAGCGAAATTCACGCCCATAACAATCTTGCCGTCATCTTTTTGGCGGAAAATCAAGGGGAGAAGGCATTGGCGCATGCCCAGAAAGCTTTCGATATGGCGCCGAATGTCGCCGCTGTTGTCGATACCTTCGCCCGCGTCCTGATGGCCCAGGGCCAGACAGAAAAAGCCCTGGATCATTTCAACCAGGCGCTGGCCCTGCTGCCCGGCGACGACCGCCAGAACCGCTCCATATTCACCCTGGGCAAGGCCCGGGCCCTGATCAAGAGCGGCGACAGGCAACAGGCCGAGCGGATCTTGAAACGCCTGGTGAAGGAAGATCCCGGATTTTCTGAAATTGAGGACGCCCGGAAACTGCTGGCCGACATCAGGGAACCCTGAACAAAACGCCTGCGCCAACGCGCGCTACATCAGATTTTTGCACAGCGGCTTGCCGTGAAAGCCCGGGCCGGGGCTGACCCCGGCCTGATCTTTCGTGTGGATTTTCCGTTTGGAGATTTTCATGACGTCGCCGATCACCGGCGTTTGTTCCTCGTTCACCCGCCCGCCGGAAGGGAAATTGTCAACAACCCGGACCTTGACCCGCTTTTGCCCAACCTCAAGGATTCTGACCTGATAGGCGAAGATTTCCGGCCACGCCTGATGCAGGGGGTGCTTCAGGCACAGGTAAACAATATCGCCTTTCGTGAACGGCGCCGCACCGACAGGCTGGACCGCCAGTAAACACCCGAGAAAGATTAAAAAACGACTGAGCATTAACCTCTTTTCCGCCAAGTTAATATTTTCTCCATATAATTTTGCCTGTATAACATGGCGGAGGACAGCCGGGAAGCAAGAATGACACGCCGACCACAGCATATTCTGATGATATATAATCCCGCGGCGGGGCGCGCGCGGACGCGCCTGTTTGACCGGGTTGTATCTTGCCTGCGCGCGGCGGGGGCCAAGGTCGACATCAAGCGGACAGAATATGCCGGACACGCCCGGGACCTGGCGCAGCAACACCGTCAAGGTCCCTATGACAGAATATGCGCCGCCGGCGGCGACGGCACAATCAATGAAGTGATCAACGGTCTTTATCCCGCCCCCCTGCCCCTCGGCGTCATTCCCCTCGGGACGGCCAATGTCCTGGCCAAGGAACTGCTGTCCCGTGAAAGCGCGGAGGTGATTGCCGAAACCATATTGCATGGCGAGATGAAAAAATGCTGGCTGGGGACCGCCGGGGACCGTTATTTTTCCCTGATGGCCAGCATGGGTCCCGACGCGGAAGCGGTAAGGCGAGTCAACCTGAGGCTTAAAAAACACCTCGGAAAAGTCGCCTACGCCCTGGCTTTTCTCCAGCAGATTTTAACCCGCCGCGATGCGACCTATCATGTCACCATCGACGGCAAGGATCACCAGGCCGCCGCGGTGATCATCACCAGGAGCAAATATTACGGCGGTCAATATATCTGCGCGCCGGATGCGGGGCTGGATCGTAAAGCGTTTCAGGTCATTCTGATGACAAAGCATGGCCGGCGGGCGGCCCTTGGCTACGCCGTTAAAATGCTTCGCCATAAAATCCCGTCTGATCGCTCGGTCCGGATCATCCCCGCCACATCGCTCACGATTCGCGCCGACCGGCCGGCGGCGTGCCAGCTTGATGGCGACCCCGGACCCGGGCTTCCCCTGTCCCTCGGCCTTGCCCAACAGCCCCTGACCGTGTTGTGGGACAAATCGCGGCCGCGGACGAAATGACCCTTGTAAATCGATCGCAATCCACTACATTGACCGCAATATAACAATATCCGGGAAACAGGAATAACGGTGGAATATTTTTCAGTAATTGGCGGATTGATCCTTCTGGTTATCGCCGGCGACAAGCTGGTCGAAGGCGCGGTGGCGATCGCGGAACGCCTCCATGTCAGCAAACTGGTCATCGGCATCACCGTGGTTTCCTTCGGCACATCCGCCCCTGAACTGGTGGTCGGCATAGACGCCGCCCTGTCCGGGGTCGCCGATATTGCTCTCGGCAATGTCGTCGGCAGCAATATCGCCAATGTCCTGCTGGTGCTGGGAATTCCGGCGCTGCTCTATCCCTTTAGCTGCGATGACCGGGAAATCATCCACAGCCTGGGTTATATGCTGTTCGCCACCATATTGTTCATCATTCTGTCCTTCTTTGGTCCGCTGCATTACTGGCAGGGCCTGATCATGATTCTTCTGCTGGTGATCTTCCTCTATTATTCGGTCCGGCGCAGTCGAAGGAACATCGCCATCCTGAAACATGACATTGATTACGCCGAACGCGCCCTCAGCGATGTAACCTCCGACGGGAACAAGGAAACGCCTGTCTTCAAAGCTGTCATCATGACCGTACTGGGCCTCGGCGGATTGATGTTCGGCGCCCATATTCTTGTCGACGGCGCCACCGTTATCGCCCGCACCATGGGGATTTCGGAAGCGATTATCGGGCTGACCATCATCGCTATTGGCACCTCGCTGCCGGAACTGGTGACTTCCGTCATGGCGGCGCGCAATAAGCATGGCGATGTCGCCATCGGCAATATTGTCGGCAGCAACCTGTTCAATATTCTGGCGATCATGGGAATCACCTCGCTGGTCGCCCCGATCCCCATTCCGGAGCAGTTTTTCCGGGTCGACTTCCCGATCCTCATGGCGACGTCGCTGCTGATCGTTCCTTTCGCAATCGGGAAAATGAAAATTGGCCGCAAGACGGGGCTGGGCTTCTCCCTTATTTATATTTCATACCTGCTTTTCCTCGCCCATCAGGCAAATCTGTTTATCTGACGGGACGCCGGGCGCGGCAGAAAAACAGATGATTTTAAAAAAGATATTTGCCAAAAATAGCCATTCATACTAACTAAGGGTTTTACAGTGTGAGGATGGCCGGCCCCGGCAAGTGAATGCGGGGTTCCCGTCAAAACGGAATAGATGACATGAAAGCAAGCAACCTGGCCCCCCTGAAATTCGCCGACGCCGCCCGCTCCGTCCGCCATGTCTTTATCCGCGACCTGATACTGGACAGCTATATCGGCGTCTATGACCATGAAAAAAGCGCGCCGCAAAAAATACGCGTCAATGTCGACCTTTCGGTCCTTGAGGACAGCCGCCATCTGAACGACGATATCGACAATGTGGTCTGCTATGAAAAGATCGCCACCGCCATCGAAACGATCGTCAGCTCGGGTCATGTTCACCTGGTGGAAACCCTGGCGGAAAATATCGCCGAAATGAGCCTTCAGGATCCCCGCGTATCCTGCGCCCGGGTGCGGGTTGAAAAACTCGAAGCGATCAAGAACACAACCAGCGTCGGCATTGAAATCGAACGTTTCCGCAAGTAAGGAATATTCGACTTTTCTTATGTTTGATTGCCGTATTTTCTGCTGGAAACGCTTGCGTTCTAAGTATTTAAGCCAATTATCGCCCCCAACTTGTACACAGATTCCGATTGGCGGAATGTGTCAGAATTGTGATGGTCCCCTGACGGCAAAAAAATCTTTTGACAAGTCCCTTGACTTTAATTTTTACAATATATTTCAACGACTTGTAATTTATGCCTAATTATTAGGCAATAAGCTAAAACCCCAATGTTCCTGCCCTTTAACAGAAGCGCCACAAAAGTTATACACCAACTTATCCACAAAAAACGGGGATAGTTTCGCCGCCGAATCTGACAGCGAATGATTAACCGTTGATTCCTAAGGGCTTTTGACCTTTAACTGACCCTTTAAGTCTGGCGGAAATTATTTTCCAATCTACTTTTGGGCGAAGGCGCCGGTGAATTATCATTGAGAAAATTTGCAATATTTCGCATGATGTCGCTGTGCAGTTCAAAACAGGAAGTCAGTGTGACCGAAGGCGTCGAAATTATCAAAAAATATGTGAAGAACCTGCCCGGCAAGCCGGGGGTTTACCGCATGATGGATTCAAAGGATGTCGTCCTCTATGTCGGCAAGGCGAAAAACCTGAAGACCCGGGTGGCCAATTACACCAAAATCAGCGGTCAGCCTTACCGGATCGTCCGCATGATCCGCGAAACCCGCTCCATGGAATTTGTCACGACCCATACGGAGGTTGAGGCGCTACTGCTTGAAGCCAACATGATCAAGCGCTTAAAGCCGCTGTATAATATCCTGCTGCGCGATGATAAATCCTTTCCCTATATCCTGATTGATACCAGCCACCCGGCGCCCCAGGTCAAGAAACACCGCGGCGCCAAAAACCGGCAGGGTTATTATTTCGGCCCCTTCGCCTCTGTGCGGGCGGTCAATGAAAGCCTGCATATCCTGCAGAAGGCCTTTCTGCTGCGCACCTGTTCCGACAGCGTCTATAACAGCCGCACCCGGCCCTGCCTGCTCTATCAGATCAAACGCTGCGCCGGACCCTGCGTCGATAAAATCTCCTTGGCCGATTATCAGAAGCTGGTGCAGTCGGCCCATGATTTCCTGAACGGAAAGTGTCTGGCGATCAAAGACGACCTGACCGCCAAGATGGAACAGGCGAGCCGGGACATGGCCTATGAGGCCGCCGCCATCTACCGCGACCGGCTCAAGGCGCTGGCGGCGGTGCAGGCGCGGCAGGACGTCAATCAGGGCCATGTCGAGGAAGCCGACGTCATCGCCGCCTACCAGCAGGGCGGCCAGAGCTGCATTCAGGTCTTTTTCTTCCGCGCCGGGCAGAACTGGGGCAACAAGGCCTATTTCCCGCGCCATCACAAGGATCAGGGTATCAAGGACATTCTGCCGGCCTTCATATCGCAATTCTACGACAACAAGCCGCCGCCGCGGCTGCTTCTGCTCAACAGCCCCATCACACAGCGGTCATTGCTGGAAGAGGCCTTGAGCGTTAAGGCCGGCCGCCGGGTGAGGATTTCCTTCCCCCAACGGGGCGATAAATTCAACCTGATCCGCATGGTCGAGAAAAACGCCCGCGAGGCGCTGGAAAGACGGCTGGCGGAAAAATCATCCCAGAAAAAACTGCTGGAGGGCGTCGCCGAGAAATTCGACCTGGACGGCCCGCCGCAGCGGATCGAAATATATGACAACAGCCATATTTCCGGCGCCAGCGCCATCGGCGCCATGGTCGTTTCCGGCCCGGAGGGACTGGACAAGGGCAGCTACCGCAAATTCAACATCAAGTCGCCGGACATCAGCCCCGGCGATGATTTTGGCATGATGCGCGAGGTGATGACCCGCCGCTTCAAACGCCAGCTCAAGGAAGATCCGGATCGGACCAGCCCGACCTGGCCCGACCTGCTGCTGATTGACGGCGGCAAGGGCCAACTGTCCGCCGTGACCCAGATTCTGGCGGATCTGGGGCTGGAGGACATCGCCGTCGTCTCGATCGCCAAGGGACCGGACCGCAATGCCGGGCGCGAGGATTTCTATCTGCCGGGCAAGGCGCCCTTCAAGATGCCGCCCAACGACCCGACGCTCTATTTTCTGCAGCGACTCAGGGACGAAGCGCACCGTTTCGCCATCGGCAGCCACCGGCAGCGGCGGGCCAAAACCATGCATAAATCGATTCTTGACGGCCTGCCCGGCGTCGGCCCTGGCCGCAAAAAGGCGCTGCTGCTCCATTTCGGATCGGCCAGGGCCGTTGAGGGCGCGGCGCTGAAGGATCTCGAGACGGTTACCGGGATCAGCCGCGTCCTCGCCAAAAATATCTATGATCATTTCCATGATGCGGATTGAAACCCGATATTTATCCGCCGCGGGGCCGAATTCCCTATTGGCAGGCCTCACTGGATAACCTATAAAAGGTTGCATAAATTTTCCTCATTCAGAATGTTAGAGCATATATGTTTAATCTTGCCAATATACTGACCTTCTCCCGTATTCTGATGATCCCGCTTATTGTCGGCTCTTTCTATCTTGACGGGGACAAGGCGAACTGGATCGGCTTCGCCATCTTCACGATCGCCGGCATTACGGATTTTTTCGACGGCTATCTGGCGCGGAAATACAACATGTCATCGGCCCTGGGCAAATTCATGGACCCGATCGCCGACAAGCTGCTGATTGCGGCGGCCCTGCTGATGATGGTCGCCTTCAAGCGGATTGAAGGCCCGGCGATTATCGCCGCTGTCGTTATCCTGTGCCGGGAATTCGCCGTATCGGGCCTGCGGGAATTCCTCGCCGACCTGAAGGTCAGCGTCCCGGTATCCTATCTGGCGAAATGGAAGACCACCATCCAGATCTTCGCCCTCGGCTTTCTGCTGGTTGGCGAAGCCTCGCCGGATATGATCCCGTCCATCCTGATCGGTAATATCTGCTTGTGGGCCGCCGCCCTGCTGACCCTTTATACCGGATATGATTACCTCAAGGCCGGCATGCGCCATATGACGGAGTAAGAGAATGGATATACTTTATTTCGCCCGGATCCGGGAAAATATCGGTCACGCCACAGACCGGATTTCCCTGCCGGAAGATGTCACCACTGTCGGCGAGCTGGTCGACCACCTGCGGCGTCAGGGGGAAAATTATCAGGCGGCCTTCGCCAATGAAGCGCTGCTGCGCACCGCCGTCAACCAGGCCTATGTGGATTTCGATCACCCGGTGAGCGACAGCGATGAAGTGGCCTTTTTCCCGCCGATGACCGGAGGCTGACAGATGAAAGTCACCGTGCAAAAGCAGGATTTTGATATTGCGGCGGAAATCGAAGCCCTCAAGCGGGGGCGCACTGATCTCGGCGCCATTGTCAGCTTTACCGGCCTGGTGCGTGATTTTCACGGCGACAAAAGCATCGATAAAATGACCCTCGAACATTTCCCCGGCATGGCGGAAAAGCAGCTTGCCGCGATCTGCCGCACGGCGGAAAGCCGCTGGCCGTTGCTCGGCGGCGCCGTCATTCATCGCTACGGCCCGCTCGCCCCCGGCGACCAGATCGTCCTCGTCGTTACCCTGTCCGCCCACCGGGAAGCGGCTTTCGCCGCGGCTGAATTCATCATGGACTGGCTGAAAACCAAGGCCCCCTTCTGGAAAAAGGAGCAAAGCGGCGACGGCGAACATTGGGTCGAGGCCAAAGACTCCGACGATGAAAAGTGTAAAAAATGGCGGGAATGAGCGCCCGAACTGTCATAATATTTTACAATCTTAACAGGTTAAATTCTGCAACTTTTCCTTAATATATTGAAATAACTTATCTTTCTGTATCCGGTTTTAGGCATCATCATTCTGGAAATACTGACCGTGAGCGTCAACTTCTTTGTCCACGGCAATATCAGGCTGCCGGCAAAGCTCGAAAAAGCCATCCGCTGCCTGGTGGTCACGCCAAACATGCACCGGGTTCATCATTCCGCCATCGCGGCCGAGACCAACAGCAATTACAGTATTGTCTTTCCCTACTGGAATTATCTGGGTCGCAGCTTCACTCCGGTAAATTCCGTTGACCATCAACATATGGCGATCGGCCTTGACGATTGCCGGGGCCCCAGGTATCTCAATATCTTGTGGCTGCTGGCCCTGCCTTTCCTCGGGGCAAAAGATCGGCGCATCAAGCCTTAAACCCCGTCCGTCAATTATCCCTTTGATCTGTGGCGTGATTTCTGCCAAACTCCCGCTTTAAAATCAAAAACCATCAATCCGGGGATAGAGGATGACAAAAACACTCAGATTTTTTTTAACAACCGCATCGGCAGCCGCACTTATGGCGCTTTCCGGCTGTGACAAGCCGGCCGAGCAAAATACGGCCGCCGAAACCGCTGAAACCGCTAAGGCGGCCTCGCCGTGGGTTTCCGAAGCGGCCCGCAAACGCGCCGCCATCTATACCGATTATACGCTGACTGCCGACCTCGGCCACCTGAGCGCCAATCAGAAAAAAATGATCAGCCTGTTGATCGACGCCTCTAAAATCATGGACGACCTTTACTGGAAGCAGGCTTACGGCGACAAGACAGCGCTTTTCGCCACGGTGACCGATGAGGAAGCCCGCGGATTTGTTGAGAAAAACTACGGCCCCTGGGACCGGCTGGACGGCGACAAGCCCTTTCTGGCCGGCTTCGGGGAAAAACCGCTGGGCGCCAATCTCTATCCCGCGGACATGACCCGCGAAGAATTCGAGGCCTTTGACCATCCGGATAAAATCGGTCTTTATTCCGTGATTCGCCGTGATGATCAGGGACAATTGACCGTGATCCCCTACCATGAAATGTACCGGGAGGAGCTGGGCCGGGCCGCCGGTCTGCTGCGCCAGGCGGCCGCGTTGGCCGACAACAAGGAATTCGCCAATTACCTGATGATGCGGGCCGAGGCGATCACGACCGACGACTATCAGGCCAGCGATTTCGCCTGGATGGACATGAAAAGCAACCCGGTGGAGCTGGTGTACGGCGCCATCGAAACCTATGAGGACCTGCTTTTTGGCTATCGCGCGGCCTATGAGGCCTATGTCCTGGTCAAGGATCCGGTATGGAGCGAGAAACTGGCGAAATTCACCGCCGTCCTGCCGGAGTTGCAAAAGGGCCTGCCGGTGGATGCCGCCTATAAAGCCGAAACGCCGGGCAGCGATTCCGACCTCAACGCCTACGACGTGATATATTACGCCGGCCATTCCAACGCCGGCTCCAAGACCATCGCCATCAACCTGCCCAATGACGAGGAGGTCCAGCTTAAAAAAGGCACCCGCCGGTTGCAGCTGAAAAACGCCATGCGGGCCAAATTTGACAAGATTCTGCGGCCGATTTCAGAAGTGCTGATCGCCCCGGAACAGCGCAAGCATATCACCTTCAACGCCTTTTTCTCCAACACCATGTTTCATGAGGTGTCCCATGGCCTCGGCATCAAGCAGACCCTCACCGGCAAGGGGCCGGTGCGGCTGGCGCTGAAAGACGCCGCCTCGTCCTTTGAAGAGGGCAAGGCCGACCTGCTCGGCCTTTATATGATCAAGAGCCTTTATGAAAAGGGCGAGATCACCGAAGGCGTGATGATGGATTATTATGTCACCTTCGTCGCCAGCATTTTCCGCTCCAGCCGCTTTGGCGCCTCCTCGGCCCATGGTAAGGCCAATATGGTCCGCTTCAACTATTTCCTCGAACGCGGGGCTTTCTCCAAGAATGAACAGGGATATTATGTGGTCCATCAGGATAAATTCAATCAGGCCATGGACAGCCTGGGCAATCTGCTGCTGACGATTCAGGGCGACGGCGATTATGATCGCGCGATGGAGCTGCTCCGGACCAGGGGCGTGATGAGCGAAACCCTGAAAGCGGATCTCAATAAATTGAAAACCGCCAATATTCCGGTCGACATCAATTTTATCCAGGGCAAGGACGTGCTTGGCCTGAAATAAAATCATCCGATTGCAGACGGTGAAATTGATCAGGGAGCCTGCCCCGGGCTCCCTTATTTTTTGCCGCGACAGACATCCTTTACTTATTTCCGATTTAGGGCCATACTTTACCCCATAAAGCATAAAACAGGGGAAAGATCATGAAAAAATCACTGCAGATCGTCGGCGGGCTGATTGCGATATTTATTCTTTTCGGCCTGTTTCTCGGTAACAGCTATCATATCGAGCGGCAAATCACCATCAACGCTTCGCGGGGGGAAATTCACGCGCTGGTCAATGACCTCACCCAATGGCCGAAATGGGCGCCGTGGCTTGAAATGGATCCGACGATCAAAGTGGATCTGGGCGAAGTGACATCAGGCGTTGGCGCCCATCAAAAATGGACCAGCGAAAGAGATGATCCCGGCGCCCTGACCTTCACCGCCGCCTCGGAGGAGAACGGCATCGCCTATGATCTTTTTTTCGGCAAGCCGGGGGAAATGGATAAATCCGAGGCAAAAATCACCTATCATCAGGAAGATCCGAATGACCCCGACAGGATCACGGTGACCTGGCGGATGGACGGCGCCGTGGAAACCCCGATCATCGGCCCTTATATCAGCGTGTTGGTCGAATATATGGTGCCGGGGATGTTCGACCGGGGGCTGGAAAAGCTGAAGATAGCGGCCGAGAAATAGAGCTGAAAAATAAACCGACAAAATAACCCAAAGGGAGAAATTCCATGAGCATCCTCCTGATTTGCGGCATTCTGTTATTCGGTCTGGCGCATCTGTTTCCCGCCGCCTGTCCCGGCGCCCATCAAACCGTGATCGGCAAAATCGGCCGAAATCCCTATCGGGGGATTTTCGCGCTCATCATCCTGAGCGCGCTGATCCTGATCGTTATCGGCTGGCGGTCCAGCAGCGTTGAGATAGTCTATAGCCCGCCGGAATGGGGTTATCTCGCGGCGCAGGTCCTGATGTATCCCGCCCTGTTCCTCTTTATTTCAGCCAGAGCCAACAGCAATATCAAGCGGATCATCCGTCATCCCCAGCTGACTTCGGTAGCACTGTGGGGCGTCGCCCATCTTCTGGCCAATGGCGAAAGCCGCGCGGCGCTGCTGTTCGGCGGCTTGGCCGTCTGGGCGCTTGGCGAAATATTCTTTATAAACCGGCGGGACGGCGCCTGGCGAAAACCCGCGGCCGCGCCCTATTCCGCCGACATCAAGGTTGCTGTCATCGCCGTGGCTGTTTACGCCGCCCTCGCCTTTGGTCACGGTTATTTTACCGGCGCACCGGCTTTTTGAACGGGATATTCATAGTCAGTTCAGCTAGCGGCTCTATACTGTCCTCATCAAAACATGCAGGTGAGGTCATTATGAAAACACATATCGCCAGTTATTTGATCGGCTTTGGGTTATTGGCCGCGGGGCTGACCGCCATCGCCGAGGAAATCAAACCCGACCCTTTGAGTGTTCAGGCCTACCAGAAGCTGATCAGCCAGCTGAGCAAGGGCGATGATTGTGTATTTTCCCGCACCATAAACGGCTGGACAATCATTGATGAACAGAGCCTGATCCTCTATGCGCCAAGCAGGAGCCGGCCCTATTATGTCCGGCTCAACATGCAATCATTTGGGTTGAAATACACCCACGCCATCGGCGTATATTCGCAATTCGACAATCGTTTCTGTCCTTACGGCGGCAATGCCCTGTTCATTGACGGGGACCGCTTTACCATCGCCGCCATCACAAAACTGGACAGCGACACAGCCAAGCAACTGATCGCCTATTCAAAGAAAAAGAAAGCCGGCAAGGAAAACACGGAAAAAGAAAATACGGAAAAAGGCGAAAAAACCTGACCCTCCAATCCCACCATGCTCAATGGCGGGCGTCCGTTTTTGGCGTCAGGATGATATAGGGCACTTTTCCAGCTTCCAACTCGGCGCGAATATCTGTGCGTAAAAATGGCACCATATGATCACCGACAATAATATATGCGCTGTGTCTCTGCGCATCTTCGGAAATTTTTGTCGCCAGTATTTTCATCACAAATGCATTTGTGCGCACCGAACTACAAATACTGTCGTATTTTGAGGTCGCCCTGGACGCAGAACAGTCAATAGCGGGCGCGACGTCTTCCGGTTCCCAAATTGGCAAATGGCCATTGAACGTAAGCCAGTAGAAAAATATTTTATCATCCCGGTTGGCTTTTTTAACCGTAAAGAGCTTCCGGGCGGCGTCAAGATCGCAGACGGCCCTGAAGGTGCTTCCGCAAAGCGGCGGACTGCTCAGAGCTGTCGCAATATCATTAATGAAATACTGTTCCTCGAACCCCAGCTCGGAATACAGTCGACCGGTGCTGAAAAAACTTGGGAAAAAGCCATTGACAGCTATGCTTTTGTACCCCTGTTCCGCCAGTTTTTTCGGCAGACAATCAGATACAGGCAAGGAGTCGGGCTTAGGGATTGTCGCCAGAAACCTGATACCGCATAATTCTCTCAGTTCACCTGATATCGTCGGCCCTTTAAAGAGCACAGACCCAATTTCCACGTTGAAATTCTCCACGATGAACGCATTGTCCGCCAGGGGGGACAATTGCAGTGCGTTTGCGCTGTTGTCCTTATACAAGGAAAGCGATTCCGCCAGTACAAGGGTAATATGTTTTGGCAAATCATCGCCGTTGCTGATGGCGGAGAATAAGCGACTGGTCGCAGAATCAATGGAATCGAACTCAAGCGGATACTCACTTTGCGAAGCGTCATAGGACCGTAACAGGATTGTCGAGATTGATCCGCCAATATTTATCTTTGTAAATGATTGGGTAGTTCGGTTACTATTGTTTGGCGAAAGAAAATAATCAGCGGAAAAGACGAGGAGTATCGCAAGAAGGCTCATGGATGTCTGGATTGTCCCGGAAAACCTGTCTTTCGTGATCCGTTTCTCAAGATAATGGATAAGAAGCAGCGAGAAGATCAGACCAATGACGGCGGGCGCCAAAGGCAAGACTGTTGCAGATAAATCAAGAAAACCAATACCAGAAAGCGCATCAACCAGCCCGCTTAACTCAAAATAGAATCCGGGCGCAAGGGATACGAACAGGTCGACCGCAAACAGGGCTATCATTATTGAAAAGGCAAGCATTCTTGGCAAGATCACAAAGCAAACAGCGACCAAAAAATATTCCACATGAATAAGGGGTCGATTCATGAAAATGAATAAACTGGCAATGGACATTGATATGTTCGGTAATAGTCCAATTGTCAAAACGGATATGGCGCTACGACAGGTGCTTTGCATTATTAAGTTCCCCGGAATATTCTTAACCAGAAGCTTTCACATGCAATAACGCCATTGTTAAACACCTAATCACTATTGTCAATCAAGGGTTGCGCAGACATGAAATTAACACTTGGAGGCTGGAGCAAAGAAGCTTCCGTCTATTGCCGCGGCGTCGCAATTTTAATCATTGTGCTGCACAATTATTTCCATTGGCTGCCGCCCAAAATAGGTGAAAATGAATTTTCCTTTCATCCCCTGATCCCCAAATACTGGGAGGTATTTACCGCTCAACCCGAGAAAATTATCCAATTGGCTTTTTCAGTATGGGGTTGGATCGCCGTTGCCGTGTTTGTATTTTTCAGCGCTTACGGCCTGACCTTAAAGTTTTGGTCGGAGGATAAAATCGCGCACGGAAAATTTTTAGGGCAGCGCATAATGAAACTCTATCCGACTTTTATTATGGCGATTCTCGTTCACTTTTTCTTTATTGCGCTGTTTCGCGAGGTTTCTTACGTCGACTGGTTGATAGGATATCTTGCCAA
Source organism: Paremcibacter sp. (assembly GCA_048266545.1). Classification (GTDB taxonomy): domain Bacteria; phylum Pseudomonadota; class Alphaproteobacteria; order Sphingomonadales; family Emcibacteraceae; genus Paremcibacter. The sequence goes on along the minus strand of JBLWZH010000012.1, from coordinate 37,520 downwards.
ATTAAGCCTGCTGACCAATTTCATTCCCGGGTACGAGTTAAAGATTGTCGGCCCGTGGTGGTTCTTCTCGCTTATTTTCCAGATCTATCTTTTTCTCCCGATACTCATTCAATTGGTCAAAAGATATGGAGACATAATACATGTTATTTCCATCGGCGTATTTTATTTTCTACTGACCGTTATAGACCCTCTCGTCAGCATCCAGATAAAAATGACTTTTTTAGGGTGGCTGCCTGAAATAAGCATGGGCATATATTGCGCCCGGCGCAAAACGATACTTTACAGCGGCTGGCTGGTCCTGATCGCGCTTTTTATATTTATCCTTGGAAATTTTCTGAATTATATTTGGCCGTTTCAAACCCTGGCGGGTCTGTATTTACTTTTACAGTGTAGTTTCTTTATGTGGAAAAGACTGAAACAAGGCCCCTACCTCACTGGATTTATTATGTTATTGGGCCGAATATCCTTGCCCGTTTTTGCAATAAATGGCCCGATGCGCCACTGGGTGCTCAATTTTGATGTCGCCCTGGACAACGCCTATTACTCACTTTTGTTCGCAAGCTTGCATGTCGCCGTTGTTGTTATATTCTCTTACGTCCTGTTTTTAATTGATAAATATATACAACAGTGGCTCACCATGCGGCTTAGGTCGTAAACTGATAAAGCGCACGGCTTGAGTTGCAACAAAGATTTGGGGCGAAGGGATCACCCCGCCGATAAAGCGGGGCAAACCAGCCAAGAATTTCATCTGGTCATCACGCCGGCGACCCGGGGCCTGCGCCGCAGGGGCACGGGCGCCGCCGTCGGCATTTTTTAATGCCTATCGTCGGTTGACCAGGTCGTCATAGTCTTTCATCATGGTCTTGCAGACATCGCCGACGACGAAATTATAGGGACCGATTTCAGACAGCGGCGTTACCTCGGCCGCCGTGCCGGTCAGGAAGGCCTGCTCAAAATCGGCCATTTCCTCGGGCATAATCGCCCGTTCGATCACTTCAATGCCGCGCTTTTTCGCCAGGTCAATCACCGTGCGGCGGGTAATGCCGTCGAGGAAGCAATCCGGCTTCGGCGTATGCAGCGCGCCGTCCTTGAGGAAGAAGATATTGGCCCCCGTCGCTTCGGCGACCTGGCCCCGATAATCCAGCATCAGGGCGTCGTCATAGCCATGGGCGGTCGAGGCATCCTTACAGAGAGAGGCGATCATATAGAGGCCCGCCGCCTTGGCGTGAACCGGTTCCGTTTCCGGCGAAGGCCGCCGCCATTTGGCGATTTCCAGACGCAATCCCTTTAACCTGGCTTCCTCGCCAAAGTAGGACGGCCATTCCCAGGCGGCAATGGCGAGATGGATTTTCGTTCCCGCCGTCGCCACCCCCATCATTTCAGAGCCGCGCCAGGCGATGGGCCGCACATAAGCGTCGACCAGACCGTTGGCCGCCACCACATTATTGGCCGCCTGATCAATTTCCTCTACCGAATAAGGATTATCAAAGCCCAGAATACGCCCGGAATCGATCAGGCGCTGGGAATGTTCGCGCAGTTTGAAAATTTCACCGCCGTAGGCCCGCTGACCCTCGAAAACGCTGCTGCCATAGTGAAGGGCATGGGTCAACACATGAAACCTGGCGTCCCGCCACTCAACCATTTCCCCGTTATACCAGATGACGCCGTCCCGGTCGTCGAAAGCTGTGGATGACATTTCAAACCTCAATAAAATATAATTTCAAAATTTACCGGTGAAACATCATATCTGCAACTTTCAAGTCATCTGCCCATAAGAATATTTCACATAATAGTTGATATGAGTAACATTATAATTTAAATATGTCAATATGACTGACATATTTTTTGACACTGGAAACCATTCGGAACACCAGAAATTCCTCAAGGGCATGGAACTGCTCTATTTCGCCTATCGCGATTTCATCAGCTGGCCCGATGACGTGTTGCAGACCTATGGTTTTGGCCGCGCCCATCACAGGGTTTTGCATTTTGTCGGCCGCAATCCGGGCCTGAAGGTCGCCGAACTGCTTAAACTGCTGAATATCACCAAGCAAAGCCTGTCCCGGGTGTTGAGCACCCTGGTTGAAAAACATTACATCCGTCAGGATATTGGCGAGCAGGACCGCCGCCAGCGCCTGCTTTATCTCACCGATCTGGGCCAGGACCTTCTCAACCAGATCACCGAGCATCAGAAGGAGCATATGTTGCGGGCCTTTGAACAGGCCGGGGATCAGTCGGTCGAGGGATTCTGGCGCGTGCTCAGCGCCCTGCTGGCGGCGGAAAACCGCGACGATATTCTGGCGCAGATCAACAAGGATTGGGCCCTTAGCCGCCCGCAATCCGCCCGCCCAACCCCGGATTAAGCGGCCGGACAGGATCAATCCGCGAGTTCCTTCGATCTGATATATGCGGCCCGCACCGCATCGGTCATTATTTTGCCGAGCCCGTCCTGCCCCATCAGGACATTCAGGGCGGCCTCCGTCGTGCCGTTGGGACTGGTGACATTCTTCCTCAACCGGGTCGCGTCATCATCCGACTGCTCCAGAAGGGCCCCGGCGCCGCACACCGTATGGCGCGCCAGCCTTTGCGCCAGTTCCCGCTCGAGGCCGATCTGTTCGCCGGCGCCCGCCAGCGCCTCCACCAGATGAAAAACATAGGCCGGGCCGCTGCCCGAAACCGCGGTCACCGCATCAATCAGAACTTCTTCCGCCACCCAGTCCACGGCCCCGGCCGCCCGCAGCAAATCATGGCAGATCGCCTTTTGATCCGCCGTGACATTCTTGTTGGGACAGCCAACCGTAATGCCCTTGCCGATGGCCGCCGGCGTGTTGGGCATCGCCCGGACAATGGCGGTTTCGCGGCCCAGATGACGTTCGAAATAGCCGATGGTCTTGCCCGCCGCGATTGATAAAATCACGCTGTTGGCGCAATCCAGAACTTTAAAATCCGCCAGCGCCTGATCCATCATCTGCGGCTTGACCGCGAGCACGATGACGCCGGGCGTGATCCGCTCGGGCAGATCCGCCAGGCCTTCGACGAAGCACTCCGCCGGCAGCATGGGCGCCATCGCCCGGGCGCTGTCGACAAAGGGGTCGACAATTCTGACCGCATCCGGTGACAGACCGCCCTTGAGCCAGCCCTGCAACAGGGCGCCGCCCATCTTGCCGCACCCAATCAGCAGCAAGGGAAAATCAGTGGAGATCTGGGAAAGTTTCGACATTGATCTGTCCTTTCAAGACGGAAGCTCCTGGTCCGGCCTAGGCTTCGCCAACGGTTTCCAGCATGGCGGCCCTGATCGCCTCGGACGGGCTTTTACCGGCCCACAGCACGAACTGGAACACCGGATAAAATCTGTTGCTTTCGGTGATGATCGTATTGGTGATTTTTTCACAGGCCGGGGCGGAAACCGCCTGCTGCTCATCCACCATATGGCTATGGCGGAACATCAGCGTGTTATCTTCGGTCCAGATGGCGAAATGGCCCATGGCCAGATGTTCGTTGACCAGATTTATCGTTTCCAGCACATTGTTTTTTTTATTGTCCGGCACCCGCATGTCCAGCATGCCGGCCGCCTGAAGCATATGTTCCTCGGCCACCCAGAAATAACGAATGTGAAAATCACACCATTCACCGCTGACCGCGACGGTAATTTCATCGTCGGTGGATCGTTCATAAGGCCATTCATTCTGGCCGGCGATCATTTCCAGAATATCGAGCGGATTGGCCGACAGTTCGCTGTAGCCGTCGAAAGTTACTGCTGTCATTTTGCTGTGTCTTTGCTCTTGACGTTTTTCGGACCCGTTTTCTGGCCAGTTTTCTGGCTGGGCGCCGGTTTCTTCGCCGCAAGATGCGTCTCCAGCGCGACAATTTTCTGCTCCAGCAGATCATTCCGCCGCCGGGCCTCTTTCGCCATATCCCGCACCACTTCGAATTCTTCCCGGGTCACCAGATCCATATCCGCCAGGACATGTTCCAGCCGGGCGCGCACCAGGGCTTCGACCTCGGCCTTCACGCCATGCAGGGCGCCCGCCGCGCTTTGCCCCAGTTTCGCCAGATCATCAAAAAATTTATTGTCCGTCTGCACTTAACCTAAACCTCAATATAAAAATCCGCCTCTTTCGCGGACATGCCCGACAAACAGGCATAGGGGGACAATATGCCAATCCGCCCGGGAATGCCAAGCGGATTCAAATTTATCAAACTTGACTTGCGCGAAAAGCCCGCCATGATAGCCCCTAAACAATTGTAAAACTGCGATAACCGGCGACAATCATATGTTGGAAATTTTATTCTCCGCCTCACTCACTTTCCCGGACATTGCGCCGGAAATCTTCAAATTGGGCCCCTGGGCGATTCGCATCGGCGAGGAAAGCTATAACATCGGCCCCTTCGCCCTGCGCTGGTATTCCATGGCCTATCTTGTGGGATGGGGGCTCGGTTGGTATTATATGCTGCAGTTGATCAAGAAAAAAGGCGCCCCCTGCACCGCCGCCCAGGTCGGCGATTTCGCCTTCTGGGCCATGCTGGGCGTCATCCTCGGCGGCCGTCTGGGCTATGTGCTGTTTTACAATCTTGACGCCTATCTCAGAAAGCCGGGCGAGATCCTCGCCGTCTGGGACGGCGGCATGTCGTTTCACGGCGGCTTTCTCGGGGTTGCGCTCGCCACCTACTGGTTCTGCAAGAAGCAGAATATCGCCTTTTTCCGCTTTACCGACCTGCTGGCCTGCGTATCGCCGATCGGGCTGTTTCTCGGCCGGCTGGCCAATTTCGTCAATGGCGAACTGTTCGGCCGCCCGACCGACGCCGCCATCGGCATGGTCTTTCCCCGCGGCGGCCCCCTGCCCCGTCACCCGAGCCAGCTTTACGAAGCGGCGCTGGAGGGACTCGGCCTGTTTTTCCTGCTGTGGTTTTTGTTCAACTTCACCAATGCGCGCAAAAAGCCCGGCCTGCTGACCGGCGTTTTCATCATCGGCTACGCGCTGGCGCGCACCATTGTTGAACAATTCCGCGAACCGGACAATCATCTCGGCTTTCTTTATGGCACCGGTTTCCTCACCATGGGACAGCTGCTGTCGATCCCCATGGTGCTGCTTGGCCTCTATCTGATCCTGCGGCCGCAAAGAAAAGCCCTATGAACAAGCTGGAAACATATCTGGTCAAGCTGATCGAAGCCCAGGGTCCCCTCAATATCGCCGCATTCATGGCCGAGGCGCTGGGCAATCGGCGGCACGGCTATTATATGAAGCAGGACCCTTTCGGCCGGGGCGGTGATTTCACCACGGCGCCGGAAATCAGCCAGATGTTCGGCGAAATGATCGGTCTCTGGCATGCCGGCAACTGGCTCAATATGGGATCGCCGGAGAAAATCCACCTGATTGAACTCGGCCCCGGACGCGGCACCCTGATGCAGGACGCCCTGCGGTCGATAAAAATTGTCCCGGGACTGTTGGACGCCATTGATCTGCATCTTATTGAAATGTCCCCGGTTTTGCGCAAACGCCAGCAGGACGCCCTGAAGAATTACGCCCGCCCCATATGGCATGACCATATTCGTGACGCCCTGGCCGCGGCAAAGGGCAAGCCGGTCCTGATCATCGCCAATGAATTTTTTGACGCCCTGCCGGTGCGCCAGTTCCAGAAAAGCGAAGCCGGCTGGCATGAACGGCTGGTGCGGCTCGATGAAAACCGTCGGCTCAGCCTTGAGCTCGCCCCGGCCCCCTGCCCGGAACAGATGATCCCCGCCGCCGTCCTGAGGGCCGACATCGGCAACATTGTCGAGATATGTCCGGTGGCGGAAAATATTCTGGCGGAAATTTGCGAACATATCCACGCCTTCGGCGGCGCCGCCCTGGTGATCGACTATGGCCATGACCGCCATGGCGTCGGCGATACGCTTCAGGCGGTCCGGGATCATAAATATGTCGATATTCTGGCCGACCCCGGTGATGCGGACCTCACCACCCACGTTAATTTTCAGCGCCTGAAAGAAGTGGCGCAGGACGGCGGCCTCCAGGTATTCGGCCCGACGGAACAGGGAAAATTCCTCAAAGCCGTCGGCATTGACGCCCGGGCCGAGAGCCTGTTAAAGGTCGCCACAGCAGAGCAAAGCAAGGATATTCTGTCGGCCCTGCACCGCCTGACCGACGACGCGCAAATGGGCAGACTGTTCAAAGTCATGGCGCTGGCTGAACCCAGCCTCGCCGGCGTCATCGGGTTTGAGAGGTGATAATGAAAGCGCCGTATCTGACAAGCTCGCTCTTAACCGCCCTCCCCCATATCCGGCATGGCTTCTTCACCCGCGAGGGCGGCTGTTCGACCGGGCTCTATGCTTCGCTCAATTGCGGACCGGGCTCCGATGATGACCCGAAAAATGTGACCGAGAACCGGCGCCGGGCGCTGTCCAGCCTCGACCCGGCCGCCGATGACCTCTGCGGCCTCTTTCAGATCCACAGCGACAAAGCGCATCTCCTGGAAAGGCCGTGGTCGGCGCGCGACCTGCCCCGGGGCGACGCTGCGGTAACCTGCGGTCAGAATATCGCCCTCGGCATCCTGACCGCCGATTGCGCGCCGGTGTTATTTGCCGACCGCCGGCGGGGCGTCATCGGCGCCGCCCATGCCGGCTGGCAGGGCGCGCTGAACGGCATCATACAGAATACAATCCGGCTCATGTGTCAACAAGGGACAGAGCGCGCTGATATTGTCGCCGCCGTTGGTCCCTGCATCGCGCCGGAAAATTATCAGGTTGGCCCCGAGTTCCGCGCCCGCTTTGTCACCACGGATCCGGCATATCGACAATTCTTCATAAATGACATAAAAAAAGAAAAATATCTTTTTGATTTAAAGGGATTTGTTTCTACGCAATTGACAGAAGCCGGTATCGACGCCATTGATGTATCACCGCAAGACACCTATTCTGATACGGAAAGTTTCTTCAGCTACCGAAGAAGCATCCACCGGGAGGAAGCCGATTACGGCCGCCAAATCTCCATGATTATGCTGTCCTGACAGCGGAGATTTTCCTTTGCCGCATCAATTCTGTTTACTTTCCGGAACCCTGTTGCTAGCTTGCGGCCACTTTTCCGGAAGAGTCGCTTTTTTTGATTTTTCCCGTTATATTTTTGAACCTGGATTCGGTGATTATACGACATGAGGAATACGACCATGAAACTTCTATCCGGCAACAGCAATCGGCCGCTTGCAGAGGCAATTGCCGCCTGCCTCGACATGGAACTGACAAAGGCTGATATTAAACGATTTCTGGATGAGGAAGTCTGGGTAGAAATAAAAGAAAACGTCCGCGGTGAGGACGTTTTTTTGATTCAGCCGACATCTTATCCGGCCAATGACAATGTCATGGAATTGCTGGTGGCCATCGACGCCCTGCGCCGGGCCTCGGCCAACCGGATCACGGCGGTCATTCCCTATTTCGGCTATGCCCGCCAGGACAGAAAACCCGGACCGAGAACGCCGATTTCCGCCAAGCTGATCGCCAACCTGATTACAGAGGCCGGCGCCGACCGGGTCCTGACCATGGACCTGCATGCCGGGCAAATTCAGGGGTTTTTCGATATTCCGACCGATAATCTGTTCGCCTCCCCCGTCCTGGTCCGCGATATTCAGGAAAACTTCATCGACAAGGGGATTAAAACAATGGTCGTCTCGCCGGATGTCGGCGGCGTGGTGCGGGCCCGCGCCCATGCCAAAAGACTGGAGACGCCGCTTGGCATTATCGACAAACGCCGGGAAAAAGCCGGGGTGTCGGAAGTGATGAATGTCATTGGCGAAGTCGAGGGATACCATTGCATCCTGGTGGATGATATTGTTGATTCCGCCGGCACGCTGTGTCACGCCGCCGCCGCCCTGAAGGCCAATGGCGCCATCGGGGTCAGCGCCTATGTGGCGCATGGCGTCCTCTCCGGCCCCGCGGTCGAGCGGATCACCAATTCCGAACTGGAGGAAGTGGTGATTACCGACAGTATTTGCGCCCGGGAGGCCGTCGCCAACTGCCCTAAAATCCGCCAGATCAGCATCGCGCCGCTCTTTGCCGAGGCGATCCAGCGGATCAACAAGGAAGAATCCGTTTCCGTATTATTTGATTAATCGCCGTTTCCGAAGACAAAAGCGCCTTAAAGGCGCAAATAATCATTGAGTTTTTGGCCGTTCCACGTTAAAAGCTGCGAACTGTAAGGTCTGTACTCTTGAGCCCAAGCGTGCAGACCTTTAATATTGGCACCCCTGGAGGCCGATATTATTATGATCAATTAGGAGAATGTAAAATGGCAAGTCCAGTTATTAAAGCTGAATTGCGCGAAAAAGCGGGTAAGGGGTCCTCTCGTGCGTTACGTAGAGAAGACAAAATCCCCGCCGTGATTTATGGCGACAAAAAAGACCCGACCATGGTAACCGTTAGCCGGATCGACCTGGTGAAGCAGTTGAACACCGGCGGGTTCCTCAACACTTCATATGAAATTCAAATCGGCAAAGACAAGGAAACCGTCCTGCCCCGTGATGTCCAATTCCATCCCGTGACGGACTGGCCCCTGCATGTCGACTTCCTGCGCCTTGCCAAAGGATCAAGCCTCAACATCATGATTCCGATTCACTTTGTCGGTGACGAAGTCAGCCCCGGCATCAAATCCGGCGGCATTCTGAACGTCGTCCGTCATGAGGTTGAATTCTCATGCCCGGCCAACGCCATTCCGGAAGCGATCGAGATCGACATTTCAGCAACTGAAATGAACGAAAGCATCCATATCAGCAGCGTCACCCTGCCCAAAGGCGTCACCCCGGTTATTGATGACCGAGACTTCACCATCGCCACCATTTCCGCCCCAAGCGGATTGAAGAGCGCCGGTGCGGAAGAAGAGGAAGCCGCAGAAGAGGAAGCAGTTGAAGGCGCCGAAGCTGAGGAAGGCGGCGAAGAGTAATTTTTTACCCTTCGACCATTTAAGGATCAATGCCATGTTGTTATTGGTTGGACTGGGAAATCCCGGCGGTAAATACAACAACAACCGGCATAATATCGGATTTATGGCGGTGGACGAAATCGGTCGCCGCCATAATTTTTCCGCCCCCAAGGTCAGATTTCAGGGATTGCTTGCCGAAGGACGGCTGGGGTCTGAAAAAGTTCTGATCCTGAAGCCGCAAACCTATATGAATCTCTCCGGGCAGTCTGTCGGCGAAGCGGCGCGCTTTTATAAGATCCCGCCGCAAGATATTTTCGTTTTTCATGACGAACTGGACATTCCGGCCAGTAAAATCAAATTCAAAACCGGCGGCGGTCATGCGGGACATAACGGCCTGCGCAGCCTTGACCAGCATCTGGGCAGGAATTATCACCGCATCCGGCTGGGCATTGGCCATCCCGGCGATAAGGACCAGGTCACCAGTCACGTTCTGGGCGACTTTGCAAGGTCCGACCTGACGTGGCTGGAGCCGATGCTCGACGCCATCGCCGGGGCCGCCCCCGCCCTGACGGATCATTCCGGCGAGACAGCGGGGACAAAATTTTTAAATGAAGTCGGCTTGCGGCTTAAACCAAACAAAAAATAACGGATTAAGACTATGGGTTTCAAATGCGGTATTGTCGGATTGCCGAATGTCGGCAAATCAACGCTTTTCAATGCGCTGACCAACACCGCCGCGGCGGCGGCGGCCAATTATCCCTTTTGCACCATTGAGCCCAATGTGGGACAGGTTCCCGTGCCGGACCCCCGCTTGCACCAGTTGGCCCAAATCGCCGGTTCCAAGGAAATCATCCCGACCCAGCTGTCTTTCGTCGATATTGCCGGCCTGGTGCGCGGTGCCTCCAAGGGCGAAGGCCTCGGCAACCAGTTTCTGGCCAACATTCGCGAGGTTGACGCCATCATTCATGTGCTGCGTTGCTTTGAAGATGATGATGTGACCCATGTCGAGGGCGCCATTGATCCCATCGCCGACGCCGAAACCGTGGAAACGGAACTTATGCTGGCCGACATCGAAAGCCTGGCCAAGCGCAAGGCCGGACTGGAACGGCGTATCCGGGGGCAGGACAAGGAAGCCAAGGTCCTCATGGCGCTGAGCGAGCGGCTTCTGGCCGTCCTTGAGGAAGGCAGGCCGGCGCGGAATGTCGAGGCCCAGGACGAAGAAGAGCAAAAGCTGATCAACGACCTGCAGCTGCTGACCACAAAGCCCATTCTCTATGTCTGCAATGTCGGCGAGGATGACGCGGCGGAAGGCAATGCCTTAAGCCGGCGGGTGGCGGAAAAGGCGGCGGCCGAGGATGCGGTGTCCGTCGTCATATCGGCCGCCCTCGAATCAGAAATCGCCCAGCTTGACGACCCGGAAGAACAAAAGGCTTTCCTCGAGGACCTCGGCCTCGGCGAAACCGGGCTCGGCCGCGTGATCCGCGCCGGCTATGACCTGCTGCATCTGATCACTTATTTCACCGTCGGCCCCAAGGAGGCCCGCGCCTGGACCGTGACCCGCAACACCCGCGCCCCCCAGGCGGCCGGGGTAATCCATACCGACTTTGAAAAGGGGTTTATCCGCGCCGAAACCATCGCGTTCGGGGATTACGTCGAATTTTCCGGTGAAACAGGCGCCAAGGAAGCCGGTAAAATGCGCCTTGAAGGCAAGGATTATATTGTGGTCGATGGCGACGTCCTGCATTTCCGTTTCGCCAATTAAGCATGACGCCTTTTCATAGTATATTTGGCCGATAGGCCGCTCAACACCGGCGAAATGTCTTAGGCCAAAACGGCCGCGTCTTTTTTGTGGCCTAGTCCCCATAAATTTACATTTCATAAAGCCTTGGCATCCCATAATTCCCCATAATTTTTCCCGCGTAGAGGAAGTTGTGTAATTTGTAGGGGTAAAATATAAGGGGCTTAAAATGTATAATCAGCTTTGTACGCTGAAGATTAAAACCAGGCTTTTTCTCATTATTTCCATTGCCGTTGCCGGTTTTCTGGCCATGGCGTCCATCACATTGGTCAAAAATTATACGGCGGCGCGCAATGCGGAAAAATTTCGCAATCTCGCTGAACTGGCCCCAACTGTCGGCCGGCTGATCCATGATTTGCAAAAGGAGCGCGGGACATCCACGGTATATATCAGCGCTGGAAACATCGACGCTTCTGACGCTATACTCATTCGGCACATCAACAGCACCAATGAAGCCCTGGATGACTTTAACGCCGTCATTTCACAGAAATCAGGTGACTTAAAAGGCGGCAATCTGGAAAACGCCGTCCATAATGCGCTGGCGCGGCTGAACAATTTGAACAGCACCCGGCGTAAAGTCCCCGACTTTTCGGTAACGCTTCCGCAAATACATTCCTATTACACCACCACCATTGACCAGCTTCTGGCCATTATTTCCGAAATAGTCAAACTCGGCGACAACAGCCTGATCACCAAGCGTTTCATTGCCTATGAAAGCTTCATCAAAGCCAAGGAACAGGCCGGACAGGAAAGAGCCATTGGCGCGGTTGGTTTCAGCCAGCATAAATTTGACGGCGAAACCTACAGGAAATATCTGTCGCTGAGCGCCAAACAAGAGACCCTTTTTCATCTCTTTACGGAAAACGCCTCTCCCGGGAGCATTTATTTTACCAACCAGACCTTATTTGGCCCGGTGCTTCAGGACTATATCAAACTGCGCAACATTGCCCTCGACAGCGCGGCGAGCGGCACGACCGGGGATATCTCCGCCGCAGACTGGTTCCAGACGACGACGGCCAGAATTGATCTGATGAAACAGGTTGAGGACCATTTGGTCGCGGAACTTGTCGCGCTTCATCTGGAAACCGAAATTAACGCGATAAACCGTTTTATCTTAATCCTCACCGGCGCCGTCATCGGATCCGGCCTGTTTCTGGCCGGAGCCTACATCATCGCCCGCAGCATCAGCAATCCCCTCGGCGATATTACGACCGCCATGCACGACATCGCCGAAGGCAACCTTGAACGGGAGGTTCCGCATGAGAATATGCAAAACGCCGTGGGTAAAATCGCCCGCGCCCTCAGCACCTTTAAAACCAAAGTCAAAGAGAATATCGAGTTGGAAAAGCAGACCCGGGAATTGCGGGTCAAAGAAGAGGAAAGTCTGCGGTTAAAGCTGGAATTTGAAAGAACAAGAGCGGCGCAGACCGAACTTGAGGAATCCCGCAGGCGGGCGGAAATCGCCAACAAAACCAAAAGTGAATTCCTCGCCAATATGAGCCATGAACTCAGAACGCCGCTCAACGCCATTATCGGTTTTTCCGATATTATCAAATCCAGCACCTTCGGCGATGATCAGGTCGAGCGCTACCGGGAATATGCCGCTGATATTAATCAGTCCGGCATCCACCTTCTCGACATCATCAATGATATTCTGGATCTGTCAAAAGTCGAAGCAAACAAGATCCATTTGTCGGAAAGTCATATCCCTCTGCTTGAAATGATTCGGCCAACACTATCAATCCTGAAACATCATGCGGCGGAAAAACAACTGAAGATCATCATGGATGAGAATTTTCTGGATGAAATCTGCCTCCATGTGGATGAGCGCCGTTTCCGGCAGATTCTGCTTAATCTTCTGTCGAATGCCGTTAAGTTCACCAACAGCGGCGGCCGGATCGAAATCGCTGCCATCCCTTGCGCTGACAAGGGGCTGACCCTTGAAATCAGGGACAACGGCATCGGTATGAAACCGGAAGACATTCCCAAGGCCCTGTCCCCCTTCGGCCAGATCGACAGCGCGCTCAATCGCCAGTATGAAGGCACCGGACTTGGCTTGCCGCTGGTCAAGGAATTTGTCGAACTGCACGACGGGATTTTGGAACTTTCCAGCGAAATAAATGTCGGCACGACAGCGACAATATGGCTGCCCGCCTCCCGTCTGTCCGCCAATGTGACCGACCTGGATGAGCATGACATATATCCCATAGGCCAGAGGGCATAGTCAAAGCTGTTTTTTGGCCTACCCCCTCCCTGATTAAGAACTCATAAAGTTTTATATAAATATTATGCTTTTAGTTTAAGGGCTCTAAGGAAAGGGCTAAGAGTTTAATAATAGTATTAAAAAGGGAACTGAAATGTATCGATTATTATGTAACCTGAAAATCCAGACAAGACTATTCCTTGTTATATCTATCGCCGTCACCGGCTTTTTCGTCACGGCGTCCATCGTGCTGATCCGGGACAACAACGCCGCCAGAAATGCCGCCGCGTTTCAGGAAATTGCCGAAATGGCGCCTGTTGTCGGGTTGCTGATTCATGAATTGCAAAAGGAACGCGGGGCGTCTGCGGTCTATATCAGCAGCAAAGGCGGCGACCGCGCCCTAAGGGATCTTGATCTGGAAAAGGTCAATACCGATCGGGCCCTGAATAGCTTCTCCGCCGCCGCGTCACAAAAAACAGGCGGCTCGCTGTCGCAAGAGTTAAAGGACGCCCTGGCTGCGGCTCAGGCGAATTTAACAAAAATCCCCGCCAACCGCCAGGACATATCCAGTCTGAACAGCACGATTGAACAGATGGCGACTTTTTATACCGGCGCCATCAGGCAGCTCATGGTGATCATTTCCGAAATGGGCAAGCTCAGCAACAACAGCGATATAACCAAGCGCTTTACCGCCTACAAAAGCTTTATTGAGGCCAAGGAACGCGCCGGACTGGAACGGGCCACGGGCGCCACCGGTTTTGGCGCCGGGCGCTTTGCCCCCGCCGTCTACAACAAGTTCATCTCACTGATCGCTGAACAAGACTCCTACCTGCAAACCTTTGCCGAAAACGCCTCGCCGGCCAGCATGAATTATGCTGACAGGACAGTTGCCGGAGCCAGCGTTCAGGAACATGCCAAACTGAGGCGAATCGCCCTCAACAGCATCACCAGCGGATCAACGGAAAATATCGCGGCGTCACATTGGTTCACCACCATGACCGGTAAAATCGACCTGATGAAAAAAGTCGAGGACAATCTGGTTGCCGAACTTGTCTCCCTCGCCCAAACAGCTGAGGAAAGCGCCTCAAGCCGCTTCCTGTTCATTCTGACCGGATGCCTTCTGGCCTTGGTCGTCATCATCGGCGGCGCCTATATCATTGCCCACAGCATCAGCCATCCGCTCGGCGATATTTCCGAAGCCATGCAGGATATCGCCGAGGGCGACCTGGAACGTGACGTGCCCCATGACGATCTGCAGAACGCCATCGGCAGGATGGCCCGCGCCCTCGAAACCTTCAAACTGAAGGCCATTGAAAATCTGGCCCTTGAAGAACAGGCGAAACAGCAGCAACAGCAGGAAGAGGAACGCGTCCGTCTTGAAGCCGAACGCGAAAACCAGCGCAAAGCCGAAGAACAGAAGGCCGCCCAGGCCAGGGCCGAGGAGGAAGCCCTAAAAATAAAAGAAAGCGTGCGGCAAATGGCCTCGCAGGTCGAACATGAAATGAAAAACCACATCGACAAAATCGCCGAAAAAATCGCTATCGTGTCCGGTCAGTCCCAGAATATGTTTGAAAGCGCCGACACAGTGAGCCAGAATTCGGAAAATGTCGCGATCAACTCGAGAAGCGCCCTCGACAATACCCAGATTGTCGCCAGCGCTTCCGAAGAACTGAACAGTTCAATTCATGAGATCAACCGCCAGATCAACCAGTCGGCGGAATATTCCCGCAAGGCGACGGAAAATGTTTCCGAAACCAAGGTCACCATCAATACCCTGCAGGCCGCGGCAAAAGACATTGAATCGGTCATCGATCTGATCAATGACATCGCCAGCCAGACCAACCTGCTGGCGCTCAATGCGACCATTGAAGCCGCCCGCGCCGGTGAAGCGGGCAAAGGCTTCGCCGTGGTTGCCGGCGAAGTCAAGAGCCTGGCGGCCCAGACCTCCAATTCAATTGACGAGATCGGACATCATATCAGCAAGATGCAAAGTGTCGTAAAAGCCTCGGTACAGGCCATTGACGAAATTTCCGAAGAAATCTCCCAGGTCGATCAGGTGAACTCAGCCATTTCCGTCGCCGTCAATCAGCAGAGCGCGGCAACCAAGGAAATCGCCCACAGCCTGACGGAATCCATGCAAAGCGTTGAAAAGGTCTCCACCAGCATTATGCAGGTCTCCGACGAGGCGTCCGAAAGCAAAACCCAGGCCGATAATGTGCGCAGCATTTCACGAGAACTGACCGAGGACATCGCCCTCATGCAAAAAAATCTGGTGACAACCATCAACAGCGCAATCAGCTGATGTCGGCTGCGCCTGCCTAATCTGCCTGCAACCTGGGGCATTTATATCATCACCCGTGAGGAATTTAGTATCTGCGTATCCTCACCTGTTGCGCAGGATGATATGGATGCCCCCCTGTTTTTTGCAATTCCCCTACAGCCTGCCGGCGGGGGATAAAACCCACAAAAGTTACTTGTATCTATTAGATATATATGCCACTGTGCCCCCATGGTTACATTTGAAGATTTTCATGTGGGCGAGACAAGCAAATTCGGCGACTATCTGATCACCGAGGAGGAGATCATCGCCTTTGCCGAAAAATACGATCCCCAACCCTTTCACACCGATCCGGAATTCGCCAAAAATTCATTTCATGGCAGGCTGATCGCCAGCGGCTGGATGACCTGTGCGATCATGATGCGCCTGCTGTGCGATGAAATTCTCATCAACAGCAGCAGCATCGGTTCACCCGGCGTCGACAATATACGCTGGCTCAAGCCGGTCTATGCCGGGGACCGGCTCAGCATTGTCGCCACCATACTGGAAGCAAGAGAATCGAAAAGCAAGCCCGGTCTTGGCATTGTAAATTATGAAGTTGCCGTCCTCAACCAGGACCAGAAACGGGTTATGACCGTGAAATCAACCGGCATGTTTCTGACCAAGGCGGCGGTCGCGCAACAGGCTGCTTCCCGCTAAAGCCGACCTGCCCTGATGGTCAGGGGCCAGTGAATCCGCCTTGTTTCCCCCTCATCGCCCCATGCGGCGGCAAGCGCCGGGTAAATACCCGCCAACGGGTTGCACCCCGTCGCCGCCTGATAACGCACGACAGACGACCATGTCGCCAGATAACCCATAAGCTCCTCAAGACGCCATGACGCCGTCATGCGAAACGCAGGCCCGGCCTCGGGCGGATATATTTCCTCAAAGGGAAAATCAATCGTTCGATAGCCGTCCCGGACCATCTGCCGTTCCGCCGGCCAATAGGGCCCGACAATATCCGCGTTCAATTCATCGAGAATGGCGTCTATATTATTATTTACCCGAAGTTGGTTATAGCTCCACACCGCGAGTATCCCGCCCGGCTTCATGGTCCGCCTGACTTCCCGGTAAAATAAATCCAGATCAAACCAGTGCAGCGCCTGGGCTACGGTGACGAGATCTACGCTTTCACGCTCAAGCCCTGATTGTTCGGCGGCCGCCACCCGGAAAATTATATTCTTAGGCCCCGTGGCGTTTTCGATCTGCGCCGCGCTGGCGTCGGTCGCGACGACCTGATCAAACAGGCCGGCGAGGCCCCGGGCCGCCTGCCCGGTTCCGCTGGCGCAGTCCCAGGCCAGGGTTCGGGCGGCGCAGAGCTCCGCCAGATAATGATAGAGCGCCGCCGGGTATTGCGGTCTGAACTTGCCATATTCGCTGGATTGTCGTGAAAAATGATCCTTGAAATCCGCCATTTGATCTCCAGATAAAAAAGGGCCGCCCAACGGCAGCCCTTGAATTATATCTCGCGGTAAAGCAAAGAACTACACAATATCTTCGCCTTTTTTGACCCTGGCCCAAACCCGCTTGTTGACGAAATAAAGCATGATGGTCAGCAGGGTCATGAAAATAATCACCTTCAGGCCCATTTTCTTGCGGTCTTCCATCTTGGGTTCGGCGGCCCAATACATGAAAGTGGCCACATCTTTCGCCATTTGCACGGTTGTCGCCGGCGTGCCGTCGGCATATTCGACCATTTCATCGAACAGGGGCGGCGCCATGGCGATCTGGTTGCCGGGGAAGGCTTCATTGAACGTCATGCCTTCGGCCAGTTCCACGCCTTCCGGCGCTTCCTCATGATATGTGGTCAGGATGCCGACGATATAATCTTCGCCGTAAATGCTGGCCCATGGGGTGAACATGGAAAGATGCTCGCGGGATTTACCCAGCAGGGAGAAATCAGGCGGCAGGGCGCCGTTGTTTGACGCGCGGGCCGCCTCTTCATTGGCGAAAGGCGCCGGGAAATAATCCTGGGGCAAGCCCTTGCGGTATTTTTCCTCGCCCTCGTCATCCAGGCCATCGGCGAATTCATATTCCGCGGCGAAGGCCTTGACCTCATCGGCGGAATAGCCGAGCGCCGTCAGTTCACGAAACGCCACCATATTCAGCGAGTGGCAGCCGGAGCAGACTTCCTTATAAACCTGAAGCCCGCGCTGCAACGCCGCCTTGTCAAAGGTGCCGAAAGGCCCGGCATGGGGCCAGTCGTATCGTTTCAGGGGATAGGCGCTGTCGCCGGCGGCATTCGCCGCTGACGCGCCACCAGTGATTAGCGCCGCAACAGCCAAAGCCATCAGACCAAATTTGTTAAAAGCTTTCAACATATCCTCAGCCCTCCTTCTTTGCGCCCAGTACGGACTGGACGATGCTGGTTGGTACGGGTTTTGTGGCTTCCAGCCGGCTGACCAGCGGGACTATGACCAGGAAGTATCCGAAGTAGAACACGGAAGCGATCCGGCCCAGGGTCAGGGCGTCAACGCCGCCGCCAAGATGAATGATAATGTCACTTGGCAGCTTTGTTCCCAGATAGCCGAGGAAGATCGCGTTGACCAGGAACAGCCAGAAGAAGAAGGCTGTCGCCGGGCGGAATTTCGCCGATCTGATTTTTGAGCCGTCAAGCCACGGCAGGATGAAGAAAATCAGGATCGAGGCAAACATGGCGATCACCCCCAAAAGCTTGTTGGGCACCGCCTTCAGGATGGTGTAGAACGGCAGGTAATACCATTCCGGCACGATATGGGCCGGCGTGACCATCGGGTTGGCCTCGATATAGTTATCGGGATGGCCCATGATATTCGGCATATAGAAAACAAAGATCGCAAAGATCACGATGAAGAACGACAGACCGAACGCATCCTTGGCGGTATAATAGGGATGGAACGGAATTTTATCGCCCGGCCCCTTGGCGTCAATACCCAGCGGGTTGTTCGACCCCGGAATATGCAGCGCCCAGATATGCAGGATCACGACCCCTACGATGACAAACGGCAGCAGGTAATGCAGGCTGAAGAAACGCTGCAGCGTCGGGTTATCGACCGAGAAGCCGCCCCACAGCAGATGCAGGATGCTTTCGCCCATGCCCTCAAAGAAATCAAAGGCCCCGAACAGGTTGGTGATCACCGTCGCGCCCCAGAAACTCATCTGGCCCCACGGCAGAACATAACCCATAAAGCCGGTCGCCATCATCAGCAGATAAATGACCAGCCCGAGGAACCACAGCACCTCACGCGGCGACTTATATGATCCGAAATACATGCCGCGCAGGATATGGATATAAACCACGACGAAGAACATCGACGCGCCGTTGGCGTGAACATAACGCATCAGCCAGCCGTAATTCACATCGCGCATGATATGTTCAACCGCCCGGAAGGCCATATCCACATGCGGCGTATAATGCATCACCAGAATGATGCCGGTGATGATCTGCACCACCAGCATAAAACCGGCCAGCGAACCAAAATTCCACCAGTAATTCAGGTTGCGCGGCGCGTTATAACCGGCGCCGACTGAGCTGTGAATAAGTCCAAGAAGCGGCAGGCGATCCTCGAACCATTTTACAGCCTTGTTTTGAGGCTCGTAATTACTTGATCCCATTTTTTTTCTCCCTAACCGATCTTGACTGTTGTGTCGTCCAAAAACGCATATTGCGGCACTTCCAGATTCTTCGGCGCCGGGCCTTTGCGGATGCGGCCGGAAATATCATAATGAGACCCGTGACAAGGACAGAACCAGCCGCCAAAGTCACCGCGCTGATCCAGCGGCACACAGCCAAGGTGCGTACAAACGCCCACCATGATCAACCATTCCGGCTTTTCAGCCCGCGCCTCGTCATCCTGCGGATCTTTCAGGTCCGCCGTATCATCGGCAACAGCCCGTTCAATTTCATCCGCTGTTCTGTGGCGGATGAAGATCGGTTTGCCACGCCAGAGAATTTTTACGGTTTGTCCTTCGGGAATAGTGGACAGATCAACTTCGACAGAGGCCAGCGCCAATACGTCAGCCGAAGGATTCATTTGATCGACAAGGGGCCATGCAGCGGATACGACACCGACTGCGCCGACGGCGCCTGATGCAACGTAAAGGAAATTACGGCGCGTAACGTCCTCACTATGTTCAGTTTGATCGTTGGTGGTCATTAAAGAAACCTCTTAATGCTTTATGCGGATTACTTCTATTTTGCAAAATACTTCGTAAATATCGGCTCAAAGGACAGAATAAACCCGCTTCCTCAAAGGAAATTAAAGAAAACATAGCAAAGGCTACCCCACCCGTTCATATACACCGTCCCTGATTACTCAGAATATTGTCAAGATGCAATGAATTTATGAACTGAAGTGCTTATTTTACGCCTGAATTTCCTTTTTCCCTTATATTTAGTTGGCAATCCGGTTGCGGCCTGCCTCCAATAAATCTATATAAAATAGATCTATATCAATGTCAGACCTCTATCGTGCAAATTAACCGGATAAATGATCAAGCCATGCAACTCGCGCTCTATCAACCCGACATTCCGCCCAATACGGGCACCATCATCCGCATGGCCGCCTGTCTGGATGTCCGGGTCAATATCATTGAGCCCTGCGGTTTTCCCTTCGGCGAAAAATCATTCCGCCGCGCCGGCATGGACTATATTGACCAGACCATGATCACCCGCCACCGGTCATGGGATCATTTTCTGGAAACCCTCGGCCCCTCGCGTCTTGTCCTGCTCACCACCCGGGCGGATCATGCCTATACCGACATCCGCTACCGGCCGGATGATATTCTGCTGCTCGGCCGCGAAAGCGCCGGCGTCCCCGATGACGTGCATGACCGGGCGGATCAGCGGGTGATCATCCCGATGACGCCGCAAACCCGGTCATTGAATGTTGCCGTATCCGCTGCCATGGTTTTGGGCGAAGCCCTGCGCCAGACCAGCCTTTTTCCTCACATTTCAGGACAGTGACATGCCCCTTCTGGACCAGACAAAAACCAAAACCAGACAGGCACGCGCCAGCGCATGGTTTGAAGATTTAAGAAACCGGATCTGCGCCGCCTTTGAAAATCTGGAGGATGAACTCGCCGGGCCGTTTGCCGACCGGGAGCCGGGGCGATTTGAGCGCACCGCATGGCACCGCAATGATAACCCGGACAATGGCGGCGGGGTGATGTCGGTGATGAAGGGCCGGGTTTTCGAGAAAGTCGGCGTCAATATTTCCACCGTCTACGGCGAATTCGCCCCTGAATTCGCCAAATCCATGCCCGGCGCCGATCGGGACCCGCGCTTCTGGGCCAGCGGCATTTCCCTGGTCGCCCATATGCATAATCCGCTTGTGCCGGCGGTTCACATGAACACCCGCCATATCATCACCACCCGGGACTGGTTCGGCGGCGGCGCCGACCTCAACGCGGCCCACCCCGATTCACAGGACACCGCCGATTTCCACGCCGGCTTGAAAAAGGCCTGTGACAAGCATGATCCGGACTATTATCCGAAATACAAGGCCTGGTGCGACGAATATTTCTATATCAAACACCGCAACCGGGCGCGGGGCGAAGGCGGTATTTTTTATGACCAACTGAATTCCGGCGACTGGGACCGTGATTTCGCCTTCACCCGGGATGTCGGGCGCGCCTTTCTTGATGTTTACCCGCAGTTGGTCCGGCGTCATATGAATGAGGACTGGACCGATGACCAGCGCGACGCGCTGCTCTATTACCGGGGGCTTTATGCCGAATTCAATCTGGTCTATGACCGGGGCACCACTTTTGGCCTGAAAACCGGCGGCAATGTGGATGCGATTTTGATGTCCCTGCCGCCGGAAGCCAAATGGAAATAGGGACAGGCGGTCGCCAATGAGCTGGAATTTTCCGGAAAGTCCCCGCAATATCAAGGGCCCGACCCTGGGCGGCAAATATATCTGGTCGGATCTTTATCTGCTGGCCGGCTGGCGGATCCAGAAAAATTTCCTCAGCGGTCATTTCCGCCTGCTCGATGATCAGGATAACCGCCAGGCCTGGGGCAGCTATGATCACTGTCGTGACCGGCTCGAAGATTTCAGATCTGAACGGGGGTTGCAATTTTCCAGTCGCCATATCATCCTGCTGCTTCATGGCCTGGGGCGGCATAAAAACACCATGGCGAAAACCGCCGGTTTCCTCCGTGAACGGGGCCATCAGGCCTTTTGCCTCAATTACCCCAGCACCTTGCAGTCGCTGACCAGCCACGCCGACGACCTGGTTCACCTGTTGAGCAACCTTGACGGCGTGACGTCCGTCGACTTTATCGGCCATAGCCTGGGCGGGCTGGTCGCCCGGGAGGTCCTCAACCGCAAGAACTGGCGCGCGCGAATCGACGCCCGCCATCTGGTGATGCTCGGCACGCCAAATAATGGCGCCCGCATTGCCGATATGATCAACGGCCTGAAACTGTATCAAGCCATCGCCGGCCCGTCCGGTCAGGATGTCCGCCCCTACAAGGCGCAGGCATTGCCGCCGCCCGATGTGCCGACTTTGGTGATCGCCGGCGGGCGCGGCGTCAAGGCCGGATTCAACCCCCTGCTCGGGGAAGATAACGACGGCATCGTCACCGTCAATGAAACCAAAATCGACGGCATGGCCGCCTTCAAACGGGTCAAGGTCATTCATACGACCATCATGGATCATCCGGACAGCCTGCAGGCGATCGCCGCCTTTATTGAAAGATAAGCCGCATCAGCCCCTGAATCAGCCGTGAAGCTCGGTATTTTTTTCCAGAAGTTCAGCTTTTGTCAGCGAAAAATCGCTGTCGATCCATCTACTTTCCAGGGTTTTGAGACTCCGGCCCATCGCCGGCCCCGCCGCGAGTCCCGCCGCCGTCAAATCCCGGCCCCTCAGGGGGAAAGCCGGAACCGGCCACTGTTCGGCATAATCCAGCAGCTTCCGAAAAATTTCATCCTGCGTCGCGCCGCCCCTGTCCGACCACATGCGCAGCAGGGCATGGACAAAGACCGGCCGCCCAAAGGCATAAATCTGCCGGCGGACATCTTTTCGCGGCATATCCCGGCGGAGAGGCAGATGGGCGGCGGCCGCATAGCCAGCGAGGGTCGCCCGCTGCTGATTGGACAGCCTTAAATGACGGCTTGCGGCGAAAACCGCTTCTTTGTTTTCTCCAAGCAGGCAGGCCAGCCGCGCCAGAGCGTCGCAGCGGCCAAGGCTTTGTTCAAGTCTGACATAACTCAACAATTTTCCGACGTCCTGATGGCCGGGCAGAATTTTGTCCAGAATGCCGCTTTCCGCCATAACGATCATGACGGGCGGCAGATTTTCCGCCTGCAATATCCTGAATATTTCCGCCGCCAGCCGTTCGCCGGACAGCCGGCTGATCAGGTCCCGGTTGCGAATGCAGGCCGCGAGTCCCTGAGGATCGAGATTGCCGCCGCCGATCTGCGCCGCAAAACGGAAAAAACGCAAGATTCGCAAGCCGTCTTCCTGGATGCGCTGGTCGGCGGCGCCGATAAAGCGAACCCGGCCCGCCATCAGGTCCTCATATCCGCCGCAGGGATCATAGAGACTGCCGTCCGGATCCAGGTAAAGGGCGTTGAGGGTAAAGTCCCGGCGCATGGCGTCCGCGCGCCAGTCATCGGTGAAGGCCACCGTCGCATGGCGGCCGTCGGTCGCCACGTCCCGGCGCAGGGCGGTAATTTCAAAGACCTCCCCCTTCAGCACAGCTGTCAGCGTGCCATGTTTCAGCCCGGTGGCGATCACCTTGATCCCGGCGGGCTCAAGCCGCCGCATCGTCTCTTCCGGCTTGAGGCTGCAGGCAAGGTCAATATCGCCGATCTCCCGGCCCAGCAAACTGTCCCGCACGCAGCCGCCGACCATTCGCGCATTCAGGCCGTCCGCATTGAGGACCGCCAGCAGCTCCCCCAGCGCGGGTTTTGCCAGCCAGGGATGATCCCGAAGCGCGAGCCGGCGCAGCGCCTTCATTGGTGGTTTCCGTTAACCAGATGGGCGAAACGCACCAGCATCGCCGCCGTCGCCCCCCAGACATTATGCTTGTCGTTCATCAGGACATAATAATAACGCTTCCGGTCATTCCACACCCGGCTCTGCAATTCGTGATTTTTTTCATCCAGAACAAAATCCAGCGGCAGTTCAAAGGCGTCGGCCACCTCGCCCTCGTCCACATTCAGTTTAAACCCGGGCCTGATGATGCCGACGACCGGGGTCACGACGAAACCGGTTATGGTCTCATAATCCTCCATCGCGCCGAGAATCCTGATGTGCGAGCGGTCGATGCCGATCTCTTCCTCCGTTTCGCGCAGGGCCGTCGCAATGGCGTTTTCATCTTCCGGGTCACAGCGCCCGCCGGGGAAACTGACCTGTCCCGAATGGGTTTTCAGATGCTGGGCCCGTTTGGTCAGCAGCACCGTCATGCCGTCCCGGTGATCGACAAGCGGGATCAGCACCGCCGCCGGTTTCAACGGCAGTTCAGATGTATGATGGTCTTCATCCGGCCGGTATATATTGCGGTCCCCGGCAGTGGGCCGGATCATGCTCCGGGCCTCGGCCGCCTGACGGGCGCGCATGAGGCCCGGATCATGGCGTTGAAATATCTCGGTGAGTTTATTCTTCATGCCGCCCCGTCCTTCGGCCCGAGCGGAAAAAACCGGCCGGCGCTCCACAGGCCATAGCGGCCCTCGACCTCCTCGACCATCTCGGCAAGCTGATAATAGACCGGGCGCGCGATCAGCGCTTCAAGACGGCCGCGCACCAGAATATAGGGCGACGGCTCCCCCCGGTCATTGACCTCGACCCGCAGAGGGTGGTCCTGGTTCAGGGTGACCGCGTCATCCATATTGGTCCTGAAACGCAGGGTCTGGTCCCGTCCCTCGCCCTCGGCCTGCATCTCAACGGCGATAAAGGGCGCGTCGTCAACCCGGATGCCGACTTTCTCCGCCGGCGTCACCAGATAATATTTGCCGTCCTCGTCATGGCGCAGGATCGTCGAAAACAGCTTCACCATTGCCGGGCGGGAAATTGGCGTCCCCATATAATCCCAACTGCCGTCGCGCTTGATATGCATGTCAATATCCCCGCAGAATTCCGGATTCCACAGGTGAACCGGCGGCAATCCTTTTTTGCCGGAGGCTTTTTCGGCCTTTTTGGCGAACAGCTCCGGCCGGAAGCCGGCCGCTGTGGCGTCTTTTTTCGGTTTCTCTGACATAACCCTATTATAAGAAGTCCGGCGGGCAATTTGAAGGCCGAAAGGATTATTTTATTCTGGAAATCAGTCCGATAGCATTTTTCATCGCCCCAGGGACCAGTTCCCGGGCCAGCAGGCGCTCCGATTCGACCGGCCCCGGCATATGCAGGTCGCGGGCCAGATCCCGGCAAAAGCCGACTTTCCGGTAATAAGCCTCATCGCCGACGAGAATCACCCGCTTGTGCCCCAGTTCCCGGGCCCGCGCCAGACCATGACGCATCAGCTTGAGCCCGACGCCCCGGCCCCGGCAATCCCGGCTCACCGCGATAGGCCCGAGCAACAAGGCGTCGAGGGCGCTCGATGCGCCCCGGATCAGAACCGGCCAGAATTGCAGGCTGGCCTTCACCTGCCCGTCGATGCGCACGACAAAAGACAGCTCCGCCAGCGGCGGAATATCATCCCGCAAGCGATAAGCCGTCTTCTTATGGCGGTTCCTGCCGAAACAATCATCGAGCAGCACTTCGATCTGCAAAATATCATTTGGATTTAACTGATCTATACAAAACATTATTCGGCACCATGGGCATTTTGATAATTTTTATGCGTTTAGCATGGTTTTTCCCGCTGATCAAGCATTACAATTCAATAATGTAATTGCAACAAAAAAGGCGGAACCGCCGTCCCGCCTTTCCCCGTGGATAAGTTATCCCGAAGTTTTTTGGCGACTACCAGTCAACCTGGAAACGCAGGCCGAAGGCGTCGACATCGGTCACCCCGTCAACCCCATCCTCAATGTCGGAATGGGAATAGTTGGCCATGAAGCGCGCATAGTCGTTCAGGTGCCAGTTGACGCCGAGGATGAAGCTGTCCTGTTTGCCGCCGGTGATCCCTTCGTCGAGATCATTCAGTTCGATCGTGTCATAGCGAGCCGCAACCTGCCAGGCGCCCATGCCGCCTTCGAATACCGGGTTTTTCACTTTGACCCGGCTGAAAGCGCCCTTTTTATAGCCGCGGCTTTCGCCGGTGATAAAGTAACTTGCGTCGATATAGCCGCCGGAGAAGCTGGCGTTTTCGGTCATATCAAGCCGGTTGACGCTCATAAAGGCATATTCACCCTGGAGCGAGAAAGCGCCCATAGCGCCGGCGGCTTCCAGACCAAAGAAAGTATCGCTTTCCGCATCCCCCATGCTGTCGCCGCGCAGGTCCGCATTGATATAGCGGCTGGCGGCCAGATGGCTGTGCGGCCGCTGACGGTAGCGCGCGCCTTCTCCGTTATCAAGTTCACGATAGCGGACAGAGGCCCCGACATGAAGCTGCGTATCGCCATTGCCCAGTTTCGGGCCGAAGGTGACCCGGGCGGCATAGGTGCGGTCCTGCTCAGAATCGCCATTTTCAAAATCGCCCTGAAAAAGACCGGCGGTGAAGGTCATGTCATCGGCGGCATAGCCGACCGCGATACCAATCTGACGGGCCAGTGAGAAGGCGTCGGTGAAACTGCCGCGCTCCATGAAGGTGATATAGCGGGAAGAGGTCTGTTCTTCGAGTGAGTTCGGGGTCTTGAACTGACCAATTTTCAGGGAAAGCGGCTTCAGCTTCCATTCAAGATAGGCATCCTTGATTTCCGATCCGCCACCGGTCAGGTCGGCTTCAAATTTATATTTGACATCCTTGAAGACCACGCCCTCAACGCCCAGACGCGCGGTGCGGAATTCCGTGGCGTCAACCTTTTCACCGGCAATGGAGACACCGCTGGCGTCCTTGACGGAAACATTGCCGTAATCGGTATAGATCCGGCCGCGAATTTTCATTTTGAACCGGCCGTCCTTGCTGGACAGCTCAGGCGCGCCCTTCCATTTGACCTTCAGGTCAGCGGATTTTTTCTCGCTGTCCTGCTTCTTCTCAAGTTCTTCGACCTTTTTGGTCAGGCTGTTGATCTGCTCTTTCAGTTCCTGCAAAGTCTGGGCGGAAGCTGCGGGCGCCAGTGCGACACTGCACAGGGCGGTTGCCGCCATCAATCCTACAATCGGTTTCCTCGTCATCATTTTAAAGTCCTTAAATTATATACAATCAGATTACTGTCAGATGAGCGTTAACTCGGGGGCCATCTTCATGACGGACCCTACCTATCTATGATGTAACTAATATGTCTGAATTGTTACAAAAATATTACCCGGGTCAAATGACAGGCGTTATAAGCCGTGAAAACAGAAAAAAGGCTGGTTTTCACCAGCCTTTCGGGGAACAGAATGCCTCTATCGCCGTCGATAGAGCGGCAGATGCTCATCGGCCGACACCTGATATTTGACGGAAAAATCATTGAAGGCCTGCAGGGCGTCGTTAATATCACGGCCCTCTTTAAGCTCATAGGCGTTGAAGCCGCAGCGCTGCATGTAAAAAAGCTGATCACGCATCACATCGCCGACCGCCCGGATTTCTTTGGCAAAGCCATATCTGTCGCGCAGTAATTTGGCGGAGGAATAGCCCCGGCCATCGTTAAAGGTCGGAAAATTGATCGCGATCAGCGCCAACTCGTCCAGATCGCCGCGAATCTCCTTCGGGTGATTGTCCGGCTCCAGCCGCACCCCCACCCGGCGGCCGGCAAGCTCCCCCCGTCTGTCGAGCCAGACATCGAGCGGGACGATAATATCGCCCTCCGGCAATTCACCGTCGCCCGCATAATGCGCCCATCCATCCTCAACAATGGTTTTGTCCTTAATGATACGCATAAAGCTGCTCCTTGAAAGGCGTCATGCCCACCCGGCGATATGTGGCGAGAAATTCCTCACCCTCCTCACGCAGGTCAACATAGGTTTTCAGGATATTTTCCAACGCCGGAACAATACCGTCAGCATCGAAGCCGGGGCCCATAATCTTGCCAATCGACGCATCATCCCCGGCGGAACCGCCCAGGGTGATCTGATAGGATTCGGCGCCTTTCTTGTTGACGCCCAGAATGCCGATATGGCCGACATGATGATGACCGCAGGCATTTATGCAACCCGACATCTTGAGCTTCAGTTCCCCCAGGTCATACAGATAATCCATATCGTCGAACCGGCGGGTTATTTTCTCGGCGATCGGAATCGACCGCGCGTTGGCCAGGGTGCAGAAATCCAGCCCCGGACAGCAGATCATATCCTGCAGGGTGCCGATATTCGGCTCGCCAAAGCCCAATTCCTTGAGC
This sequence comes from Paremcibacter sp., assembly GCA_048266545.1. Lineage (GTDB taxonomy): Bacteria > Pseudomonadota > Alphaproteobacteria > Sphingomonadales > Emcibacteraceae > Paremcibacter. Next base: position 9,946 of record JBLWZH010000012.1, on the reverse strand, counting down.
GCCTGCCACAAGGCGAACAGGTCATCCTGCGCCACATCCGCCAGAACCAGATTCTGTTCATGGGTTGAGCGGATTTCACCAAAGCTGTAGCGGTCCGCCAGGTCCGCCACCGCCAGCATCTGGTCGTCGGTGATGTCTCCTGGCGGCACGCCCGGTTTTTTCAGCGACAGATTGACGATGGCGTATCCAGCCTTCTTATGAGGCAGCACATTCTGCTTATACCAGAAGGAAAAATCCCGGTTGTCCAGCAGATGATGGTCAAGACTGTCACTCGTTTCCGGCAGGTCAAGATAATCCGGGTCGGTGAAATGCGCCGATATCCGGTCGATTTCCGCCTGATCCAGCGGCACGGCGCCCTCCGTAAGCAGGGCGTCGAATTCCCGGTTCACCCGCCGGGTGAATTCCTCGACTTTTAATTCATGGACCAGAATTTTAATCCGCGCCTTGAATTTATTGTCACGCCGGCCGAACTGGTTATACACCCGCAGGATGGCCTCGGTATAAATCATCAGGTCCTTTTCCGGGACAAATTCATTGATCAGTTTGCCGATCATCGGGGTCCTGCCCATGCCGCCGCCGACATATACCTTAAAGCCGATTTCACCGGCGTCGTTTTTAACCGCCCGATAGCCGATGTCGTGAAACTGTATCGCCGCCCGGTCTTCCCGGGCCCCGCTGAAGGCCAGTTTGAATTTCCGCGGCAGATAGGCGAATTCCGGATGAAAGGTCGACCACTGGCGCATGATTTCCGCATAGGGCCGCGGGTCGATCGCCTCATCCCGGGCGACGCCGGCAAACTGATCGGCGCTGATGTTGCGGATACAGTTGCCGCTGGTCTGAATGGAATGCATCTGCACCGAAGCCAGTTCCTGTTGAATTTTCGGCACATCTTCCAGCTTCGGCCAGTTGAACTGAATATTCTGTCGCGTCGTCATATGACCGTAACCCCGGTCGTAGGTGCGCGCAATATGGGCCAGCTTGCGAAACTGGCGCGAAGACAGCAGGCCATAAGGCACCGCGATCCGATACATATAGGCGTGAAGCTGGAGATAAAGTCCGTTCTGCAGCCGCAGGGGCCTGAATTCTTCCTCGGTTATCTCGCCGGACAGGCGTCTTTTCACCTGGCCCGCGAACTGGGCCGCCCGTTCCTCGATGATCCGCTGATCATTTTCATTATATATATACATTCGCCCTGATCCATACGCTTCAAAAATTCAGAATATTATACACCATAATTTTGTGCAATAATATATTCTACATATATATAAGCCATTTTGAGAGAATTACAACAAAATAAATGATTTTTTCTTGAGCATTATCCGCGGCGCCCCTCACCCGGCGAACGCAACTATCGAACCTGACGCCGCATCCTGTGATTGCCAATGAGGACAACGGCAACGCGGGAATTTTAGAAGTTAACGGCTTTATATTAGGAATTAACGATTTATAAAGATATATATCTTAAATTGGGCAATGTAAGACATTTTCCTCCCCAGACTTGGGCGGCCTCCAGACGACGAGCCGCCCTTTCTTTTGTCCCGAAAGATTAAGCGCCCTTTCTGTCTCTTAATGGCTTTTTTTAAGCCGCGCATAAGGATATGATGGCGGAAATTTTTCATTACCAGCCTTCAAAGTTCGCCGTGACATGACAAACCGTAAAAAAACACTCCGGCCAAATGGCCCGACCTACGCGATGGAAAAGGACAGGGGCGGCCTGGTCTGCGGCGTTGATGAAGTGGGCCGCGGCCCGTGGGCGGGGCCGGTGGTCACCGCCGCCGTCATCCTCGCCCCGGATAATCTCCCCGCCGGCCACAATGACAGCAAGAAACTCAGCGCCAAAAAACGCGAAACCCTCTACCCCCTGATTATGGACAGCGCGCACGTCGGCGTCGGCATGGCCAGCGAACAGGAGGTCGACCGCCATAATATCCTTCAGGCCACCTTCCTCGCCATGCAACGCGCCGTGGAAAATCTGCCCGTCCGACCGAACCATGCGTTGGTCGACGGCAATCGAATTCCGCCACTGAGTTGCCCCGCGTCGCCGGTGATCAAGGGCGACAGCAGATCGCTTTCCATCGCCGCCGCCTCGATTATCGCCAAAGTAAAACGAGATTTTTTAATGCGCAAACTGGCCGAAATCTACCCGGAATACGGCTGGGAACGCAACGCAGGATATGGTACCCACCAGCATATCCAGGCACTAAAGCTTGTGGGTCCGAGTCGTTTTCACCGCATCTCCTTTGCGCCCATTCGCAACCTGATAGATCAAGGAATCGATATAAGAGATTGATTCACCTGAAAAATATAACTTGACCTGATTCGCTTTTTGACTCAGAATCACCGCAAGACAACGCAAATATTGCGGATCAAATAGTTTTATGAGAGTCAAGTTAAAATGAAAACATCAAAAAAAATAAAACCGGCGCCCAAGCCCGCGCCCCGTCACGAACTGCCCCTCAATCAGATTTTGCAGGGGAATTGCATTGAACTGATGAACAGCCTGCCGGAAAAATCCGTTGACGTTATTTTTGCCGATCCGCCCTATAACATGCAACTCAAGGGAGAGCTTCATCGCCCGGACAATTCCCATGTCAGCGCCGTCAACGACGAATGGGACAAATTCGACAGCTTCAGCGTCTATGACAATTTCAGCCGCGAATGGCTGACCGCGGCGCGCCGCATCTTGAAAGACACCGGCACCATCTGGGTCATCGGCAGTTATCACAACATCTACCGGGTGGGCGCGATCCTGCAGGACATCGGCTATTGGGTGCTGAATGACATTGTCTGGCGCAAGACCAACCCGATGCCCAACTTCCGCGGCACCCGCTTCACCAACGCCCATGAAACAATGTTGTGGTGCAACAAGGGCGAAGGCTATAACAAATACACCTTCAACTATGACGCCATGAAGGCATTGAACGAAGATGTTCAGATGCGCTCCGACTGGGTGCTGCCGATCTGTTCCGGCAAGGAACGGCTGAAAGTCAACGGCCACAAGGGCCATTCGACCCAAAAACCGGAATCCCTGCTCTACCGCGTCCTGCTGTCCTCGACCAACAAGGGCGATGTGGTGCTCGACCCCTTCTTCGGCTCCGGCACAACCGGCGCCGTCGCCAAAAAACTCGGCCGCAACTTCATCGGCCTGGAAATGGAGGATAAATATATCCGGCTCGCCACAGACCGCATCAAGATGGTCGAGCCGCTCAGCGATGAGGCGCTCGAAGTCACGCCGGCCAAACGCGCCCAGGCCCGGGTGCCCTTCGGCAACCTGGTGGAGCGCGGCATGATCAAGCCGGGGACAATCCTCGTCGATCCGAGCAAAAAACACAGCGCCCGGGTGCGCGCCGACGGCACAATCATCAGCAAGGATGACAAGGGATCAATCCACCAGATCGGCGCCCGGGTTCAGGGGGCCCCGTCCTGCAACGGCTGGACCTTCTGGCATCTGGAAGTCCAGGACAACCTGATCCCGATCGACACATTGCGCCAGCAGGTGCGCGCCGAACTGCATTGATGGCCGCCCCGGATACCATGCCGGACAACCCTCCGGGCGCACAGAATAATAACCATAATAATCTCCGGTAAAACTGACCCGTCTTCTTGCAGAAGGCGGGTTTTTCATCTCTCGATATTTTTCCGGGCGGGTCCCCGACAAATATTTTGATTTATTGGCGGTCTACCCGTACCATGCGGGATGACATTCCCGCTCCGCAATCCGCCTTTCAAATGAGGGATATTATGACATTACCCAGATTTCATCTGGCTTTTCCGGTGACCGACCTTGAACAGGCCCGAAAATTCTATACCGGGGTCCTCGGCTGCGCCCTCGGCCGGGAAAGCGAAAACTGGATCGATTTTAATTTTTACGGTCATCAGATCGTCGCCCATCATACAGGCGCCATGCCCGATTGCCCGACCAGCCTTGTCGACGGCAAACAGGTGCCGACAAGGCATTTTGGCCTGTTGCTCGACCGGGACCAGTGGCGGGAGCTCGCCGACCGCCTGACCGAACAGAAAATTGACTTCCTGATTGCGCCGCATATCCGCTTTGAAGGCGAAGCCGGCGAACAGGCGACCATGTTCATTACCGACCCCGCCGGCAACGGCCTCGAATTCAAGTCCTTCGCCGCGGAGGAGGATATTTTCGCCCGCGATATAAAATAAACCGGACCTCAGACAAACAGTAAACATACATGGTAAAATTAAACATATGGCTCTTCTCATCCTGATCCCTGAGCGGGACACCGCCGCGCTGGCGAAGGCGCTGAAACAAAAGGCCCCGGCGCTTGATCTCAGAACCTGGCCCGACGTCGGCGATCCCGCCGACATCGACTATGTTATCGTCTGGAATCATCCGGCGGGGGAGCTGGCGCAATTTCCCAACCTGAAGGTGATTGCGTCTTTTGGCGCCGGCGTCGATCATATCTTCCGCGATCCCGACCTTCCGGCCAATGTCCCGATTACCCGTCTGGTCGATGACAGCCTGACAAGGCAAATGGCGGAATATGTCGCCGGCGTGATCCTCAATCACCGCCTGCGGCTCACCGAATACCGGGAATATCAGGCGGCGGGTCACTGGCGGCCGCAAGAGCCCCGTCCGGGACAGAATGTCTGCCTGCTGGGCCTCGGCCATATCGGCGGCGAGGTGGCGCGGCTTCTCATCAGGCTGGAGTATACCGTCTGCGGCTGGAGCCGGTCGCCCAAAGATCTGCCGGCGGTCGCCTGCCACCACGGGCCGGACGGGCTCGACCGCGCCCTCGCCGACGCGGATTATGTGGTCTGCCTGCTGCCGCTGACCGGGGCGACGGAAAATATCCTCAATCAAGACCTGTTCCGCCGGATGAAAAAGGGCGCCTATTTGATCAATGCCGGACGCGGCGGCCATCTGAACGAGGATGATCTGCTCGACGCGCTTTATCAGGAGCAGGTGGGCGGCGCCTGTCTTGATGTTTTTAAAACCGAGCCCCTGTCCGCCGATCATCCCTTCTGGCGTCATCCGCGGATTGCCATAACGCCCCATATCGCCAGCCTGACCGACATCGGCAAGGCCACCGACCAGTTCCTTGAAAACCACCGCAATATGCAAAACGGCCGACCGCTGGTCAACACCGTCGATCCCGGGAAGGGATATTGATTTCCCGGCCGCGGGCGCGCATCATATATCCTGTGAATAAACGTTGCATCCCCCGGCGCAAGCTGTTAATTTGCGCCCGATTTGACAATTGTTCTTTAAAAGGTCCGAAACATGAAAATTGATGGTAACAACATTCGTCCGGGTAATGTGATTGAACACCAAGGTGGTCTTTGGGTTGCCGTCAAGACCCAGCATACCCAGCCCGGCAAGGGCGGCGCCTATCTTCAGGTCGAGCTTAAAAACCTGCGCGACGGGCGCAAACTGAACGAACGCTTCCGTTCCTCGGAAAAGGTCGAGCAGGTCCGTCTCGAACAGAAAAACCACAGCTATCTGTTTGAAAACGCCGGCATGTATACCTTCATGGACCTTGAATCCTACGAACAGATTGAACTGAGCGGCGAAATTATCGGTGACAAGGCCGTTTTCCTGCAGGACGGCATGGAAGTGGTCATTGAATCCTATGAGGGCAGTCCGCTTGGCGTCAGTCTGCCGCAGAATGTCGTGCTCGAAGTTATGGAGACCGAACCGGTCGTCAAGGGGCAGACCGCCGCCTCCTCCAACAAACCGGCGATCATGGACAACGGCAGCCGGGTCATGGTCCCCCCCTTTGTCGGGGTCGGCGACAGGATTGTCGTCAATACCGAAGAATGCGCCTATGTTGAGCGCGCCAAACAATAAACACATACTGAAAAGACCCCGCAGCGGTCTTTTTCTAAAGGATTTCTGATATGGCTTTGAAATCAGCCGTAATTAACGTCATGGAAATGGCGGCCCAAAAAGCCGGACGCAAGCTGAACCGCGACTTTGGCGAGGTCGAGCATCTTCAGGTCTCCCGCAAGGGGCCGGCCGACTTTGTCAGCTCCGCCGACCTCAAGGCGGAAAAGATCATCAAGGAAGAACTATTCAAGGCGCGGCCGAATATTGCGTTCCTGCTGGAAGAAGAAGGCCAGATCGACTTGGGCGACGGCAGCGGTCGCTGGATCGTCGACCCGCTCGACGGCACCACCAATTTCCTGCATGGCATTCCGCATTTCTGCATCTCGATCGCCCTTGAGCAGAAGGGCGACATTACCGCCGCGGTGATTTACAACCCGATCACCGACGAAACATTCTGGGCCGAAAAGGGCCGCGGCGCCTTCCTCAACGACATGAAAATCCGCGTCTCCGCCCGTCGCGACATGAAATACAGCCTGCTCGCCACCGGCATCCCCTTTCACGGCACCCCGGGCCATAAACCCTTCCTCCATAATCTGGAAACCATTATGGGCGAAGTGTCCGGCGTCCGCCGCTTTGGCTCCGCCGCCCTTGATCTCGCCTATGTCGCCGCCGGAAAATACGAAGGTTTCTGGGAAGCCAACCTGCAGAAATGGGATATTGCGGCCGGTATTCTGCTGGTGCGCGAGGCCGGCGGCTCGGTCACCACATTTGACGGCCGCAACAAGGCCTATGAAACCGGGGAAATCCTGGCGACCAACAACCTGATTCATGGCCCATTGACCCGTTTGCTGTCCAAGGCGCGCAAGGCGGCGAAACAGGCGGAGGACAAGTAAAGCGCAATTTTTTAACGGGAGCGTGCAGCTATATTTTCTCTAACGACCGCATTTTGGCTCAGCCTTTTGACCGCCGGGGCGCCCCAGGTTCCCCAGATGCCCGACAATGAGAAAATCTTCCTGCACGCCGACCGGCTGACCGAAATCAAACCGCTTCGACTCAACTTTCACAAGGGCGATGCGACGCTCAGCCGCCACGACCGGGAAATCATCCGGAAATGGGCCGGCCAGATCGCAAAATATAATATTCCCGTCTTCATTCATAGCTTCGCCTCGGCCCCGACGGGGATCCGCGACCTGACCCGGGACGCCGCCCGCCATGAAGCCATTCGCCTCGCCTTTAACCGGGGACTGCTGGCCAAAAATCTGCTGGAACAAAGCGGCATTGACGGCAAGCGCCTGATCCTCACGGCCAGCGCCCCGGATCTGACCGGGCTGAATGATCGCATCACCATCACCACCCGGCGCGATTAGATCGCCCGCCATCCCGGCAATATCCCTGATGTGCCGCAAGGCGCCGGGCGAAATGCGCCACCGTCATAAAATTGCCCCACTGGCCGTTAAAATCAGCGAAATATGCCATTTTGGACAAAAAATATTGTTTGCGTCCTAAATCTTAGACTCTTGGATTAAGCCCTGATATTATCGGCGCAATTTAGGGAAGAAACATAAATTAAGGACCTGCCCCGCATGACCAGACCTCAGAAATATCTGACGCGAATTACCCTTTTCCTCGTCCCTGTCATTATCCTGTGCGTCTTTCTCTACCCGCGCCTTCAGGACGCCTTCGCCACCAACCCCGGCCTCAATGGCCTGATTGCGGCGGTTCTGTTCATCGGCATTATCTTCTCCGTCCGCCAGGTCACCATGCTGCGCCCCGCGGTCGACTGGATCGAAGGCTTCCGCAAAAGTGAATCATCCGAGGTTCCCGGCAATGCGCCAAACCTGATTGCGCCGATGGCGGCCATGATGGGCGAACATGACCGCAAACTGTCATTGTCCACCCTGTCCATGCGCACCATTCTGGACGGCATCGCCGCCCGGATGGACGAAGGCCGCGAAATCACCCGTTATTTTATCGGCCTGCTGATCTTTCTCGGGCTGCTCGGCACCTTCTGGGGGTTGCTCGGGACAATCGGCTCCATCAAGGACACCATCAACAACCTGACCGTCGGCTCCAATGACATCGCCATCCTGTTCGATGACCTGAAAGAAGGCCTCGCCGCGCCCCTCGGCGGCATGGGCACCGCCTTCAGCTCCTCCCTGTTCGGTCTGGCGGGCTCCGTTGTCCTCGGCTTTATCGACCTGCAGGCGGGACAGGCCCAAAGCCGCTTCTTCAATGACCTTGAGGACTGGCTGTCGAGCGTCACCAAACTGTCCCGCGGCGGCGGCCTTGCGGTGGAGGCCGGCGACGCCAGCGTCCCCACCTATGTCAGCGCCCTGCTTGAGCAATCCGCCGACAGTCTGGAGAATCTGCATAATGTCATCGCCCGCAGTGAAGAAAACCGCAATGAGGTGAATACGGCCATGCTCAGCCTGTCGGAACAGCTTTCCAGCCTGTCCGACAGCCAGATGGAGATGCGGACCGTCCTCAAACAGATGCTCGAGCTATTCGCCAACCAGATCGCCGGCGAGCATGACAAGGTCCAGGTCAAGCACCTGCGCAACATCGACGTTCAGGTCAAGTATCTGACCGAGGAAACCATCAAGGGGCAAAATCAGTTCAACGACACCCTGAAGTCGGAATTCAAGCTGCTGGCCCGGACATTGGGGGCGATGGCGGACAAAAAACCGCTGGCGTTGCCTGGGGCGCCGGCCGAAGAGCCGCCGGCCCCGGCAGGCGAAAGCGCCGCACCGCAAAAAGACAGCCCGGCGGAGCCGCCGGCCGCGCCGGTAAAGAATCAGGAAGTGAAAAATCAGGACCGGGACGCCCTCGACTATGACATGCCGACGCCGAAACCGAAGGCCAATAAAAAACCGGTCATCACGCCGCGCAAACTGACCGCCCGGAAGGATGACTGATGGCTCTTTTGCGGACAGGCCGACGGCCGGGTTCATCGGCCGACAACAGCTGGCCCGGATTTGTCGACGCCCTCAGCACGATGCTGCTGGTGATTATCTTCCTGCTGTCGATTTTCATGCTCGCCCAGTTTTTTCTTGGCCAGGCGTTGTCGAGCAAGGAGGATATACTCGATAAACTGCGGGCCGAGATTTTCGACCTCCAGGACAGTCTGGCGATCCAGCAGCAGATTACCAATGATCTGAATGTCGAATTCAACCGCATATCATCGGACCTGCAGGAAGCCAATATTTCCAAAGAGGCCCTGACCGCGCGCATCCTGGAGCTTGAATCCGATCTGGCCGACGCCCAGGGCAATTCAACCCGGGTCCGCCGAACAACCGATCAGCAGTTGCAGGCCATTCGCGATCTTGAGAAAAAATACCGCGACTCCACGGCGACGCTGGCCCGGGAGAAAGAACTGACCCAGGCGGCCAATCGCAAGATTGACCTGCTCAATCATCAACTGACCACCCTGCGCAAACAGCTCTCCGTCCTCAATGCGGCGCTCGAAGCTTCGGAACTGCGGGACAAGGAACAGCGCGTCGCCATTGAGAATCTCAGCCAGCGGCTGAACGCCGCCCTCGCCTCCAAGGTGCAGGAGCTCAACCAGTTCCGCTCGGAATTCTTCGGCCGGTTGAAAAAAGTGCTCGGCAGCCGCAGCGACATCCGCATTCACGGCGACCGCTTTGTCTTCCAGTCGGAAGTGCTCTTTGCCTCCGGTTCCGCGATTCTCGGCCAGGAAGGCCAACGGGAAATGACCAAGCTTGCGACGGCGCTGAAGGAAATCTCGGCCAATATTCCGAAGGGGATCGACTGGGTGCTGCGGGTCGATGGTCATACCGACGTTCTGCCGATCCGGACCCAGCAATTTCCGTCCAACTGGGATCTGTCGACGGCCCGGGCCCTGTCGGTGGTCAAATATCTGATTGCCGAGGGAATCCCGCCGCAAAGGCTGGCCGCCACCGGTTTCGGGCAATATCATCCCCTCGACATGTCCAATACGCCGGAAGCACTTATGCGCAACCGGCGGATCGAGATGCGCCTGACCCAGCGATAGCAGCCACCGGGTTTTATGCGGTCGAAGACAGAACACCACGGCTTTAGCCGTGGATGAATGAGCCTTGAGGCGATATTGTGCAGAGATGGAAGTTATCAAAACTGCACATAGTATGTACTGCCTTCAGTACCATGTTGTCT
>JBLWZH010000011.1:52083-97246 GCA_048266545.1 Paremcibacter sp. | reverse complement strand
GAACAACGCGCTCTAGTAGTAGCTCAGCGTCGTGCCCTCGTGGCCTCCGCCCTTGCCGCCGGTCCCCGAGGTTTTTTCCTGGCGTCTTTCCGCCAGGCCCGACGACCAGACCACATTGCCCGGCAGGCGCATGGCCCCGTAAACCCGGTTGATCGGTTCTCCGTAGGACGACACCTGAACCGAAAGGTCCGACAGCCGCCCGCCCTCGACGGTGCGGGCGCCGCCGCCGCCCAGGATCGCCTGGTCCAGCTTGCGGCCAAGGAAGCCGCCGATTGCGCCGCCGATCGGCCCGCCAATGGCGGTGCCGACAACGGTCAGAACAACAGTCGCCATAACATATTACCCCTTCAGGAAATCACGACAGGACATAACGTCAGGACAGGCCGGGAAAAGCGTAGGCCGCCATGATCCGGCGGCGCCAGGCCTCGTCCAGCCGGTGTTCGACCACCCGGCCGTATTTTTCGCAGGCGTGAATGACGCCCCGGTCGGACAGGATCGCCGCATGCTCCAGCCGCCGGCCGATTTTCAGGATCAGCGCATCGCCCGGCTTCATATCGGCCAGCGGATGGCGGCGAAAACCGGCGGCGGCCGCATGGCGCGAAATGGCGTCCCGGACGGGTGTTTTGTCATAATCCAGCCGGTCAAAACCGCCGACGCCCTGCTCCCCGGCGACATAAAGGATCAAACCGACGCAGTCAAAGCCCTGCTCCGGGCGACGCCCCTGATGAGAGAAGGGCCGGCCGACACAGGCGCGGGCGGTCAAATATATCCTTTTCCGGCGAATTTCACATGTGGTCATTTGAAAAAAACTTTGCTATCACTGGTGACGACACTATTTAGGCAATAGAAAAATAAAATGAAGGATTTGTCTGTCATGGACATGAATGTTATCGGGTTACATATTCACGAATTAAGAAACCAGTGCCGCTTCATCGAAGCCAGTGTTGATATTTTAAACCAGGCCATGGAAAAGCAGGCGGCGATCGGCGTTTTCTTCGGCCTGCAGAATATCATGCTGGGCACCAACCAGATCGCCCGCCTGCTCTGGTCGCCGCGCAAGAAGGGCAAGGAACGCGCCGCCGCCCTGCGCCAGCTTCTTGAACTGCCCGAAAAATACCCCCTGAACAATGACAGCATCCTGTCGCTGACCGATCATGCCGACGAAGCCAACGACCACTGGATCAGCCAGTCCAAGGACCAGTATATCCTCTATGATTTCATCGGCGCTATCGCCGAAAGCCGCCATAAGGATGTCGAAACCAAAAATATCTTCCGCGCCTTTGACCCCGGCACGAAAATCTACAGCTTCCGCGGCGTCAGCTACAATCTCGACGCCCTGTTGAAGGCCGTCAGCGACGTCAGCAACCGGGTCAACCAGATCCATATGCGCATGTATCCCGACCAGTGGAAAGAGGTCAGCGAACAGGACACGGCGCAAAATAAAGCGGCGGACGCTTCTCCGGCCGAAGCGCAGGACGACGCCGGGCCGGTGAAGAAAACAGCGCCGAAAAAGACGGCCCCGAAAAAGACAGCGGCCAAAAAAACCGCGCCGAAAAAGACCGCCGCAAAAAAACCGGCCCCCAAGAAAACCACGGCCAAAAAATAACCGGGTTATTTCAGGCCGGGATAGCTATAGAGGCTGTCCGTGCCCGGGATGGCTGTCTCGCCGCGAAAATTGCGGAAATTCTGATATTTGCCTTTACAGGTTGCGGCGCGTTTGTCGCAGCCGGCCACCGCCAGATATATCTCCCCTATGGACACCGGCGCCGACGGCGGGTCATGCAGGATATACTGGCCCCCGGCGAAGGATTTGACGTCCGATTTATGACCGGCGTTGGCGCCGGTGATCCAGCGCACCATGCCGTAATCAAACCAGCCGGCCGGCTCGGTGCGGGCGCTGTCGCTGAACTGATCGCCCGCGCCTCCTGCGGTCACCCGCCCGAGGACCGAAAATTGCGCCAGATTGACATGGCACTCCCCGTCCCCGAGATTGGCCCGGCATTCCGGCGAGAATACCCCGCCGATCGTCTGCTGAAGCTTCTGGGCCAGGCCGCGGATTTCGACGGTGAAATACTGATCCCGGATCATGAATTCCCCCAGCCAGCCGCTGCGGATATGAAGCCGTCCCGCCTCCGGCGCCCGCCAGTTGACCTGAAAGATCGAAATGCGGGCGTAATCGAATAGCCCGGCCCGGATGTCTTCTTCCGACAGGCCGCCGGTGGACAGGATGGCGCTGACCTCCAGATTATCCACATTCAGGCCGTTGCTGCTGCTGACCGCGGTCGGCAGAAAGCCGTTGACCGGACTGAATGTCGTATGATCGAGGACCAGCTCCCGGTCATGGGTGGTATAGGCGAAGCGCGCCCCGTCCCGCCGGGTGATCCGCCAGCAGGTCGCCAGCGACGTCACATCACCGCCAAGATGATCCTTTAACGATTGCGGGATCTGTTTCATCTACAGACGCACCTCAATCAGGGAAATCGACGGCGCCTGCCCGGCCTGAAAGCTTTCCTGGGTCAGGGCGAGGAAATCCTCGGCGAAGCGCACCGGCACGTCAAATTCAAATCCGGCGGTGATGACGACGCCCAAAGCCGGCGCCACATCAAATGTCACCTGTCCCGTGGTCGCATCCACCTGCCAGCCGCTATTCTGCGCCGCGCCGTCAAGGGCGACCGCCACCGACCCCGCAACCGGTTTTTTAATCTCGCGAAGATGGTTTTCCCCGCCGCTGGCGTAATTTTTGCCCAACTGAAAACTGACCGTCGCCCCGTCGCCGAGGCCCAGTTGCTGGTCCGTCGCCGCCGGCGTCGCCGCGGGGTCACAGCTTTTGTAATCCAGCCAGTCCTTGTAACGGAAGCCGTAGGCCCGCCCGGCCCGCGCCCGGAAGAAAGCAATCACCACGGCCAGATCCTGTTCCGAGCGCAATCCCAGACCAATATCATAGACCATGCGCGATTGCGCCCATTCCCGGTTGCGCTGTTCATGGCCCGAGGCCATTTCGACAATATTGGTCATAAATTGCGGCCCGCCGCTGGCGCCGAAGCTGATGTCCACCGGCAGGCGCGCCTCATGAAATCCCGTCATATCCTGTTCCTGATCTTTTGTGTAAATCACCCCGTCCCGGACCAGCTGCGGGTAGGCCCAGACGAAAACTTCCTGAAAGCCCTGGCGGAAACCCTCGCCGATCGCCCGGTTTATATTGGCCCAGTTGTCGAGGGTCGCCGGCGACAGGTTAAAGCCGCCGAAATAATGGCTCTGCGCCCGGGGATAGGCGAGCTGCTGGTCTATGCTCAAAAGCGCCGCCCGCGCCCGTCCCCAGTCGCCGTCGATGACAAAGTCATAATCCTCGACCTGAAGGAAATCAAAGGCCGGCGAACGCCACTGGCCCGTCGGGAAATTGACCGCTTCGGAGATCGGCGCAGTGTCGAGCATCACCTGGGGACTGTAAAACAACAGGCCGACCTCGGCCGTGGCGACCTGGGTTCTGATCTGGTCCCTGAGCCACAGGGTCGATTGCCCCAGCTTGTCCCGCAGCCAGTCGAGATAGGCCTGCTGCGCCGCATCGGCGCTTTCCGTCGCCAGCAGATGCTTTGCCGGCAACGGCTGCCCGGTCTCGCTGACATAGAGCGCCGTCGTGACGTCATCATAGAAATGGGGCATGCCCGCGCCCCTCTGGTCAATCCACCACCAGGGTTCGCCGACCTGATAATAATGATCCGCCGACGCCAGATTGATCAGTTGGCCAAAGGCCAGATAGACATCGCGCAGATAGTCGAGCGCCGCCTGATTGGTCGGCGCGATCAGGCCCGACGGCGGCGACCAGCCGGTGCGCGCCGGGCTGCCGTCATGGGCCCGCTGCTGCCAGTCTTCCGGGATATTCTCCGCCAGGATTTCATAGGACAGGGAGAAAATCACCCGGAAACCGAAAAAGACCGCCAGCTCGAGAAAATTCTGGTGCCAGCTCTGCGCCGCCTTGTTCAGCCTGGCCTTCAGCGGATCGACCACATAACGGCCGTCGGCGGCGCTCCAGCCGAGGTTGAAATAATGGCTCATGCCGACATAATGATTGATCCAGTCCCGATAGCCGAGCCGCAGCATGTTCCAGACCACCCGTTCCGGGGTCAGATTATAAACATCGTCATAGCCGTTGGCGATCCGCAGGCCGTGGGGCTTTACATAACCGTCGCCGACCCGCAGCGTCGCCCCGGGGCCGCTGACGGTGACGGCGGAAATGGTGACCTCCGCTTCGAGGGCGGCGGGCAAGGGCCCGGCGGTCACCCCGTCATAATCCGGCGGCACCATGCTGATGAACAGCCGGTCAATATCGCCGGGATAGACCGGATCCGCCTCCGCCGGATGCAGATAACCGCCCGCCAGATTGTCAAAGTCCAGGGTGATGACCGCATCCTCCGCCGCGCCGACGGCGTAATTCCACAGCCGGACATACCAGTTGCGCGGCGCGCCGTTCTCGTCCCGCCCCTCGATGGTCAGGGTCGGGCTGTTGAGCACATCCAGCGCCTTGACGTTGCTGCTTTGCCAGCGGAAACTCAATATGGTGTGGGCGTAGTCGCGCCGGGTCTGATACTGATGAAACGGATGATCGACCGTGTCCGCCGTGTCCCAGATCAGGCCGCAGAGATCCTCATAACGGTAAAAGGTCAGGTCGATTTTCAAACCGTCAACGCCGGCCGTCACCAAAGATCCCGTCATCGGCCGGGGAAAATTCAACGTCCAGTAGCGCGGTGAAAAGCGCCTGATATGGCTGCTGTCCGTCTGATCACCCTGTGCGGCAAGCCAATACATGTCCCGTCCCCCTGATTACATATTGCGGTCGGCCCGGTCCATGGCGCGCCGAACCGCCACCGCCACCTGGCCGGCGCTGCGCCGGGTCATGTCGCCGCCGGCGCCCTGATTGGTGATATTCACCGTGATATTGGTTGATTTTCCCGCCCCGCGAGAGGCGCCGCTGGTCAGGTCCTGGCGCGGCATAATCCGTCCGGCGCCCTGCGGCACGAAAAGCTCCGGGCCCCTTTCCCCGACCAGGTAAGGCTGGCCGGCGCCGACTGCGCCGCCGCCGGCCCGACCGAACAGGAAACCGCTCAGCAGGTTGCCGAGCGTGCCGCCGATGTCGCCGCCGGATGCCGAATCCGCGCCGAATATGCTGTCGATTCCGAACTGGATGGCGCGGTTGGCGATGTCGTCGAGCACCGAAAGCGCCGACCGTTTCAAACTGTCGAAGCTCAATTCGCCGGAGCGGGCGAAATCCTCGAACACCCGGGTCAGGCCGTCGGCCATTTCCCCCGCCGCCCCTTCGAGGCCCTGAAAATCCTGTTCAATGTCCGACAATTGTCGGCGCAGGTCGCTGCTGTCGGCCCGGACCCGGACCACCAGACTGTCGAGAATGCTTTCTGTCATGTGTTTTTCCATAAAAAAACCGCCGCAGGGGGCGGGGTATGGGAGCGGGATGCGGGCGCGACTGCCGTCACGCGCGGCCGGGGTCACTTATCTTCCGGTTCTTCAAACGGGATGATCCCGTCAAATTCGTGATGGGCCTTGTAATCCGCCCAGTAGGTTTCCTTGCTGATGTCGGTGATTTTTAGCCGGCCGCCGATTTTCCTTTTCCATCGGGCCGCCTGGTCGCAGGTGCCGCCGAAATAAAAAGAAAAACCCGTATCAAAGGGAAAATAGGCGATTTCGCCATCAGCGTACGCATAGGCAATCTGATTCCCGATCTCCGATGAAAAATCAAAATTTTCTGCTGAATAATTGGCTTTGGTCAAAGAGGCCTTGAAGAAACATTCCGCCTTTTGGCCGCTCTGTTCAGCCGAACAGGCCGTGAGAAGCAAAGTCCCCCACAGCAGAAATATCCCGCCATATATTTTTCCGTTCAGCGCCATTTTTCACGCCATCGCCAGTTGTATGCGTCGTTCGCCGCCTGCGGCATATTCAGAAGCCCCTTTTCCGGCTAGGCCTTGCCAGTTAGCCCTGCACGGAAAACATAGCGTTTACTCGTGCAGATAAGTGATAGAAATAACACGCAATAAATCAATTACAATTTCATCTTTTGATGGACAGTCGCCCGAAAAACTGAATATTATGTCAAAATTCCCCGGGCTTTTGCCGACATATTGCATAAAAATCAGATGCCCTCTTCTATAAATAAGCTCCTGCATTTTTAAGATATATTCCCAAGCCTTATCCGCATTGTCAAATTCCATTGTTTTGCGAACCTCACATGCAGGCTTCATTTTCTGCTGATCAAAAGCAAAGAAGATTTTATGTAACGGGGTATGCAGAACCGCTTCGGTAACAATCATATCCTTAATATCACCCTTCATGTTGGATACAACGCTTTCGAGCTTGCCATAAGATCCCTTATCTGGAAGCCAAATATGGATTTCCTCCAAATTTCCATATTCAGAATATAGTAAAACGCGCTCCGGACGCATGGCTTCAAAAATATAGGTGGTTGTTTTATAATATGCCGAAGTTCTTTTCTCATTTTTCCATTCAAGCTTCAGATGATAAATAGAGCCAGTTTCAAACCCGAAACAAACGGAATTAAACAAAATCAAAAAAGAGAATAGAGCCGGTATTTTCCTGAAAATCAATATCTTGCCTCCAAAGTCACATTCACAATGATTTCTGCCCCGGTCGCTCTGGTATCGGGCGTAACAATCAGCACATGAAGCCCCCTCACCCTTCGCCCTTATGCCGCCCGAAACGCCATCCGGCCAATCGACGCAGGTAAAAAAGGGCCGGACGATATAAAACAATCAGGAAAATCAGGTAAATAATCACCCGGTAAATATCGTCTGACGAAAAGAAATGGAATCGGGTTTCCCCTGACTCCATATAATAGAATTTGTCCGGCTCATCCATAAATATCAAAAAAAGCGCTATTTTGCGCAATCCCAGCAGAGCGAAACACAGCGTTATGATCCAGGCGGGAAGAATATAGAATTTTGGAAAGAAATAGGCCAATATCCCGAATGTGCCAATATGCAGGAGCAGGCAGCTTATGACATAGCTCCAAAATGCGGCCTGTTGATAAAAAGGCGGCAATTCGGAAAGCCAGTAGAATAAAAAAGCGACCCAGGTTCCAAAGACGATCCACGAAATATGGAGCCAGCCCCAGGCGGAAGCAAATCCCAGTATAATTTTTTCATGCCGTCGCCAGTTATATATACTATCCACATCCTGCGGCATATTCAGCAGCCCCCTCACCCTTCGCCCTTATCCCGTCCGAAACGCCATCCGGCCAATCGACGCAGGTAAAAAAGGGCCGGACGATATAAAACAATCAGGAAAAAAAGCGCCAAAACAGCCAGATAGACATTATGCACCGAAAAGCTGTGGTATCGGGCATACCCGGAGTCCGGATGATAAAAACCATTTGCTTCAAATGGATCGACAATAGAGGTTACCACTTGTTTCACGCTCAGGATAAAAGACAAAAAATTTAATATCCATGCGGGTAAAACGAAAAAATTCGGGCAAAAACCAGCCAGAATCCCGAACACAATGACATGAATAAAAAATAAAACTTCCATAAGAGGAAATGACCGGGGAAGCACAGCGGATAAAAACATAAAAACAACCATGAAGAATACCCAGGAAAGCGGCGCCCACCCTATAGCGGAGGCAAATCCCAGTATAATTTTTTCATGCCGTCGCCAGTTGTATGCGCCGTTCGCCCCCTGCGGCATCTTCAGAAGCTCCCTTTCCAGCCAAATCTCTCCCGCCAGTGCGCCACGATCTTGTATGGGGTGCCGCCAGGATACTCCTGATTTCCAGGCGTCTCACATCGCGCGGATCGGAAGAAATCAGCCCCGCCATAATCCGGATGATGCGATTTATGGTGAGCACAGTAATTGGCCGGCAACAGTCGGCCGGTTCTCAAATAATGACTCATCCTGGTTGTTTCAGGCCGCCCCGAATAATCCCGCATGAATAATCTCCTGAATGACTATCTCTAGTATAACGCGTATTGTGGCGATTAAAAGGCTGTATTTCTCGACGATATGCAATACGGCCGGCCGGCGGAAAGGCGCGCCTGAAGAGGCGCCCGTTGCCGGAAACAGCGGTTCTCAGCGGCGGATATTGGCCAGATTGAGAAAGGAGATCGCCGCCCGCCCGACCAGAAACAGACCGGCGTAGATCATGACGTTGATCCAGTTCATCTGCTGATAGCCGCTGTTGATGAATTGCGCCAGCACCACCAGCAGCATCACCAGGCCGACGCCCTGAAACAGGTTGGCCGCGAGCCGGATGCGGCCCGTGATCCGCGCCCGGGCGGGGTCCGCCGCCGGTTTGACGCCGGCCTTGCGGTCGGCGACCCGCTGGCGCAGGGATTTCTGCGGCTGATGTCGTGTCTTTCTCATGGTGGCAGTTTACGACCTGTCATAACGCAAAACAAGCTGATTTAATTCTTCCCGCCGCAACGGACGGCCCGGCCGCCCCGCGCCGTGAAATTTTTGCCAGCCGCGATAGGCGCACCAGAAGTCAACCGGCGTCGCCCGCCAGAACTCATCCGGCGACCAGCCGAAATTGACATAGGCGATTTCCGCATAGCGCGACCAGTCAATCCGGGTCATGGTCCGCCGGGTTCAATCCGCTCAGGCACAGGGTCAGCAGATCCCGCACCGCCGGGCTGACTTTTGACAGGCCCTCCGTCAGCACAAGCCGGCCGACCTGTTCAAATCCGGGCCCTTCCTCCATGCAGGCCCAGATGATCACCGTCATTTCCTTGAGGCCGAAGTCGCCGTCCGCCGCCCGCACCGCGAGGCCGATGACGCCGCCGAGGCGCTCTTCAATATCCATGATCGCCTGAAAGGTCGGTTTCAGCCGATACTGTTCCCCGCCGAGGGTGATCAGCAGGCCGTTTCTGAAGGGGCGCGGCTCAGACATTGGCGAAACTCACGACGCCGGAGCTTCCCAGGGCGATATTATAGGTCCGCTCGCCGTTGTAATCGCCGGCATATTCGAGCGAGGTGACCTGGAAGCCGCCGGAAAATTTCGCCCCGCTTTCAAAGACCACTTCATAATTGTCGACGCTGCCGGCGAGCGCCCGGCCCTGCAGCGCCGCCTCGCTGGCGGAATCTGTGAAGATGCCGCCGCCGCTGAGCGAGACATGGCGGATGCCGGCGCCGGAGAGGATCTCCCGCCAGCCGCCCGACGTCTTGCTGGTCACGTCAACCGTTTCATTGTTGATCCGGAGCGACGTCGAGCGCATGCCGCCGACCACGTCGAATGTTTCCGGATTGCCGCCGTCGCCGATTTTCAATAAAAAGGCCCGGCCCTTTTCTGCCGCCATCTGTCTGTTCTCCTTTGTCTGGGGTGTCTAACTGAATTATTTTGTGGTTACGGGGTCCGGATGGTGCGGGCCCGGAAACGCAGCACGCCGTGCCGCGCCTGGCCGTCGCCGTCGAAGAAATTCTCGAAGAAAACAAAGTCGAGGCCGACGAGCTGATGCCCGGTCAGGATCAGCGGTTGCCCGCTCAGCAGGCCCGCCACCTGATCGGCCAGCGACCGCATCTGACGGCCGCCCGAGCGCCCGGACCAGATATGAATGTCCAGAAGATGCTCCTGTCCGCTGAAATCCTTGGCCGACCAGTCGCGCAGGCTGCCTTCGCCGATGGTGATATAGGGCAGATCCCGGCCTTCGGGCGCCAAATCAAAAATGCCGGATATTTCCGCCATCAGGGCCCCGTCGCCGGCAAGCCGGTCATGGATGGCCTGCCACAGACTTTGGTCCGCAAGATAGGTCATGTCAGAGATCCTCCAGGGAAAAATTTACCTTCACTTCCTCGGCCGCCGGGGTCAGGAAGGGGCGGGCCGGTTGATAGCGGGTGCCGAATTCGACAAAGCGGGCGTAATATTTATCGGTCACAACCCGCCAGCCGCCGGCGGGATCGGCCGTGACCCGGATCGAGTCCGCCAGCGGGCTGCGCGCCTTCGGGCTTTTCAGGTTGCGGTAAACCCGCCGCCGGGCGCCGTCGGCGATCTGCTGGGCGAGCGCCCGCGTCATCCGCTCCAGTTCCCGCTCGTAGCGCTCCATTCTCACGTTTGTTTCCGGCGACGTCATCAGGGATAATCCTCGACCATATCAAATTCCAGCAGCCGGTTGCGGCTGTCGGGATTCTGCAGGCCGACGACCCGATAGGCCCGCCCGCGCCACAGGACATTGCGGGTCGCCAGCAGCGCGTCCTGATGGCGCAGCCGCACCCGGTAAGACCGCAGGATATGGCTTTGCCGCGCCCGGGTGACCTGGGCGGCGGGTCGGCTCCTCACCGCGGCCCAGACGGTGGCGATCTCCGCCCAGCTTTCCTGATATTCCCCGGCCGGCCCCGGGACCGGCGCGAGCCTGCGGCAGGTGATCCTTTCATGCAGCGTCCGGGTCATCAGAGCGCCACCCGCCGGTAAGGCCGCCAGAACCTTTCCGCCAGATAGAGCAGCGGCCCGGACCCGGATGCGTCGTCATCATAGGCGGCGGCGACCCAGTGCAGAAGGCCGAGGCGAATATCATGGGGCACGTCATTCGGCCCGGCGCCAAACCCGGCGGTGAGGGTGATCCGCACGCCGTCAACATCCCGGGTCGGCGCCGGCCAGACCTGCCCCGGAGCCGGAATCAGGAACGCCTGATAGGAGGCCCGGTCGAGCAGATAGCGATCCGCCGCCAGGGCGACATACTGGCTGTCGGTCCAGACCTCGACCTGATCGACGCTGATCACCGGCGACAGACGCAGCGGAAGCCGCGCCCCGTCCCAGTCATTCAGGGTCAGCCGCCATTGCTGGCTGATCAGTTTGCGGCCGGTGAAGACTTCGCAGGCGTCCGCCGCCGCCCTGAGATAGGCGGCGAGCAGGGCGTCCTCCTCCGTGTGGGAGATTTTCAGGAAATCCCGCGCCTCCGACAGGGAAACCGGCGGACAGGTTGCGGCTGAGATAGGCTGTAAGGTCATTGTTCTTCAATCCTGAGGGTCAGGCTTCGCTCATCGGTGCGGCCCTGATCGGTGGTGATCCGGTTGGTCAGGCGGTATATTCTGCCGGCGACGCCCTTGGCGACAAAAACGCTGACCAGTCCGGCGGCCGGTGGCGGAATATAATCGATCGCAAGATCGTTGACCTCGCCCTGGGGCAGGATGAACCAGCTGCTGGCAGTGATCTGCTCGCCGCTCTCCAGATAGCTCGCCGACCAGTCAATGACATAGTCGATGACGGCCGCCGGATCTTTGACAAATTGTTCGGTCATGGCGCCGCCTCCCTATGCCGGATCGGCAATTTCAATATCCCAGGCGCCGAAGGTCAGCGTGCTGCCCGCAGTCAGACCCGGCGCCGTGCAGGTGGTCACATAAAGCAGATTGCCCGCCGCCGTATCCAGCAGCGCCACATGATCGGCCGCGCCGCTGTTATCCACCGTCACCCCCGCCTTGGCGCCGACCGCGACCTTGCGTCCGCTGACATCGCCGTTGGCGAGGGTGAAATCGGTCGGCCCCTTCGCCCCATCCGCCAGAGAGGCCCCGCCGCCCACATTGGCGGCGGCGAAATCAAGCGGCTCGCCGGCGCAGACCGTCATCAGATTGCATTTGTTCCTGATTTCATTCAGCGCCCCGTCGAGAACGCTGTCATGCACTTTTTTGCCCATGGTCAAATCCTTATTGTTCGCGTAGAGTTAGGGGAAATGGTTCGCGCCGCCCGGGCCGGGCTCTCTGTTCGGCGCGCCGCCGGTGAATAAGGCGACGGCTCGTAGATCGTCACATTGCCACTGCCGAGGCCGCAGGCGGCATTGGCGATAACCAGATCCTGCAGATGGAGCAGCGCCGGGCTGTCGACGGCATGGCCCTGTCCGGCGCCGGAAATCACCAAATCCTGAAACTGCGCCAGACTTACATTAACCGAGGTTAACCCCTGCGCCCCCGCCTGAATAACGAGCGCCGCGCCCCCCGCCGCTTCCGGCGTCCCGGCCGTCGCGAATGTCGCCGGGTCCGACTGGTTGGTATATTCGGTCAATTCGCGGTCGGCGCTATTGGCGACATCCGACAGTCTTATATCGGCGATCAGGCCATCATAAAAATATTGCGTGCCGGCGGTTAACGCCCCGATCCAGGTGTTATATGATACGCTGGGCGCGGATAAATTCAGGCCGAGAAACTCCGCATCCAGCGCGCCGTTGATATAAATGCGCCAATCCGCACCCGAGCGCACTGCGGTTATTCTGTACCAGACGCCAGTCGAAAGGGTCGCGACGCCGCTTGAAGTGCCGCTGTTTGCGCCATAGTCATTAATGGCGGCCTTGCCGGAAACGATCCCCATGTATCCGGTGGCCTTGTCCGCCGATGACCAGTTGCCGATAAGTCCATTAAAGCCGCTCGTCGAGTCCGGCTTTATGAGGGCCGTGGCCGTAAAGTCACCCGCCGGCAGGAGAGCCGCGCCACAGTCAATATCAGAGGACACGCCGTTGAAATCAAGCGCCCTCCCATATGGTCCCGAAGCGGCCGTCAGGCCATTGGCAGTCAAGACCGCGTTGCCCGAACTGTCAACCGGACTGGTTGATTCCATGTGGCAAACAAGCTTTTCCGCCGCCCACACCGCGTTGCGGCCCAAGGGGTCGGTGACAAGCGGCTGCGTCTCGCCGGCCTTGTTGTACCAGACGTAAATATCTTTCGCCGCGCCAGTATTCAGGGTCGGCAATTTGACCCAGATTTCCACCGTTGGCAGCGCGCCGGTGACCAGGGTCACAACCTCCGCCGCCAACGGGCTGAGACCGGCGACGTCTTCGGAAAAGCGAATGTCGCCGCCACCATTGAGCGCGCTGTTCGCCCCGCCGTCCAGCATCTCGGCCGGCAGGTTGGCGCCGGTCAGCAGCAACGGAAAATTGACATTGCTGCCGGCAATTTTCGCCGCCGGAATGGTGATCTTGCATTTACGGCCCCAGCCGTCCGGAAAAGCCATCTTGATCCTGACCTGGATAAGCGTGAAAAAACAAGGGCGACGCCAAGACGCCGCCCCGGGAGCAAAATCCCTTCAGTTTGCAGGAGGAATCCTGTTATTCCAACGGGTGCGGTCTACAGCGCGAACTGCAGCAGCTTGATCGCCTGATCGTTGGTCACGGCGCCGCCAACCCGTTTCGTGGTGTAGAAATGAACGTAAGGCTTGTTGGAATAGGGATCGCGCAGGATCCGGGCGCCCATGCGGTCGGTGATGCTGTAGGCCCGCTTCATATTGGCGAAGCAGACCGACAGGGAGGACGCCGCCTTGGCCGGCATTTCCGCGACCTCGACCACCGGATAGCCCAGCAGGGTCGCCGGCGCGCCGCTTTCCAGACCCGGCCGCCAGAGATAGTTGCCGTCGACATCCTTGAATTTGCGGATTTCCGCCAGCAGGCCGGTATTCATGTAGAATTTCGCCCCGGAACGATAGCCCGACTTCATGGCGTGAATCATATCGACCAGAATATCCGCCGGGTCCGCCGCCGCCCAGTCGCCGGCGACCCCGGTTTTCAGCGCCTGTATTTGGCCGAAGATGCGGGTGGCGTCGTCGGCGCTGCTGGTGACATATTGCAGGAAGCCTTTCGGCTTGTTGACGCCGGAGCCATTGACAAAGGCGTCATTCTCCTGGACCGAGAATTCCTCGGCCAGTTCCTCGGACAGCCATCGCTCCACATCGAAACTGGCGTCATCGAGCATGGTCTGGGTCGCCGCCGGATTGGCGTAAATCTCGCCCAGCGGCGGCTCGATCTCCTGCAGGTTCGGCGTATCCGTCTCGACCCGCGCTCCGGTTTCCGAAATCCAGCCGGAGGTGATGCCGCCCACATTGACCAGTTTTTTATATTTCGAGCTGCCGATGGCGATGACATTGGCCTCGGCCCGGACCGGCGACAGGCTGCGCAGCCGTTTCTCGATCAACTGGTCGAGCTCCAGCGGCACGGCGAATCCGCCCTCGGCGCCGACCGTCGTGCTCAGCGCCTTCTGGTCCAGATTGTCCGCCAGATGCTGTTCCTGCCCCTTGCGGATAAAGCCGTCAAAAAACCGCTTTTTCCGCTCCAGCCGGGCCGTGTCCTGATCCGCTTTCGCCGACAGGACCGGCCGCTGGGCCGCCGTCTGCAGGCCATTGGCCACCGCCTGCAGGCGGTCCATTTCCTGATTGAGCCGGTCGAGCTTTTCCTCGGTCAGGCCGTCCGCCTGCCCCCGCTGTTCAATTTCCGCCAGCCGTTGATCGTTGACGGTCTTGAAGCTTTCAAAAGAGCGCGTCAGATTCTCCAGCGCTTCCTTGGTTTCCAAAGTCATATGATGTCCTTTTACAATGAGATTTCGCCCCGTGCGTCGCGGCGTGAGGGCGGATGAATGGCCTATCGCGTCACCTGATCCGGCGGCGCCATAAGCCCGGTTAAATGCCGAAGACCGGCAACAAGCGCGGTCTCGTCCACCGCGGTGAAATTCTCCGGGCGCCCGTCTGTCTTGAAGGACAGAATCCGCGCCTGTTCATTCATGGGAAAGGTCACCAGCGAAACCTCCCAAAGATCCACCTCGCCCAGGGTCCGCACACCATCCGTCCCCTGATCGGACTGCAGGGTGTGAAAACCGATCGACAGGCCATCCAGCGCCCCGGCGCTCAGCAGGCGGTAGGCTTCCCGCGCCCGGGCCACGTCAAGGATCAGCCGGCCGCGGATAAAAAGCCCCCGATGATCCTCGAAAATATCATCGAGGACGCCGACCGGCTCCTTCGGGTCATGCTGCCACAGCAGTTTGACCCCGCCGACGCCCCGGTCCGATAACGAACGGCGGAAAGCGCCCGGCAGGATCAGATCATTGCCCCGGTCCACCGTGTTGAAGACACTGGCGTAGCCCTCGAAACGGCCGATCCTGTCGTTGGCGGCAGGCGCCATCTCTGGTTCACTTGTCTGTAAGGTCATTCACTGTCCAAAAAGTTGGCCAAGCTGAATCAGCTTGAATTTTACCGCCAAGCCCAGAATGAGCGCCGACAGACACATGCGCATCAGCCAGCGGATCACCGCCTGGCGCGCGGTTCTTTTGGTGTCGCGCCAACTGTCGAGCAAGGCGCGCAGTTCGGATATATCCGATCCGGCGTCGGCGTCCTGCAGGCCGAGTTGCGCCAGCGCCCGCGCCGCGCCCTCCTCCGAGGCCTGTTCGACCAGTTGATAGATCGTCTCGGTGGACACGCCCTGGCGCTCCGCATCCCGGGCCGCCTGAAATAATCCGGAACCGATCCTCATGGAACTCATCCCCCGCGGGATATGCTGTCGCCGCCGGTAATCGCCCCGAGGCCGACGGCGGCCCGTTTTTCATTGACGGTCAGAAAATCGGCTTGGCCTACCCGCTGCCACAGGGCCTGCCGGTCCTGGCTCAGGGCGCCGATGCCGTCCAGGTCATATTCCAGCCGGAGGTCATCGCCGAAGCGGGGCGTCAGCCAGTTGTTGAGCGCCGACATCATCTTGGCCATCATCGGCAGCAGGGTAAGCCGCCACAGCGCCCGATGGGCTTCCTGATAATTGCTGTAGGTGTTGTCGCCCGGAATGCTCAGCATCATCGGCGGCACGCCGAAGGCGAGGGCGATTTCCCGGGCCGAAACATGCTTGGCGTTGATGAAATCCATATCCGCCGGCGAGAAGGCCATCTGCTGCCATTTGAGGCCGCCTTCCAGCAGCAAGGGCCGCCGGGCGTTGCGCGGACCCTGAAAATTCTCCTCCATTTCCTGTTTCAGCCGGTCGAACTGTTCCCGGCTCAGGACGCCGTTGCCTTCCTTCGGCTCGAAAACCAGCGCCCCGGACGGCCGGGCCGAATTGTCGAGCAGCGCCTTGTTCCAGCCGGACGCCGCATTATGGACATCAATGCTGAAGGCCGCCGCCTCCAGCGGCGACATGCCGTAATGATCATCCGCCGGATGAAAGGCCTTCAGATGCAGCACCGCGCTTTGCCCGGTGAGCTGATCGACCGGAAACTGATGTTCGCGGCCGGCGACGCCGTAATGATAGGCTTTCGGCCAGCCGTTGCCCCCCGGGACAATCTTTATCCGGTCCGGCCGCAGAACATAAAGCTCCGCCGGTCTGCCATCGCCGCCCAGGGTCATTTCCAGATAACTGTTGCCGGCGATATTGAGATAGGCGTAGGCCGTCTCGAAAAACACCGTCCGCCCCTGGGCCGGATTGGGCCGCGCCAGCAGGTCGAGCAGCGGATGATGATCCAGCTTCCGGTCGCCGCGGAACAATTGTATCGGCACCGATGCGGCGCTTTCCGATAAAATCCGCACCGACCGGTGGGTGATGACATTCTTGCGATAGCCCTCATCGACCAGGCTTTGGTAATTGCGCCCGGACCAGCGCGGCGCCGTCAGACCGAGCCACAGGGTTTCCGCCCCGTCGAGAAAATGGGCGACAGCGCTTTCTTTCCGCTCTGTTCCCGCCGGATCATTTTTGCGGCCGAATATGCGGTCTAAAATTTCCATTTTATTTTCCCAAAAAAAAAGCCTCCAAATGGAGGCTTGCTTGTATTTCTTATAACCGAATTACTTTCAATTTACGTCGTTCTATTACGGTCCTGATAGAATCTAAATCTAATCACTTTCACTTCTACCTTTAATAATTCTTATCGCACCAGGGATGAATTTACCGATGACCGACAACACAGCCGTACCCAGAAACAAGGCCGCATACTGCTCTTTATCAATATACAAACAAGTAATCGCGCCACCAATCAGAAGCGCCAGCAATACGGCGCCCAGAAAATAGCCGCTTTTTCTATCTGCAAAGGTCCGGGCTTCACTTTTTGAAATTTCAGTATGTCTAAATTCCTGCTCAGCTTCCGCCATTCTTATAATGCGTTCTGATGCCCCCGGACAAATACGCTCATACTCTTCGAGTTCAGAAGCCGGCGGAAGAGGGCCAGAATGATATACAGTTTCCCGCACTGACATAGCAATTTCAATGAGCTCTGATTTGTCATAACCTTTTAATTTTGTTCTTAACTCAGGTGTATTTTCCTCATCCGCCTCTAATATTTGACCGACCATTTCCTGGCGTTGTTTGCCATCTGTTTTTAGAGGTTTATGTTTTTTTGACTTTTTCATTTCTTACCCCCAGCCGGTATTTTCCAAGTGCAGAACGCATATATATACCCACATTTCTGAAATCTGTGTTCAGGCCATTTTGATGAATATGGCTACCATAAACGGGAGGTGTAAAAAAAATACTTGGCGCTGTCAGACCCGCAAATATACCGCCGATCAGGGCGTTTTTTGAACCTATTTTGAGGTTATGTGAAGTATCATTAATTTTTCGGGTCATATCTTTCTCCATATGCTGATATAGTAATCAACAATAATTTTGTCAATTGTGTAACCGCACCATTAAGATCAAGTTAATGACTTTGATCGCCTTAGTAATATGCAATGATATTAATATCGTGTCAATTTTCAACATAATATTCAATATCAACCCATTGAAGGCCGGACGAACGGCAGAGCGGGCCGCGGGCCCTGCACTCTTGCTCAACAGCTTTCCTGAAATTTGCAAGCGCGGCGCCCTGGCCGCCGTCCGGAATTCACCCCGCCGCTTGGGACAGCCGGGCAAAATTTAAAAAATTTAAAATCGTCTTATTTGCGGATGGTTCTTTTTCCGCAGCAGCAGTTCCGTCACCGCCCAGACCAGGGCGTCAACCCTGTCCGGGCTTTTGCCGTCGCTCAGGCCGGCGCTGGTCAGGCAGCACATCTGGTCTTCCAGTTCCGGGAAAAGTCCCCGATGCCGCACCCGGCCCTGTTCATAAAGCGCCGCCACCGGCTCGGCGCGCCGGACCTTGCCGCGGCTGGCGCGCACCGCCCGGTAACTGACGTCGGCGTCAATCTGCCGCAGCAGGCTTTCCACCAGCTCGCCGCCATTATTGACCTCCGCCACCAGCCGGTCGGCCTGAAAATCATGATAGGCCGCCAGCGCCGCCTTGGCCCAGCCGTGCGGGCTCAGGCCCTGAACCGAGCAATCCTCCAGAATGATCGCGTTATTTTGCCGGTCCCGCGCCGCCACAATGATGCCGCAGGTATCGGCCTTCTCGCCCGTCGTCACCGGCGGATCGACGGCGACAATGACCTGTTCAAAATCCTCAACCGCCCGAATGCGCAGTCCCTCCAGCATGGCCCGGGTCCACAACGCGCCCGGCACGTCGCTGAGGATTTCGCCGTAAATTTCCTGTCGGCCGAGGCGGGTGCCTTCATAACGCCCCGCCACCTGCTTGAGGAAACTTGCCGGCAGGTTCGACCGGTTATCATAGGTCGAGCCGCGGACCACCGCCGTTGACCGGTCTTCGATCAGTTTGGTCAGCAGCGGAATATTGCGCGGCGTCGTCGTCGCCGCCACCCGGGGCCGCGCCCCGAGCCGCAGGCCAAGCAGAAGATTGGACCAGCTTTCCTCCACATAGCGCCATTTCGCCAGTTCGTCCGCCCAGGCCACATGATGCTGCGGTCCGCGCAACTGGTCCGGCGCTTCCGCCGAATAGAGAAAGGCCTGAATGCCCGACGGCCAGATCAGGCGCTTGGTCGTGCTTTCAAAGACCGGCCGGAAATCATCGGGCGTCATCGCCAAAAGACCGCTTTCGCCTTCGATCATCGTCTGCCGCCCGTCAAGAAAGGTATCGGCCACCAGGGCGATCCGCTCCGGCGCCCCCTTCGGCGCCCGGCAGGGGCTCTGTCCTTCGGTCAGGCTGCGCAGCCATTCAACGGCCATCCGGGTCTTGCCGAAGCCCCGGCCCGCCAGCACCAGCCAGCAGAACCAGTCGCCTTCCGGCGGCAACTGGCCCGGCCGGGCCCAGAACCGCCAGTCATGAATCAGGGCGTTGCATTCCGCCTCGCTCAGACCCTGCAGCAGTTCACTGCGCCGGGCCGCGGGCAGGCCGGCGATCTCCTCGGCCAGGGATCCGGCCCCGTCCGCCTCAGTCCTCATCTGTGGAATTTTGCGCCATCCGGTCAAGTTTGCGCATCAGAGAGGCCCGGGGCGAAGGCTGCTTCACCTCGCCGCTGTCCTTTTGACGCTTCCGGCCGTCGCCGAATATTTCCGGCCGGTGGGCCTTGAGCAGGAAAATGGCGATCTTGTCATCAATCGGCCGGCCGCCTTCGGCGGCGGCGGGGTCATTTCCCATGGCTTTTTCCCATAAATATGCTTCCAGATAATCCAGGGCCTGCGCCATGGCGTCCCGCCATTTGTCGCGAAAATCCGCATCCATATTGCGCCGGCGGTAAACCTGTGAACGGTCGAGCTCCGCCTGTTGCGTGGCGGCCGTTACATTGCCGGTCCGTTGCAGAACCCTGAGGAAAATCAGTTCCTTTTTCCGGCTCCATCTTTTGGCGACGCCCCGTTCACCCATCGCGAATCCACCCATAAAAAAACCGCCTTCCTCCGAAGACGGTTCAATAACGGGGGCACTCCGAAACGAGGATCAAGTTCCTTTTTCCCGCCGTGCTTCTCCCCTTTCAGTCGCTCCCCGCTCTCTTCCGTTCCGTCGGCCGTCCCAAGGGCCTTTTCCGGATCATGTAATAGAGCATAGCCTGTCGCCCCCGCTTTGTCAAGCCAAAAATCCTATTTAATCCTATAAATAGGAAATAATTTGACTTAAATTTGAATAAAATCAACCTAAATAAATACTATTTGCCTATTTATCACTATAGTAGTATGATCAGAGCGGATGAAGATTTAAGCCCTCTTCGTCCGCGATCTGCATATTTATGACAGGATATGCAGGGTTGCCTATTTATGCGATTTTTAGGCGACCTTTGATCGAAACCCTCCTTGCGACTTGGCGCCTCTCCTTTTTTTGGGGAGAGCGCCATTTTTTTAATCCGCCACCGGCTTTCATTTTGCGCTTGCAAGATGGTTCCGCTAGGGTTAGGGAAAAGAAACTGCAACATAAAGGACAAGACATGCCAGCCTATAAAGTCACCCTGAAGAGCGACCTGAAGCGCGGGTCTTTTTACTGGGTTTCATCGGTCAATGCCACGAGCGAAGAGGAAGCCGTCATCGCCGCCGAACATCTGTTCATGGCCGAAATGGAAAACGCCGAGGACTGGAGTTTTTCCGACAGCAACGTCGAAGCCGAATAATCATCTTTGCCGCAAACCGGTTCCGCCGAATCACTGTTGTCAAGAAGCGGTCCGGCGCCAGGGGGAGAGATCCACTCGGCCCCCCTCCAAAAAAAGCCAAAACACCATTGTTGATCGTCCCTTTTTACCGGGGCGTTTTTACCGGCAGCGTCGGTTAATAAATCTGACCCGGCAGGAATTCCTTGACCACCAGCACCTTACCCACCTTGCCCTGATCACAGCCATAGGGCAAATAAATGCTTTCACAACTTTTATACCCTCTTTCATTCTCAGGCAACGTCTTACGAACCAGAAGCGGTTCAGAACTTTCGACAACATGGAGCAGGCCTTTCTTGAAAAGGGTGCAGGTTTTCGGATCCAGGCAGTCTTCCACATAACGGTTGGTTCCCTCAAACCCATAACATTCCACAAGGGAGGTTCCCATGACCCTGATTTTAAATCGCACTGCGGGAGGGCTGTGTTCAACGCCAATCATCATAATATTTTTCAATAGAAATGACATCTGAACCGGATCGAAACGGGACATTTTCGGCATCGCGCCCTGCACGGCGGCGCCATTCCAGTAGGAATAGCTGTATTTTATCGCATCAGTACAGATATGGGATGCGGCGAATCCCCGACCGCATGACGAATAAAGTATTTTTTCTTTCGGATGAAACATGGCCCCCACCTTTTGACTAAATCCACATCAGCATTGCGCGGGCGCCAGATTATAGGACAATATTGTAAATATCAAGTCGTTAGAAGCCGTTATCGCCCATTCAACTTCTTGTGAACACCATAGCCGGACGACATTCCCCGCTGAACAAGTGTTTCGTTAACCATATTTGGCCGCCAAGCCGCGGATTATTTCTTGTCCGGCGACCAGCCCTTGGACCATTGCCGCGCCGGGACAATTTCCGGCTCCGCCCCGTTGACGTGAAACCATGAATCGACCACATAATGGCCTTCGCCGTTGATGACCGGCGGCCGGCCGATTTCATGAATGGTCGCCGTGTTGTGGGGCCAGCGGTCAAAATAATTGCCCCGGCGCAGGGGTTTGCCCAGGGTGTGATGGCGGATCAGCCGCGCCTTGCGCAGCAGGTATAGATAGGTCGAGCTGTTGAAAGCCTCGTCGATGCAATCCATCTGATCCCGGGTTGAGAAATTGATGATCTGCGCCCCGGCGTCATCCGAATCGGTGCCGGTTTTCGGCCCGACAAATCGCTCGAACAGCGCGATTGCTCGTTTGATCACGTCCCGTTCCGCCGCCGGCGTTTCCACACCGGCGCCGAACAGGGCCTCGATTCGTTCCCATTCCGCCGGCGTCAGGCCGGTCTTCAGATAATAACGGCAGCCATAGCCCTTGCAGACGCCGAAATCCGCCGGAATAATCAGCTCGTTATGATTTTTCTTCAACAACTGCATCGCCGGGCTGCCGCCGCAGGCCGCCAGCAGGAAAATCAGCGCCCCGACCAGGGCTATTCGACAAGTCGCCATGGGTTACGCCTCCCCGTCCTCTGTCAGGACCGTCTTCAGATAGAGCGCCGCCACCCGGTCATGCCAGGGGATATTATGATCGGCGCCATGAAAGCCCGCATGACCGCCGTCCTCGGCGACCAGCAGGCTGATCGCCCCCTGATCAGGCCAGGACTGCTGAGTATAGCCGTCAACAGGAATCCACGGGTCATTGCGGGCATGGATCAGCAGAGTCGGCGCCCGGATTCCGGACAGAAATTTACCCGCCGAATGGCGGGCGTAATATTCCTCCGCCCCGGACATACCGTGGGCCGGCGCGACAAAACCGTCATCATATTCATAGATTGATCGGGCGGCCTGGGCCCTGTCGATCAGTTCCTTTTCATAATATTCCGCCACATTGCGCGCCGCTTTTTTCAGACCCAGCAGCAGATAATTATGATACATGCGGTTGCGCCTCTCCCTCAGACGCGCCTGGACCGCTTTGAGGCTTAGCGGGGCGCTGACGCCGATCGCCGCCCTGATTTTCGCCGCGCCGCCCTTCTCGCCCAGATATTTCAACATCATGTTCCCTCCCAGAGAGATACCATAAAGCACAATACCCAGGCCATAGCGCCGCGGCAGAAGCTGCTCAATGACTTTTTCCAGATCCTCGGTCAGGCCGCCATGATAGGGTCCATAACTGGTCGCCGCAGAAGGTCCGGCGCCGCGCAGATTAAGCCGCAACACCGGATAGCCCAGGGTTGTGAAATAAGCCGTGGCGGAAACCACATTCGGCGATTCCTCACTGCCGGTCAGCCCATGGATGATCACCATCAGGGGCAGGGAATTCGCCTGTGAAGAGGCATGCAAAGCGGCGCTCAGGCCTCGCCCCTCGCCCAGATCGAAAGAAACCCGCCGGCAATCGCTTGAGAAAAGCGGCAGGGCCGGCCCCAGCACCGTATTGCGCATGGTCTGCAGGTCGCCGCCGCGCCACTTCAGGCCCGCGACAAACGGTGGAATCTCGATCCCCGCGACAAGCCTGCCAAGCTGTTCGAATCCCGTGTTATTTTCTTTCGTGACCATCTTCACCGCTCATTTTATGGTCATAGGTTATCCAGCCGGTTTTCTTGCCGAATTGATCATAAAAGGTTTGCGCCCCCCGGTTATCCGCGGCCGTGATCCAGCGTATCACGGTGCAATTCTGCGCCATGGCGATATTTTCCAGCTTTTGCAGCAGCGCCTTGCCGACGCCCATCCGGCGCACGGAAGGGCAGACAAAAATATCATCAAGGAAAATCCCCACTTCGCCGTCCAGCGTGCGCAGGAAACTGCGATAATGGACTATTCCCCTGGGCTCGCCATCGACAAGGGCGGCAAGCCCCCGAAGCTCGGTGTCATGGCCGTTGAGCCATTGCCAGACGGTTTGCAGCTGCCGCTCCGTTAACGACACCTGATAAAATTCCGCATAGCGCTTGAATAACCCGACCCATTGCGCGAATGTGATCTGCCGGATCTCCACAATTTCAATCATCTTGTCCCTATATTTTATGCTCTTTTGATTACTATATATTAAAAAAGCCGCACCTCAAAATTATGAGGACGGCCTTTTGGGAAAACAAACGAAACGTCTTAAACGATACCGTCGCGTTCCATACGTTTACGATCAAGCTTGCGCGCACGTCTGACGGCTGCGGCTGTTTCACGGGCTTTCTTTTCAGAAGGCTTTTCAAAGAAACGACGCATCTTCATCTCGCGATAGACGCCTTCACGCTGCAATTTTTTCTTCAGCGCGCGAAGAGCCTGGTCTACGTTATTGTCGCGGACAGAAACCTGCATTGGTCTGTCACACTCCTTTCTATGGTCAAAATGTTAAAAACAACCCCAAAGAGCAAAAGACTCGGCAGGGCAGTGACTTCTAGCAAAAGCCTTCCCGCTTGTGAAGTCTTTTATCAAAAAAATCCTGATAATCGGTAAATTTATGCTTCCGGCGGAAAGCGCTTTACCCCGTGGGGGCTCACTGGCATAATAATATAATGACGACGAAAAAGCAAAAAA
The DNA here is from genome assembly GCA_048266545.1 of Paremcibacter sp. Taxonomy (GTDB): domain Bacteria; phylum Pseudomonadota; class Alphaproteobacteria; order Sphingomonadales; family Emcibacteraceae; genus Paremcibacter. Next base: position 73,654 of record JBLWZH010000011.1, on the reverse strand, counting down.
CAACCCGGCAAAAGGCAACGGATATTCCCGACGACCTGCGCGAGCCGCTGCTGGAAGCGGCCCTCGACCATGTTCCTTTTGACGGCTGGACCGACCGCATATTGACCCTTGCGGCGCGGGATCTCGGCCTTGACCCGGCGCTGGCGCGGCTGGCCTTTCCCGGCGGCGCCCAGGACATGATTGACCTGCTGGCGCAGCTTCATGACCAAAAAATGGTCGCCGCCTGCCCGGATGAGCGGTTGCGGGATATGAAAATCAGGGACAAAATAACCGAACTGGTCCGCGCCCGCATCGAAGCCGAACAGGAGATCCGCGAAGTCGCCCGCAGTGCGGTCACCTATCTCGCCCTGCCGCTCAACAGCGCCCTGGGACTGAAGATACTCTGCCGGACGGTCGATCTGATGTGGAAATGCGCCCGCGACCCGTCAACGGATTTCAATTATTACACCAAACGCCTGACCCTGTCCGCCGTCTATAGCTCGACCCTGCTCTACTGGCTCAATGACGAAACGGAAGACCATGCCGCGACCTGGGCGTTCCTCGACCGCCGAATCAGCGATGTTATGACGTTTGAAAAAACCAAGGCCCAGGTCAACGACCAGATCGAGAAACTGAAACGCAACCTGCCGGATTTCTGGAAGGGCCTCAGCCATCTGAGGTATCCCCGGGAGTGAGCAAAAATTCCCGCCGGCCTCAACCATCATGCTCCTTCGCTGGCCCCATCTTTCCCGCCGCCCCAGAATGGGACAGTCAGCTTACATAAATTACAAAAAGAGTCGGTTTTCTTTACAGAATCTTAATATCCTTTTTTCGCCTTTTTCGCTAATGCTTTACAAATTAAGAATTTTTCAATTCAGGCATGATTTTTGCTTACTATCTAAACTATAATCATTTAAGGTGTTTTTTGTAAAATACCCGGAACAGCTGGTGACCGCCGTGAAACAAATAATCCCGAGTGAAGAGGGCAAGAGAGGATAAATATGAAGCGTATTTTTTCATATGCGAAGGCATCAAAACCCGTTTCCGCCTGCCTGGGCGTCTGTCTCTGGGCCGCGGGGAGCCTCGGCGCGACTGCCGCCGATTTTGTTTTCGATCTGACGCCTTTTACCGGCGATCCCGCCGCTGTCCAGGTCACGGTTCATCAGCAAAGCCTTGACACATTGCGGTTTACGGTTGATCAACCGGATTTGACCAAATTCGGCGATCTGCGGGGCCTGTTCTTTCATGTCAATGAATCAATCATTGGCCCCACTGACCTGAGCTTTTCATTTGTTTCCGCGGTTGAAAATATCACCGGCAACGCCATTACGCCGACCTTTACCAGCGAAGTAGACTTCAATAATGTTGTCAGCGTCGGAGGCGGAGACAATAAAACCACGCCCATAGACCATTTCGATGTCGGTTTTGAATTTGGCGCTCAGGGGATTGGCAACAATAAATTTGATGTCCGAAGCGTCGTCTTTGACATCACCAAAGTCGGCGGCCTCGATCAGATGACCTTCATGCCGATCAATATGCCGGATTTCATGACCGCCCGCCTGACCAGCGTCTGGGATGGCAACAACCGGGAAGGCTCCTCCAAGCTCAGCTGCTGCACGACAACGGTCCCCGAGCCGGAAATGGCCGGATTACTCGCCTTCACCTTTGGCGTCCTGTTGTGGCGCCGCCGCTTTTCAGCCTGACGAAACCCATGCATATCAGGGCGCTTCCCCCGGCCCTGAATATCCTAACGGATTCTGACTGACGTCAGGTTTTTTTTTCAAATACGCAGAAACGAAATTACCTGCTGTGGGGGAAAAGGCGGGTGACATGGCCCATTTTACGGCCGGGGCGCACCTGCATCTTGCCATAATGATGAACATTGGCGTCCGGATCTTTCAGATAAAGCTCCATATCGCGAATTTCATCGCCAATCAAATTTTTCATCTCCGCCCGCGCGTAGAGGGTGGTATCGCCCAGAGGCAGGCCGCAAACGGCCCGGATATGCTGCTCGAACTGGCTGGTCGGACAGGCTTCGATCGACCAGTGGCCGCTGTTGTGGACCCGTGGCGCAATCTCATTGACCCGGAAAAGCGGATCGGTGGCGGAGACAAAAAATTCCACCGCCAGCACGCCGACATAATTGAGCTCCGCCACAATCTGACTGGCGATCCCCACCGCCTGCTGCCGCAATTCCGGCTCAATGCGGGCCGGTGCGATTGACAGGTCAAGAACATGATTTTTATGGATATTTTCCGCCGGATCAAAGCATTTGATCTCGCCGTCCTGACCCCGCGCGGCGAGAACCGAAATCTCCATATCAAAGGAAATAAAGCCCTCGACAATCACCGCGTCTGATTTCAGACTGGCCCAGGCTTCCGCCAAGTCCTCCGCGCGCCGCACCATGGCCTGACCCTTGCCGTCATAACCGAAACGCCGGGTTTTCAGCACCGCCGGATAACCGATGTCCCGCAACACCGCCCGCGCCTCGGATTCTGTCGCAACCCCGGCATAAGGGGCCGTCCCGATACCAATATCGTTGAGGAACTGTTTCTCGTAAAGCCGGTCCTGAGACACCTGCAGCACCCGGGCACTGGGGAAAACCGGCACATATTTCCGCATCAACTCGACCGTCGCCACCGGAATATTCTCAAATTCATACGTCACCACGTCGACCGATCGGGCAAAGGCGATCAGCGCCTCTTCATCGTCATATTCTTTACGGCTGATCCGGTCGGTGACCTGTTCCGCCGGGTTGCGGTCATCCGGGCAGTAAACATGGGTGTGATAGCCAAGCTGGGCCGCGGCCATGGCCAGCATCCGGCCAAGCTGCCCGCCGCCGAGCATACCTATAACCGATCCGGGAGCGAGCTTGAGCATGATCCGTTTTCCGTAAATTGTTAATCGACAGGTTCGGCGGCAACCGCTTCCGTCTGCGCCCGGCGCCAGGCGTCAAGCTTCCCCGCCACCTGTTCGTTCATAAGGGCGATGATCGACGCCGCCATCAGGCCGGCATTTTTGGCCCCGGCCTTGCCGATCGCCAGGGTTCCGACCGGAATCCCGCCCGGCATCTGCACGATCGACAACAGGCTGTCCATGCCTTTTAACGCCTTGCTTTCAACCGGCACGCCCAGCACCGGGAGACAGGTCATCGACGCCGTCATGCCCGGTAAATGCGCCGCCCCGCCGGCGCCGGCGATAATCACCTTCAGGCCGCGCGCGGATGCGGATTGCGCGTAATCGACAAGCCGTTCCGGCGTCCGGTGAGCGGATATAATTTTCGCCTCATGGGCCACCCCAAGCTGATCCAGCATATCAGTTGCATGCTTCATGGTGTCCCAGTCCGACTGGCTGCCCATGATGACGCCGACAACGGGTTTACGCTCACTCATTTTTCCATTCCCATTCTCATTCCCATGCCCCCAATTCCATTTGCAAGTCAATGATAATCGCCTTTCCCTGAATTTTCCGCATCCCCCGGATGATCTACGGGCCCACATCGGCATCTCAAGGAAAGTCGCGGATTATAACGATCCCTATTGCCAGCGCAAGCCTTCTGTCATATCTATCAGGGAAAGAGTATAAGACTGGCTGGTAAATATACCAAATTATGTTATTATGGCCCAGTTATATACTATATAAAGGGTTATCAGGTTTAACATTATGAGAGTACCGACAACCGGCCCAACAAGCAGAGCGGGACCAATACGCCGAAAAACGGTTGAAAAAGCGAAAATCGCTTTGTCGGCGGCAAGCGGTATTCACGATATTCAGGACCCGACAAGTATTCTGGGCATTCCCCCTGAGGAGATGACCAGCAAGGTTCAGGCCGCGATCATGTCCCTGATGGCGGAAGTCGACAGCATGCGCCGGGAACTGGAACTGGCCCACCGCAAAATTTCCGAACTTGAAAAGCTTGCCGACCTCGACGGCCTGATCGCCATTTCCAATCGCCGGGCCTTTGTCCGGGAAATGACCCGGATGATTTCCTATTCCCAGCGGTATGGCATCAACAGCTCCCTGATCTATCTCGATCTCAATGATCTCAAGATGATCAACGACACCTACGGCCATTCGGCGGGGGACGCCGCGCTGACCCATATGGCGAATATCATCATGCAGAATCTGCGCGATTCTGACATTGTCGGCCGTCTGGGCGGCGATGAGTTTGGCGTCATTCTGCCCAAGGCGTCGGCAAAGCACGCGCGCGCAAAGGCCCAGTCCCTGATTGACGCCCTGGGCAAAAACCCTCTCATCTGGGAAGGCAATGAAATCAAGCTTCATGTCGCCTATGGCGTTTGTCCGCTGATGGGCACGGAAAGCGCCGATCAGGCCCTGGACAAGGCGGACCAGAATATGTATGCGCATAAAAAACTGTTAAAGCAGGACTAAACCCTGCCCGGATCAGGCGATAATATCGGGCAGAAGATCATTTTCCAGCTGGGTGATTTTATCCTTAAGGAGCAGCTTCCGCTTCTTCAGACGCTGAATTTGCAGCACATCGGATTTCCCGCTTTCCACCAGCGCCTGAATCGCCGCATCAAGATCCCGGTGCTGCACAACCAATTCCTGAATTTTCTCGGCAATCTCACTGTCATCCATTGTCATATCAGTCGTATATCCATTCGATCATCCGGCCGGCGTCATCGCTTTTGGCGGATATTTTATATAGCATATTTCAGGGAATCTGACCTCATAATTCTGCCCGTGGAGGGGGTAATTTCATTCTCCCCCTGAACCGGTTTCCCCCTGATCCGATTTCCAGCGGCGCACTTGCGGCATATCAATATCATACAAATCAAGCAGCCGGCCCAATGTATGATCGATCATCTCTTGCAGATTTTGCGGTTTCGCATACATGGCGGGCACCGGCGGCGCGATGATGGCCCCCATTTCGGACAGGCGGGTCATGCTTCTCAAATGGCCGGTATGCAGCGGCGTCTCCCGCACCATCAGGACCAGTTTACGCCGTTCCTTGAGCACCACGTCCGCCGCCCGGGTCAGCAGGGTCGAGGTCACGCCGGTGGCGATTTCCGACATGGAGCGGATCGAACAGGGCACAATCATCATGCCGCTGGTTTTCACCGACCCGCTGGCGATGGCGGCGCCAATATCGTCGGGTTTGTGTATATGATCCGCCAGCGCCTCGACGTCGGCGACCTTCAGGTCCATCTCATACCCAAGGGTCACCCTGGCGGAACGGGACATGACCAGATGACTTTCGACATCGGCCTGTTTCAGGAGCTCCAGCAAGCGGACGCCGTAACAGATTCCCGATGCGCCGGATATGCCGACAATGATTTTTTTCTTGTTTTCACCCATGCGACAGGGCCCTTAAAATTTTCATACAACGGAATGAAATAATCATTCAAACAATGCCGGTATTTAACGAGAATTGACGGATTCTCGTGACAGCAGCGGTTTTTTATGGTTTACTTCAGGTTCTAAATCCTTCCAAACAGGAGAAGTAAATATGCACGTAGAAGCTCATCTTGCAGCACTCTCAGAAAAACATCAAAAACTCGATGAAATCATCCTCCAAGAGGAACACAGACCTTCCCCAGACAGCGTCATGCTCCACGAACTGAAAAAGGAAAAACTGAAGCTTAAAGATGAGATGGAACGATTTAGACAAACCGGTTAACAGTTTCCCATCACAACCAGAGGTCCCCAAACGGGGACCTTTTTATTTGCCCGCCACTCATCCGCTTTCTTCCTTGCATCCCCACACCCGCCCCTGAAACATCCTCGTCGGTCTTGGTCTTACGCCTGATTCTGCGCCTGGCCAGATATTATTCTTTCTCCGCCGAAACTTCAGTCACATCTTCAGGCGCCTCTTCTGCGTTGGCGTCACCCGGGGTCTCTGCCGCGGCTTCGGCTTCTTCCGTCGCTTCCACGGGCGGCGCCGCCTTTTTCACCGCCGCATCGAGCTCCACCTGCTTGCACAATCCCAACAATACGGGATCAACCGGCTTGATCTCGCTCATATTCCAGTGGGTCCGTTCCCGGATGGCGACAATTGTCGGCTTCGTTGTGCCCACCAGGCGGCAAATCTGCGCATTGGTCAGTTCCGGATGATGTTTCAGCAACCAGGCGATGGCGTCCGGCTTTTCCTGTCTTTTGGAAACAGGGGTATAGCGCGCGCCGCCGGAGCGGGTCTTGGCCGGAATTTCATCCTTGCGCAACTTCAGGCTGGCGGCGGCATCATTCTGACACCGCTCAATATCTTCCCAGGCCAGTTGACCATTGGCGATCGGGTCGAGTCCGACAATATTCTGCGCCACCTGCTCATCGGCAATCCCCTGTACTTCCAATTCATGCAACTGACAAAATTCGGCAATCTGCCTGAATGAAAGACTTGTGTTGTCAACTAACCAGACGGCTGTCGCCATCGGCATCAAAGGCTGTGTCATTTAACCTCCTACGGGAATTTTCCATTTCCCTGAAACAATATGATAATTACGGGGTAATATAAAGATATTCGCTCGTTTGGCAAAGCTTTATGCACGTCAAGCGGTCATATTGATTTCTGACGGAAAGGGCAAGCAAAAAAGACGACCCAGTCAAATTGGGTCGTCTTGATGTTGGTTCCCCATAACACGGCCTCCTCCGCCTTGCGATCCTGCGCCCCTAGCGAATAACCCAGGACAAGGGCAGCACAAAGGAAAGCTGATCATCGGACAAGGCATCGGGAGGAGACGGCAATGGATTGATCCGGTCAATCAGTTTCGGGATTTCGTTATCGAAGACCTCGAGGCCGGTCGGGGAAAGTATTTCATGGTTTACAATATTGCCCTCGCGGTCAATATTGATCCGCACCTTCGCCCGGCCTTCAAGTTCCTTGCGCATCGCCGCCCGCGGATAGACCTGTTTCTTGGCCACCAGTTTGACAATTTTGACCTGCCAGTCCTTAATGTCCCCGGCCTTGGCGCTTGCGGACAAGCCCAAAGTCCCAACCAGGGAAAGTACTACGGCTGCTGAAATGCTTAAACAAATTTTTCCCAATACCTTATTCACGTAAAATCTCCTTACCTGTTCACTGCTGACTTTTTTAACGACACTCAACCCTTAAGCCCTGATTGAATGCCGCCTTTTTTTATCTTCGCGAATCACTATAGGGGAAAAATGTAAACCGAAACTTAAAGATAAAATTTTAACAAAGTTGCGCCTTGAAATTGTCCCAAAATGAAACTTTCCCAGGATGGATTCAGGATGGAGCGAGCATTAATTTGCCTTATTTTATTGACCGGAACACCCTTTATTGACTAAACCAATAAAAGGGTCTTTGCCAAAAATATAAAGACCGGCTTCAAATCTTGACGCATGGGAGCGCATCATGACAAGAACCATCATTCTGGGCATCGGGTTTTTATTGCTGCTCACCCCCCTCACCGGAAATAGTTTCGCCGCCAACTCGCCGCTAACCGGCGCTGATATTGAGCATTTTATGGACGCCATGAAACCGCTGCAGAAACTGGCGAAAAAATATGACATGGAGGAAGACCCTGACGGGGCCGCCAATAATATGACCGGCCGGGATTTCTCCCCCATGAGCCGGTCGCTGGCCCGGATAAAGGATCACGAGGCTTACGGCGAGTTCAAAACAATCATCCGTGACGCCGGTTTTTCCTCCACCGAACATTGGGCAAATGTCGGCGACCGGGTGATGAAGGCCTATATTTCGCTGAATATAAGCCAGGAAATGACGCCGGAGCAGAAACAGGAAATGCGCCAAAGCATGGCCGAGATTGAAAAGAACGAATATCTGTCGCCGGAAATGAAAAAACAGCTTCTGGCCAATCTGCACCAGACCATGACAATGATGGATAATTTATCCCGGAGCGACAAAGCCGATCAGGAAACCCTTAAGCCCTATTTACCCAAACTGGAAAGATTATTTGAGGAACTGGAATGAACAGAACGGAAGTGATGCGTCTGCGCAAATATTTGAACGACAAATTCGAGACGAGCAAATTTGACCTCAACCCCGGCAATCAGAAAGACGGCAGCATGGAACTGCATTTTGACGGTGAATTTCTGGGGGTTGTCTATCGGGATGAGGATGAAGGCGAGGTGTCCTACGCCGTCAATATCGCCATTCTGGAAGAAGACCTGCCGACAGCCGCCGATACGTCGCTTATTTAACCGCCAAACCCCTGATCACGCGCCGGATCAGGGGATTTCCCTTTCTTTAAAGCCCCCCCATATTCCGCGGCGGGTTCGGATGTCAGTTCACGACAGGCGAGCCGGATAATCCGGTAGCTCGCCGTCACCGATAGCGTGGCCATGATCGTCGCCACAATAAAGTCGGGCCAGCCCGCGCCGGTGGCGAACACCCCGGAAGCCGCCAGCAGGATCGCCAGATTGCCGATGGCGTCATTGCGCGAACAGAGCCAGACAGACTGCATGTTGCTGTCGCCGACCCGATAGCGATAGAGCAGAAGCGCGCTGACCACATTGGCCGAAAAGGCGATCATGCCCATCAGCCCCATAATCTCATAGGCGGGAACCTGCCCCTTGAGCAGATAATATAGCGTCTGACCATAGACCCAGATCCCCAGAACGCCCAGGCTCAGGCCCTTGAACAGGGCGGCCGACGCCCGGACGCGCAAGGAATAGCCCATCGCCATCAGCGTAATCCCATAGGTTATCGTATCACCGAGGAAATCCAGCGCATCCGCCTGCAACGCCACCGAACCGGCAAAAAAGGCGCTGCTGAACTCGGCGACGAACATGACGCCGTTGATCAGCAAAACCAGCCACAGGGCCCGGCGAAAGGACCGGACCCGCAAGGCCGCCTGATCAATATCGTCATAATCACAACAGCCGGACATAAATTTCCTCCATCATCTTCATCCCTCGCCATGTTCTTCCTTGATATGAACCGCCATGTCGCGCACCATATCGCGAATATGATCATCCGCCGCAGAATAGAATATCTGGCGCCCGCGGCGCTCGCTGGCCAATATCCGGGCCGCCTTCAACAACCGCAGATGATGGCTGACCAGCGAAGCGCTCAGGCCCAGCCCCGCCGCCAGCGCCCCGGCGTTGACCGGCTCTCCCAGGCAGGCGTACACAATCCGCAACCGGCTCGCGTCGCCCAGCAGGTGAAATATCTCCGACAGCTCCGTGGCGTCATCTTCAGTTAATTTCTCCATATCTTATATTACAAACATTTAAACAGTTATTCAACTATTATATTAATGATCCTGATGACCCTTGGCGAAAAAGGCGAAATACTTGGGCTGGCCGGCAATTTTTTCTAGGACATTGTTCACGGCTTTCTGTAAAATCCGATTCATGAATAAATTATATCATTACTGGTTTTCCCCTTTCTCCCGCGCCATCCGCATCGCGATGACGGAGAAACATGTAGATTTTGAACTGACCCTGGAATTGCCGTGGGCCAGGCGGCGTGAGTTTTTGGCCCTCAACCCGGCGGGAAGCCTGCCGGTCGTGGTGCGGGAGAACGGCCTCGTGTTAAGCGGCGCCTACGCCATCCGCGAATATCTCGAAGAAACCGGCCCCGAGGTCCCGCTGCTCGGCAGAACCCCGGATGAACGGGCCGAGGTCCGGCGGCTGATTGAATGGTTTGACGTCAAATTCAACGAGGAAGTCACCGCCCTGCTGGTCACCGAAAAGGTCATGAAGCGCTTTCTCAAGCTTGGCGTGCCCGAAGCCGGCAACATGCGCTGCGCCGCCATCAACATCAAACAGCATCTGAAATATATTGAATATCTGGCGGAACGGCGCAACTGGCTTGGCGGCCAGGAACTGTCCTATGCCGATATTGCCGCCGCCGCCCACCTGTCCTGCATTGATTATCTCGGCGATGTGCCGTGGAGCGATTTTGAGGGGGCCAGGGACTGGTACGCCCGGATCAAGTCGCGGCCTTCTTTCCGTCCGCTGCTCAAAGACCTGATTGCCGGATTGCCGCCGGCGTCCCATTACAAGAATCTTGATTTCTGACCTGATGACGGAAAAACCAACACCACGGGACCATATCGCCGGCGTCGCGCAAGCGGCGGGCTTTGACATCGTCAAATTCACCACCCCCGACGGCCTTGATCCCAACGCGCGCCATTTCCGGCAGTTCCTTGACCTCGGACGCCACGGCGACATGGCCTGGATGCAGGAAAAGGCCGATCGCCGCAGCGCCCCCCGCAGCCTCTGGCCCGAGGTCAACAGCGTCATCCTGCTCGGCATGAATTACGCGCCGGACCATGATCCGCTGGAAAATCTCACCCTGACAGACCGGGGCAATATTTCCGTTTACGCCCAGGGCAAGGATTATCATGATGTGGTCAAGAAAAAGCTCAAACAGGTGGCCCGCGATCTGTATCGCCGCTTTGACGCCGAGGTCAAGGTCTTCGTCGATACGGCGCCGGTGATGGAAAAGCCGCTGGCGGCCAAGGCCGGGCTTGGCTGGCAGGGCAAGCATACCAATCTGGTCAGCCGGGATTATGGCTCCTGGCTGTTCCTCGGCAGCATCTTCACCACCCTTGAGATCGCGCCGGACGCGCCGGAGAGCGATCATTGCGGCTCCTGCCGCAAATGCCTCGACATCTGCCCGACCGCGGCCTTTCCCGCGCCGAACCAGTTGGACGCCCGGCGCTGCATCTCCTATCTGACCATCGAATACAAGGGCCATATCGCGCGGGAATTCCGGGCGCCGATGGGCAACCGCATCTATGGCTGCGATGACTGCCTGGCGGTCTGTCCATGGAACAAATACGCCCGCAAGCTGGCGGAACCGGCCTATCTGCCGCGGATTGAACTCAGCTATCCGGCGCTTGGCGACCTGGTGGAGCTCGATGACGCCGCCTTCCGCCAGGTTTTTTCCGGCTCGCCGGTCAAACGCATCGGCCGGGATTATTTCATCCGCAATGTCCTGATCGCCATCGGCAACAGCGGCAGCACCCGTCTGATTCCCAAGGCGGAAGCCCGGCTGCGGGATCCCTCGCCCCATGTCCGGGCGATGGCCGTCTGGGCCCTGTCCCAATTATGCCAGCCGGACCAGTGGCGGGCCCTGAAAGAAAAACATCACCCCGCCGAAACCGACCCTGCCGTCCGCCAGGAATGGGGTTAGCAGCGACAAAAAAGGGAGGCGATAAGGCCTCCCTTTGCTTAATTCCGCCAAAAGTGATTAATCGTCGTCCGCCAGCGCTTTCTTTTTGGCCTTCATCTCGGCTTTCTTTTCGGCCTTTTCCGCCTTTTTCGCCGCTTTCTTCATTTCCTTTTCGGCCTTTTTGGCTTCTTTTTTCGCCTTCATTTCTTCCTTATGGGCCGCCATTTCGCCTTTTTTGGCGTCTTTCTTCATCATCATTTCGGCTTTTTTCTGTTTGCCTTTTTCCCCGGCGTGACTGACGGCCGGCGTGATCGCGAAAGAGGCCGCCGCCATAAGCGCAACCAGCAGTTTTGGTGAAAGTTTCATGGAAATCTCCTCATATTTGATATTTTAATATAGTTGATTAAGCAACAGAAGCAGGGTGCCGGACAATTATGTCACGAATGAGGCGGTTGCAGGACAAGTCCTCACTCCACCGACAGTAGGTCGATATTGGTCGCGGCAATTGTCGCCGTTTCCGATCCGGGATAAAGCGTGATAATCTTCCGCCAGACCCGCCCCGCTTCCAGCTTGCGGTTCTGCGCCCGATAAAGGATCCCCTGTTCCAGCAGAATGTCGGGATGATCCGCGGCGATTTTTCCGGCGATCTTCAGATCAATTCCGGCTTTCAGATAATCCCGCTTCTTGCGGTAGGCCTTGGCCCGTTGCAGATAGGCTTCAAAGCCGCGATCATCCTGTTCGATCGCCAGGGTAAGGTCCGCCGCCGCCGCCCTATATTGCCCGCGCCGGATCTGCAGCGTGCCCCGTTCGAGATATAATTCATGCAACAGGGCCGGATTACCGTCGTATGATCCCTTGGACGTCACCCCCGACAGGGCCGAACTATAGGCCATATAGGCTTTATCGACGTCACCCGCCGCCTTCCAGGCCAGCGCCGCCTGGATGTTAAGCTGCACGGTCAGGCGCGCCTGCTTCGCCCGTTCCGCCACATCCGCCGCGCCGCCAATCGCCATATCATCGACCAGTTTTTCCAGCAATTTCGCCGCCTCTGCCGGCTTGCCGATGGCCAAAAGGCCGAGCGCCTTGCAATGCCCGGCAGGCACGCCGCCAAAGCCGCTGACGGTCCATCTGTCAGCATAGGCCACCGCCTCGGCGCCGCTCTTTTCCAGCAGGCTCATGCACTGCTGATATTTGTCCGCATCGCTTTCCGCGGCCCGCGCCGGCAAGGCCGCCGTCAAAATCAGCAGCATCCCGCCTAAATAACAATATATTTCTTTCATAATGGCGACTATGACCTTAAATTCATCTAATATCAATGGACGATAATACCCCTGTCCGGCAAAAACATGGCGCTGTTTGGGAAATGACCCTGAAAGAATCCTGTGAATTTTCCCCGACAGTTTTTGGAGTGACCCATGACGCGGAAATTATTCTGTTTTGGCCTTGGCTATTGCGCCACCCATCTTATTGAACAGCTACGGCGGCAACCGGATGACAACTGGGCCTTCGCCGGCACCCGCCGTCGCCTGACCGAAGCGCCGACAGGCGATGTCGCGCACTATCTCTTTGACGGCGACCGGCCGCTGGAGGATGCCGGCGGGCGGCTGGCCGATGTGACGCATATGCTGATTTCCATCCCGCCGCAGGAAGCCCACGGCGATCCGGTTTTGCGCCATCACGCCCGGGATATCGCCCGGCTGAAAAATCTGAAATGGATCGGTTATCTGTCAACCACCGGCATTTACGGCGACCGTAAAGGCGACTGGGTTGACGATGACAGCGCCCCCGCCCCGACATCCGCCCGCGGCCGCCTGCGGCTCGAGGCCGAACAGGACTGGCTCGGACTGTTTCGCGACCACGGTCTGCCGGTCCATATTTTCCGGCTCGGCAGCATTTACGGCCCCGGCCGCGGCCAGCTCGAGGGCCTGCTCAACGGCAAATTGCGCAAAATCGTCAAGGAGGGACAGTATTTCTCCCGCATCCATATTGCGGATATTGTCCAGGTCCTGATCGCCTCATGGCGCGCCCCCCATCCGGGACGCAGCTACAATGTGGTTGATGACCTGCCGACCTCGGCCCAGGAAATCATTGATTATCTTTGCGATCTTCTGGAGCGCCCCCGCCTGCCGGCGCTGGATATTGAAAATGTTGACGCCTCACCCCTGATGAAAAGCTTTTATTCGGAAAGCAAGCGGGTGCGCAACCAACGGATCAAGCAGGAACTCGGCGTGGCGCTGACCTATCCCACTTACAGGGAAGGCTTCTCAAATCTTTTGAGAAACCTTCCGTAATTTTTATATCTCCGTCATTTGATGAATTTTACTTCCTGAAGGATGACATTGCCATTCAGGGTCCGCAGGGCCTCCCGGTCGATATTGGCCTGGGTGGACTTGTCGACCGACCCCTGGATTTTCTTGGCGAGATCCTCGAAATACTCATTACCCCGATCGAATGTCGCCCAGTTTTTGAACTCCACCATCAGCACCAGATCGGATTCATTCTGCCGGCGCGCCGCGACATTGAGCATCTTATAGGACAGAATATCGCCGTCCTTCATCTGAGCCTCGATATATTTGCGCCAGACATTGTTCAGATCAGCCAGATAATCATTGTATTTTCCCGGCTTGGTCCGGATAAAGGACACATACCACACGGACCCGTTATCATAAACCCGCTCCGCCGACAGCGCGGGGGTGACCAGGATGCACATAAAGGCGAACAGAGAAACAACAATACTCATGAGATATTTAGACATCGTCCTACTCCTATTGATTGATTCATTCATTAATAAGCTTATTTAAAGCAAGCTCTTTGGAAGGACGACTATCATATTAATATATTAGAATATTATCAACTATTTTCAGCCAGGCCAAAAGCCCGCACCGGAAAGGTGCCCATCCCCTTCACCTTGACAGGGACGGCAAAGAACCTGAAGCCTGTTTCGGGCAGGTCCCTGAGGCGGGTCATATGCTCCACGATCGGAATGTCCGCGCCCAGCAGAATGCTATGAACCGGACGGGACGCCCCCCGGGTGTCGTCGATATTATGGGAATCGATCCCCACAAGAATCGCGCCATTGTCCCTGAGATATTCCGCGGCGGCTTTATTCAGATAGGGGTGATCCTCGAAATAGCGGTCCGTCGCCCAGTGATCGGACCAGTCGGTGCGGATCAGGACCGCCCTGCCCCGGACCTCCGCGCCAGCGAAAAACGCGGGCGTGATTTCCCGCACGCCGGCCCCGACAGGAATCACCACCCCGTCCAGGTTCGCCAGCCGCGACAGTTCCAGTTCCGACAGGTCCCTGCCCTGCTCATAGCGATGGGACGGCGCGTCAAGATAGGTCCCCGTATTGGCCACCATGTCAATCCGCCCGATCTGGAAAGAGGTGCCTTCCTCATAGATATCTTTCGACGCTTCCCGGCTCAGGAAATCGCAGATAATCGGCGCCGGCAGCCCCTTGTAGGTGATCATGCCATGCTCGACCACATGGCTGACATCAATGAGTTTTCTTTGCTTGTCCGTCATGAGAATTCCCCGGAAACTTCTTTCACGATCTGACACAATCGCTTCAGATCGGCGTCCGTCGACAGGCGGTGGTCGCCGCTTTTGACATAGCTGATCACCACATCGTCGGACAGCAGCCGGTCGCTGATGCGCTGGGCGGTGGCCCACGGCACGTCCGGGTCCTGTTGGCCCTGGATCAGCCGCACCGGACAGGTGAGCGGGATTTCCTTGTTCAGCAGCAGGTGATCATCGCCTTCTTCCAGCAAAGTCATCGTCATCGGATAGGGATCATCGCCGTAATCGCAGGGCTCATAATAAACCCCGTCGCGGCGCAGGGTGTCCTTGACCGCGTCGGAATAGCGGTTCCAGCACAGCTCGCGGGTAAAATCGGGCGCCGCCGCGAGGCCGACAAAGGCGCGGACCCGCGTCCGGCGCGCCAGGGCGCAAAGCAGCCCGATCCAGCCGCCCATGCTGGAGCCGACCAGCAGCAGCTCGCCGTCGGTCATCTGATCAATGATCGCCAGCGCATCCGCTTTCCAGGCGCCGATGGTGCCGTCGGTAAACTCGCCCGAGGATTGCCCGTGACCCGAATAGTCGAAGCGAACATAGGCCTGCCCGCGGGACCGGCAGAAATTTTCCAGCGCCAGCGCCTTCGCGCCTTCCATATCGGACATGAAGCCGGGGAAAAAGACCACGGTCGGTCCCTTGCCTGCCAGTTTATTATAAGCCAGTTTATGGTTATTATGGGTAATATAATCCATGATATTCTTTCCTGATCCGGGAATGGGGCTTGCTTTTTATGGCAAAGCGCGATGAAAAACGCAACTGCTACTTGACACCGGGGGATTTCCTTATAATGTCACGCGGGAACAAGGTCCTGCGGGCCCAGGTGGAAATAGCGTGAAATAAAGAATGAGTGAACAGATGAACAGCCGTGGAAATGTCGCCCTAACCCTGCCCGACGGCAGTGTCCGAACCTATCCGGGTCCGGTGACCGGCGCCACGCTGGCCTCTGACATCGGGCCGGGACTGGCCAAAGCCGCCATCGTCATCGTCGTCAACGGCGAACAATGGGACCTGAGCCGGGAAATAACGCAAGACGCCGACGTTTCCCTCATCACCGACCGGGATGAGGCGGCGCTGGAAATCCTGCGCCATGACGCGGCCCATATCATGGCGGAGGCGGTCAAAGAGCTTTATCCCGACACCCAGGTCACCATCGGCCCCGCCATCGAGAACGGCTTTTATTATGATTTCGCCCGCGAAGAGCCCTTCACCACCGCCGATCTGGAAATCATCGAACAGCGCATGGTCGAGATCGTCGAGCGCGATGAGGAAATTACCCGGACCGAAATGGACCGCGACGCGGCCGTCAAATTCTTCCGCGATATGGGCGAGGAATATAAAGCCGAACTGATCGCCGCCATTCCGGAGGGCCAGGCCATCACCCTCTATCGTCAGGGCGATTTCATCGACCTGTGCCGCGGCCCCCATCTGCCGAGTACCGGAAAGCTCGACAAGGACAGCTTCAAACTGATGAAGGTCGCCGGGGCCTACTGGCGCGGCGACAGCAACAATGAAATGCTGCAACGGATCTATGGCACCGCCTGGCGCAACAAGAAGGAACTGAAGGCGTATCTCACCCGGCTGGAGGAAGCGGAACGGCGCGACCACCGCAAACTGGGCCGGGAAATGAGCCTGTTCCATTTTCAGGAAGAAGCCGCCGGCATGCCCTTCTGGCATCCCAACGGCTGGACCATCTATCAGGAGGTCGAGGCCTATATCCGCCGCAAGCAGCGTCAATACGGCTATCAGGAAATCAAGACGCCGCAGCTTGTCGACCGGATCCTGTGGGAAAAATCCGGCCATGCCGACAAGTTCCACGAGCATATGTACACCACGGAATCCGACAACCGGACCTTCGCCCTGAAGCCGATGAACTGCCCCTGCCATGTCCAGGTTTTCAACAAGGGCATCGTCAGTTACCGCGACCTGCCGCTGCGCCTCGCCGAATTCGGCTCCTGCCACCGTTATGAGCCGTCCGGCGCCCTGCACGGCCTGATGCGGGTGCGCAGCTTCACCCAGGACGACGCCCATATCTTCTGCAGCGAAGACCAGATCACGTCCGAATGCATCACCTTCTGCAATATGCTGCTCGAGATTTACAAGGATTTCGGTTTTGAGAATGTCCGGGTCAAATTTTCCGACCGGCCGGAAGTCCGCGCCGGCAGCGATGCGGTGTGGGACAAGGCGGAAGCGGCGCTCCGGCAAGCGGTCGACAGCGCCGGGCTGGACTATACCCTCAATCCGGGCGAAGGCGCCTTTTACGGCCCGAAACTGGAATTCGTCCTCACCGACGCCATTGGCCGCGACTGGCAGTGCGGCACCTTCCAGGCCGACTTTATCCTGCCGGAGTGCCTCGACGCCAGCTATATCGGCGCCGATAATGACAAACACCGGCCCGTCATGCTGCACCGGGCGATCCTCGGTTCATTTGAACGCTTCATCGGCATCCTGATCGAAGAGCACGCCGGTCGATTCCCGATGTGGCTCGCCCCGGTTCAGGTGGTGGTCACCGGCATTACCTCGGATCAGGACGATTATGTCCGCCAGGTTCACGACCAGTTAACAGCCCGGGGCCTGCGAGTCGAAATGGACCTGCGCAATGAAAAGATCAATTACAAGGTCCGCGAGCATTCCCACGCCAAGGTGCCGGCCATTTATGTCGCCGGCGGCCGCGAAGCCGAACAAAATACCGTCACCATCCGCCGTTTGGGGTCAAAAAAACAGGAAACCCTTGATTTGACCGACGCAATAAATAAACTGAAAGAGGAATCGCTTGCGCCTGACCTGCGATAATGCCGCGGTCGTTGCAATTTGTTCATTTTTCAGTAATAAGATAAAAATATAACCACTACACCATTTTAACAGCAAAGCGGATACTTGCCGGGATTTGGCCATTCGCAGGAGGAAATTAAATAGCTAGACGACCAATGCAGGGCCCGCCTTCCAAAAAAGGACCACGGGTCAACGATGATATTACCGAACAGGAAATACGATTAATCGACGAGACCGGCGAGAACCACGGCGCCGTGCCGCTTGCAAAGGGCCTGGCTATGGCGAAGGAGGCGGGTCTGGACCTGGTCGAGATTTCCCCCAATGCCACACCACCGGTCTGTAAAATTCTGGATTATGGCAAATTCCGCTATGAAGCCCAGAAGAAAGCCAGCCTCGCCAAAAAGAAACAGAAAACCGTTGAGGTCAAGGAAATCAAGCTCCGCCCCGGCATCGAAAAACATGACTATGATGTCAAAATGCGCTCGGTCGACAAGTTTCTCGGCGTTGGCGACAAGGTCAAGGTCACCCTGCGTTTCCGCGGCCGGGAAATGGCCCATCAGGAGCTCGGCATGGAAATCCTGAAACGGGTCCAGGAGGATTTCGCCGACAAGGCGAAAATCGAACAGGCGCCAAAAATGGAAGGCCGCCAGATGATCATGGTCATTGCGCCCAAGTAAGCGAAATACCCAGGCAGGCGATCGTCAAAAAACAACAAGAATCAGGCAGGGAATTTTCTCTGCCTTTTTTGTCGCCCCGCCTTGTGATGTGGCCTCTTTCATGGCCTTATTTTTCGAGTCGGGGCAAATTCAATTTTGAAGGCTTGTAAAAAATCCGCTAAGCATCTGTTTACGGTGTGCACTTTGATTTTCAGCCTGCCATCGTGTATAATCACCTCTGATTTGTGCACCCTAAGGCAAGCACATCTTGGCGCGCTGGGCGATAGCAGCTGAATTTTCCAACGACGCCAGAAACAAGGAACCCGCCAGAAGCATCCGTGCTTGACGGGTTCTTCCTTTTCAGGAGATCGACAACAAACCCCGGCTACTGAATTTTTCTGATCTTATAGCCCTTGTCCCGCAGCAGTTTGATAATGCCGTCATCCCCCACCAGATGGGCGGCGCCGACGACAATGAATGTGGTTTTGTCATCGCTCATCCGGCGTTCGATCTCCGGCAGCCAGTTCAGATTGCGCTTCACCAGCAGGGCCTGGTACATTTCCGGATATTTCGCCATATCCTTGACCATGGTTTTGTTGATTTTATCCAGGTCCCCCGACCTCCAGGCCTCAAGATAGCTGGTGATATAGCTTTTGAAATCATCAAGCTTGTCCAGGGTATCGGTCAGCATGGCTGACTGGACCTTCAGCGGATGATCGATCAGGGCGGTCATCTGTTGCTGCGGCGTTTCAAGACCGGCGATATTTTTGCCGTCCCGCTGCGCCAGAGCCTCGAGATATTTATCGACGCCGGAATTGGGGTCCATGCCGCTCGACATGATCGAAATGATCGACAGCTGAATCGCCATGAACCACGGCTTCATCCGCCGGGCCGCCGCCTCGTCCTGCCCCATCAGCCTGGCGGCATGCTCGAGCATCTTTTGATAATGGCTGTCATCCAGATGATTTTTCAGATTGTCGTCCCCGGCAAAAAAGCCGTTCTTGATAAACATCGCCTGAATTTCGGCCATCGCCGCCGGCGTCATTTCCGCTTCCAGGACCAGTTCATCGGATTTTTCATAGGCGGTCTGCAACGCTCCCTCAAACCAGCGATAATTTTTCGGCAGCAGATGAAAGGAGCCGAGCAGATACGTCTCCCCGACCGCGCCCGGCATATTGTCAATCACCCACAAGGCGGGGCGGGCGTCGATGACGTCTTCCGCCGCCGCGCCGGGCAAAGGTAACGACAAGGCGAGGAAACCGGACAGAATGATGCCGGTAATTTTGATCAGAGAACGGCGGCTCAGGCGGCCGAGGGCGTTATATATCACTTTATACTTCCTTGTTTCGGGTCAACGAACCGGGCCTATCAAGGCGATTTCCACAAAGGTTAGGGGCCAATCATGTTCACAGCAAGGCAAAATTTTACCCAAAGATCACGAGAACTTTCTCGGCCGCACGGCTCCGCTTGGGGCGGCGAACCGCAGGCAAAAAAAAATGCCCGAACAAAACATCCGCCGCGGAATGGAAAAAACTGCCCTGAACGGCGATTGAATCCCCTTGCATTCCCCCATAAAGCAGGCTATACACCTCAACTTCACGGGATGATATGGCTGAATAAGGGCATGCCTGATCATCCGGAAAGCTTTGCGCGGGCGACTGCGCTGGATTATTTTAGTAGAAGGAAAGCTAAATGCCCAAAATGAAAACCAAAAGCAGCGCCAAAAAGCGCTTCAAACTCACCGCTTCGGGAAAAGTGCGGGCAAACCAGGCCGGCAAGCAGCACGGCATGATCAAACGCACGAACAAGCAGATCCGCAACCAGCGCGGCACCACCATCCTGTCCGATCAGGATGCGCGGATCGTCAAGAAATTCCTCCCTTACGGTTGATTAGGAGCATAAAATGGCACATGTAAAAAGAGGCGTGACATCTCACGCGCGTCATAAAAAAGTACTTAAACTGGCGAAAGGCTATCGCGGGCGTCGCAAAAGCACGATTCGCGTGGCGATGCAGGCGGTTGAAAAAGCCGGCCAATACGCCTATCGCGACCGGAAAGTTCGCAAAAGAACCTTCCGCGCCCTGTGGATTCAGCGGATCAACGCCGCCGCCCGTCTGCATGACATGACCTATTCACGATTTATGAACGGCCTGAAACTCGCAGGCATCGAACTTGACCGTAAAGTTCTGGCTGATCTGGCCGTTCGCGAACCGGAAGCTTTCAAAGCCATTGCTGATCAGGCGCAGGCCGCCCTTAACGCCTGACCGATCACAATTCGGAACGATAATTTATAGTCAAGGAGCCTGCTGAGACGCAGCAGGCTCCTTTTTGTTTATTATAGAGAAATTTATATATTGGGTGACATATGGAAGACCTCCAGAAGTTAGAGAGCGAGATCATTGCGGCGATTGACGCCACCGCTGACCTGAACCGGCTGGAAGACCTCAGGGTATCCGAAGTGGGCAAAAAGGGCCGGGTCAGCCTGCTGATGCGGGAACTGGGCAAAATGACCCCGGACGAGAAAAAAACCTTCGGTCCGAAGCTGAACGGCCTGAAAAGCCAGATCAATGACGCCATCAGCCGGCGCAAGTCGGCCCTCGACGCGGAAGAGCTCAACCGGCGCCTGCAATCCGAACGCATTGATGTGACCCTGCCGACCGCCGGCGACAACCCGGGCGGCATCCACCCGATCACCCAGGTGATGGACGAAGTGACGGAAATCTTCACCGAAATCGGCTTCAGCGTCGCCGAGGGACCGGAAATCGAGGAGGACTTCTATAATTTCACCGCCCTCAATATCCCCGAGGAGCATCCGGCCCGCCAGATGCATGACACCTTCTATCTGCCGGCGGACGAAGACGGCAAGCGCAAGGTGCTGCGGACCCACACCTCGCCGGTGCAGATCCGGACCATGATGTCCGGCCCGCCGCCCTACCGGGTGATTTCCCCCGGCCGGACCTATCGCTGTGACAGTGACGCGACCCACACGCCGATGTTCCACCAGGTCGAGGCCCTGGTCATCGACAAGGATATTCACATGGGCCACCTGAAATGGTGCATCGAGGAATTCTGCCGCAAGTTTTTTGAACTCGACGATGTCAAAATCCGCTTCCGGCCGAGCTATTTCCCCTTCACGGAGCCTTCGGCCGAAGTCGACATCGGCTGCGCCTTCAGGGACGGCGAGATCAGGATCGGCGAAGGCGACGACTGGCTGGAGATTATGGGCTGCGGCATGGTCAACCCGCGGGTGCTCCGCAATGTCAACCTCGATCCCGACGAATATCAGGGCTTCGCCTTCGGCATGGGCCTCGACCGGATCGCCATGCTGAAATGGGGCATTCCCGATCTTCGGGATTTCTTCGCCGCCGACCTGCGCTGGCTGAAGCATTATGGCTTCGCCGCCCTCGACATTCCGTCACTCAGCACCCAAAATTCAAAAACCGGCGGAGGAAAATAACATGAAATTCACCCTTTCCTGGCTCAAGGAATATCTCGACACGGATGCGACAATTGATCAGATCTCCGAG
>JBLWZH010000011.1:0-52073 GCA_048266545.1 Paremcibacter sp. | reverse complement strand
CCGCCATCGGTCTTGAAGTGGAGGAGATTACCAACCCGGCCGACGCGCTGGCGCCCTTTGTCATCGCCGAAGTCGTGGAGGCCGCCCCGCATCCGGACGCCGACAAGCTGCAGGTGTTGAAAGTCAACACCGGCGCGGAAATCCTGCAGGTGGTTTGCGGCGCGCCCAATGCGCGGGCCGGCCTCAAAGGGGCCTTCGCCCCGTCCGGCGCCACCATCCCGACCAACGGCCTGAAGCTGCGGCCAACCAAAATCCGCGGCGTGGACAGCAACGGCATGATGTGTTCCGAACGGGAGCTGGGCCTCGGCGAGGATCATGACGGCATCATCGACCTGCCGGCCGATGCGCCGGTCGGGGTGAAATTCGCCGACTATAAGGACATGGATGATCCGGTGATCGAAATCGCCATCACCCCCAATCATCAGGATGCGCTCGGCGTCTATGGCGTCGCCCGCGATCTGGCGGCCGCCGGCGTCGGACGGCTCAAGGACATGGACAAGACGCCGGTCAAGGGCGGTTATGACTGCCCGCAGAAGGTGGTCCTTGACGATCCCGCCTCCTGTCCGGTCTTCGCCGGCCGCTATATTCGCGGCCTGAAAAACGGCCCGAGCCCCGAATGGCTGCAGAAAAAACTGCGCGCCCTCGGCATGAAGCCGATTTCCGCCCTGGTCGATGTCACCAACTATCTCAGCTACGATATGGGGCGGCCGTTGCATGTCTATGACGCCGACAAGCTTCAGGGCGACATCGTCGTCCGCCTGTCCCGGGCGGGCGAAGCCTTCACCGCCCTTGATAAGGCGGAATATGTCCTTGAAGCCGGCGCCTGCGCCATCACCGACGACAGCGGCGTCATCGGCCTCGGCGGCGTCATGGGCGGCCTGGGCACGGGCTGCACGGACGGCACCGTCAATGTCTTCGTCGAATCGGCCTGGTTTGACCCGGTCAGCATCGCGACCACCGGCCGCAAATACGGCATCGACAGCGACGCCCGTTACCGGTTCGAGCGCGGCGTCGACCCGGAAACCGTGTCTTCCGGCATTGAGCGCGCCACCCGGTTGATTCTCGACATGTGCGGCGGCGCGGCCAGCGACACCGTCATCACCGGCGACCTGCCGGTCATCTCCAAAACCGTCAGCCTGCGGCCGGGCCGGGTCGGCCATCTCGGCGGCGTTGACGTCGACGAGGCGGAAATCATCGCGATCCTGACCAGCCTTGGCTTTCAGGTATCGAAAGTCGGCGACAGGTTGGCGGTCATCACCCCGTCCTGGCGCTGCGACATCGACGGCGAAGCCGACCTGGTGGAAGAGGTTCTGCGCATCCACGGCTTTGAGCATATCCGTTCGGAACCCCTGCCCGCCGCGAGCCGGGACATCAACATCGGCCTCAACCCCATGCAGACCCGCATGCGTTACGCCAAACGGACCGCCGCCGGCCGGGGCCTGCGCGAAGCGGTGACCTGGTCCTTCCTGCCGTCCGGCCAGGCCCGCCTGTTTGCCGACCTGAAACCGGAACTGGTTCTGGAAAATCCGATCAGCAGCGATCTCGACGCTATGCGGCCCAATCTTTTGCCAAACCTGATTACGGCGGCGGGACGCAATATGGACCGCGGCCAGCGCAATGTCCGCCTGTTTGAATGCGGCAATCAGTTTAGCGATGATACGCCGCAGGGGCAGACTCTTGTCCTCGCCGGCATTCGTCGCGGCCAGACCGGCGAGCGCCATTGGTCCCAGCCGCCAAGGGACGTCGACGCCTTCAGCGCCAAGGCCGACGCCGAGGCGATCCTGCGCGCCAGCGGCGCCAAAATTGACAATGCCCAGATCGTCGCCGGGGCGCCCGCCTGGTACCATCCGGGGCGCAGCGGCGTCATTCGTCTGGGACCGAAAAATATCCTCGCTTATTTCGGGGAAATCCACCCGGCGATCCTCAACGCCCTTGATGTGAAGGGACCGCTGGTCGGTTTTGAAATCCTGCTGGAGAATATTCCTTTTCCAAAAAGCCGCAATATCCATAACCGGGGCCCTCTCAGGGCGTCCGACTTCCAGGCTGTGGAGCGGGATTTCGCCTTTGTCGTTGACCGGGATGTCGCCGCCGCCGACATGATCAAGGCGGTGCGCAGCGCCGACAAGAACCTGATCGAAGACATTAACCTGTTTGATGTCTACGAAGGGCCCGGGGTCGAGGAAGGTCGGAAGTCCGTGGCGATCAATGTCAGGCTCCAGCCCATGGACAGGACCCTGACCGATGAGGATATTGAGCAATTCTCTGACAAGGTCATCGCCAATGTGGCGAAAAGCACCGGCGGGGCCTTGCGCTGATCGCTTTTATTTTCCGGCATTATCCGGAAATATCGCCTTTTGCTGATAGACGGCGCGTTTCCTTTGATTAATGATAGGGGGACGTACCGTTATTAACTTAATGTAAAGGATACTACTTTAGACTGCTCATATAAGAATAGTGCAGTAATGGATTCATGTCGGAAAGAGTTGATGACATACAAGTACCTTTAAAGTTAAGATTCAAGGCCTGGTGGGAAGGATATGACCTTAACGATGTCAAGGAACGGATCAGAATGCTTCGGGAAGGGGAAGCAGCCGGCAGTGCTGCGCCCTCCGCAAAAAACAGCTTTACCACAAGGCGTCAAACCGCATCAGACCAAATCCCCCTGACACAGGAAGATCAGCAGAATACCTTGTCCTGGGACAAGCTCAGGATGGAAATGAGCCAGTTGATCTGGGGCGACGGTTATTGCGGCCCGGGCGGCCGGGACCATATTGAAACCATGTCCAAGCTGCTGACCATGAATTCTGAAATGAGCGCCCTTGTCGTCGGCGCCGGGCTTGGCGGACCGTCGCGGGTTCTGGCCGAGGAGTTCGGGGTCTGGATCACCGGCTATGAAATCTCCCCCGAGCTTGCCGAACGGGGCATGCAGATGTCCATTGACGCCGGCCTGTCCGCCAAGGCGGTCATTCAGCACCTTGATCCGGAAAAGAAAAACCCTTTCGATCGGCGCTATGACCGGGCGTTCTCCAAAGAGGCGCTCTATAGCTTTCCCGACAAACAGAAAATCCTCCAGGATGTTTATGGCACGCTGAAGAATGACGCGCTGTTTTTGATCACCGACTATACGCTGTCCGACAAGAGCGCTCTGGAAAATCACGACGTCCAGAAATGGTTGAAGCAGGAAGCCAGCCCGCCTTACCCCGTACCAACCAAACAAATGCAGTCGGAACTGGAAAAAGCGGGCTTCGCCCTCCGGGTCAATGAAGATATTTCAGACCACTATATAAAATTGATCGAAAGCAGTTGGTCCAAGGCGCAGATCATCAGCCAACAACTGGCGACAAAAGGTCCCGAGGGGACCGAAGCTGTCAAGACCTTGATGGTTGAAGCTGAACATTGGGCCTTAAGGGCCAAACTGCTGAAAGAGGGCCTTATTCATGTATGGCGTTTCCTGGCCTATAAACCCAAAAAACAAATTCGCTAGGTGAGGAAACGATGTTTTTTAAGGCACTTCCGACGGAACGCATTCCCCTGAAAGTAAGGCTGGTCGCCTGGTGGCGCGGCTATGATATTGCCGATATTGAAGAAAGAATGCAGCGTAAAAACAAGGAAGACGTCCCCCTCCTCCCCGCGGCAAGGAAAAAGCCCGCCGACGACGACAGCAACCGTATTCTGTGGGACAAGGACCGGGTCACAGTGACCCAATTGATCTGGGGCGACGGATTTTGCGGCCCGGGCGGCCCGCAGAACGTCATCGACATGTCCAAGCTGCTCGCTCTGTCGCCGAAACTAAGCGCTCTCGTTGTCGGGGCCGGCCTCGGCGGCCCGGCGCGGGTGCTGGCGAAGGAATTCGGCGTCTGGATCAATGGCTATGAAAGTAATGAACTGCTGGCCCGGGAAGGCATGAAAATGTCGGTCAAGGCCGGGCTGGAGAAAAAAGCGCCGATCACCCATCTGGATCTCAATAATTCACCTGATTTTGAACGCCAGTTTGACCGTGCCTATTCCAAGGAGGTCATGTTCACCGTCGAAAAAAAGGCCGAGCTGATCAAAAGCATCTATGACCAGCTTAAAGAAAACAGCCTTTTCCTGATCAGTGATTATGTGGTCAAAAATCACGACAGCCTGACCCATCCCGATGTCACGCAATGGCTCCGGCATGAACCGTTGAACCCCTTTCCCGTCACCTCGGACACGATGATCTATACCCTGGAAAAAGTCGGTTTCAAGATTCGGGTGAATGAGGATATAACCGATCATTACCTCAAACTGATCAATCAGGCCTGGGCGAATGCGGAACAGGCGGTTCAGTCGCTGGCCGCGGAAGGCGAATCAGGCCGCAAAAATATGTTCGCCATCCTGAAAGAGGCGGACCTGTGGAATCGCCGGACAAAAATCATGCGGCAAAAGGAATTACGGGTCTGTCGTTACCTGGCCCATAAACCGGCCCAGCCCTGACGGGCGGAAACTGCGAAATATGAGTTTACGGCCTGCGCAATGAATGATAAAAGCCCTGTCATGACAGAGCTTGGCAAAATAAGAAATTTCTCGATTATCGCCCATATCGACCATGGCAAATCAACCCTGGCCGATCGCATGATTCAGCATTGCGAGGGGCTCAGCGACCGGGAAATGAAGAATCAAGTGCTCGATAGCATGGATATCGAGCGCGAACGCGGCATCACCATCAAGGCCCAGACCGTACGGCTGAAATACAAGGCCCGCGACGGCGAGACCTATATCCTCAATCTGATGGATACGCCGGGCCATGTGGATTTCGCCTATGAGGTCAGCCGCTGCCTGTACGCCTGCGAAGGCTCGCTGCTGGTGGTTGACGCCAGCCAGGGGGTCGAGGCCCAGACCTTGGCCAATGTCTATCAGGCGATCGACAATAATCATGAAATTGTCCCCGTGCTCAACAAGGTCGACCTGCCGGCGGCCGAACCGGAACAGGTCCGCGCCCAGATCGAGGACGTGATCGGCATCGACGCCAGCGGCGCCATCAAGGCTTCCGCCAAGACCGGCGAAGGTATTGACGACCTGCTCAACAGCCTGGTCGAAATCCTGCCGCCGCCCGAAGGGGACGCCGACGCCCCGCTCAAGGCGCTGCTGGTCGACAGCTGGTATGATACCTACCTCGGGGTCATGGTGCTGATCCGGGTGATCGACGGCAAAGTCAGAAAAGGCATGAAAATCAAGATGATGGCCGAAGGCACCGAGCATACCATCGACCGGGTCGGCGTCTTCACCCCGAAGGAGGTTCTGGTCGACGAACTGGGGCCGGGCGAGATCGGCTTTTTGACCGCCTCGATCAAGGAAGTGTCCCAGACCCATGTCGGCGACACCATCACCGAATTCAGGAAAGAAACCGCCAAACCTTTACCGGGCTTCAAGCCGGTGCAGAGCGTGGTCTTCTGCGGCCTGTTTCCGGCCGACGCCGCCGATTTCGAGACCCTGCGCGAAAGCATGCACAAGCTGCGCCTCAATGACGCGAGCTTCACCTTCGAAACCGAAACCTCGGCCGCGCTCGGCTATGGTTTCCGCTGCGGCTTCCTCGGCATGCTGCATCTGGAGATCATTCAGGAACGACTGACCCGGGAATTTGACCTCGACATCATCACCACCTCGCCGAGCGTGATCTACAAGCTCCATATGAACAAGGGTGAGGTGATCGAGCTGCATAACCCGGCAGACATGCCCGACCCGACCCTGATCAGCCATATTGAGGAGCCGTGGATTCTGGCGACCATTCTGGTGCCGGACGACCACCTGGGCGCCGTCCTGAAACTGTGCCAGGAAAAGCGCGGCGAACAGGTCGAACTGACCTATGCCGGCAACCGGGCGATGCTGATTTACCGCCTGCCGCTCAATGAAGTGGTTTATGATTTTTATGACAAGCTGAAATCCATTTCCCGCGGCTACGCCAGCTTTGACTATCAGATGGACGGCTACCGGGAAGGCGACCTGGTCAAGCTCGGCATCATGGTCAACGGGGAGCCGGTCGACGCCCTCGGCATGATGGTTCACCGCAGCCAGGCCGAATATCGCGGCCGGGCGCTGTGCGAACGGCTCAAGGATCTGATTCCGCGCCAACTGTTCAAGATTCCGATCCAGGCGGCGATCGGCGGCAAGATTATCGCCCGCGAGACGATTTCCGCCATGCGCAAGGACGTCACCGCCAAATGTTACGGCGGCGACATCACCCGCAAGCGCAAGCTGCTGGAAAAACAGAAAAAGGGCAAGAAGAAGATGCGCATGTACGGCAATGTGGAAATCCCCCATTCCGCCTTTATCGCCGCCCTTAAAATGGGCGATGACAAGTAACCAAGGGGGAGTGCACGGGCGTGTAAGGAATCAAGTAGCGACAGGAGGAACGCTGGTTCCCTCAGAGGAATTAAATAGGGCCTTCTTCAGTGACAGACAGGTGAAACAATGACAATGGACCCCCAATCCCGGATTTCAAAGATTATCAATCTCATGCGCCAAAAAGCCGATTATCAGGCTGCATGTGAATTACGGGAATTGGTGAAAGATAACCCTCCTCTCAACTCCCAATGGGGTAAAGTTGCTGAATATTGCCACTCTATGGAGGAAATGGATGCAGGCCTGATTGCAGCGCGCCGTTTTGTGGAAAACAACCCCACCGACCCGGAAAGACAAGGTATGCTATCAGAATTTTTGGTGGCTACAGGACGCATTCAGGAAGCGCTTGATTTGATGCTTCCTTTTGGGGAGAAATTCGCTGATCACCCTCCCGTTCACTATGGCATTGGTGTCATGCTGTCCCGTTTAGGGCGGTTCGAGGAAGCTGAGGAAAGGTTTTCCCGTGTGCTGGATTTGCAACCTAGTTATACTTTGGCCTGGGAGCAATTGGCGCAGATCCATACATTCACACCAAAAGATTCCTGGATTGCCCGTTATCAGGAAATTGAACAGCTTCAGCACCTGATGAAGGATGAAGACAAGCCCCCATTCTTTTATGGGCTTGGAAAACTCTATGATGACCTGGGAGAATATGACCGGGCTTTTACCAGTTTCCAAAAAGGCGCCAAATATAAAAACAACGTGAACCCTTTCAACAAAAGGGCTTTTATTGCCCATATCGACCGGCTGGAAAGCCTCTTTACAAGTGAGCGGTTTTCACTGGAAAAAGATATTGGAGACCCGTCGAACCGACCGATATTCATCGTTGGGATTCCCAGATCCGGCACAACATTGGTCGACAGGATTATTTCCGCCCACTCCGGAGTCACCTCAGGAGGAGAGATGCCCTTGTTTCGTCTCGCGTCCCTGCCCTTTGACACCCCAAGCGACAGCGAGCCCTTGTCTCTGACCAGCTATAACATGGAGCAAGGCGCAACATGGCCTTCAATCGGTCAAGATTATTTAAGCCGCCTGACGGAAAGATTCGGCCCAGAAGGACGGGTTACTGACAAGACACTGGTTAATTATCTCTATATATATCCCATCATGTGCGCGCTGCCTAACGCAAAGATTATCTATTGCCGTCGGGACCCGGTGGATACAGCCTGGTCAAATTTCCGCACACTTTTCGGCACCGCCAACCTGATGAGCTATGATCTTGATGATATCGCCTTATATCAAAACAAATACAATCGCCTGATGTCCCATTGGCAGAAAATTCGATCGGACGCCATTCTCCCGGTCCAATACGAACAACTTGTCGCCGATCCAGATCGGAATATCGGCAGAATACTGGATTTCTGCGACCTTACCCGCGAGGACGCCTGCCTGAATTCCCATACCAACACATCGGCCGTTTCAACAGCAAGTTTCAAACAGGTCAGGAAACCAATTTACACTTCGTCTGTCGGCGGCGCAAAGTCCTATGCCCGTCATCTGGCTCCTTGGATAGAAAAGCTGTATGCCGCTGAGATTGATTAACTAGAGGAATATCCGACCAGATTGAAACATTCTGCCGGTTGTGGTTTGGTTCAAGATCAAGGTTTTTGACGCGGGGCGTACTGGACGTACGGCCAAGCCGACAACCGCCGGAATTGGACCAAACCACCCCGGCCCATAAGATTTCGGGGAGGGTTTCCGCCCGGCGGGCGCCCGCTGCGTCAAGCCGCTTGGCCGATGCGCCGCATCGCGCGTCACGTCTTTTATTTCGGACCGCCGCGCCGGCCGAGAAACAGAAGCAGTTCAATCTGATCGGATATTGCTCTAAGAATCTCACTTCACCGACTTGAACCAAGGCTGGACATGGCGTTCGATATGCAGAATGATCTGTTCGGCGAGCTTCTTGCCGGTGACTTTTTCGATGCCTTCGAGCCCGGGGGAGCTGTTGACCTCCAGCACTTTCGGGCCGTCCTTGGTGCGGATAATATCCACCCCGGCGACGCTCAGGCGCATCACTTTGGCCGCCTTGAGGGCGAGGGATTTCTCCTCCGCCGTGATGGTGGCGCTCGTCGCCTTGCCGCCGGCATGCAGATTCGAGCGGAAGTCGCCCTCGTCCGAGGTCCGCAACATGCTGCCGACAATTTTCCGCCCGACCACCAGACAGCGCAGGTCGGTGCCCGAGGCTTCCTTGACAAATTCCTGGGCGATGAAATGGGCGTCCAGCCCCTGAAAGGCGCTGATCACCGCCTCGCCGGCCTTTTTGGTTTCAGCGAGCACCACGCCGCGGCCCTGGGTGCTTTGCAACAGTTTCAGCACGATCGGCGCGCCGCCGACCAGTTTGATCAGACTGTCAGTGTCCTTCGGCGAATTGGCGAAGGCGGTCGTCGGCATCTTGATCCGGTGACGGGCCAGCACCTGATGGGCCGCCAGCTTGTCGCGCGAAATGCCGATGGCGTCGGCCGGGTTGAGGCAATAGGTGCCCATGGCCTGAAACTGGCGGACCACCGCCATGCCGTAAAAGGTCAGCGACGCGCCAATGCGCGGAATCACCGCATCATAAAAGGGCAAGGGGGCGCCGTCATAATGGACTTCCGGCTTGGAACTGCTGATATGCAGATAACAGCGTTTGGTATCAATCAGTTCGATCACATGGTCGTGGGCCTCGGCCGCCTCCACCAGGCGGCGGGTTGAATAATTATTCGGCTCGCGGGTCAGAATGGCGATTCGCAGCGACCGTTTGATCGGCTTTTTCTTTTTGAGTTTATTATAAAGGTCGTAGGACAGTTGCGGTTGCAGAAAGGAGCCGTCGGGATGGACGCCGATCCCCTCCAGCGCGCTGCGGCCGAGCAACATGCGATAGGCCATATTTTCCCGATTGGCCAGAGTGACTTCAATATCCCAGACACGCCCGCCCATGTGAAGAGGCACCAGGATGACATAGCGCAATTCCGTGCTGCCGTTGGACGAGGTAACCTCGCGCTTGTCGACCACCTTGGCGGAGCAGTATATTTCAATATCGGGGCGGTCCGGTATCGGGTGAATGCCAAACCGGACCTTGGGCCGGCTTTCCGTACCAAAGGGCTGAATGGTAAAGGCGTGCAGGGCTGATGTCCTGGCCCCGGTATCCATCTTGGCCTTCAGGGCCGGAAGCCCGAGGCTCGGTAACGCCAGCCATTCTTCCCAACCTACAACAAAATCTTCCATATGTTCATCCATATCCCGCTAAAATAAATTTCCCTTCTATGATAGGTAGGCGTCCTTAAATCAACAATAAATTTATATATTCATATTTCGCCGCCGCTCCCGGGCGGGGTATTTAGCAAAAAAAGCCCCGCCGGTTTTTCCGGAGAGACTTTAAAACCAGTTTGCAATCAGAGTCTGCTAGCACCTCTGCACAGAGATTATGACTCTTTGAATTCTGATTATTATTGTCTTTCGAGTTTGGGGCCGGCGCGGGCCACTACAACCCGCTCCTCAAAACCGTCGCAGACCGGTTGCGGGCGGCGGGTGAACCGCACAAAGTTATCGTGACAGCAGTCGCGCGAAAACTCGTCACCATCGCGAATGCTTGGTGCAAATCACGTCAGATATGAACGGCTCAGCCAGCTTGAAAAATACAGTTGTTAGACATTCAGAGGCAGTTCCGTCGTGTTTTTCAGTTCTTCCATTGCGAAATTGGACGTCACATCGGTCAGGTTGGTGGCGTCTATGAGCCGCTTGTAAAAATCGTCATAGGCCGCAATGTCGGACACCACGACCCGCAGCAGATAATCATATTCCCCCGCCATACGGTAAAACCCGGCCACTTCCGGAAAGCCCTTCACCGTTTCCGAAAATATTTCCAGCCAGTCCCGGTTGTGTTGCGAGGTCTTGACCTGGACAAAAACCGACACCCCGAGATTCAATATGTCCGCATCCAGCAAGGCGATCCGGCGCTTGATCACGCCGCTTTTTTCCAGCTTCTGAATCCGCCGCCAGCAAGGGGTTTTCGTCAACCCCACACGCCGCGCCAACTCATCTATGGAAATACTAATATCTTTCTGTATCAAGTCAAGAAGTTTTAAATCTATGCCGTCAAAGTTCATTTTATTCTCATATTTTTATATCTGCAAATATATTGTTCTTATTTCATATCATAAAGACATGGCTCTGACAACATTGATCCCGCCACCGCGCCCGCCCGGAACGCAGCCTGTCGTTATTCCGATTATAACCTGGCCGTCCCGCCCCCGCGGCGGAAACCGGCGCCGGAAAGTAGCCGGGGGGCGCCCGGCGTCCCTCAAAGTTGGTCGAGATGGAGCGTTGTCACATAGCGGTAATCCCCGGGCGATGTGGCGTTGCCGAGGGCGACCCCGCTGGCGGTCAGCACATAAAGGTCGATTTTGCCATCATCAATCCGCACCCGCGCCACCGGGGTTAATTTATCAATGACCTTGTCCTTATGGGCGCCTTTCATGTATTTCTTGTTTTTTTCATAGTCCGGATGATCCTCCGGCCGGACGCCAATGACATCGGTGACGGTGAAGCTGTAGCGGCCGACCAGTTGATAATGGCCGCGAAACTGTTGATCGAGTTTTTCCGCCTTGTCGGCCGCCATCGGCAGCCAGTGAGTCGTCGCCGGTCCCATATTGCTGACTTGATAGCCCACCGCGCCGCTGCCGTAAGCGTTGATCCACGGCAGGCGAACCGCATTGGCCGCCGGAACATAGATCGGCCAGGCCCCGCGATCGAAATCATAACGGCCGACCGGAATCTGCAGGTTGTTATGGATTTTTTTGTCGAGCGGCAAATGGGACGGCCGGTTGTTCAGCCACGGCGCCACCGTGAAGGTCGCGGGCGCGCCCTTGCTCTCGGCGAGGATATTCTGCCGGAATTCCGCCTTGCGCTTGCGCCAGACAAATTCATTGGCGAAAATCTTGTCTTCCCCGGGATAAAATATCCGCACAAGCTGCTTCAGCTGGTGATCGGGGCGGCTGTCAAAGATCGCGGGCGCCAGATTAAGCACCGCCCGGGCGATTTTGCGGGCCGATGTCGGCAGGTCTTCCGCCCCGTCCTGCGCCGCCGGACCGGACGCCTTTTTCGCCGATGCTGACGAAGGCGCTGCCCCCTTGCCCGGCTTTTCGGAGTCATTGACGGCCTCCGTGGCCTTGTCCTTGACCACCTCTTCGGCCTTTTTCTTCAGCTTGTCAAAGAAGCTTTGTCCCTGGGCCGGCATAAGACCAATGGCCGTTATCATCAGCGCCAGCATCAGATGGCGGGCAATTTTCCGTTTCATATCCGTCTCCTTGTTTATATTGAACGCGCGTACAACACGGGGATCAGCCCTCGAGCAAGGCGGCTTCGGCCCTGGTTTCATCTATGGCGTGGTTTAATTTGTCCGGGTCCCCGTCGAGATAGGCCGCGGCTTTGCGCTGCGCCATCCGGCGGACCAGAGAACGGCCGGCGAAAAAAGCGACAAACGGCATGATGAAAAGCCCGAGGGCGAACATGCCGCCCTGCGGCCAGAACAGCGACCAGACGAGGGGCGTGGCGAAAAAAGCCGCCACCGGCCACCAGGAGGAATTGCCCCGAAGCGGCAGGGTCACCCGCCCCGGCAGAAACATCCTGGCGAAATCATCGCCCCAGAAGAACTGCTTCATGGCGTGGTTGTAGACCAGGATGTAGGGTCCGCGCTTTTGACCCTTCGGGATCGCCCAAAGCACGGTCAGGATATTTCCCTTGCGACAGCTTATGTCCCAGTCCTCAAAAGTGAAGGACTTTTCATGACCGTCTTTATCCTGCAACATGACCTGATTATGGCGCGTAGTTTTGGATCTGACAGCCATATGAACTGGCGTGGTCTGTCCGCCGACGGAATATCCGCCGCCGCCGCTGCCGCTGACCTCGGTTTCGGCCCATTGTTTTTCGTCAACCACGCTGCCGGTGAAATAATAAATTTCGTAATGACGCTGGTTGAGGTCCATATCCATCAGTAAGGCCATCGCTGTTCTCCTGTTGTGCGTTGCGTTTGAGTCATCGGTGAAATTTTACCCCAACCGCGGCCGCGGCGCATCGAACGGAATCGACCGTTATCGGCCGTTATCGTGGTTTAAGGATTTTTTTTGACCTGTCCGGGCTGAAACGATAAAGTTGTCTTCATGGCGTCCGATTTTATTTAAAATTGCACCAAGCGAGAATTATAGGGCGGATGATATGGCGGGACAGGACCACAACAGCCGGAACGATAGCCGGATTCGCAACCGGGGCGTTCGGGCCTCTCGCTCCCGTTTGGAAAGGGCGTTGGCCGCCAGCGATCTTGAGAAGAAGACCCAGGCGGCCCTCGCCAACCGCATCGCCGATCTTGAAGATCTTGACGCCGCGCCGAAGGATCTGGTCAGCAAGGTTTTCCGGGAGCATCCGGTCGATCCCCAGACGCTGGAGCGCATCGCCCGGGCGCTCGGCGTCGAGGCCCGCGCCCTCTATCGGCCCCCTGATCCGCCGCTTGCAGACACCTCTGATCCGCCCACATCCGGTCCTTCCCGCCCGCCTTCGCCGCCGGATCACGCCGGCAAGAAAGACCGGAAGGTCATCGGCCGCCTTGTTTGGCCCGCGACCGTGCTGGCGCTGCTGCTCGCCGGTTTCACCATATGGGGTCTGACAAGCGACCGGGATATGGTCTGCGCGGCGCGGGAAACCCTCCACCCGCTTGCAACGCCGGACCATCGGCTGGGGATTGTCATTGGCCGCTTTGCCGACGACCCCGGCAACCTGGCCCAGGACAGCCTGGTGGGCCATTTCCTCAATGATCCTCAACTTGGCCCCTTTGTCACGGTGCTCAGAACCTGCGGCCGGCCTTCATTGTCCGGTCCCGGCGACATTACCGCCCGGCTTGAACGGATCCGGCACGACAGCCGTCAAAAACTGCGCGACAGCGGCTCCCATATCCTGCTCTGGGGCCGGCGGGACGGGGACCGGCTGCTGATCCGCTTCGTATCCGCCGGCCCCGATCTCAGTCCGCTGTCCCTTGATATTGGCGGTCGGCCAACCCGTATTTCGGAAATGCAACTGGAGATCCCGCTGTCTCTCAATGCGCCGGGCGCCACCCTGCCGGACGTCAAGAAGCTGGCGCTTGAACTGATGGAGCCGGAACGGCGGGATCTGCTGCGTCTGCGGCGAACGGCCCTGAAATCCTATCAGACTTCCGTCAACTGGCTCCGGGCGTCCATTGTCGGCGATCGCAATGTCAAGCGCGCCATCGACCCCGGAACCGATCCCCAGCTCTGGGCCCTGATCAATGGCCAGCTGTGTTACAAACAGCGTCTGCTGGGCGATTATGACGCCGACGTCACCCAGTATCACGACGCCGAACAGAGCTGCCGCGACGGCCTGTCGGTGCGCGACCGTCAACAGTTTCCCCGTGACTGGGCGATCCTCAAGATCAATCTGGCCAGCGCCCTGACCCGTCTGCATATGTATGCCGCCAGCCCGCAGGAAAGCCTGAATTACCTGCTGCAGGCCGAAAACGCGATGATCGAAGCGGCCGAGGTTCTCGACCGCCAGGCCATGCCCCAGTTATGGGCCCTGCAAAAACGCAATATGGGGGCCGTTTACATGCGGCTCGGCGAACTGTCCCGGGACGCCATGGCCGATGAATATTTCAACCGGGGGCTCAAGGTGATGCAGGAAGCGCTGGAGGTTCTGGATCCGGAATTTCAGCCGGTCGACTGGGCGCTGACCCAGCAGAATATCTGCGCTTCCCTTTATCGCAAGGGCTATAACCAGGGCGCCGACGGCGCGGCGCTGGTGCAACTGGCCGTCGGCCATTGCACGGAAGCCCTGCGCTGGCTTGACCCGGACAAGAGCGGCCTGACCTGGGCCATGGTGCAGAATAATCTCGCGGTCAGCCGCGCCATCCTGGCGCAGCTGGAAAAAAATCCTGACCAACTGACCCGGGCGATTACTGAATTCCGCAAGGCGCAACAGGTCTATCGCCGGGCGGATTTCCCCGCCAACTGGGCCGAGGTGGAAATCAACCTCGGCGAATTGCATTGCAATCTGGCGGTCCTGAAGCAGGATCCCGCCCTGCTCGACAAGGCGATCGCCCTTTCGGAACAGGCGCTGGCGGTCCTGATCGAAAAAAAACTGTCCCGTTATCAAAGATACCTTGAAGGGATGCTCATCACCTATAAAAGCTGCCGGCGGGACAGTATCGATCAGTGCCGCTGCGCGCCGGCGTAAAGCGGATAACCGCCGGCCTGAAACAAGGGCAAGACAAAAAAACGCCGGCCCGCAAGGACCGGCGTCAGGATTGGTTTTGCGAAATACTTATTTGGCCATCAAATCCAGCAGGGCGTAAACCGTCGCCTCGACGCCGCTTTTCACCGCCGGTTCAGGGCTGATTTTAAACAGCGGCGAATGATGACTCGGCACCGCGGGGCCGCCCGCCTTGGCGCGGGCGAAATCCTCTTTCGGCGTGCCGCCGATGGCGAAATAGACGCTGGGGATCGCCGGGTCGGTGGTAAAATAAGGGAAATCCTCGGCACCCATGCCCTTTGTCGGATTATCGACCACCGCATCTTCGCCCATCTCGCTGATCCAGATCTTTTTCAGCCGCCGGGCCAGCTCGCCATCATTGATGGTCGGCGGCGTGGTTTCCCGGGAGACGATCACCTCCGGCAGCTTGTCTTCCGGCAGGCCCGCGACCCGGCCCATGTTTTCGGCGATCCGCTTGATTCCATCCAGAAGCGTCTTGCGGGTTTCCAGGTTGGTGTTGCGCACCGTCAGCTGCAGATGGGCCCGGTCCGAAATGATATTATGCTTGGTGCCGGCGTGAAAGGAGCCGACGGTCACCACTCCCGGCTCCCGCGGGGAAAGCTCCCGCGAGACGAGGGTCTGCAGGGCGACGACGATCTGGCTGCCGAGCAGAACCGGGTCCTTGCCCGCATGGGGCGAGGCGCCGTGAGCGCCGATGCCGTGAACGATAATGTCAACCGTATCGGCCCCGGCGTAGGGCGCGCCTTCGGAGACATTGATCACCCCGGCGACATCGCCCGAGGACACGTGAAAGGCGAGGGCGTAATCCGGCTTGCCGAACCGCTTCCACAGGTTATCCGCCATCATCGCCTTCGCGCCGAGGACCCGTTCCTCGGCCGGCTGGCCGATCAGCATCAATGTGCCGGACCATTGATCCTTCAGCGCCGCCATGCGGCGGGCGGTTCCGACCAGGCTGGTGATGTGAACGTCATGGCCGCAGGCATGCATCACCGGCACCACATTGCCGCTGATCAGGTCTTTCTGGGTCGCCCGGGAAGCGTAATCGAGACCGGATTTTTCCTCAACCGGCAGGCCGTCCATATCGGCCCGCATCATCACCAGCGGCCCCGCGCCGTTTTTCATGATCGCGACGACGCCGGTGCCGCCGACCCCTGTCGTCACCTCAAAGCCGGCCGCCGACAGTTCCCTGGCGAGCCGGGCCGCGGTTTTATCTTCCTGCAGGCTCAATTCAGGATTCTTGTGGAAATGAACGAACAGGTCGGACAGATGGCTGTCATAATCGCGGGCCACCGCGTCCTTGATCGATTGCGCGGCCACCGCCGGGCCGGACAGGATGGCGAGGCTCAGCGCCGTGACAAAAATTCTCTTCATAGGTTTTCTTTCCCTTAATTTATGGTGTGCACACCAAAAACCCTAACAGAATACCGGGGCCATGCAACAGAAAATCATCGCCAAAAATGCCCAAAATGCACACCCTGCGAGATTTTTTGGGTCGGCCGGGCCGTCAATATGCTACTCTCGTCTTACTTCATATCCACAAAAGACCGCCGCAGAGGACAGAAATATGAACGGTTGGATCAGCGATATACTGGCGCTCGCCTCGAACACCGGCTGGGTGATCGGCATCTTCATCTTCTTCACCATCCTGTTGCATATCTTATTCATCATCTGGTTTCCCCTGAGCCCCCGAATATGGAAAATGGCCGATTATCTGTGGCTGTCGCTGGTCTTCCTGTCCCTGCTGGGGCTGGTGGGCGAAGCAAAGCAATTCCGGGCGGAAACCGCCCATAATGAAAAGGAATGGGATGCGACTCAGAGCCTGAATGACGTCCGGAACTGGTTTTCGAATTATCAGATTTTCATTTGTGAAGAAGCGAAAAACCGAAAAAACAGGAAAACCGGGGCCACGGAATATTACGAATTATGCCAATGGCTGGAGGGGCGCATCAACGACCTGAACCTGATGCGGAAGGACCCGGACAGGCACCCGGAACTGGCCCCGTCTCTGATCCGCGGCCTCGCCCGATATACGACGATCATCCCGCAGCCAGAGCAGGAGATACTGATCAGCCGCATGGCGAAATATAATGAAAAACGCGCCCTCAACCTCGCCAACATCAAGGCCCTGCAACGATCCGGAATTCAGCAGTTGATGGTGATCATCGCCCCGGTGATGTTCGCCCTGGCGCTCGCCATTCGCTTTACCAAGGTGACGGCGGAATATCGGCAACTGGACCCAACAGACGGAAAAACGGAAAAGAAAAAACCGTAACGCCGGCCCTAAATTCAACCTGTAAATCTCTCCGCAAAACAGGTATGATCCGGACATGCACAAGATCGCCGCAATTCTGTTTTTCCTGATCCTGCTGACCCGGCCCGCCGCCGCGGAGGATTTGGCGCAGCCCGGCGCGCTGCAAAAAGGCGCCCGCCAGCAGGTGACCCGGGTCATTGACGGCGATACGGTGCTTCTTGCAGATAAAACCCGGGTCCGTCTGGTCGGCATACAGGCGCCCAAACTGCCGCTTGGCCGCAAGGGATTCCGCCAATGGCCGCTGAGCCCGCAATCGAAAAAGGCCCTGTCCGACCTCGTGCTGAACCGGTTTGTCACCCTCTATTACGGCGGCAGGTCGCGCGACAGGTACGATCGGGCGCTGGCCCATCTGTTTCGCGATGACGGACTGTGGGTCCAGGGGGAAATGTTGACAAGCGGCATGGCGCGGGTCTACAGCTTCGCCGACAACCGGGCGATGATTGACCAAATGATGCAGCGGGAACAGGACGCCCGCCACCACAACAGGGGCATCTGGGCGCTGGATTACTACCGGCCGAAAGACCAGGCGGTCGCCGACAGGCACCGCAACAGTTTTCAGGTGGTCACCGGCACCGTAAGAGCCGTCGCCCACATCCGCGGCGCCTGGTATCTCAATTTCGGCGACGACTGGCGCGAGGATTTCACCATTGTCATCAAGGCGAAAGCCGCCCGGCTGTTTGACAAAAGCAATCTGCGGCCCGACGCCTATCAGGGCAAAAAAATCGAGGCGAGAGGCTGGCTCAAATCCTATAATGGCCCTATGATTGAAGCAACACATCCGGAACAGATCATGATTATCGAATGAATGAAGGAAATGACATGTCCGTACAAGCAACCTCCACGGCATCAATATTCAGAACGCGCAACCTCTGGCGAAGAATCCGCGCCAGCGCCTGCATCACCGGACTGATGATTGCGCCCTTTCTGCTCACCGGCTGCACGACCACCAACCCGGCGACCGGCGGGTCGGACTTCACCCCCTTTATGGGTCCGTCCAAGGAAGCCGCCATCGGCAAACAGGAGCATCCCAACATCATCAGGCAACATGGCGGGGTGGTTGATGAGCCGAAGATTGCCGGTTATGTCGCCGTGGTCGGCGGGCGGCTGGCCGCGGTGTCGGAAACCCCGAAAACCCCCTTCACCTTCACGGTGCTCAATTCGCCGATGGTCAACGCCTTCGCCCTGCCCGGCGGCTATATCTATGTGACCCGGGGCATCCTGTCCCTGTTCAACAGCGAATCCGAAATGGCGTCGGTCCTCGGCCATGAAATCGGCCATGTCACCGCCCGCCATTCGGCCAAACGATACAATCAGCAGATTTTTACCGGCCTCGGCGCCGCCCTCTTCGGGGCCGTGGTCAATAATCAGGACTTGACCCGGGCGGTCGGCTACGGCTCCCAGCTTTATCTGAAAAGCTATTCCCGGGGCAATGAATATGAATCGGACCTGCTGGGCGTGCGCTATTCGACCCGGGCGGGCTTTGACCCCTACGCCGCCGCCGACATGCTGCGCTCCCTTGACGCGGAAAGCCGTCTGCAGGATATGATCGCCAACCGCAGCGGCCAGCAGCGGCCGCCGGAATTTTTCTCGACCCATCCCAACACCCGGGACCGGGTCGCCCGCGCCTTCGCCGCCGCCCAGAAAACCGGCCTCCCCCAAAACAGCCGCGACCGGGGACGCGACCGCTTCCTCGACGCCATTGACGGCATGACGTACGGCGATGATCCGTCCCAGGGCCTGATCAAGGGCCAGAGCTTCTGGCACGGCCCGCTGCGCTTCAGCTTTACCGCGCCCGAGCATTACCGGCTGATCAACACGTCCGAGGCGCTTTATGCCGCCGGCAGCGGCCCGGCCGACGGTGGGGTGATGATCTTCGCCGGCGACCGGCTCAAGGGCCGCAATATGATCGAATTCACCTCGCAGACCTGGAAAACCTTCGCCGAGGACACGCCGCTTCAGGGCCTTGAGGAACTGACCATCAACGGCATGGCGGCGATTACCGGCTGGAACAACATCACGGTGCGCAATATCGACTCCCGGGTGCGCATCATCGCCATCCGCCATTCCGATGATCAGGGCTATTTCTTCCTGACGATCACGCCGCTCGACAAGCTCGACAGCCTGAATCCGGGCCTGCAGCGCATGACCTACAGCTTCCGGCGATTGTCCGCGACTGAGGCGGCCAGGGTCAAGGGCAAGGTCATTCGCGTCGTCACCGTGCAGAAGGGCGACACCGCCGCCGCCCTCGCCCGGCGGATGGCTTTTGCCGACCACCGGCTCGACCGCTTCCGGGTGTTGAACGGCCTTGACGCCCAAAGCAGACTCCGGGCCGGCCAGCGGGTAAAGCTGGTCGTCTATGACCAGTGATGGATCCTGACATGAACTGTCCCGGGGATGACGCCTCCCCTTTCGCCTGCCGGACAAGCGTCATCCCGACGCCCCCATGATCTTGAAAGGGCGATATAAAACCGCCCTTTTCTTTATTATGGCGTGAGCCCTATTCCGCGGGGTCCGGCAGCGCCTCTTTCACCTGCCAGCCGAGCAGGCCGTATATCCGGTCCCGCGCCCGGGACATCAGGATATAGAGGACCGGCACCAGGATCAGCGTCACCCCGGTCGCGAACAGCACGCCAAAGGCCAGCGAGACCACCGTCGGGATCAGGAACTGCGCCTGAACGCTGGTTTCCAGCATCAGCGGCACCAGCCCGATAAAGGTGGTGAACGAGGTCAGGAAGATCGGTCGGAAGCGTTCCTCGGCGGAAATCTCGATCGCCTGAATCACGTCATAGCCCTTGTCCCGCAGCCGGCAGATATAATCCACCAGCACCAGGTTGTCGTTGATGACAACGCCCATCGCCGCCGCGATTCCGAGGATCGAAAAGATGCTGATGTCCATGCCGAGGAACAAATGCCCGAGGATCGCCCCCATATAGCCGAACGGCAGCGCCGTAAAGATGACAAACGGCTTGAAATAGGACCGGAAGGCAATGGCGAACAGGATATAAATAATCAGCAGACCAAAAGCGAAATTGGTGATGATCGACTGCATGAATTCCTCCTGCCCCTCATCGCCGCCGCCAAAGGTGTATTGCACATTATGGTATTTCGTGTGCCAGTCGGGGAAGAAATTTTCCTTCAAATCATCCTTGATCTTCTGAATCTCGGCATCTTTGCCCTCCTCGAAAGAGGCGATGATGGTCAGGGTCCGGGCCCGGTCTGTCCGGCGAATTGCGGTATAGGCCGGACGGTAATCGACCTTGGCCACCGCTTCGAAGGGCACTTCCGAGCCCTCGCCGGACCGGACCCGCAGATCATCCAAGGTGTCGAATGATTTGCGATCGGCTTCCGGCAGGCGCACCATCACCTTGACGTCATCGATGCCGCGCGGCACCCGCTGGACTTCCTCGCCGTAAAAAGCCTGCCGCACCTGACGCCCCAGATCCCTCAGGGACAGGCCGAGGTTTTCCGCGCTGGGCACCAGGGACAGCACCGCTTCCGCCTGGGCGGAATCCGCCGTATCCGTCACATAATAGACCGCGTCATAGGTGGCGAGCTTCGCTTTCAGTTCCACCGCCGCCGTTTCAATGGCGTCGATATTCGCCGAGGACAAGCGAATGCGCATGCCGCGGCTGTCGTTATTGAAGGTATTGTCAAACTTGATTTCCTTGGCGTCGGGGAAGAAAGGCGTCGCCTCGCGCCAAAGCTTGGTGATCTCCTCGGTCGAGACCGGACGGCTTTCT
The DNA here is from genome assembly GCA_048266545.1 of Paremcibacter sp. Classification (GTDB taxonomy): domain Bacteria; phylum Pseudomonadota; class Alphaproteobacteria; order Sphingomonadales; family Emcibacteraceae; genus Paremcibacter. The sequence goes on along the minus strand of JBLWZH010000011.1, from coordinate 31,406 downwards.
CCCGGCTCCAGCACAAAGAAGGCCCGCGCCCCCCGACCGCTGGCGAAGGCCATGGTCGCCTTGAAAATCTTGGCGTCGGGATATTGCTCTTCCAGGTCCTTCTGTACGCGATAAGCTGAATCTTCCAGTTCCCTGGTCGCGTCCTTCACCGTGGAAAAGGGCACGCCGCTGGGGAAGGTGTATTCCGCCCGGATAAAATCCTGGGGAATGGACGGCTGGAAGGCGAAGCCCACATGTCCGCCCGCCTGAATGCCGACCGCGACCACAATCAGCATGCCGACAAAGACGCTCAGCGTCACGCCCTTGCGCCGCAGACATCTGTCGAGGAACGGCCGGTAATATCCGGCAATCGCCCGGTCAAGAAAGCGGTCCGCCTTGAAACGCAGGTAATCCACCAGCCGGGTCAGGCCGATCCGGGTGAAGAATTTCGCCAGCAGTCCCGGTTTCTCCTCGCCGCCGTGCCGCAGGTGGGCCGGCAGGATCAGCAGGCTCTCGAACAAGGAAAAGGTCAGCGTCAAAATCACCACGACCGAAATCACCATGGTGAATTGCCGGGTGTCGCCGGGCACCAGAGCCATCGGCGCAAAAAAGATCATGGTCGTCAGGGCCGAAAAAATCACCGGCTTGGCGACCTTGGTCCCGCCAAGGACGGCCGCCTTGACGCCTTTTATGCCGCGCTGGTTTTCCCGGTGAATATTCTCGCCGACAATAATCGCGTCATCGACCACAATCCCCAGGATCAGGATAAAGGCGAACAAGCCGATCATATTCAGGGTCTCGCCGGTCAATGGCAGGAACATGAAGGCGCCGAGGAAGGCGACGCCGATGCCGGCGACAACCCAGGCCGCAAGCCGCGGCGTCAAAAACAGCATCAGGCCGATAAAGACCAGAGCCAGCCCGCTCAGGCCATTGCTGATCAGGGTGCTCGCCCGGCTCTTGAAGCCCTTGGAATTATCAAGCCAGATCACGGCCTCGACCCCTTCGGGCAGCTTGGGTTTCAGGGTATTTTCCACATAGTCGGTCACCGCTTCGCTGATCGCCACCACATTGGGATTCTCGCCCGAATTCACCCGCAGCAATACGGCGTTCTTCCGGTTGATATGCGCCATGAAGCGGTCTTCGGAAAAACCGTCGATCACCGTAGCGATATCCTTGATCAGTATCCGGGTCCCATCCGCATTGCGCAGGACGACAATATCCTCGAAATCCTTTCCGGTATAGCTCTGGCCGCGGGTCATGATCTGGATGTTTCCCGCCTCGTTATCGACCTTGCCGGCCGGCATATTGACCGAGGTCCGGGAAATCGCCTGGGCGACATCGTCAAAGGTCAGGCCGTATTTCTGCAGGTTATATTCATTGACCTCGATGGAAATCTCATAGGGTCTGGTGGCGTCAAGCTCCACCCGGCTGACCCCTTTGATCATCGCCATTTCATTGCGAATCCCGCGGGCGAGCTCCTTGAGCTCCCCTTCGGGAATATCCGCCGCAAGGGCGATCTGAACCACTGAATTATTGAACACCGGCTGACTGACGATCGGCCGCTCCGACAACTGGGGGAAGGTGTTGATCGAATCAACCCGCGCCTTCACCTCATTGAGCAGCTTCTGCATATCATAGTCATCGACGGCCTCGATGGTGACAAAGCCAACCCCCTCGCGGGCGACTGACCGGAGCCGTTTCACGCCATCAAGATCATAGACCGCCTCCTCGATGCGGATGATGATCCGTTCCTCGACCTCCTCCGGCCCGGCGCCCAGATAGGCGACGGAGACTTCAATCTCGTGCGGGCGTATGCTGGGGAAACTTTCCTTGCCGACCTTCATCAGGCCGACCAGCCCGCCGACAATCAGCAGCAGCATCAGCAGATTGGCCGCCACCGGATTGTGGACGAACCATTTCATAATGTTGCTCATGATCTGACTCCTTCCGTCAGGTCATATTTCACCAGCAGGCCGTCCACATCAATGCCGAGCTGTGATTTGCAGACAATATCACCTTCCTCGACCCCCTCGGAAATCACGACAAAATTGCGATTGGCTTCGACCACCTTGACCGTGCGGCTGCGCAGTTTGTTGTCCTTGTCAACCACCAGAACCTTGTTGCCCTGACGCAGCACTTCCCGCGGCAACTGGAAAACCCTGTCATAGACCCAGCCCTCGACTTCAGCCGAAACGAACTGACCGATGCTGATCATATTCTTGCCATGCACCGACATCAGCTCGTCGCCGCGCAGCTGGGCGACCACGTACATAATGCGGGTTTTGGTGTCAACCAGGCCTTCGGTGCGGACGACCTTGCCCTTCCAGTGGCTTTCCTGATCGGCAAAACGGCCGGTCAGGGTGACATCCAGCATGACGGCGCCCGATTGCAGACCGGCGATATCGAATTGGGACAGGTCCCGGTTCGACATGGGCAGGCGCACCTCGACCACATCAATGGAATAAAATTTTCCGACCTTGGCGCCGGGGCTGAGGAACTGCCCGAGGTCAACATTTTTCGCGGTCATCAGGCCGTTGAAAGGCGCGCGGATTTCGGTGCGCTCCAGATTAAGCTGCGCCACCATCAGGTTGGCTTCGGCGGCCTTTAACTTGGCTTCGGCGTCGGCAAGCTGCGGCTTGCGGAGCGTCAGGTCCGACGCTTCCCCGTGGCCCAGCAGTTCCCATTCGCTTTTCGCCAGGGCGGCTTCGGCCCGCTCCTTGACCAGCACCTGGCGGCTTTCGGCCACCCGGGCCTCGGCGGACGTCACCTCATATTGATAATCCCGGGGGTCTAGGCGCAGGATAACCTCGCCCTTGTTAAAAATCCCGCCGGCGACAAATTTGTCGGACACATAAACCACCTGACCGGACACCTGGGGCACCAGATCAATCATCTGTTTCGCTTCGACCGTTCCCTGGGTCTTGACCGTCAGGGCGACACGGCCCGGCTTTGCGGTCACAACCCGGATATTACGGGCCAGTTCCACCGCTTGTTTCTTTTCCGGTTCCGGTTTGGCCCACAGCATGACAGCACTGATCGCAATCGCCCCGATGATAATCAGGCCGGGCAACATGACGGTTATTATTTTCTTTGCGAGACTCATAGTGCATTTCCTTTATCAGCATCACCCTCCGGGGCGTTATATTTTCCTGTTTGAGCCTGAATATCTTCCGATACCGTAAAGTCGCCGCCCAATGCGAGGTGCAGCGCAATCCGGTTATTTATACGTTGTTTTTTTACAGATAGCAGTTGACTTTGCTGATCGAGACTCCGTCTCTGGGAATCCAGCAGCACCGCAATTTTAATCAGCCCGCGGCTGTATTGATCAAGCGCGACATGTTCGGCGGCAACAGCATTTTTGGCTGATTCTTCCGTATATTTGACCTGTTCCTTCAAAGCCCTGTCGCTGGACAAAGCGTCTTCAACCTCTTTGAACGCCACCAGCAAAGCCTGCGTGAAATCCTTTTTTCCCGCCTCAAACAATTCTTTTTGCGCCTTGGCAGTATAGCGCAATTTGCCGCCCTCAAAAATAGGCTGGGTGATATTGCCCAATATATTCCAGAAAATATTGTCAAACTTCAACATTTCAGAAAACCCGGGGGAACTGTTATTGGCGTTTGCCGTAATAGAGATGCTGGGCAATAGAGCCTTACCGGCGGACTGGCTTTGATAGCCCGCGGACAGCAGTTTTTCCTTCGCCGCCCGCAAATCAGGCCGGCGTTCCAGCAAGTTCATCGGCAGGCCAACCGGCACATCATCCTTCAAATTCGGAATTGCGCCTGTCGCCATGATTTCAGCGGCAGGATAGCGTCCGGCCAGTATCTCAAGCCGGCGCCTTTGCGTATCAAGCTGATTTTTGCGGTTTTCCAGACTCGCCCGCGCCGCCTCCAGGTTGCTGATCGTCAGGCGCAAATCAAGGCCCGTGGACAAACCCCGCCGAAACCGGCCCCTTACAATCTGCACCGTACGTTCATAGCTGACCACTGTTTTCTCCGCCAGGTCCAGCTGCGCCGCAGCCTCCATAACGTCGAACCAGGTCTGCGCCACCTGCGCCGCCAGCGACAGACGCGCCCCCTCCAGATCATAAAGCGCTGCTGCATAATCGGCATCCGCCGCCGCCGTCTGAGAGGCGATCCGGCCCCAGACATCGGCTTCCCAACGGGCGTTAAACCCGAAGGAGAGATCATTGCTCGGCACAAAAGGATTTTGAATACTGCGCTTGCTGACGCCGAATTCCGTATTTAAGGTCGGGTAGAAGTTTCCCCGGGTGACTTTCGCGTTAAATCCGGCGGATTGCACCCGGTGAACCGTCGCCCGGAAATCCGGGTTATTCTGCAAAACCTCATCAACAAAATTTGACAATTCGGCTATGTTAAAGTCATCCAACCACCCGTTTTGCACGGCGACAGACGATTGTTCGCCTGCACGCCATTTCGTAGAAATGTCCGGGGTTGGAAGATTTTTGTCCGTTACGGGTACTGCGGCGCAGGCGGCCAAAGCAATCACAGAAACGGAAAGGACCAAAAACCTGGTTCTTCTCATTTTTTTATCCTCAGTCTGCATTATTTTTTTTATCTGCAGAACGCGTAGTTCACATTTAAGTTGTGATATCTTCCAATAGCCAATTTAGCTGAAAAAATAATTAAAAGCGATATGGCGAATGAAATCTGATCTCAAAATAATGTTCCTTTATCGCAAAACAACCTGCGATGAAAGGACAGCCTCTTGAAATCATGCCTGTTCCGGACGAAACGACAGCTGATCCAGCACATCGCCGTCGGCGGAAAAACAGACCGCATTCAGGCTGCCGCCGCGGCCGCTGCCGCCGTCAAGGGTCGCGATATGGGGATGATTGAGGCGCAGGCCCTTGTTGCCGTGGTCATAGCCCCGGATAATGCGCCGGAAGCCGTAATAGGGCGCGCCGATGTCATCAAAGCGGCCATTGTCCCACCAGAAATTATCCTTCTGCATATTCAGCGGCCGGGAAACATCAATCGAGGCGTGGACAAACAGCAGCCGGCCGTCGCGGCTGAAGGCCGCCCGCCTGAGGCTGCTCAACAGGGCGGCGTGGCCGGGATTTTCGTTGATGGCCCGCCTGAGGCCGCTCGTCCAGCGGGAAATCGAAACTGTCGTTTCCCGGGCGATGGCCCGCGCCACATGTTGCGGCGTGCCGTAACATTCAATCACCGCCCCCATCTGATGATCGAGCAGCCAGTCCATGACCTCCGACGGGTTGGGCGCGAACTGCAGTTGCAACAGCTTGGTCAACATTTCCTCGCGGGCGCCGCGCAGATAGACAAAGGACTTCGGCCCCGCCTCGCCGCTCATCGCCATCAGCTTGCGGCGCGACAGCAGCAATTCATCAAGCGTCGCCAGCGCCGTCGGCCGGGTGCCGAAATAATTTCCGAGATAAACCAGCTTGTCGCCGGGGCGGAACCGGGGCAGCAACTCCTCATGCAGCGCCCGAAGGCAATCCACTTCGCCATATATCGCCCCGACGGCCCATACCCGCTTCAGCCGGTCAAGACAGCCGAATTTCTCCGCATCCATATTTGAGAGGTCTGTCACGTCCATAGACAATCTTAATACCCGCTGTTATTACCCGGTTTTTTTTCAGCTTATTTTTGAACTTATGATGTCGCGCTGCAGGCGGCATTTTTCTGCCATCCGCCGAAAATTTTACCGGTGGAAATTTTATTGCCTTTTGCCGTCCATATGAAAGAAAAGAGCCCGGATCACACAGACTCTTTTCTTATATTGAATGAATTTCCAAGGATCATCAGGCGGCCGTCAGAACTTCCGCCAGTTTGACCATGGCTTCTTTTTCGGCGATTTCCTCAACCGCGGCGACTTCGCGGGCCAGCCGGCTCATGGCGGACTCATAGATCTGACGCTCGCTGTAGGATTGTTCCGTCTGGTCGCCGCCCCGATGGAGGTCGCGGACGACTTCCGCCAGGAAAACCACATTGCCGGAATTGATTTTTGCTTCATATTCCTGGGCCCGGCGGCTCCACATGGTGCGTTTCACCCGGGCGCGGCCCTTCAGGGTGGTATAGGCCTTGTCCATGATGCTGGGACTGGACAGGGAACGCATGCCGGAAAATTCCGCCTTGTTGGTTGGGACCCTGAGGGTCATTTTTTCACTTTCAAAACGAATAACGAAAAGTTCCAGTTTCATACCGGAAATTTCCTGTTCGCTGATTTCGGTAATTATTCCCACGCCATGTTTCGGATAGACGATATGATCACCCACGGCGAAGGCCAGTTTCTTTTCTTTAGTCATATTCAGATAACAACTCCAAACCTTTCACGAAATTCTCATTTCGCTTTCACTCCTGTCATAAAATCCACCCTGGATGGCCAGTTGCGGAACGGGTGCCCGAGACAGGTATTTTCGTCATGACTCCATAACCACAGCAGCATATAAATATGCCAATATCATGGTTAATGAATGATAAAAATACACACGACTCGTAAACCCGCCTCCTGGCAGACTTATTGTAAATCTGCCACCAGCGGCCCCTCAATCGGGATTTATAATTTGAAACAAAGCTTTAAAAAAAACACGTTCAAATATTCATTAACCGGAACAATATAACATATTTTAATAAAAAAAACACCCATTAATGGCGTTCGCCCCTACGGCAGGGGCGGATTTTGGCCATATCCTGTCGGAACGGCCAAAAAACAGTACCGGAAAATTTGAGGAAATTCGAGGAGACTCAAGTGCCGGCGCCGGGCTTTTCACTAAGGTCCGCCAGCTTGCCTTCTTCATTCACCACATCATCGGCGCCGGGCAAGGGATCAATTTTTTCCGTGATATTCGGCCAGACTGCCGCATATTTCTCATTAATTTCCAGCCAGTTATCCAAGCCGTCTTCCGTATCGGGCAGGATCGCCTCCGCCGGGCATTCCGGTTCGCAAACACCGCAATCAATGCATTCATCAGGATTGATCACCAGCATGTTTTCACCTTCGTAAAAACAATCCACCGGACAAACTTCGACACAGTCTGTATATTTACACTTGATACATGCCTCAGTGACTACATATGTCATAGAGTTCTCCTTTTACTTTCCACCCTGGTCGGGAGCAAACAACATCCACTCGATTGCATATAACATCTCCCCGGAAGGATACAACCAAAAAACGGTAAATTTTTAGCGGGAAGCCAATTTCAGCGTTCAGGGGTCAGGCTTTAAGGCTCAGTTCACCTGTCGCCGGGCGATGACCTTTTTGCGGATCATGCCGCTGGTCTTGTCGGAAACATACAACAGCCCGGCGACCCGGCGCAGCAAATTGCTTTCATAAGCGTCTTCTTCACCGTCGGCGAACACCACCTCCCAGAGCAATTCGATGATTTTTTCGCGGCCGGCCTCGTCAAAATGGTCCTTGATCTTGCGGGTAAAACCCAGAATATGATTGGAATCATCCTGGGTCGCCAGCGCGTCAACGAACAGTTCCAGCGCCTCGGCCTCATTCAGGCCCATCTTGTCCTGCAACAGGCGCATGATATGTTCCCGTTCAACCCGCGAAATCTCGCCGTCATGGGACGCCACCTCGACCATCAGCGCCGCCGCCGCCAGCTTTTCATCCTCCTTGGTCTGAAGCGGCGCGTCAGACGGGCCATTCATCAGCTTGCTCAATCTTCTCAAAATCGACACGGCATTTTCCTTGCAAGGCTTAAAAATAAAGGTGCTGAGCGGCTGTATAACAGCTTTACGGCCTATTTGACCAGAGAATCGCTGAAAAGTTTTGTCACCTGCTCGGCGATCTGGTTGCGCTCCCCCATATCCATGGCGTGATCTTCCTTTATATGATTCATCAGGCTCTCGTTCATCAGCAACACCGACAGGCCGTGGACCATCGCCCAGGCGCCGAACTGGGCGACGGCGGGCGCCACCTTGCGGGCATTGGGCAGGGCGAGGCATTCATCCACCGTATCCTGAAGGCATTTAAGGCTGCTGTCGGACACCTCGTGAAGCTCGCAATATTTTTCATAATCGCTCAGGTCATATTCAAACATCACCTTGAAATGGGCCGGATGCTCCTCGGCGAAGCGGACATAGCTCAGCCCGAGCTTCTGCAACCTGATCAGGGGGTCTTTTTCCTGGTCAATCTGTTGCCTCATACCCTCGCCGAGCTTGCGCAGTCCTTCGGCCTTCAGCACCGCGATCAGCGCCTCCTTATCCTCGAAATGGCGATAGGGCGCCGTCTGCGACACCCCGGCCCGACGCGCCAGCGCCCGCAGGCTCAGGTCGTCCAGCGCGCCTTCTTTCAATATGTCCAGGGCGGATTCAATCAGCACCTCACGCAGATTGCCGTGATGATAGGACTTCCTGCCCTTGGGACAGCAGGTTTTAATCAACAAATACTCCTCTGCTTGCTGTCTGGCCAACCCCCGGAGGGGTCTCAAGTATCCCCTGTCATGTTGACGCTGTCAATATTTAAATCCTTATGACGCATGGGAAACGCGCGGCAAAAGTCAGGCAAACTCAGGGTTTCAGGACCAGGACCCCGTCCTCGACCCCGAAGCCTGATAGTCTGTTGAGGAAATTCATGCCGAGCAATGAGACGGTCATCCGATCCGGCGGCGATACCGAGGCCCGGACATCGGACATCTGGATCGACTCCAGCGACATCCGGCTGAGCAGGACCATCGCCTTCCGGCTGTCGCCGTTGGCGGTTCTGAACAGGCGGTTATAGCGCAGCCCGGCCGGATCAAGGCCGATAGCCGCCGCATCCTGATGACTGAGGGAGACATGGCTGGCCCCGGTGTCAACCACGAAACGGACCGGCGTTCCGTTGACCGTGAGCGTAACCCAGAAATGGCCGTCCGCCGCCATCGGCACCCGGATGCTGCGGGCCGGATTCGTCATCTTGACATCCGCATAAACCAGATCATCACCGGACGGTTGAGGACTCTCGGCCTGCTGATGCTCGATCCGGCGGGTGACGTCGATGAATTTCTCACCGAAATAGGCCACCACGGCGGCGGTGAACAAGGCGAACAGAAGGAGCTTTAAAGGACTGATCATGGCATTTCCCGCGGGGCCGAAACCCCAGGATCTGTATCTTCATCGAAACAGTTAGACTCGGGGCATTATAGATCAGAGACTTTAAAGCGGTTTTAACGAAAGATAGAATTCTACCCATTCGGAACCGATTCGCCCGCCCAAACGGCGCCGACATTGTGAATAAATCATTATTTCTGCTTGTAAATCCGGCCGGCCTTCATGACAAACTCGACCTTTTCAATATTCTGGATTTCCGCCAGCGGACTTGCGGACAGGGCGATAATATCGGCGTATTTGCCGCTTTCCACCGTGCCCAGGTCATCTGAGCGGTCGAGAAGAAGCGCGCCATTGACCGTCGCCATTTTCAGCGCATCCATCGGCGTAATGCCTAATCCGACGAACCGCTCGATCTCGCGGTAATTCCTGCCGTGGGGTACGATGCCGGCGTCACTGCCGGTGGCGATCTGGACGCCCTTTTTATAGGCCCTGAGGACGGTTTCGGGGTGCAGCTTCAAAAACTGGTCATTATGGGCCAGCACGGCGCCCTTGGCCTTGCCGTCCCGCTTCAGTTCCTCCAGCTTGTCATGAACCGATACGGTGGGGACAAAGAAAACCCCCTGTTTCTTCATCCTGTTCAGCGCCTTGTCATTCATGAAGGAGCCATGCTCGATCGACGAGACGCCATATTTCAGGACAAACAGGGCGCTGTCCCGCGGGTGGGAATGGGCGGCGACCCTGACGCCGAATTTTTTCGCCACCCCGGTCACGGCCGCGATCTCATCATCAAAGAACATCGGCGCGCCGTCTTTATTGGAACATAATTTACTGCCGCTGCAGGACGAATAGATCTTGATCCAGTCGGCCCCGCGGCTGATCATTTCCCGGGTTGTCCGGCGGCAGCTTTCCGGGCCGTTGCATTCCAGCCCGCCGTCAAGAGCGCCGATGCCGACAATCTGTCCGGCGGCGAAGACCCGCGGCCCGTCAATAGCGCCCGACTTGATCTTTTCCCGAAGCTTGAAGATGGTCTTGCCCATGGCGCCGACATCGCGCACGGTGGTGTAGCCCGCCATCAGGGTTTTTCGGGCATTGATCACCCCGGTCAGCGCCCGGTCATCGGCCGCCATGTCCCTCTCCTCGGTCATGGTTAGATGGACATGCATGTCCATCAATCCGGGCAGGACAAATTTGTCTTTCAGGTCGACGACTTTCGCATAGGGAATTTGCAGGTCTTCCTTGTTCTTATAGCCGGCGTGGACGGCCTTGATCTTCTTTCCTTCGACGACAATGGTCTGCGCCTTCAGCACATCCTCGCCCGGCACCGCCAGCAGCTCCCCCGCGTGAATCAGGGTGATGTTTTTCACCACTTCCTGCTTTTTTGCCCCGGCGTCTTCCCCGGCGCGGCTCGCGTGCAGGGGCAAGACCATCCCGATGACGACGGCCAGAACCAGACTGAATTTCCGCATTATTTCCTCCCGAAACAGATGAATTTTCATCTTGACCATGGCATAGACGAGGGAAAAAGAAAACCCGTTTCCGCCGCCGGGGCGCCTGAAAAAATCTAATGGGTCAATCAGGAAATATATTTTTCAGGCGGTCGGTGGCCCGCCGTTCGCTTTTGGTCGGACGGCCGGCGCCTTTTTCCCGCCGGGCGACCATGTCCTGCGCCTGCCGGCGGATCACGTCCGGCGCCGGAGTCATATCGTCATAGAGCGCCCGCGCCTCGGGCGCCGGCCCGCGCCGATGATTGAAGCCCGTCACTTTGACGATACGGATGATATTCGCCTGGGGAAAGGTCAGCACATCCCCCACCGTCACCGGCGATTTGGCCTTGGTGATTTTCTGACCGTTGATGCGGATCCTGCCGGCCCGGCAGACTTTGGTCGACAGGGAGCGGGTCTTGAAAAAACGGCCATGCCAGAGCCAGATGTCAATCCGCTGGTTTTCCGCCGTTTCCGTCATGGTTTTCCTATATCTGCATATGGTTTATTTTTTCGCCTTCAACTGGTCCTTGAGACCGGCCAGCGCCGCGAAGGGGCTGTGGGGATCGGCCTGGGGCGCGGCTTTGCGCGCGCCCTTGCGTCCTTTGGTGCCCGGCTTGCCCTGTGGCCTCCCTTCGCCATCGCCCGTTGCTTTATGCGGCGCCTTTTTCCCACGCGCTTTGTCGCCCCGCTCCGCGCCGGCATGTTTCGGTTTGCCGTGGCGCGGCCTGCGGGAACCGCGATGCTGGGCCGCCTGGTAGGGCTGATGGCTGAACAGAAAGATTTTTTCCGGCTCCGCAGTCTCGTCTTCCCCCCCGGCCTCCACAGCCGCCGCCGGCGGTTGCGGCGGCGGCTCAACCACAGCGCCCGACAAATCTTCCGACGGCGCTTCTGATGGCGCTTCTGGCGGAACCTCCGGCGGCACTTCGACGGGGACTTCCGGCGGGGTCTCGACCGGTGTTTCCGGCGGGGTCTCGACCGGTGTTTCCGGCGGCCTTTCCGTTGGAATTTCCTCCGGTGTTTCCGGTGATGTCTCTTCCGGCGTTTCTTCCGCCGCTTTGACCGCTGCGGCGGGGGCGGATTTTTTCGCCGCTTCCAACGCTGCCGCCGCTTTTTCGGCCTCGGCCCGAGCCTGTTTTTCCGCCCTTTTCGCCGCGATCTTCGCCGCCTCTTGCGGGCTGTATTCCTTATAGGCATAGCCGAGGTAAGACATGATCTCGACAAAATCCTCGCCGCTGGTGCCGACCAGGCTCATCAGGTCGGGGTCGGCCGGAAACGGCCCCTTGAGCGACACGTCCCGCGCCGCATTGGCGAGCCGTTCCAGCATATCCAGCCGCACCGCATTCTTGCCGACGACCCGATAACCGGACACTTCATAGAAGGTCCGCGGCGCCTGCGGATCAATGGCGATCGTGCAAAGTCCGGCCACCGGCACGTCGGGCAACCTGTCCATATCATTGAACAGGGCCCACAGAAACAGCCTGAGCTGCGCCGGCGCCGGTTTCAGCAGACTCGGGATATAGAGGCTCGCCGAACCGAGCCAGATGCCGAGCCGCTTCATCTGAAAGCGGCCTTCCCGGTCCACGTCGCGGAAATCGCGGGCAATCAGACGGCGGGGAATCGTGCCGAGCTTCTCCAGCATCTGAAAGGCGATGCCGCGGGCCATGCCGCCGATCAGATCCTTGCCGTCGGCGTCCCTCGCGCCATTGATCGCCTCCTGCAGCGCGAACAGGGGGGCGAGCGTTTCGCCGACATGATTGTCGAGCCAGCGGTCGACCCGGGCTTGCACCAGGGAAAGCGCATCGCCCTGAAGCACCGGCGTCGGCATCACAACCGCCTTCGGCGCAAGGATCGTCGCGCCCTTTTCCACCCGGGCGATGGGGATGCCGCGCCAGTTGATGGTCGAGCGGGTCATCGGATCGCCGAGGATCAGGCTCAGTTCGCCGTCTTCGGCCTGGCTCAGTTCCTCGGCCCGGTTTTTGATTTCTTCCGCCAAAAGCTTGTCCGCGGCGCTGCGCAATATCTTGCTGTCTTCGCCAAATGCTGACGGGTCTTCTTTGAACTGGAACCCTTCCAAGGTACCGATAAAATGGTCTTCCACATAAATGCCGCCATCCGTATCAATATTTGCCATTAAACTTCCTTTTTGGCGTAATTCTCTCATCAGTACCGACATTCGCCGGTCGACAAATCGTTGCGTCAGACGTTCATGTAGCGCATCTGACAGCCGGTCTTCAATATCTCTTGTCACTTCCTGCCAATATTTTGCATCATCGAACCACTGCGCCCGATGGGAAATATAGGTCCAGGTCCTGATATGGGCGACCCGCGCCGATAGAGTATCCACATCACCCTGCAGCTTGTCCAGCGGCTTGATCTGCCCGGCGATCCAGTCCGCGTCCAGCACGCCGTTTTCCGCAGAGGTCTGCCGGAAAATAGCATGGATCAGCTTCAGATGTTCGTCATCGGAGATTTGGCGGAAGTCCGGAATCTGGCAGACCTCCCACAGACTTCTCAGCGCCGCCGGCCCGCCTAGGCGCGGCCGGATATCCGCCATGTCGATCATCCGCCGCAAGGAAGCAAGGTCGATATTCTCCTGGGTCCGGGTCAGCCCTTTTCGGTCCGACGCCGCATCCAGGGAGCGAATCAGCGCCGTCGGGTGGCTGTAATCCAGCGCCGTGTTGCGCCACTGCAGGACGGTCAGCGGAGCGAATTCGTGATTTTCCACCGCCCAGACCATGGCGTCCGCGAGACCGGCCCGTGTCCCAACCCCGTCGGCCAGACAGCCGAAAGTCCCGTTGTTCATATGACGCCCGGCTCTCCCGGCGATCTGGGCGACCTCGCACGGGGCGAGATCCCGCATGCGGCGGCCGTCAAATTTGGCGGTGCCGGCGAAACAGACATGGTCAATATCCATATTGAGCCCCATGCCGATGGCGTCGGTCGCCACCAGATAATCGACATCGCCGTTCTGATAAAGCGCGACCTGCCGGTTGCGGGTCCGCGGGCTGAGCGCCCCCATGACCACGGCGACGCCGCCCTTGCTGCGGCGCAGCATTTCGGCGTAGCCATAGACATTATGGGATGAAAAAGTCACCAGCGCCGTGCGCCTCTGCAGGCGGCTGAGCTTTTTCGGATCGGTATAGATCAGCTGCGAAAAACGCGGCCGCGAACTGAATTCCACATCGGGGACAAAGCGCCGGATCAGCGGGGCGATCGTCTCCGACCCCAGAAACATGGTTTCCTCCCGCCCGCGGGCCCGAAGCAGCCGGTCGGTGAAGACATGGCCCCGCTCCGCATCGGCGGCGAGCTGGATTTCATCGATGGCGAGGAAGGCCACCGATTTCTCCACCGGCATGCTTTCCACGGTGCAGACCCACCAGCGGGGATTTTTCGGCACGATCTTTTCCTCGCCGGTGATCAGCGCCACGGCGTTCTTGCCCGCCGGATTTTGCGGCGAGCGGACCACCCGGTCATAAATTTCCCGCGCCAGCAGCCGGAGCGGCAGGCCGATCATGCCGGTCGAATGGCCGAGCATTCTTTCCACCGCCAGATGGGTCTTGCCGGTATTGGTCGGGCCGAGGATCGCCCGGATCCGGCCTGAAGATTGCACCGCATGGGTGGAAAGTGATGTAACGCCGCGTCTGCTCATGGCCCCGGATTAGCACAAAGCAGGGCCGAGGTCACCGGAGAAATGCGCCGGAATATGCAAAGCGGCTCAATCTGTGATAAAATCACCGGAACAGGCCGCGGAACAGGCCGCGGGACAGGTCGGGACACGGGCGGCGCGACGGGCGGCGCATTTGGCTTGATCGCGGGCGAATAGCCTGCTACATAATGGTTGAATATTCAATTAAATACCTGAAAGTGATTTGACGAGGGACCCGCCATGACAGACCAGAAGCCCACCGGATCACGCCGCCACGACGTCACGCAGCAGGATCCGGCCGCCGATGACCATCTGCCGCTGCCCGACCGCTGGCGCCTGACCGACGATCAAATGACCGCAAGGTCCGCGGAATTTCTCGCCCTGATGAAAAAACGCCATTCGATCCGCGATTATAGCGACCGGCCGGTCCCGCGGGACGTCATTGAAAACTGCATCCGCGCCGCCGGCCTCGCGCCGAGCGGCGCCAATCAGCAGCCGTGGCATTTCGCGGTTATCGAAAGCGCTGACGCCAAGGCCCGGGTGCGCAAGGCCGCCGAAGAAGAGGAGCGGACCTTTTACGCCGGACGCGCCGGCGTGGAATGGCTGTCGGCGATCGCGCCGATCGGCACCGATGACCAGAAGCCGTTTCTCGAAATCGCCCCCTGTCTGATCGTGATTTTCGCCCAGCGTTACGGCGTCGATGACCGGGGCGGGCGCCACAAGCATTATTATGTGCCGGAATCGGTCGGCATCGCCACCGGCTTTCTGATTACCGCGCTGCATAACGCGGGGCTCGCCACCCTGACCCATACGCCGAACCCGATGAAATTCCTCAATCAGCTGTGCGGCCGGCCGGAGGCGGAAAAGCCGGAAATGATCCTCGTCGTCGGCCATCCGGCGGATGACGCCACCGTGCCCAAACACGCCAAGCAGAAAAAACCCCTCGCCGACATCGCCAGCTTTATCTGAATCAGACGATCCCAACACCCCTGTATCATAATGGGACACTTCTGTCGGGATATTTTACAATATTCTTGGCGGTCTGCGCGGATGAGACAGTTCCCTCTCATCCGACTCCCCTATAACATACTGATATTAAATGATTAAATTTTAACTGGCATGTTAGTTGCTCTGTTATTTGCGAACTGTTAACTGTCCAGCCGTAATAATACGGCAGTTGTTACCCAAGGAAACCCGTTCATGACCAGAAAATTATTCGTCGCCTTAATGCTCACCAGCATGCCGTTTGCCCCCGCCGCCAACGCCGCATTGGTCACCACCGACAATTTTGTCAATTCCTCGCTTGTTGATTTCAGTGATCAAGCCGCACAAAATAACGTAATCGGACCGGTTCAGGTCGGCAATCTGGCGGGAGAGGACATCACCGTTGCCTCCAGCAGTCCAACCAGCGGCCTGTATTTCAATTACCCTAGCTGGGGCCTGTGCAGCAACGGCACCTGGGGCAGCGGAAAAACATATGTCGGCCTCAATGGCGGCAACGACACCATGACATTCGCCTTCAACAGCGGTCCGGTTTCTTCGGTCGGCGGTTTCCTGAACTACGCCAGAAGCTGCAGCGCAAATGATTTTCAGATTTCAGCGCTCGACGCCGGGCAGAATATACTGGAAAGCTATGACCTGAGCAGCCTTGCCGATATTGTCACCCCCTCGGCGCTAAACGGCGGTGACTTTCGCGGCATCACGCGGGCGACGAATGACATATATTATTTTCAGCTTTCCGGCGGCATGGCGAATGTGATTGACAATCTGACTTTCGCCAGGGTTGACGTTCCGGCGCCGGCGCCGCTTGCGCTGCTGGGTCTTGGCCTTCTCGGACTGGGCCTTGCCCGCAAACGCCGGAAGTAATCCGGTTCTTTATCTTATAGTCACAACAGAGAAGACGGCTCCTGCGGCCGTCTTTTTTGTGGCTGAACTCACAGGATGCGATAATCGGTAATCCGGCCGCGCCAGTAGGCGGCATAACCATCGTCATAGACATAGCCAACCTCGCCAGTTTTATTTAGCAAGCGGCTGAAAAAAGTGTTTTCATCGTCATTCCGGGCGCGCGGCGATGAGCCGCGCGGGAACGGAATCCATTGTTAAATACAGCTAATATATTGAAGCATAACATGGATTCCCGCTTTCGCGGGAATGAGGGGTTGGGTGTTTACACCTTCTTCCGGCCCGGGAAAGCGCCTTCCGGCCGCCGGTTAATTTTCTCCCAGAGCCAGACGATCGCCTTGTCCCAATCCGCCATATGGATGCTGAACCAAGTTCAGCATGACGTCTTTGATCCGGCCTAAATCCTTGTCGCCATATCCAGCTTCAGCCTGTGAACAATGTCATAGATCAGGGCCAGTTCCTCAATGGTGTGCCGGATATGGCGCACATCGGCGAAACTGGAAAAGGCCGAGCCGCCCTCAAAGCTGTTTTTATTCTTTTTGATCGCCAGCAGCAGGTTGCCCCGGTCGAACGCCAGCTGCAGATTGCCGCGGCCGACCCGGGCCGACAGATGACGGATGCGCTCCATAAAACCCGGCGTCAGCAGATAGCGCGCCTCGACCTGGTCGGTGGCGTAGACCTCGAACAAACTTTCAAAGACCGGATCCTCGAGCCGCACCCGCTCGCCGCTTTTGCCGAGGCCGCCGAAAAAATTGCCGAAGGCGGTATAATCCCTGGTGATGATCGTCGTGCCGGTAAATTGCTTGTGAAAATCAAATTCCGCCAGCAGGCCGCGAAACACCGTCGTCCGCCGGGTCCGGCCCTTGCTGTCGCGGGATATGGCGATCAGTTTGGCTTCGAACAGATTGAAATCGACCGCGCCGATCTTGCCGTCGATCTGGTCCTCGAGCCTGCTTTCATCATAGGACGGGATCAGCGACAGGTCGCGATGCCGCCGCAGCGAAACATTCGCCGGGCGCGGGCGATAAACCAGGCCGAGATACTCACACAGGTGATGCATGACCGCGACCTTGGTCTTTTGCCGTAACGCCGCGAGCGGCCGATAGCCCCAATAGCCGAGGCCGAGACCGGCCATGCCGACAAGGATCATGCTTTCCGGCCCGGCGAGCCGCCGCAGCAGAATAAAATAGGCCCCAACGGCGCAGAGCAGCGCCGCCCCGGCGGCAAATATATAGAAACTCCGCAGCGCCCGGGGCCGTTCCGCCTCCAATCCGTCGAGGACCGGTTTCAGTTCCTCGGCGAAATAACGGTCAAATCCCGCAAGCCCCGGCAGGGCGCCTTCCAGACCGGCCTGCCCCGGTTCCCCCGCCATTCTGACATGGTCCGGCATATCGCGCCCCCCCCCTACAGATAATCCGCCGCGTCGACCGGCTTTTTCTCCGCCTCGTCCATTTCGAAATAGGGCAGGACGGTGATGTTGGCCATCCGGGCGATGAGGCTGCCGGGGAAGATCTGCACCGCATTGTTGAGGGCGGTCACCGAAGCGTTGTAAAACCGCCGGGCGGCCGAGATATGGCCTTCGACTTCCTCGAAGGTTTCCTGGGCCCGGATCATATTCTGATGGGCCTTGAGCTCCGGATAATTTTCCGCCACGGCGAAAAGCTGCATCATCGCCGATTGCAGGTCCTGCTCCGCTTTCAGATGCCCCGCCACCTCATCGGGCTTGGTCCGGTCATAGCCCCGGTCGGCCCGGCTGCGCATTTCGGTGACTTTCGCCAGCACCTCCCGCTCATGGTCCATGAATCTCTTGGCGATCTTCAGGATATTGGGCAGCAGGTCATGGCGTTTTTTAAGCTGAACGTCGATCGAGGACAGGGCCTCCAGCGCCCGGTTGCGCTTGCCCACCAGGCTCGCATACCACAGATAGCCAATGACGAATATGACGCCGATAACAGCCAGATAAATCATGATAGTCCCCTTTGTTAACTGAGCATGGTCCCAGTGTGACCGATTATTTTTATCTTTTCAAACGGATAAAGCCGCCCGGAATCCACCGGGGACGCCGGACGGCCCTGACATTACGGCCAGTTCCGCCGGTTACTTGAAAATATCGCCGAGCTTTTTCTTCACATCGCCCAGGGTTTTGTCGAGCATATCCCTGGTCACCACCTTGCCGAGGCTCTTGTTCAGCGCGCCGAATATGGCCGTCGCCACCTCGCCAGCGGTGGCGGCCTTATCCTCGGTGCCGATATTCTTCAGATGAATATCCGGCAGGGTCAGACCGGCCTCCCTGCCGCCCGCAAGGTCGGACGCCAGCTTGACCCGGGTGCCGTTGATATAAATATCATCGACGATAAAACGGGCGGCGCTGTCTCCCTCGGACGCGGCCATGCCGAGCCCCGCGCTGTAGGCCTCGATATTCTTCTGGATTTTGCTGATGTTGGCCCCCTTGCCGCCGATCTCATAGATCAGGTCCGCCCCGTCAATGCGGATTTCCCTGATCCGGATGACCTCTTCCAGCAGCGAGCCCACATCCAGCGTCACCGAGACATCATCAACCTTGAAGGCGTGCGGCGATTTGAAGCCTTGCGGATTGCCGATGACCAGACCCGACAGGCCCGCCTTGCCGCCCATAAAGGCGACGCTCACCTTGTCGAGGGACAGGGGCGCGCCGGTCGCCTTCGGCCCATATTCGACGACGGCGTCGCGGATCAGCGTTTCCGACTGGGAGGCGCCATAGACCGCCACCCCGATAATCGCCACCAGCAGAACCACAATGAAGATCGCAACTTTTTTCATATGACATATCCCATGATTTAAATTTTAGTCCGTATTTCGCGCTATCTCACGCCACAGTTTCGCTCATCGGCGATCGTTATGCAACTCCGCCGCGCCCCGTCTCTGAAAAAACCGGCCTGCTTGCGACATCAGCACGAAAAAAGCGACCCTGAGATCGCTTTTCCGAATAATGATGGTCCTGAATATTCTGGTCCTGAGGGATTTTACCGGCGGCCTTTTTTTCCCGCCACAGCCAGGCCCAACAGGCCGAGCACCCATAAGGCCAGCGGCCCGGGCTCCGGAATCCTCTGTTCGCCAAGTCCTTCAACACCAATGGTGAAACCGTGCCAGTTTTCACTGGTGTGGCTAAAGCTGATTGAGGTAAAGGAGCCGGACAGGCTGATCACGCCGTGGAATTCGCCGCTGCCGGTAAATCCGGTGCCGCCGCCATTGAGGATCGCCGTGCCATTGCCCCAAAAACCGGGGCCAAAACTGTCTATCGTGATCGGCATGCCGAAATCAACCACATTGCCGTTCCAGCTGTTCATGGCGATGAACGGATTCAGGATCGCCTGGGAGAAGGTCACCGTGACAAGGCCGCCCTGATTCAGGCTCACCCCTTCGGCCGGTGTCGGCGCATTGTCCACATTGCCGTTGGTATAGGCCGTGCCGGTCCAGAAATTCGTCCCGGTTCCCGTCTGAACAAAGGCATGGGCCCCGGTGGCGGAATAATTCACATTGACCGTCGTTGCGCCCACCGTGAGCTGTCCGGCGGCGGAGGTGTTATTGGCCGATGACTGCCAATCGGTCCAGTTGACCGGAACCGCATGGGCGCTCGCCGAAAACAGCGCCAGAAAAAGGCTCCCGATCGCAAATGTTACAAATCTCATCTTGCAGGCTCCTGAAATTGTTAAAACAATATCAACTCAACCTGAACATGCAAAAATAATGCCGAAAAGAAAAAAAGCTTTATTATCAAAGTCTCCCGGCGATTTTCACCAGAATAACGCGGCCTCGTCGCCCAAAAACTGTAAAGAAAGCTGACAGTTTTTCAGCCGATTTTACAGTTTTTTCCCTCCTGCCGGAACAAGCCGCCTGCCCGCCATTTGCCGCTAAAGGCGGCCGTTTCTGGCGCTGCTGCGGCTATTTTGTCCGGCCGGTCATCTTTTCGACGCTGCGCAGGGTGCCGAGCCCGAGCAGGGCCAGCACCAGTTCCATCAGGTGATCGGTGACGATGGCCGGCGCGGCGACCGTCAGACCCTGCAGGGCAACCAGCCATTCAAACAGCGGATGCAGCAGGAAGGCCCATAAAAAACCGACGCCGCAAACCCAGCCGATGAACGGCCGCCAGCCGGCGACAAACAGCGAGCGGTGCGCCGCCTCGATCCGGTTGATCTCGGCCTGCAGCAATTGCGGCTTCTGGCGGAGCTTCGCCATCAGCAGCGCCGCCTGCGCCTTTTCCTCATCGCTGGTGAACAGCTGATCGACCACATTGCCGACCGCCGAAACCGCGTCAATCGCCGGCCCGCCGAAAATCTTCGCCAAAATGCCCATATTGTCTCCTTCGTTTGTTGTCATGTCAGGTCAAGGTTAAAAGTCCCGATAATCGACGCCATCAAAGATCAGGCTCTCCTGTCGATTATGGTCTATGCGATAAGAGCAATGGATCCAGCCACTCTTCGGCTCCCCGGGCCGGTGATATTCCAAAATCAGCTGATCAAAGGTCAGATGCCGCTTGATCCAGGCCGCGACCTGCTCATTGTCGAGGCCAGGGATGGCGAAATCCACCGCCTGCCCCCGGATATGCTGCGACGTCGGCTGGGATCCGATCAACTGATTGAGCCGCGCCGAGCGATAGCCGCTGGACGGGCTGAAGGGGATGGCGAAATGACGCCGCACCGGCTCCAGGATATGTTCCGCCAGCCGGGTCAGGTTGCGGACCTCCTCCGGTCCCGGCCTGTTTTCAATTCCGTGACGTAACGCCGTCGCGCTGCGGGTCAGTTCATCCAGGCGAAAATGAGGGCTCAGCCTGTCCGGGGGAGAAGTCATGATTTTCCTATCCATGCCTATTTCGCGGACGCGCCAAAGGATCATAGAGATCCAGCGCCGCCTGAAGATGGCCTTTGGCCCAGCCCTTTCGCCGGCCCCGTTTGCGGTCGACCGCCGCGAGCGACATTTCCTCGAGGATAATATCGAGCACCGGCCCGACAGCCATCCCGGCCGCCGTCATCCGGTCGATCCATCGGTGATAGTGATCCTGAATCCGGATCTGATCGTCGGCCTCGGCATTATCGCCGAAACGGCTGCTCTGCACAATGACATCACTGAAGCGCGACACCCGGACCTGGGCGCCGTCCGTAATCAGCTGAATCGCCCGCCGGATCCGCTGAAAGGCCCAGATCTGGGCGTCGGACAGAATGTTGCGCTTGCGAAAGATCACCAGCGGGTCGGGCGTCAATTTGGCCGCCGTTTCGGCGGTCGGCCCCACGGAGCCCCGCTCACGGCGATGCGGCGGAGACGGGATCGCCGGGCTTCTTCCGCCGCCGGTTCCGTCCCTGCTGATCTTGTCGGCCGCGACGGCCCGGTATTTGCGCCGCGCCCGACGCGCCTGGCGGAAAGACGGCGCAGAAGATTCTGTCTGGTCCGCTATGTTAGGGGCTGTCTTGTCCCGATCCGCCTTTTCGGCGGAAACGCCCCCCGCCCCATCGTCACAAGCCTGTCCGTTCATAAAATATTTCCCCATTTATGTTCGATTTCGCAAAAAATGATTCTATGCCTATTTCACAGCCTATTATAGGCAAAAATAAGAACAAAGCAAGAACAAAATTTAGCGACGCTTCGCATTGTCAAAATCAAATCTTGACCTTTGGCGGACAAAGCCGGACAATCCGGAAAAACCAACCAGAGTTTCACCATCGGGAGGTCATATATGGGTATTTTATCCTATGCGGGCGGATTGGGGCTGATTACCCTGACAGTATATATCATGGTCATCGGCCGGGACCTGATCGTGCCTTTCATGATCAGCATCGTCATCTGGTATCTGATCAATATCCTGTCCGATTATTATCACAAAATATCCATCGGCTCCTGGCGGCTGCCGCGGCTGATCAGCTATATCGCCGCCCTGCTGACCATCGCGCTGCTGCTCAATCTGCTGGTCGGCATGATCAGCGACAACATCACCGAAGTCAGGGAAACCGCCCCCCTCTATCAGGATAATTTCATCAAGCTGACGGCGAAAATTTATGACGCCCTGGGCATTACCGAAGAACCAAGCTTCACCCAGGTGATCCACCAGATCAACCTCAAGCCCTTCATCACCAATATCGCCGGCACCCTGGCCTCGCTGATGGGCAGCGCCAGCCTGATCCTGATTTATGTCCTGTTTTTGATGCTGGAACAGAAATATTTCAACAATAAACTGGGCCGCCTGCTTGAAGGGTCACCGCACCGGGAGACGGTGATGAATATCCTCGATCATATCTCCAGCGACGTCAAAACCTATGTCGGGGTGAAAACCTTCGTCTCGGCCCTCACCGGCGGCGCCTGTTATATCGTTCTGGTGACGGTCGGGGTCAACAACGCCAGTTTCTGGGCCTTTTTCATCTTCCTGCTCAATTTCATCCCGACCGTCGGCTCGATGCTGGCGGTCTTGTTTCCGGCCCTGCTCAGCCTGGTGCAGTTTGACACTTTCACGCCGTTTTTCATCGTCATCAGCACCCTGATCGCCATTCAGTTCAGCATCGGCAATATTCTCGAACCCAAACTGATGGGCAATTCGCTCAATCTGAGCCCGCTGGTGGTGATGTTGTCGCTGTCGCTGTGGGGCAGCATATGGGGCATCGCCGGCATGTTTCTCAGCGTGCCCTTCACCGTCATTCTGATGATCATTTTTTCCCAGTTTGACAAAACCAAGCCGATCGCCATTCTGCTGTCCCAGGATGGCAATATCCGGCCGAGGGATTCGGTTATGCTGGCGGATTAGGGTATATATCGCTATATAGGATGCCCGCTTAAATGCTGTCGATCGCCAGGAAAATATGATCCACCAGTTTGCCGTCAGCGCTGAAAGGAAACATGCCCTTGACGATCTGGATATATTCGCGGCCCTCAAAAGGCGCGTTCATCTGGAAAAATCTTGCGGCGGGGTTTTGGGCGATTTCCGCATAGAGGATCAGGCGATCTGAAAGCTCATCCCCGGCGAAAAGATCCTTCCGGTAACTGCCCTTGCCGTTGATCGCGGCGATTTCCATAATCCGTTCCCCGACCAGGGTCAGATAAAGGTCAAATTCCGCCGCTGAATAATCCAGCTTAACGACCCCGATATTGGGCAGTATCTGCTTGACGCGCGCCGGATTGAAATCCGCCTTCAGGGCGTATTGCCGGTCCCCGCATAACTCGCGCCAATAGACGTAAAACTGGCGCGCCGGATGGTCCTCCGGCACTTCCCCCAACGCGAGCGGGAATTTGAAAGACTTCGATTTTGGTCGCCACATTTCAGGACTTAACCCTCTCACTTTCTTATTCATACACTATCATGCCTTTTGAATATCGATAAAGGCTAATATGAATGCGTTTATAAAGTGTTAAGTCACCTGAAACACCGGTTTTACGTCAAATTGTCTCGCCGAAAAGCTCCCGGCCGATCAGCATCCGGCGAATCTCGCTGGTGCCGGCGCCGATCTCGTAAAGCTTGGCGTCCCGGAGCAGCCGCCCGGTGGGGAATTCATTGATATAGCCGTTGCCGCCCAGCGCCTGAATCGCCTGCAGCGCCATCTGGGTCGCCCGTTCCGCGGAATAGAGGATACAGCCCGCCGCGTCCTTGCGGGTCGTCTCGCCCCGATCGCAGGCCGCCGCCACCGCATAGACATAGGCCCGGCAGGCGTTGAGCTCGGTATACATGTCGGCGACCTTGCCCTGCATCAACTGAAATTCGCCGATCGGCGCGCCAAACTGCTTGCGATCATGGATATAGGGCAGCACCACATCAAGGCAGGCCTGCATGATGCCCAGCGGCCCGCCGGAGAGGACAACCCGTTCGTAATCCAGCCCCGACATCAGCACCCGGACCCCGCCGTTGACCGTCCCCATGACATTTTCCGCCGGCACCTGGCAATCCTCGAACACCAGTTCGCAGGTATTGGAGCCGCGCATGCCCAGCTTGTCGAGCTTTTGCGCCGTGGAGAAACCGGCGAAATTCTTCTCAACCAGAAATGCGGTGATCCCCTTCGGCCCCGCGGCCATATCGGTCTTGGCGTAGACCACCAGGACATCGGCGTCCGGGCCGTTGGTGATCCACATCTTGTTGCCGTTCAGGATATAGCGGTCGCCCTGCTTTTCGGCCCTGAGCTTCATGCCCACCACATCGGACCCGGCGCCAGGCTCGCTCATCGCCAACGCGCCGACATATTCGCCGCTGACCAGTTTCGGCAGATATTTCGCCTTCTGCTCGTCCGAACCGTTGCGGTGGATCTGGTTAACGCAGAGGTTGGAATGGGCGCCGTAAGAGAGGCCGACGCTGGCTGAGGCGCGGGAGATTTCCTCCATGCAGATGGTATGGGCGAGATAGCCCATGCTGACCCCGCCGAAAGCTTCATCCACCGTCACCCCCAGAATGCCGAGGTCGCCCATCTTGCGCCAGAAGCCTTGCGGGAAGGTGTTGGTAAAATCAATTTCCTCCGCCAGCGGCGCCAGTTCCCGGGCGGCGAAACTGGCCACCGTTTCCCTGAGCATGTCAATCTCTTCGCCGTGGTTAAAGTTCAATGTCGGATAGGAAACCATCTCTTTGGTCCTTTCTGTAATTCTGTTAGTCTTGAATAAAATCCGGTTTCAGGGCGATCGCCACCTTCGAGGCCGGGGCACGGCCGAGAAATTGTGAAATCGTCCAGGCGGTCTCGATCACCCGGTCGAGGTCGACGCCCGTTTCAATATCCATGCCGCGCAGCATGTAAAGAACATCTTCCGTCGCCACGTTGCCGCTGGCGCCCCGGGCATAGGGGCAGCCGCCGAGCCCGGCGACCGAACTGTCGATCACGGCGATTCCCATCTCCAGCCCGGCGAGGATGTTGGCCAGCGCCTGACCATAGGTGTCATGACAATGCAGGGCGAGATTTTCCACCGGCACCCGGGCCGTCACCGCCGTCAGCATCTCGCGGATGTCTTTCGGGGTGCCGACGCCAATGGTGTCGCCGAGGGAAATTTCATAGCAGCCCATCTCGCGCATTTTTCCCGCCACCCCGGCCACCGCCGCCGGCGCGATCCGTCCCTCATAGGGACAGCCCGCAACGCAGGAGATATAGCCGCGCACCGCAATATTCTCCGCCTGCGCCCGCGCAATGACCGGCCGGAAACGATCGAGACTTTCCGCGATGGAGCAATTGATGTTTTTGCGGCTGAAGCTTTCCGAGGCCGCGCCAAAGACCGCCACCTCCGTCGCGCCGGCCTTCAACGCCGCCTCAAAACCCTTCATGTTCGGGGTCAGCACCGGATAGTCGACGCCGATTTTGCGGTCCAGTGACGTCATGACGTCCATGCTGTCGGCCATCTGCGGCACCCATTTGGGCGAGACGAAACTGGTCGCCTCAATCTTGGTCAGTCCGGCGTCGGCCAGCTCTTCGATCAGTTCGACCTTGACCTCGGTCGGCACCAGCAGCTTTTCATTCTGCAGGCCGTCCCGGGGGCCGACTTCATAGATGCGCACCTTGGACGGCAGGGTCATGCGTCATCCTCCGTGATGCGGACCAGAATCTGGCCATCGGTGACCTGATCGCCGGCGGCGAGTCCAAGCCCTTCGACGGTCCCCGCCACCTGGGCCTTGATGGTATGCTCCATCTTCATCGCCTCCAGGATCATCAGCGGCTGGCCCTGTGCGACGCTGTCGCCGTCACGGACCATCACCTGGGTGACCTTGCCCGGCATCGGCGTCGTGATCACGCCGCTGCCGCCGGCCTCGTCCTCGCCTTCGGCCCCCGGCAGATAATGATGCAGGCAGGACACGGTCGAGCCGTGAAAAATGGTGAAATCCTGGCCCTCGCGCACCACGGTCGCGGACAGCTTGTGGCCATCGACCGCAATATCAAGGTCAGCGCCGTCACGGCGCAAAATCTGCACCGCCAGTTCCTCTTCGCCGATCCGCAGGGTGAAGCCGCGCGCGCGATAGGTCACGCCGACATCGCGTTTTTGATCATGATCGACAAAGGTCAGCATGGTTTTCAGGTCAAGATTCATCCGCCAGCCGTCGGACCAGTCCCAGGGGTCCCGCCCCGCCACATGGGGCTCCAGTTCGGCCATCGCCGCCAGGGCCAGAATGCTGTGGGCCGCCAGCTTGCCTTCGGGCATCAGGTCATCGCGGAACCGTTCGATAAAGCCGGTATCGAGATCGGCCGCCTGAAACGCCGGATGGTCAATGATGGCGCCGAGGAATTGCAGATTGGTCCTGAGGCCGGCGACCGCCGTCCGGTTCAGCGCCTTCCGCATCTGCCTGAGCGCGCCCGGCCGGTCCCGGTCCCAGACGATCAGCTTGGCGATCATCGGATCATAATAGATGCTGACCGCATCGCCCTGCTCGACGCCGGTATCGAGCCGGAAATGGTCATTTTCCGCGAGGGTTGCAAAATGACTGATTTGTCCGGTTTGCGGCATGAAGTTATTTTCCGGATCCTCGGCATAGAGCCGCACTTCGAAGGCGTGACCGTTCAACGGAATATCCGCCTGGGCGAGCGGCAATGCCTCACCGGCGGCGATGCGCAACTGCCATTCCACCAGATCCTGGCCGGTGATCATCTCGGTCACCGGATGCTCGACCTGAAGCCGGGTGTTCATTTCCATGAAATAGAAGGGGGCGTCGGCAAGCCCCGCGGCGACATCGACGATAAATTCAATGGTGCCGGCCCCGGCGTAACCGATGGCCTTGGCCGCCCGGACCGCGGCGTCGCCCATGGCCCGGCGCATCTCTTCCGACAGGCCGGGCGCCGGCGCTTCCTCGACCACCTTCTGATGGCGGCGCTGCAGCGAACAGTCCCGCTCATACAGATAAACCGCATTGCCATGATTGTCGCCGAAGACCTGGACCTCGATATGACGCGGCCGGGTCAGATATTTTTCGATCAGGACATGGGCGTTGCCGAAGGACGCCTCGGCCTCCCGCTGGCAGCTCTCAAGGGCGGCGATAAAATCATCCGCCGTCTCCACCAGCCGCATGCCCTTGCCGCCGCCGCCGGCCACCGCCTTGATCAATACCGGATAGCCGATTTTATCGGCCTGTTTTTTCAGGCTTGCCGCCGCCTGCTCCGCGCCCTGATAGCCGGGCACCACCGGCACCCCGGCCTCGGCCATGATCTCCTTGGCCTTGTCTTTGAGGCCCATGGCGCGGATGCTGTCCGGGCCTGGTCCGATAAAGGCGATGCCGGCCTTGCGGCAGCTTGCGGAAAATTCGGCGTTCTCCGACAGGAAGCCATAGCCCGGATGGATGGCCTCGGCGCCGGATTTTCGCGCCACGTCAAGAATGGCATCGGCCCGCAGGTAGCTGTCGCGGGCTTCGGCCCCACCGATATGATGGGCCTCGTCGGCAAGGCGCACATGGCGGGCGTTGCGGTCGGCGTCGGAATATACCGCCACTGTCCGGACGCCGTTTTTCTGCGCCGTTTTAATCACCCGGCAGGCGATCTCGCCCCGGTTGGCGATCAGTATTTTATTAAACATTACGCTTTGTCTCCGCCCGCATCATGATGTTTGCCCGTCCAGTCGGGCTTTCGTTTCTCGAGAAAGGCGGCGAGCCCTTCCCGGGCTTCCGGCCGGGCGCGGATGGCGGCGATTCGCTCGGCGGAATCCTCCATCATTTCACTGGTCACGGGTTTGTTGGCATAATCCCGGATCAGGCGCTTGGCTTCCCGCATGGCGTGGGGACCGTTGCCGCGGACATGGTCGAGCATGACATTCAGTTGGTCCTCCATCTCCCCGGCCGAGGCGATGAGCTCATGCACCAGCCCCAGTTCAAAGGCCCGCTGTCCGGTGAAGCGTTCGCCGGTCTGAAAATAGCGCCGGGCGTTGCGCGGGCCGATCGCCGCCAGAACGTAGGGCGATATGGTCGCCGGGATCAGGCCGATCTTGACCTCCGACAGGGCGAAGGTTGTATTGATGTCGGCGATCACCAGATCACAGCAACTGACCAGGCCGAGGCCGCCGCCCATCGCCGCGCCCTGAACACAGGCGATGGTCATCTTGTTCAGGCTGTAGAGCGCATTCAGCATCGCCGCCAGATATTCGGCGTCGGCGAGATTTTCATTATGGGAGAAATCCGCCGCCCGCTTCATCCAGTCGAGGTCGGCGCCGGCGGAAAAGCTTTTGCCCGCGCCTTTCAGCACCACCGCCCGGCAATGATTATCCTCTTCCAGAATCCGCAGGGTTTCCCGCAGCTTATGGATCATCACCTCGTTAAAGGCGTTGTGAACCGCCGGCCGGTTCAGGGTCACCCAGGCGATTCCGTCATCATCCCGTTCGAGAATTACTGTCGCTTCCGTCATCTGATTTCCTTTTCCTCACTGATCGCGGGCGGATCAGAATCACATTCTGAACACGCCGTATGTGGTGGGCCCGATCGGGGCGTTGAGGCTGGCGCTGAGGCCAAGGCCGAGCACCCGCCGGGTATCCTTCGGGTCAATCACGCCGTCATCCCACAGCCGGGCCGAGGCGTAATAGGGATGGCCCTGGCTTTCATACTGGTCTTCAATCGGCTTCTTGAAGGCGGCCTCTTCCTCGGCCGTCCATTCGGCCCCCTGGCGCTCGATGCCGTCGCGGCGCACGGTGGCCAGCACATTGGCCGCCTGTTCGCCGCCCATGACCGAGACCCGGGCGTTGGGCCACATCCACAGGAAGCGCGGGTTATAGGCCCGGCCGCACATGCCGTAATTGCCGGCGCCGAACGAGCCGCCGATGATCACGGTGAATTTCGGCACCTGAGCGCAGGAGACGGCGGTCACCAGTTTGGCGCCGTCGCGGGCGATGCCGCCGGCCTCATATTTCTGGCCGACCATAAAGCCGGTGACATTCTGCAGGAAGATCAGCGGAACGCCCCGGTGATTGCACAGTTCGACAAAATGGGCGCCCTTGAGGGCCGATTCGGAAAAGATCACCCCGTTGTTGGCGACGATGCCCACCGGCATGCCGTAAATATGCGCGAAACCGCAGACCAGAGTCGCGCCATAGCGTTTCTTGAATTCGTCAAATTCACTGCCGTCGACGATGCGGGCGATCACTTCGCGCACATCATAGGGGGTCTTCAGGTCCGGCGGCACGACGCCATGAAGCTCCGCCGGATCATAGAGCGGTTCGCGGCTTTGCCGGACGTCAAGTCCGATCTCTTTTTTGCGGTTGAGATTGCCGACGATGGTGCGGGCGATTTCCAGTGCATGATTGTCGTCCTGGGCCAGATGATCGGCGACGCCGGAAATCCTTGTATGAACGTCGCCGCCGCCCAGATCCTCGGCGCTGACCACTTCCCCGGTCGCCGCCTTGACCAGCGGCGGCCCGGCGAGGAAGATGGTGCCCTGCTCCTTGACGATGACATTCTCGTCGCTCATCGCCGGCACGTAGGCGCCGCCGGCGGTGCAACTGCCCATGACCACGGCGATCTGGGGAATGCCCCTCGCCGACATGGTGGCCTGATTATAGAAAATCCGCCCGAAATGATTCTTGTCCGGGAAAACCTCGTCCTGGGTCGGCAGATTGGCGCCGCCGCTGTCGACCAGATAGACGCAGGGCAGGTTATTCTGTTCGGCGATTTCCTGGGCCCGCAGGTGCTTTTTCACCGTCATCGGGAAATAGCTGCCGCCCTTGACCGTCGCGTCGTTGCAGACGATGACGCATTCCTGGCCGGCGATGCGGCCGATGCCGGTGATCACGCCGGCCGCCGCCACGTCCTTGCTGTACATGTCATGGGCGGCAAGC
Source organism: Paremcibacter sp. (assembly GCA_048266545.1). Taxonomy (GTDB): domain Bacteria; phylum Pseudomonadota; class Alphaproteobacteria; order Sphingomonadales; family Emcibacteraceae; genus Paremcibacter. The sequence goes on along the minus strand of JBLWZH010000011.1, from coordinate 1,656 downwards.
TGGGAAAATTCGAGAAAGGCCGAGCCCTTGTCGAGCAGCCGGTTGACCCGGTCCCGCGGCAGCAGCTTGCCGCGTTCCAGATGGCGGGCGCGATATTTCTCGCCGCCACCCTGTTCGATAACGGCGATTTTCTGCTCCAGATCGGCGACAATTCCGGCCATGGCCTGCTGATTGGCGAGATAATCGGGACTGTTCCGGTCCACGGTGGATTGAATAATCGTCATGGAAATACTTACCCTGAAGTTTGCGTACGACCCTTATGATAACCGAAAACACACCATAGACAAAATCACTTGTTTTTATTGAACACATAGATGGTTTCTATGGAATGAAGCCATCGCTCTTATACCCTTGCCCGAGCCGAAAGATGCTATCGGCAGAAAAGATAAACGGCGGGTCCCCCCTAACACCATCGTCATACTGGACGTGATCCAGTATCCAGTCTGATCTCAAAGCTTGTGCCGTCTTCACAGGACAGACTTTGACGGGGAACCGGAGTCCCTCCTGCGATGGAATGACGAAAAATCTTATCGCAGAGCCCCGCCCTTTCACCGCAGGGATATTGCCTTCCCCCGGCCCCCCGCCTAGGATGGCATTCGCATTAATTTCATCTCTATGAGGAGACCTTCATGACGGACGCCGCGAAATTCTGGGACAAACACGCCAAGGGATACGCCAGGTCGCCCATCAAGAACAAGGCCGCCTATGACACCACGATGACCCGCAGCAAGGCCCATCTCTCCCCCCAAGACAAGGTGCTGGAGATCGGCTGCGGCACCGGCACCACCGCCCTGATCCTCGCCGACAGCGTCGCCGAGATCACCGCCACCGATATCTCTGGCCAGATGATTGACATCGCCGACGACAAAGCCCGGGCGCAGCAGGTGGAGAATGTCACCTTCTTCCCCGCCACCCTGTTCGATGACCGGTTGGCGCCCGGCGCATTTGACGCTATTCTCGTCTATAACGCCCTGCATCTGCTGGCGGATACGCCGATGGTTCTGCAACGGATCAGGCAATTGCTGAAGCCGGGGGGCCGCCTGATTTCCAAGACCCCCTGCATCGGCGATATGAATATTTTTGCCAGGGCCCTGATTCCCCTACTGATGAAATTCGGGATCGCCCCCAACCCGATCCACTTTTTCAAAAAGCCCGCGCTGGAAGAACTCATCAGACAGGCGGGCTTCGACATTCTGGAAACCGGCCTCTATCCTGCACCGTCGAGCTTTTTTATCGTCGCGCGACAGCAGGAGCAGCGACCGGAGACAAATTGACGCGGACTCTTGAATCTCCATTTCAATAGATATACTCTATCGCAAACTGATTTTGAGTAGAACATATCTATGATCGAAATATACCAGCTGCGTTATTTCCTCGCCGTGGTCGAAACCGGAAGCTTCACCAAGGCGGCGGCGCGGGTCTATGTCACCCAGCCGACCCTGTCCGCCGGCATCAAGAAGCTCGAGGCCGGGCTTGGCGCCAGCCTGTTTGACCGCTCCAGCAAATGGACCGTATAATCCTTTTGACCTGCTCCCCATAAACTGAGTCATTTTCAAAGAGAGTTTTCCGTGTAAATTAAACATGGAGGACTTTTAAATGAAAAGAAGAAGATTCACTGAGGAACAGATCATCGGCATCCTGAAAGAGCAAGAGGCT
>JBLWZH010000010.1:0-98822 GCA_048266545.1 Paremcibacter sp. | reverse complement strand
CGGGATATGAAATAATATCCGCTTGTCGCCGACATGAACATCATGGGCGTTGCGGGCGATATACTGTAATCCTGCGGTCATCTCTTTTCCCTGATCTGGCGCCCGGGTTAACGTATTGGTGGCCTGTTCCAGCGCTGCACCGTCACGATCAGTTGCGCCGCCCCTTCAATCTCCCGCGCCCCGTCCTTTACCTGAGCGACAATTTTTAAATTGCCGGCATTGTTGGTGGCGTATTTTCGTTCTGGGTTGGGCCCCGCCGCCGCGGGCATGAACCTGCCCTGCGGGTTAATTTTACCGGCGAATTCCACATCCTTCATATGTTCGGCCTCCTCATTAAAGGGAAGCGCCCGCCATGTCGCCGGCATGAACCCTATTTCAATGTCGTCATCGCTGCCGATGATCCCGTCCGCGCCTTTCATATAGGCCATCGCTTCAAACTGGGCGCTGACCGGCGGGGTATTTCCGCCGCCGAGCCGGGCGATGGTCCATTCCGGAAAGACCTTCACGGAATCCACCTGATCATAGATAACAATTTCCGTTTCCACCTGACCGATCGTGACCCTGTGGCGGCCGGGCGCGGCCATTTCATCCGCAGTTATCCGTAGCGATACCATCGTATTACTGACCTGGATCACCTGGAGAGAAAGTCCCTTGTCCGCGGCAACTTCTTCTGACAGGCCGATGCCGTAAAAGGCGATTTCCCGGCTTTCGCCCCTGCGAATATAGTCGGCGCTCCGGGCCATCACCTGCGGCGCTGCATCCTCTATCCGAACCGCGTGAAATTCGCCGCCAATGTCATAATGTTCCGCCTGATACCAGCGTCCTTTAAGCGTCCTGCCGTCTTCGGACAGGGCGAAAACCTCCCGGGTTTCCTGTTGACCCAATTCGCCCGACCCGCGCCATTCGTATCCGGTATAGATCACCGACTTGCTGTCGCCCTTCAGCGCCGCGCCATCAAAACTCCTGAGATCATATTCGGCGATATAATAATCACCGTCCTGTCTGACGGTCATTGTTCCCTCATAGCCGCCGAGGCCGGGCCGGTGGCCGGTAACCCGCCACTTTCCGACCGGGCTTATGGGCGCCGTCGCCCGCCACTCATCCCAGGCGGCAGTCTGAAACGGGTAGAGCTTCGCCAGTTGCCGATAGGTCTTCGTCGTCACCTCCCGCCACCAGTAACGGTCCCGGGAGCGCGCCTGATATTCCAGCGACGGGAATTGTCCGATGTGAAAGTGCATATGCTTCAACCAGTCCCGTTCCGTCCGCCGCTGCAGCCCGTAACGGGCATTGGTGTGACAACGACCGCACAGGGCGTCCAGATCCTCATCGACCGTCGTATCGACAAAATGGGCCCGCTGCTCCAGCACGGGACGAAAGGGCGCCGCCTCGGAAGGCGCCAGGCCATATTCCGCCGCCAAATATCTGATGATGGCGCGCCGGTCCTCTCCGTCCAGCTCCAGGCCGTGCAAATTCTGCATCCGGAAAATGGTCATGTCCCAGCCTTCGGGTGTCTTGCGCACATCGGATATGCGGGCGAGCCCGCCGTTGTCTGTCCGCTCATGACAGGTCGTGCAATAATCATTGACCAGCGCCCGGCCAATTACCTCCCCGGCCATGACCGGAGAACACCCTGTTGACGCGACGAAGAACATTAACCCTGATGCGAAGAAGCAAGCTTTCCCAAACATGAATTTTCCCATATTTCTTGAAATATTTATGCTGTCATTGTACCGAATGCAGCCCTTATCTGAAAGCAAAAGGGCTGCATTCCCTTCAGGCTAAAAATTGTAGCTGAGGTTTACGCCCCAGGTGCGTGGCATGCCGTAATATTGTTCGACCATCCCAAACAGGCCGCCATTGGCCACCGTACCCGACAGATCAAAGGTCTGAACCTTATATTCCTCGTCGGTGATATTTTTCACGAAGAAACGCAGGCTCCAGTCTTGATCACCCCCGGGAAGGTAGGTGATCGACGCATTGCCGACAAAATAGCCGTCCTCGGTCAGAGCCTCGGTGCTGAGCAGGCCAAAGGTATGCTCGGACCGGTACTGACCGTCCAGTTGAATCGCCAGCGCTGCATCGCCAATCGGAAATTCATGACGGATCAGACCGTTCAAATTCCATTTCGGAGTCTGCACCGGACGCACGGTCTGTCCGGGCAGGATTGCCTCCACATTCCCCGCCGGTGTATCGATATCCATGGAAATACCCGGAACATCGTTCACATCCGCATCAATATAACCGATACCGAATTGGACATCCATGCCTTCTGTGGGGTTAAGCTGTAACTCCAACTCAAACCCCTTGTTCTTGGCGTCCGCGTTCAGGGTGAAAGTGTCCAGCCCGATGATGGCGAAGGCCTGATAATCATTATAGTCGTAATAATAGGCCGCCCCGTTAAGTCGCGCCCGGCCCTCGGCAAAATCCCACTTAAAGCCGGCCTCATAGGCGTCCAGCGTTTCCGGACGATAATTCATGAACGCGTCGGTGACAAAAATATCCGTCGGCAGAAGCGGCGCATTAAAACCGCCGGACTTAACCCCCCGGTTCCAGCTGGCGTAAATCAGCGCATCTTCGCTGGGGCGATAGTTGACCTGCGCCCGGGCGGACCAGCTTTTATCATGGCGCTTGCCGCTATAAGGCGTCAGGGCGTCACCGATTTCAACCGCATTGGGATCAAGGCCATTGACGGATGTATCCGGATACATGTAAAGAACATCGCGGTAAAAATGATCTTTCTTTTCATCAATATAACGGAAACCGCCAATCAGGCTCACCTGATCGTTCAGTTCATATTCGACCTGGGCGAACAGGGACCATGTTTTGACATCAGTCTGGTAGGGGTTCCTGATACTATTGAAACCCAGTTCATCCACGGGGCCAAACAACGCTTCGAACAATCCCGGCATGATACCGCCATTGGTGTCATCAATGTCCAGATCCATATAATAGAAGCCGGTCACCCATTTCATGTTATCTGTTTCGCCCGACAGACGCAGTTCTTCGGAAAACTGCTTGGCGTCCGTGGTCAGGAAGAAACGGAAATATTCCGACGGCGAGGCATCGGAATCCTCAATATAATTGCGGTTCACGGACTGATAATCGGTAATGCTGGTCAATTCAGCCCCGCCGAGGTTCCAGTTTAACGTCCCGGTAAAACCGTAGGTCTCCAACTTGTTGTGTCCAGGGGTGTCATAGTCGCCGGCAAAAACGTCACCGTCATTATCCAGATAATTATTCAGGTTGGTGATCGGCACCGTCGGCGTCAAAATCCCATCCGGATTTTCCGCCGAAACATTCTCGAAGAAACCGGTCCGAATGTCCTGATGACCAAAACGGGCATTCAGCAACAGTTCCACATCTTCATTGGGCGTGAACAGCAGTTGAATGCGCCCGGCTGTTTCATTGGCGTTATTCAGCTTGGTGTCCGGCTGAAGCCGGTTGGTGACATATCCGTCCCCCTGATGGCTGGAGACCGAGGCCCGCACCGCAAGCTTGTCATTCACCGGAAGATTGACGGCGCCCTGAAACTTGATCCGGTCAAAACTGCCATAGGTAATGCTGCCATAGCCGCCAAATTCCGGTCCCGGTTTTGCGGTGACATAATGCACCAGACCGCCGGTCGCATTGCGGCCAAAGAGCGTCCCCTGCGGTCCACGCAGAATCTCGACCCGTTCAATGTCAAACAGCATAAAGCCAGCGCCGGACATCTGGGAAATATAAACTTCGTCGACATAAACCGCGACCGGACTTTCCACATTGGTGGTGAAATCATTATTGGCGACACCGCGAATGCCGATGGAATAATTGGCTTCGCCGTTGGGCTGCAGGGTGCTGACCCCGGGCGCCATGGAAGTCACTTCCTGAGCATTGGTATAGCCCATGGCTTCGAGTTGCTCCCGCGAGAAGGCTGAAATGGAAATACCGACATCCTGGGCCGACTGGGCGCGTTTTTGCGCGGTCACAACGACTTCATCCATCAGCATTTGCGCTGCGGCGGGCTGGACGACCGCCGTTGTTGCAATCATTGCCGCCCCGGCCATCAGCCTCATTCTATGCGATGAAAAGCTATTTCTTATGCGCTTGGTCATGTATTTCTCCCTAAAATTTTTGAGTTATGCAGTTTCTGTATCAACAGACTTTCCGGCTTTCGCCTTCAATCCGGCAGATTCGCCATTATCACTGACTGTTATGGCTTTCCCATTATCAGAAGAATAATGCCTCACCCCTTCAGAGCCAACCTAGACAAAGGAAGCATAAGTAAAACCCCCTAATACTATAGTATCACTCCAACCCCGTGCTCCGGGGGGAATAGGGCTTTTCGTAGACCAGGACAGCTGTATTCAGCTCCCTTAATCTTCATCACAGCAGATTCTCCCTGATGCCAAGGTACAATTTCACCCATATCAATTACGTGGGATAATCCGGACTGCAATACAGAATATGGGAGCATGTGACATGACGACAACAGACCAACTGAGCAGCTTGAGCGAACAGGTCCGGGATTTTTTATCCTCGCCGCGGAAAATGCTGCTCAATGGCGAATGGCGGGAGTCCGCCAGCGGAAAAACTTTCGATACCCTTGACCCCGCAACCGGTGAGACCATCGTCAAAGTGGCTGAAGGCGACAAGGAAGATATTGATCGGGCCGTGAGCGCCGCCCGCGCGGCCTTTGAGGACAGCCCCTGGTCGCGCATGCATCCCACCGAGCGGGAAAGGCGCCTGCACCGGCTGGCCGATCTGATAGAGGAAAATGCCGATGTCCTCGCGGAGCTGGAGGCGATTGACAACGGCAAGAATGTCGCCATCGCCCGGGCTGTCGATATTCAACTGGCCATTGACTATATCCGCTATATGGCGGGCTGGCCGACCAAGATCACCGGCCATCAGTTGCCGCTTTCCGTGCCCTATGCCCCGGACGCCAAATTCATGGGCTATACCCTGAAGGAGCCGGTCGGCGTTGTCGGACAAATCATCCCGTGGAACTTTCCAGCCCTGATGGTCGCCTGGAAACTGGGCCCGGCGTTGGCCACCGGCTGCACCGTGGTGCTGAAACCGGCCGAAGAAACCCCTCTGACCGCGCTCTATATCGGCGAACTGATCTGCCGGGCGGGCTTTCCGGACGGCGTGGTCAATATCATCCCCGGCTATGGCCATACCGCAGGCGCGGCGCTGACCACCCACCCTGAGGTGGATAAAATCGCCTTCACCGGCTCGACCGAGGTCGGCAAGATCATCGTCAAGGCGGCGGCGGACACCATGAAGAATGTCACCATGGAGCTCGGCGGCAAATCCCCGGCCGTTATCCTGCCCGACGCCGACCTTGATATCGCCATTCCCGGCGCCGCCAGCGCCATTTTTTTCAATCAGGGACAGGTTTGCTGCGCCGGCTCCCGCCTGTTCGTGCCGGACAACCTGTATGACCGGGTGGTTGACGGCCTGAGCGACGCCGCCAACAGCATGCAGGTCGGATCTGGCCTCAACCCGGAAAATATGATCAATCCCCTGGTTTCACAAACCCAGTTCGACCGGGTGATGGGCTATATCGAAAGCGGCCGGGCGGAAGGCGCCGAAGTTGTCGCCGGCGGCGGGCGCAGCGGCGACAAGGGTTATTTCGTCAAACCGACCGTGCTCGGCAACACCAACCGGGACATGAAAGTGGTGCGGGAAGAAATTTTCGGCCCGGTGGTCTGCGTCCAGCGTTACACGGATGTCAATGACGTCGCCCGCCTGGCCAATGATACAATTTACGGCCTCGGCGCCAGCATCTGGACCCGGGACGTGGGCAACATCATCAATATCGTCCCGAAAATCAAATCGGGAACCGTATGGGTCAACTGCCATAATATTCTGGATGTCGCCATGCCGTTCGGCGGCTATAAACAATCCGGTTTTGGCAAGGATATGGGCGAAGAAGCCCTCGGGGCTTATCTGGAAACCAAATCCGTATGCATCATGGCGTAAGTATATAGTCCCATGATACGGATACAGGCTTGCATGGTCCTCTCATGATAAAAAGCCTGTTTCTGGTTTCCGGCTTCCGGGCAAAGAGCTTCCTTGCCCGGATTTTTTCTTTCCTCCGGCGCTTTCCTTGCCTACAGTGGGAATGTTAAGGAGAAACAGCAATGACAGCCATTAAAAAAGCCGTGTCCCTGTCCCGCAGTGAATTTGACGCCGTAGAGGAGCTGTATCAGCAATTGTGCAGCGAGGATCCCGATCCGGCGCTTTGCCTGTTTTTCTGTTCGCCGAAATATGACCTGGACCTGTTGGAACGCGCGCTTTCCAGCCGGTTTGGTGGCATTCCCCTGGTTGGCTGCACCACCGCCGGCGAGATCACGCCGCAGGGCTATAAGGAAGACAGCATCACCGGAGTCGCCTTTCCCAAAAATCATTTCAAAATCGTTACCCAGCGCATTGACCGGGTCAGTGAATTCAGGCTTCAGGACGGGGTTGACGCCGGCGAAAGGCTGGTCAGCGACCTGAAAGGCCATTTTCCCCAGGCCAATGGGCATAACACCTTTGCCTTCATGATGATTGATGGGTTGAGCAATGCCGAAGAAAGGGTCACCGCCTCCATCGGCAGCCAGTTGGGCGATATTCCGCTCGTCGGCGGTTCAACGGCGGACAACTGGGACCTGACCGACACCAGCATTTTTCATAACGGCCGGTTTTTACATGACATCGCCGTGATCGTTCTTGTTCATACGACCTTGCCGTTTCAGGTTCATTACACCCACCATTATGTCGCCAGCGACGCCAAGGCGGTGATTACCGAGGCGGATTCCCTTTCCCGCATCGTATATGAAATCAACGGCCTGCCGGCGACTCAGGAATATGCCCGGCTGTGCGGCATTGCGGAACAGGAGCTGAGTATTACGGTCTGCAGCAATCACCCGATCCTGATGAAGATTGGCGGCAAATATTATTCCCGCGGCGTTGTCGAGGTCAACCACCAGGAACATTATATCCGCTTTGCCTGCGCCATCGGCAAGGGGGTGGTCTGCGCCATTGCCCGACCCGCTGATCCGACCACCAATACCGCCCTGCTGTTTCAGAAGATACAACATGACATTGGACCGCTCGAGCTTATTTTGGGTTGTGACTGCGCCGCCCGGAAAATGATCTGCGAGGAGCAGGATCTGATGACGGAGATCTCTCGGATCTATATGGAAAATAATGTCATTGGATTCGCCACGTTCGGCGAACAGTATAACACCATCCACATGAATAATTCCTTCTGTTGCATCGCCATCGGCGCCGCCCCGAACGGAGACGGCGCATGACCGATAAGGAACGGCGCATGACCGATGAGGAAATCAGGCGGCTGATCATGGAAAACGCCCGCCTGAACAAAACGGTGCAAGTGCTGATGGACCGGGTGGAGCAGGAAATGGATCAGCAGCAGGACAGCTTCACCATCTTCCAGACCGCAATCAAGCTGGAGGAAACCGTCAACCAGCGCACCAATGAACTGAGCGACCTGAATAACCGGTTGATGAAGGAACTGGCCGAACGGGAGAAGGTCGAGAAAAAACTGCAGATCGCCAAAAAACAGGCCGAAGAAGCCAACAAAAGCAAAACCACCTTCCTCGCCGCCGCCAGTCACGACCTGCGCCAGCCTCTTAACGCGGCGCGCCTTTTTGTCGGTTCTCTCACCGGGGCGGACATCAGCACGGAAAACGCCCATTATATATCACGAATTGGCAGTTCTCTGGATGCCCTTGATGACCTGCTGAGCGTATTGCTCAATATCTCCCAGTTGGATTCAGGCGGCATTGTCCCCAGGTTCTGTCACTTCAGGCTACAGGAACTGCTTGACAGAATTATCCCCGACTATGTCCGCACCGGTCAGGAAAAAGGGCTCAGGGTCCGCATGGTCCCCACCTCGAAAATCATCTACAGCGATCCGCGGCTCCTGGAAACCATTCTGCGTAATTTCCTGAGCAACGCCATCCGCTACACCAAGAATGGCGGCGTCCTGATCGGCTGCCGGGGCCGGGGCGACAAGGTCATCATCCAGGTGATCGATACCGGGATCGGCATCAAGGAAAACCAGCTCGAAGACATCTTCGAGGAATTCACCCAGGTTCACGAGGATCGGTCGGTCGGCGGCCGCGGAATCGGACTGGGCCTTTCCATTGTCCGGCGGATTTCCAACCTGCTCGACGCCGGCATTCGGGTCAGTTCCCGCTTTGGCGCCGGATCCCTGTTCGGCATCGTCCTGCCCCAAGGGGAAAAACAAAGCCTCTGCCACCCCTATGCCGACCGATCGGAAGACACCATTCTGCCCGAAAGTCTGGCCAAGCGAATCATTGCCGTCATTGATAATGATGAAGACGTTCTCGAAGGTATGAAAGCCCTCCTTGGCAGATGGAACTGCGAAATCATTGCCGGCCCGTCCGCCGATATTTGCCTGGCGCAGTTAATTGAGCAGGACAAAATTCCCGACATCATCATCGCCGACTATCATCTGGACGGCGATCACACCGGGATCAGCGCCACAGAAGAAATTCGCGCCGAATATACCGGCCTTGGCCCGGCGCCAATCCCGGCGATCATTATCACCAGCGACCGGGACCCGGCGCTGGACATTTTAATGAAACGGAAAAAACTGCCGCTGATTTACAAACCGGTGGCCGCCGCCGCCCTTCATGTCCTGATCAAGCATCTTCTGGCAGAAAATCCGGCCCCTTAATGATTCCAGAGCTTATTCCTGGTTTTTCCCCATCATATTCTTGGCGGCGATCACCGCCTGCAACCTGTTGCTGACCCCGAGCTTGCGCAGGATCGCCGACACATGGGCCTTTACCGTGATCTCGCTGATATTCAGTTCATAAGCGATAATCTTATTGGCCTTACCCTCCGCCAGAAGATCCAGCACCGCCAATTGGCGCGGCGTCAGGACCGACGCCCCCTCCCCTGAACAGGCCTTGTCCGGCCGGGAATTATCCGGTTCAACCAGGCAAGACATGTCGATTGCGCCCAGCGCCTCGGTCGGAATATAGCTGCTGCCCGACATGACAAGACGAATAGCGTTTTTCATCACCTCCTGAGAGGATGATTTCGGCAGATAGCCCATGGCCCCATAGGAAAAGCTCTCCCGGACGATGTCAACCTGATCCGTAGAGGATACGATCACCACCGGAACGGAAGGCGCCTTGCGGCGGATTGTCACCAGGCAGGAAAAACCGTCCGCCCCCGGCAGGTTGAGATCCAGCAAAACAAGATCGAACAGCGGCCCTGCATCAAGCGCCTCCAGCGTTTCATGCACGGTGGTCGTACAGATGCAATCGGACCCGGCGGGGAAAATATCCAGCACCACCCCTTTCAGGGCTTCATGGAAAAGCGGATGATCGTCTGCAATTAATATGCGTTTTATGTCCGTCACGGTAATCAAGCCTTTGCAGGCGTCCTTGAAATATCCGCCTCCTGACCTGATACTATATGAAAATTAACTGCCCAAACAATGTTTATATTGTTCGCGCAGGGCAATTTCCTTGATCTGCCTGTCGCCGCCAGCCGCATTTCGGATCAGGAACGAGAGATCAGTTGATCATTGTCTTGCATCCGTCCCGCTAAGGTCATTGGCTTCTTGCTCCTGCCATTTTGAATATCTTTATGCGTTCATTTATGTCTCCCTACGGGAAATCATACGCGACATAGAGTTCAGTGACTATAAGACCAAGAGTTAAGCAATAATTTTACTTCTCCACCTTTAGTATTAATAGGTCCAGACCCTAAGGTTATTTTTTTTGTATTTTACCTGAATCCTAAGAACAAGCTCAAGAAAACCGGAATCACAATGCCATTGACCTGGTTCATGGTAAAAAATGACATAGAGCAATATCAAACTAAATTGTTTAAATAAGCATGGTTAAATTTAAAAAAGCGGGTGACAGGATATCCCTTCCCGCCACCCAGTGTTCCCGTCAAACCCTGATAAAGCAGCAGGGATTGAACGACGGAGGAACCTGCCCCTTTTTTTGATCAGTGTTTTGTTTTTTCTTTCAAATTGGCCTTATGCAACTCGCGCAGTTTTCGCCAGCGTTGATATTGGTCAGCCTTTTCCGGGGCCGGGTCTTCCACACCCCGCAACCAGAAATTGAACCAGTCGAGGTTGCGCCGGTAAACCATATATTTATGAGCCGGTTGCCATTTGACATGATATTCATCGGGATAGATGATCATCTCCACCGGTTTGCCGGCATCCTTCAGAGCATTATAATTGGCCATGGTAACATAGGTCTCCTGGTCCGCCACCTGCAGCAGGTATGGCGTGTCAATCTTATCCGCATTGCGCTCAATGGAATATTTGCGCCGCATCTCATAGCCTTGTGCGCTGAACGGCGGCCCGCCAAAGATGCTGTCATGCATCTTGCCGGTAAAGGATGATGAGGAGTACATGGAATTTGGTGATCTTGTTATGCTATAGGCCGCCGAGGCCGCCGCGTAATCCCGGCCCAACAGCGCACTGTCAAGGATCGCCGAGCCGAAACTGAGCCCGGATATGCCGACCCGGTCCGGATCGATAATGCCGCGGTTGACCAGATTATCGACCATATTTTCCAGCGCCGTCGCCGGACCCCGCTGTATAATGGCATAATAATAATTTGATATAAAACTTTTCAGTGGATCGTTAATCCTGTCGGGGAGAATCATATCTGTCGTACCGAAACTGAGCACCGCCATGCCATGTTGGGCATAGACATGAATCGGCTGCTCATCCCCCACCCCGCCGCGCAGGAAGCCGCCCGAGCGATATTGCACAATAACCAGCGGGTATCTCTTGCCCTTTTGATAATCTTTCGGATAGACCAGATGGGCATGGGCCAGATTGCCGTAATCATCCTCGCCAAAGATTTTCTCGATTTTGGTGAATTCAAAATTCTGAAATTCCGGGTTCATATCGACAAGAGGGGTGATCTCGCCATTGTCAATATCAACCGACACGATCTTGCGCGGCGTGGTCCAGCTTTCATGGCCGCAAATCAGCCGTTTCTCCGTCCGGGCGCAATTGTAAAAGCGGTCATCACTGCGGTGCATGGTCCGCAAGCCTTTCTCGCCCGGCGTCCAGCCATAAAAGGAGGAAAGGGTTCCCCGCCTGCCGTCCCGGACATGGAAGATGATTTCCTTGCCATCGGGGCGCCACCACAACCCCTGAATGCGCGAACTGGTGCAGGCCTCGGCCGGACAGCGGAGGCTTTTGTTGTCTTTGCCGGAGACGGTCACCACCATCGGCGGGATGGGGCCCTTAAAAAGATCAGGATCGTCATTTTCGATCCAGGCCAGGCGCCGGCCGTCCGGTGATGCGGTTTTCATACGGGCCGTCTGATCCAGCCGGAACCCCTGTTGGTAGCGTGCTTGCGGACTATCCTCCTGCACGGAATATTCATCAATCTCGGTCTCGGTCGCTTTGCGTTCCTCCCCCGATTTGACGTCATAGGCCCAGATGGTCAAGAGACAGGCGTGATCTTTATTATAGTCAGATGAATCATAACGTTTCCGGCCATCGCTGCAGGGGGGGAACTGAGGGCCAATCACAGGGTAATAATCCGGCGGCTCTTTCTGCAAATAGCCCTTTCTGTTCTCTGCCGTGATAAGATTTTCAAGTTCCGCCCGGGTGCGGCCGATGGCGAAAAGAAGTTTCGTTCCATCAGAAGAGATTTTAAGGTTCTGGACATCGCCGACGTTCTCTGTCACTTGTTTCTGCCCCGGCCGGTCCCGGGAACTGCGCCAGATTTGAATCGCCCCCTGATGTTTCTTGGTGAAATAGATCCCCTCGCTGTCGGGCGACCAGGCGATCTCACCGGGGGCGAACTGTCCGACATCGCGAAGGACGGGTTCGCTGCCGTCCGCCACCCGTGTTGCCTTCGCATTGGGTTCTGTCGGGGCCACATACCAGCCAACTGTATGACTGTTGGTGTCTTTATCGGCCTGTATGGTTTGAAAGGCGATATGGTTGCCGTCCGGGGACAGGGCCTGCGTTTTGATGTCACGTATGGCGGACAGGTCATCTATGGTGATGCCGCGCTTATCATCCGATGCGGCAAAAGCCTGCTCATTCAGACCGCAACAAAAAACGAGCAGGGATAACAGAACCCAACGGGTGATATTAAGTCGTGCGATATATTGTGAATTCATTCTGCAAAATCCTGAAAGTTTTATCTGGTTGATTGTAGAAGACCTGGGTTCCCTAACAGGCGGTTGAAAAAAGGTATTCTCATTGTCATTCCGGACGAATGCACCGCTCCGCCCCCCCCTTTTCCTCATCTTCGGGCTTGACCCGGAGATCCATCATGACATCTCAACTTACTCTATATCCGGATTCTGGATTCCCGCCTTCGCGGGAATGAGGAAGAAGGGCCAGCAATGAGAAAAAAGAACCAGGAATGGAGGGAAAGGGGCGCATCCGGATTCCCCGCCTGCGCGGGGAATGACGAAAGAGGAAGCGGGAACCTCGCATAAATATCACCATTTCTTGGTGATTTGGAAACTTAACACCCGGCCATTCGGATTATGAACGCTGGGGTCAAAAAAGATATTTGTGTTTGTCCTGAGGGCCGCCAAAAAAGGCGGGTCCTGATCAAACAGATTAATAGCGCTTAAGGTGAAGGTCGTGTTATCCAGGATGCCGCCGTCAAAACGGTCTTCCGTATTATAGCTGATGGTCAGGTTGGTCGTGGTCCAGGAATCAACCGTTACACTCGGGTCCACCCTGTTATCCTCATAACTGTCGACATAATTAAGGGTAAGATTGGCGGTAAAACCTTCATAGCTCCACGAAACACCGCCGTTCATCCGTAACTCCACAGGATTTTCAATCGTTCCGACAAAATCAACGATGGGATCTGCGGCCAAGGCCTGATTCAGGAACTCGAACAGGTATGTTCCGCTGAGTGAGAAATTCCAGCTTCCCGCGTTTGCCATATCCAGCGCATAGGACACCGAAAAGTCGAGACCGGTAGTCTTGTTGCGCGCCAGATTTTTGACAATGCTGTCAAAAACCACGTCAGCATCCGCGAAATCCGCCGGCGGGCCAAAACCGGGAAAGGAGGTAAAGTTGAGCACCAAGCCGAGATCATCCAACGACGCCAAGAGTTCAGCATCGGGGCCATCGAAATCAATAAAGGGGAAGAAATTCGGGTCATTGAGCGGCGGCGGGAAATCGCCTGTCAGCAAACCGATTCTGTCTTTATAGTCGATATTGAAATAGGTCACGCTGACATTAAGCCCCGGAACGGCGACCGGCTGCAGATCAAATCCCGCCGTCCAAATGGTGGCCGTTTCCGGCTGAAGATTTTTATTTGAATCGCCAAATAATTGAATAACCAGGCTGGTTCCCGTCGGAGACATATCATTTGGAATACCGTTGACCAAGATTGCAGAATTGAATGTTTCGTCCAATTCGTTTAGAAGGGGGGCACGGAAGGAGGTGCCGTAGGTTCCCCTTAAATTTAACCCCTCTACCGGCGACCACAGCACCCCGAATTTGGGATCGGTCGAGGATCCGAAATCGCTGTACTCTTCATAACGACCGGAAATGCTGACCTCCAGCTTCTCCACCCCCGGCATCCGGTTGCCTTCGCTGACAAGCGGCAGATGCAGCTCGCCGAAAATAGCATAAACATCGCGGTTGCTATCATCAATACCACCAAAGATCATACTTGGGTCGACGGATAAATCGACATCTCCGAATTTTTCGTGCCGAAAATGCCCGCCAACCGCCAGTTTGGCGTCACCGCCTGGCATATGAAACAGAGCCCCGTCAAGATTAAGGTCCGCCGACAAGCTCTCTGACGCCCGCGTCAGGAAAGTATTCTCACTTTCATCCTCATCCTGATCCCGGCTCTTACTGATATTTTCACTGCGGCTATAGTTGCCGACCAGTTCCGCCAGCCAGCCATTGCCGATACTGCTGTCCAGATCCAACGCGGCCCCCAGGGTGCCGCCATATTGCTCACCTTCTCCGTCACTGATGATGGCAGGAACAGAGGTGTTAAGAAAATTGTTTCTGCTGCTATCGCGTGTACTGTAGTAGGCGGTGGTAAATACTTCCAGATTCTCCGTCAGCTTTTGCCCGCCGGTAAGGAAAAAACTATGCCGCTCCTGTTCCGGCACCAGATCATTTGGCACAGGGGCATTTTCTGTAAAACTGCGGTCCCTGGTGTCAAGATTGTCCCGGTGAGAATATTCATAGGAAATCAGGCCATAGCCCCGGCCCCAGGTTCTGCCAAACGTCTGACCGATAGTTATTTCTTCTAATCCGCCCCCCGTCGCTCCGCCATAGCGGACCCGGGTTTCGGCGCCGTCATAATCCTTGCGCATCTTGAAGTTAACCACCCCGCCCACGGCGTCAGAGCCGTAAATCGCCGACGCCCCGTCGGTCAAGACCTCCACCCGCTCAATGGCGGACAAGGGAACCATCGAAACATCAACAAAGCTGCCATCCAAGCCGGCCGGCGCCAGACGCTGGCCATTCAACAGCACCAAGGTCGATACATTGCCCAGACCGCGCAGATTAACGCCCGTACCGCCACTTATATTATTGAATGCTCCATTTTCAAAGGAGAATTGGTCTGTACTCTCTGAAATCCCACCGTTAAAATTCTGCGGCAGGCTTTGAATGAATTGCGGCAGGGTTGAATAGCCTTGAATATCAATATCGCCCCGGTCATAGGTAAAAACCTGCGACCCCGCCGCCCCCGCGCCGCGGATATGGGAGCCGGTGACGACAATTTCTTCAAATTCGACTTCCTCTTTTTTCTTATCCTGCTCTTCATCGCCTTCAACAAGGTTGCTTTGATAATAGGCATCATCGTTCAGGGAGATCTTCTCAAAACCGCTATTATCCCGGTTTTTCTTCTGGTCGTTGATATAGATATTTCCCTGATCATCCATTTCATAATACAGGCCCGTGCCCGCCAGAATGCGGGACAGGGTTTCCGCCGTGGAATAGGCGCCCGAGATATGATTGGACTGTTTGCCTTTTAATTTTTTTGAGGAAAAAATGATGTTAAGGCCGCGTTGCCGGGCGATTTTGTTCAGGGCGATCGCCAACGGTTGCTCTTCCAAGGCGATTTGCTTCACCTCTCCTGCGGCCCCGGCTGTCGCGCCATATGTCGCCATGATCAGCGCCCAGCCGGCCGTGGACAACAGAAACCGTCTCAGCTTTCCCGAAAAGCGTGGCGCAGACAAGGGGGGCCTGGAACAGGATGTGGCCACATCGCTCAATTTCTGCATTTTAAGTCTCCCTGTGTTTAAATTCTTGGGTTTAAATCTTTGTGTTTAATTCTTTGTGATTATTCCCTTGAAAGGCCATGACCCTTCCACAAGACCTAAACCGTCAGGGGGCTGCAAAAACCTCCACTCCGTTTTAAATATTTTTCAAATTTTCCTTTCCCGCTTTGGCATCCTGCCCGGAGATCAGAATTATCCTGGCCGGATCCCCCCCGACTTCCACCAGATTGAAATGCTTCTTGATCATCACCAGCGCCGCCGGAATATCGGTCGGCACCACCGCCGTGATCAGTTCATCGCTGCGACTCAGGTCCTGCAAAATAATCTCGCGGGCCGAATAACGATTGAGCTCCTTAATGACGTCGGACAGGCTTTTGTCTTCGAAAAAAATCTTATGTTGCTGCCAGGCTGTCACATGAAGGGAATCCCGCTGCTTCACCTCGGAAATGCCCTGCGCCGTTACCGCCACATAGGCCGCATGTATGTCGTCTGTTTCGAGGATCACAGACGCCTTTTCCGAATCTTTTGTGCTGTGGGGCGCGGCTGGTAATTCATTCTCCGGGCTTATTTTCCGCACCCGGACCCGGCCTTCGATCAGGTTGATATAGAGACCGTCATCGGTCTTATGAATATCAAATTCCGTGCCAAGGGCCGTGACCTGCCCCAGGCCGGCGGAGACCACAAACGGCCGGTCCGGATTTCTGGCAACGGTAAAGGTTGCCTGGCCTGAGCGCAGGATAATCAGTCGTTGCTTATCATCATAGGCCACCGTCACGATGGTTTTGGTGTTGAGCTTCAGGACCGACTGATCCGCCAAAGTGACCTGTTTTAGCTCCCCCGCGCCGGTCTGATAGGTCTTGCCGGAAGGGCCAAAGTCGCCGAATTGAAGCACCACCAGCACGACAAGTGCGGCAAATGAGGCCATCAGGACACCCTTTACGGGGCCTCCCGGCATCCCCTGGGCCCACCATGCAACCAGCCGCCTGCGCCAGGCCGGCTTTTCCCCGCCCCGGGCCTGAGGTTCCGTCAGGGCCTCCTTATGATAGAAGGCCTTCATCAAAGGATCATCCGTGAACTCCCGGGCCTGTTCCATCACCTCGCATATGGCGTCATATTTGTCCCTGTGGTCCTGACTTTCCGCCAGCCAGTCATGGAATTCCCTGACCACATCCGGATCGCCGTCGCCGTGATTGATCCGGGTGAACCAGCGCACGGCGTCCCGCTCCACGCGATCAAACTTATCTTCGGACAGGGGGCTGTTCTGTTCCGTCATGACATTTCCTTCATAATTTTATTTACCCTTTCGATCGCCTTGATCATATGTTTCTCAACGGTGCTGACGGATATCCCCATCTGTGCCGCCACCTCACGATGGCTATAGCCATAAACCCGGTGCAGCAGAAAGACCTGCCGGCACCGGGGCGGCAGGCCGTCGAGGTTTCTCTGGAATTCGCTTAACCGGTCCTTCCCTTCCAGCACCCGGTCCTGAAGCGGAGATTGCTCGACCAGATCCTGGACCCCCGGCGCATTTATATCAGCGGTTTTATGACGGTTTCGCCACCGGAAGCGATCCGCCACCATATTCTGGGCTATTTTAAAGACAAACCAGCGGGTAAAATCCGTTTGCGGGCGGCCCTTGATTTCAACCAGGCGCCTGAACAGGGCCTGGACATTGTCTTCCGGGTCCTCATCCGCCGGCAGTTTAAGCCTGAAGAAATGCAGGAGCGGTTTGCGGAAGATGCTGTAAAGCGCCGCAATATCCCCCTCCCCGTTGAGCGCAGCCCCCTCACCCGTCGCCCTGTCACAGGGAACGGGTTGCGCCCGGGTCTGCTGTTGATCTGTTTCTTCGCTTTCTTTCACCAGGTCGCGCCTTCCCGCATGGGCCGCCATGCATGTCCCCCTTGATCTGATAATCATACCAGATTTAGCCGTATTTTTCATGCCGTGCTCCATGACGATAGCCGTGTTCCATGACGATGATTGTGAGATCATACTTCTCCCCACCCCTTAAACCGACAGGGCGCCCCGAAAACCTCCACTCTGAAATCGTGATTGTGCAATCTGTGCGGGGGGCTTTGGTGAAAATTTTCTGAAATGAGAAAAATGCGGTATAATTTCTGTGGTTTACGGCTTTTTTGAATTTAAGGACAAGGTCAGCCCGGCGTCGATGGAAAGAAGATCACTCTTGCTATGCCTGATGTTCAGCCTCTCGTTACCCTCCATGGCAACGGCATATGGGTCAGACTGGACAGAAAAAAAGCTGGGCGCCGTCATCATAAAGGCCGACAAGGCCGCCCGGCACAATAAATGGGCCCGCGCCATAAGCTTCGGCGAACAGGCCGTATCCGCCAGCCGGGAGCTCGACCGGAAATATTTGTCCCGCTATATCAATCTGCTGAAAAATCTCAACAGCTATTACGACCAGGCCGGCAGGCTCGACGAAGTCCCGCAAAGGGTGGAAGAGGCCTACAGGCTGTCGTCAGAGCATTTGGGCCGTGATCATCCGACCACCATAAAATGCCGGGCGCTGTATTATAAGATCCTGATTGCAAATTCCCGTTATCAGGACGCCATTCCCCTGATGAAAGAAAATATTGAGACCAGCCGGACATTCCCACAGGCGGGCTATGAAATATTGAAATACCTGTCGAGGCTTGCGTCATTATATGCGCTCACGGACCAGTTCGCTCAAGAAGAGGCAACGTTGCTCGAGCTCCTGAACCTGAATACAAGGCTCTTCGGCAAGGACGATAAAGACAATATCAAAACGGTCAGAGACCTGGCCAACAATTACTGCCGCCAAAGAAAATTTGCCGCCTTTGACAAGCTCATGAAGGACCATGATCTCAAATATGTCTGTTGATCCTCGCATAAGCCATTCCTTGAAAAAGCGATCTCTTATTCATGCTGCTTATGCGCAAAGTGCGCAGGGGAATTTAACATGATAACATCGCCCCTCTGTTATGAAGCAAAAGACGAATTCAATTTGGAGGCTCATGATGGGTGTCATCGTTATCGCAGGATACAAACCAAAAAACGGGAAATGCCGCCCGCGATAGAAGGGAATAGAAAATGAGGGCAAAACCAAGGCAACTTATTGGTTTTATTTATTTTCTGATAGATCCCGAGTGATGCGGAAAGGCATCGGCCTATTCCCATTCGATGGTGCCGGGTGGTTTTGAAGTGATGTCATAAACCACCCGGTTGATGCCCCGGACCTCGTTGATGATGCGGGTTGACACCCGGCCGAGAAACTCATGGTCAAAGTGGTAATAATCGGCGGTCATGCCGTCGGTCGAGGTCACCGCCCTGAGCGCGCAGACATAATCATAGGTCCGCGCGTCGCCCATCACGCCGACGGTGCGCACCGGCAGCAGCACGGCGAAGGCCTGCCAGATCACGTCATAAAGCCCGGCGTTTTTGATTTCCTGCAGGTAAATATCGTCCGCTTTACGCAGAATATCGCATTTTTCCGGCGTGATGTCGCCCGGAATGCGGATCGCCAACCCCGGCCCCGGGAAAGGATGACGGCGGATAAAGGCCTCCGGCAGGCCCAGTTCCCGGCCCAGCTCGCGCACCTCGTCCTTGAACAGTTCGCGCAGAGGCTCCACCAGAGCCATATTCATCCGTTCCGGCAAACCGCCGACATTGTGATGCGACTTGATGGTGACGCTCGGCCCGCCGATGAAGGAGACGCTCTCAATCACATCGGGATAAAGCGTGCCCTGCGCCAGAAAGTCCGCGCCGCCGATTTTTTTGGCCTCCGCATCAAACACATCAATAAACAGGCCGCCGATGATCTTGCGTTTCTGTTCCGGGTCATTCACCCCACTGAGCTTGCCGAGGAACAGTTCGCTGACGTCCTTGTGAATAAGGTTAATGTTATAATGATTGCGGAACAGGTCAACCACCTGTTCGGCCTCATTGAGCCGCATCAGGCCATGATCGACAAAAACACAGGTCAGCTGATCGCCAATCGCCTCATGCAGCAGCACGGCGACGACGGAACTGTCAACCCCGCCCGACAGGCCGCAGATCACCCGACCCGATCCCACCTGCTTGCGGATGGCGTCAATCGCCGTATCCTTGAAGGAGGCCATGGTCCAGTCGCCTTTGAGACCGACAACCCTATGGACGAAATTGGCGATGATTTTGGCCCCGTCCGGCGTGTGAACCACTTCCGGATGGAACTGCACGGCGTAAAATTTCCGCCCCTCATCGGCGATCGCGGCATAGGGCGCGTTGCCGCTGGTGGCGGTGACGACAAAGCCTTCCGGAAGCTCAATCACCTTGTCGCCGTGGCTCATCCAGACCTGATGGCTTTCGCCCCTGGCCCAGACGCCGTCGAACAGGGCGCAATCCTCTTTAATGTCGATGAAGGCCCGACCGAATTCCTTTTCTTCGGATTCGCCGACCTTGCCGCCGAGCTGTTCGCACATGGTCTGCTCGCCGTAACATATGCCCAGCACCGGCACGCCCATGGTGAATACTGCTTCCGGCGCCCGCGGCGATTCAATGCCGGTGACCGAGCTTGGCCCGCCGGACAGGATAATGCCGGCCGGGTTAAAGCCGGCGAGAATTTCCGCCGCCTTGTTAAAGGGGACGATCTCCGAATAAACGCCGCTTTCCCGCACCCGACGCGCGATCAGCTGGGTCACCTGGGAGCCGAAATCAATGATGAGAATTTTATCTGTCATGCCTGAAAATGCCTTGCCGTAAAATAGTTGTCCACCGGATATAGGCCATCTTTTAACCCGCTTTTTCCAGTATCGCCACAAAAAACCCATCGACGCCATGACGATGAGGCGACAGCGCCAGACATTCGGGCAACGCGGATAATGTCCTCAGTTCAGGGCCATGGTCGGCCTGATACAAACTTCTGTAGGGCAGCAGCCGGGCGTCCCCATGCCCCTTGAGAAAATCCGTCACCTGCTGTTCGTTTTCATCCTCCAACAGGGAACAGGTCATGTAGATCATGCGCCCGCCCGGCTTGACGAAGCCCCAGCCTTCGGCCAGGAGATTTTTCTGAATCCGGCAATACTGCGCCAATTTGTCCGGCGTCAGCCGCCATTTGGCCTCCGGATTGCGCCGCCAGACGCCGCTGCCGCTGCAGGGCGCATCCAGGATCAGCCGATCCATGCGCCCGCGATGTTCCGCCAGGATTTTCTGCCGCTTGCCGCCGGCGGTGTCAATATGCCGGACCTGCAGAATCCTGGCGTCCGCCCTTTTGGCCCGGGGCTTGAGATCCTTCAGGCGATGCCGGTTATTGTCAAAGGCGTAAATCTGGCCCTTATTGTCCATACAGGCCGCCGCCGCCAGGGTCTTGCCCCCGGCCCCGGCGCAAAGATCCATCACCTGCTGGCCCGGCCGAATATCACAGAGCGCGACCGCAAGCTGGGCCGCCTCATCCTGAATTTCGACCAGGCCGTCGCGGTATATCGCCCAATCGTCAATCCGCGGATTGTCCTGCAGAATCAGGGCCGTCGTCGCCCACTGGCCTTTTTGATAGGAAACTCCCCTGGCCTGCAGAAATTCCTCGACTTCGGGCACAGAGGTTTTTCCCATATTGACGCGCAATTCAAAGGGCGCCCGGCCGTTGAGGGCCGTAAGTTCCTCGGCCAGATTTTCACCGAACCGGGCCTGAAGGCTCGCTTCCAGCCACGCCGGATAATTCAATTCATGATGAATCTGCTTTTCGTAATCCTGCGTAAGAAACTGCCGCTCGTCATCGGTGATCGGCGCCGGCGCGTGATCCGCGCCGCTGAATAACGCCTCCAGCGCCGCCGCGTCCATATCCTCTTTCAGGGACAGCAGAATCATTTTCCGAATATCGCCGTCCGCCACCTCCCGCAGGAAGCCCCAGTCGCGAATGACCAGATACACCCGGTCGGTGATCGCCCGGCGATCCCGCGATCCCGCATAACGCCGTTTGCGGAAATATTTGCGGATCAGCACATCGGCGGACGGCCCGTCATTCGACAGGCTTTCCGCCACCTGGCCGATGATTTCGATGGCGGCCTGAATGCGGGCTGGTTCAATCATTTTGATGCCTCAGGAAGAAGGATAATTCGGTGATTCCCGGGTGATCGCCACATCATGAACATGGCTTTCCCGCAGGCCGGCCGACGAAATCTTGACAAATTCGGCCCGCTGGTGGAAATCGGCGATGGTCGCGCTGCCGGTATAGCCCATGGCGGCCCTGACGCCACCGACCAGTTGATGGATCATCTCGCCGACACTGCCCTTGAACGGCACCTGGCCCTCAATGCCTTCCGGCACCAGTTTCAGGCTGTCGGTCACTTCCTGCTGGAAATAACGGTCGGCCGAACCGCGGGCCATGGCGCCCAAGGAGCCCATGCCGCGATAGGCCTTATAGGACCGCCCCTTATAGAGGAAAACCTCACCGGGGGATTCGGCGGTTCCCGCCAGCAGGGAGCCGACCATGACCGAATTGGCCCCGCCGGCGATCGCCTTGGCGATGTCGCCCGATGTTTTCAGGCCACCGTCAGCGATGACCGGCACCCCTTCCTTGTGGCCGACCTCGACCGCTTCCATGATCGCGGTGAGCTGCGGCACGCCGACGCCGGCGATAATCCGGGTCGTGCAGATGGACCCCGGGCCGATGCCGATCTTGACCGCATCCGCCCCGGCGTCGATCAGGGCTCTGGTGCCGGATGCCGTTGCCACATTGCCGCCGACCAGCTGGACATTGCCATAATTCTTTTTGATTTTTTCGATCGCCTGCAAAACGCCGCGGGAGTGGCCGTGGGCCGTATCGACAATCAGCATGTCAACGCCGGCGTCAATCAGGGCTTCCGCCCGGGCGTAACCGTCATCGCCGACCGAGGTCGCCGCCCCGACCCGCAACCGGCCGTCACTGTCCTTACAGGCGCTGGGATGCAGGCGAGCCTTTTCAATATCCTTGACCGTGATCAGGCCGATACATCTGTAGAGGTCGTCTACCACCAGGATTTTCTCAATCCGGTGCTTATGCAGCAGCAGTTTGGCCTCTTCCATGCTGACGCCCGGCTTGACCGTCACCAGATTTTCGCTGGTCATCAGTTCCCTGACCGGCTGGTTCATGTTGGTCGCGAAACGAACATCCCGGTTGGTGATGATCCCGACCAGCTTCCCGGTCCGTTCCTCGACAACGGGGATGCCGGAGATTTTCTGCTCAACCATCAGGTCCAGCGCCTCGGCCAGTGTCTGGTCCGGGTAAATGGTCAGCGGATCAATCACCATGCCGGATTCGAATTTTTTGACCTTGCGGACTTCGGCGGCCTGTTCGGCGATGGTGAAATTCTTGTGAATCACGCCAATTCCGCCAAGCTGCGCCATGGCGATCGCCATCGGCGCTTCGGTCACCGTATCCATGGCGGCCGAAATCATCGGAATGTTCAGATGAATTTCCTTGGTAACATAAGTATTGACGTTCACCTGGCCCGGCAGGACATCCGACGCCTGCGGAACAAGCAATACATCATCAAAGGTGAGGGCTTCACGGATATTCATTTCGACTCCTGTAGTAGGTAAGGCAAAAAAAAATATCCCGCTGTTGTAACTAAATTACATTATCATCAGGAAAGGTTGGTTGCAGATAGCAGGTATTGGCCCAAAGGTCAAAAAGAAAGCGCAAAAATCACCATTTTTTGCCCCTCACCCCTTCAGGCCGCCCTTCCTGTAGCCCTGCGCCACCAGATAGGTCTCGGCGGATTCCGACCGGCTGGCCGGCGGCTTGAAATGACGAACCGACCTGAAACAGCTTTTCAGTTCGGCGAGCAGATCCTGATCCGCACCGCCGCGAAAGACCTTGGCGACAAAAACGCCGCCTTCGGCCAGATTTTTCTTGGCGAAATCAAAGGCGATCTCGACCAGGGCCAATGTCCGGATATGATCGGTCTGCTGATGACCGGTGGTCGCCGCCGCCATATCGCTCATCACCAGGTCGACCGGACCGTCGAGCAGCGCGCCCAGCTTGGCTTCCGCCTCATCGGTGGTGAAATCCATCTTGAGGAAAGTGGCGCCGTCGATCGGCTCGACATCCAGCAGGTCGATGCCGACGACTCTGGTGTTCTTGCCACATTTTTTCAGGGCCGCCTGGGTCCAGCTGCCCGGCGCGGCACCCAGGTCAACAATGGTTTTCGCCTGTTTCAGGAAGCCGAATTTCTCATCAAGTTCAAGCAGTTTAAAGGCAGACCGCGCCCGGTAACCATCGCGATGGGCCGCATCGACATAAGGGTCGTTCAATTGCCGCTGCAGCCAGCGCACCGACGAAATCTTGCGCCCGCGCGACGTTTTCACCCGAAATTTCTCGCCCCGGGTCAGACCGCGGGGATCGGTTTTTCTTTCCTTGCCTGTTCGGGTCAGCTTTGGTTTTTTGATCACCGGTTGGCCTCCCTGATTTTATCCGTCCCTGAACTTTGGGGCCCAACTATCCGGGAATTGTTTTTCTGATTTTTTTTGCGGGTCTTTTTTTGCGCTGTTGTCCGGTGATTGTCCGTCGTCCTGACTTTTGATTTTACGGAGTCCTTACGGGCGTCCTTGCGGGCCGACGGCGGCCGCCGCCGGTTCCGGGGCTTGCCGCGCGGCGCATGGTCCCGCATCATATCCAGCAGCATGCCCTCCCGAATGCCCCTGTCCGCCACCCGGATCCGCCCGATGGGCCATAAATCCATAATGGTTTCCAGAATGGCGCATCCGGCCACAACAAGGTCCGCCCGGTCCGCTCCGATGCTTTTCAGCGCGACGCGCTCCTCATAATTCAGGATCGCGAGCTTCTGGCATAAATCCCGGATACGGCCGCTATCAACCCAGGCGCCGTCCACCCGGTTGCGGTCATAGCTGTCGAGATCCAGATACATGCTGGTCAGGGTTGTGATTGTCCCCGACGTGCCCAGCAACTGAACCTGGCCCTTCTCCACCAGGCCCTGCATGTTGTTTTTCTGCTCGAACGGCTTGACGCCCTGCAGAATGGTCTGCTTCATTTCGGCATAATGGGCGGCGGAAATGGATTCCATCGTGCCGTATTTCTCCGACAGATTGACCACGCCGAAAGGCACCGATGTCCAGTCGAGGATCTCCGGCAGGCCGTTGCGCCTGATCTTCACCCAGATCAGTTCCGTGCTGCCGCCGCCAATATCAAAAACGATCGCGTTGGAGAATTTCCGGTCCAGCAGCGCCTTGCAGCCCAGCACCGCCAGCCTGGCCTCTTCCACCGGATCAATTATATGGAGCTTGATCCGCACCTCTTTTTCTACCCGTTCGATAAATTCATCACAATTTTGCGCTTCGCGGCAGGCCTGTGTCGCCACATTGCGCATGTGAGTGACCCCGCGCCGCTGCATTTTGGCGACGCAGATATTCAGGGCGTCGATGGTTCTGTCAATCGCCGCGGCGGACAGGGTTCCGTTCCGGTTCAACCCTTCGCCAAGACGCACGATGCGCGAAAAGCTGTCAATGACCCTGAAGCCGTTCGCCGTCTGCTGGGCGACCAGCAGGCGACAGTTGTTGGTGCCCAGATCAATGGCGCTATAGATATTACTGGAGACCGGTTTTTGCTGCTGCGCGCTATGCGGGGACGGCCGGGCCGATTTCCGCCCCTTGCGCCAGCGTTTTTTCGGTTCGCCCGGCCCTTTGCCCTCCCCCCGGGGCACAGGGACGTTCGGTCCGGCTGTCGTTTTCTTCTCGGGATTGGGCCGCGGCGGTCTTTTTCGCTTTCGGGGTTTTGCGTCCTCCGCTTTTGCCCTCTCTGGTTTTGATTGCGAAACAGATTGAGAAATGCCAGTTCCCCGGTTTTTATCTGTGCGGTAATCGTTTTCTACGCTCATGGCAGCATTTATACTCAAAAAAATAGGCCCGTTTCCCAGAAAGCTGGCAGGTAATTATATTTTTATATAATGTGTATGGACCAGCACCAACCAAAAAAGCCAAAAATTTTTCTGGACGTCATCCAAAAAATGATTATATAAGGCCCACACATGCTTTCAGCATCTGATCCGGAGTAGTTTAATGGTAGAACTATGGACTCTGACTCCATCAGTAGTGGTTCGAATCCACTCTCCGGATCCAATTTCCAAAAATTACGCCAAAAAATATTTTTATAACTTTGCCTCATTGGCTTAACGTCATATGTTGTATAAGCTTTAGGGTCTGTTGACAATTAAGGTTAGGACGTTGGCGACCCACTTTTACAGCAGTCGTCCTTGAATATACCGGTATGTCCTGCGTCCTCCTGCTTAAAATTGGGCCATTCCGGCCAAACCAACGCCCTAACCTTAATTGTCAACAGACCTGGGAAAAGGGAAAATATATTTTATATAGGGAAAACAAATGACCCCAACTGATAATACTGATGCTAACTCACAAGAGGGCCATTTCTGGTTTAAAATACCACTTTGGAAACGAATTATTGCTGCTTTAATTCTAGGCGCTATCATTGGCAGCATATGGGGTGAAGGCGCCGCCAACATCAAATGGATTGGCGACATATTCATTCGCCTGATCCGCATGATTGTTGTGCCGTTGGTATTTGTTACACTTGTCTCTGGTATTGTTGCAATGGGCGACCCTAAAAAACTGGGCTCAATCGGTATTAAAACCATGGGCCTCTATATTGGGACAACTGCGCTGGCTATTATCATTGGTCTTACGCTTGCAACCCTCGTCCAACCAGGTGTCGGCGTAGATATGATGGGCGCAACAGCCGAAGCTCTGGCGCCTGTGACGCCTTTAGGTGAAAGATTAATGGGAATTATACCCAACAACCCCGTTGCAGCTCTGGCAAATGGCGATATTTTGGCTGTGATATTTTTTGCCATTATCTTCGGTTCTGGAATTATGCTTGCCGGCGACAAAGGTAAAGCCGTCGCGGATGTAATGGATAGCGCAACGGAAGTAATGCTAAAAATCATTCACCTGATTATGGAAGTGGCGCCTTTTGGCGTATTGGCGCTGATCGCAGCGACCACTGGCGCAAAAGGAATTAATGCGCTGGCTGATGTCGTTCCGCTCGCCCTTACGCTAACGCTTGGCTTTGTAATTCATATGATCGTTACACATGGCGGCTTAATAAAGTTCATTCTTAAATTACCAGCGACCCGTTTTTTCAAAGACATTATAGATGCTCAGCTTATCGCATTTTCCACATCATCAAGCAGCGCCACAATGCCTGTTACAATGGCGGTCGCCGAGAAAAATCTCGGGATCAAGCCCCCCGTTGCATCCAGTGTAATACCGCTTGGCGCGACCATTAATATGGATGGTACAGGAATATATGTGGGTGTCGTTGCTATTTTTGCAGCCCAGTCCCTTGGCATCGACCTGAGTATTGTCGATTATGGCTTAATAGCCCTCACCACGACACTTGTCTCAATCGGCACAGCAGCAGTACCAAGTGCAAGCCTCTTTCTTCTGGCCGCCGTGTTAGGCGTAATCGGTATCAGTGGTGAGCAAACGGCTCTTATTGTTGGCTTCTTGCTACCATTTGATCGCCCGCTTGATATGATGCGAACTGTGGTCAATGTTACCGGTGATCTGGCAGTGGCAACAGCTGTTGCAAAATCTGAAGACGAGTTTAATGAAAATATCTTTAGAGCTGACCCCAGAATTTAACCAATTACGAAACCTGGAAACTATATGTCGTCGGGTGTTACAATGCCCGACGATTTTTAATTATTTACCTCACAGGCATTTTTTTTGTACAAGTGACTTATAAATGCCACGAGCGCCACAATTAAAAAAGTAACCATAATGTTTTTACTGATCGATAACTATGACAGCTTTACCTATAATCTCTATCATTACATGGAGGAGATCGGGGCGAAGGTTGAGGTTTTTCGCAATGACGCCATCACAGTTGATGAAATCCTGAAGCGGAAAAGCACGGGCGATCTGCAAGGGGTCATCCTCTCCCCCGGCCCCCGCACCCCGGACGAAGCGGGCATCTGCCTCGATCTGATCAAACAGGCTGACGGTCGGCTGCCGATCCTCGGAGTCTGTCTCGGTCATCAGTCGATCGGCCAGATCTACGGCGGCAGGGTCATTCGCGCCCCTTACCTGATGCATGGCAAGGTCAGCGATATCCACCACAAGGGGGAAAGCGTCTTCAAGGGTTTTGACACGCCCTTTCGCGCCACCCGCTACCATTCGCTGATTGTGGCGCGGGACAGTCTGCCCGCCTGCCTCCGGGTCACCGCCGAAACCGAAGACGGCCTGATTATGGGGCTCGCCCATGAAAGCCATCCGGTTCACGGCGTGCAGTTCCACCCGGAAAGCATCGAATCCGAATATGGTCATGACCTTTTGCGGAATTTTGTCGAAATCGCCAACGAGTTTAACGCCCCATGAGCCCGGATTTTAAAACACTGATCAACAAAATCGCCTGCGGAAACACGCTGACCCGCCAGGAATCACGCAGCGCCTTTGATTATATGATGAGCGGCGACGCCACCGGCGCCCAGATCGGCGCCTTCCTGATGGGATTGCGGCTGCGCGGCGAAACCATCGCGGAGATTACCGGCGCCGCCGAAACCATGCGCGCCAAGGTCCTGCCGATCAAGGCGCCGGACAACGCCATCGACACCTGCGGCACCGGCGGCGACGCCGCCCATACCTACAATATTTCCACCGCAAGCGCCATTGTCCTCGCCGCCGCCGGATTGAGCGTCGCCAAACACGGCAACCGGGCCATATCGTCGAAATCCGGCTCGGCGGACGTGCTGGAGCGCCTCGGCGTCAATATCGAGGCCGAGATGGATCTGGTCGAGAAATGCGTCGCCGAGATCGGCATCGGCTTCATGATGGCGACCCGGCATCACGGCGCCATGCGTCATGTCGGGCCGTCGCGGACGTCGCTCGGCACGCGGACGATTTTCAACCTGCTCGGCCCGCTGTCCAATCCGGCCGGGGCGAAATATCAGGTGATCGGGGTTTTTGACCAGAAATGGACCGTGCCGCTGGCCGAGGTCCTCGGCAAGCTCGGCTCGACAAGGGTCTGGGTCGTCCACGGCGCCGACGGCCTGGATGAACTCAGCATATCCGGCCCGTCTTATATTGCCGAATATTATAAGGGCAAGGTCACCTCATTTGAGGTAACGCCTGAGGATGCCGGACTGAATTCTCATCCCATATCGGAAATTAAAGGCGGAAACGTCAAAAAGAACGCCCGCGCCCTGCAGGATGTGCTGAACGGCGCCCGGAACGCCTACCGCGATATAGTCCTGCTCAATTCGGCGGCGGCGCTCGTGGTGGCGGGCAAGGCCAAGAGCCTGAAAGACGGCGCCGCCCGCGCCGCAAAGGTTATCGACGACGGCGCGGCGGCGGAAAAACTGCAACAGTGGATCAAAATGTCCAATGAATAATATCCTCGATAAAATCGCCGCCGACAAACGGCTTCATGTCGCGGCCTGCAAGCAGAAAGCATCGCTGGCGGCAGTCGAGGAGCAGGCGAAAGCCGCCCCCGCGCCGCGCGGCTTTCACCGGGCCCTGGTCCGGGCGCGGGACGAAGGCCGCTTTGGCCTGATCGCCGAAATCAAGAAGGCGAGCCCGAGCAAGGGCCTGATCCGGGCGGATTTCAATCCGCCAGAGCTCGCGGCGGCTTACGAAAAAGGCGGCGCCAGCTGCCTGTCCGTGCTGACCGACATCCCCTATTTCCAGGGCGATGACCGTTACCTGACGGCGGCGCGGCAGGCGGTTTCCCTGCCGGTGCTGCGCAAGGATTTCATGATTGACCCCTATCAGGTTGTCGAGGCCCGCGCCCTCGGCGCCGACTGTATCCTGCTGATCATGGCCCTGCTGGAGGACGGTCAGGCCCGGGAACTGGAGCAGACCGCCCGGGAGCATGGCCTTGATGTCTTGATCGAAACCCATGACGAGGCCGAAATGGACCGCGCCCTGCGCCTGCACAGCCCGTTGATCGGGGTCAATAACCGCAATCTGAAGACCTTTGAGGTCTCGCTGGAGGTCACCCGGCGCCTGGCGGATATGGTCGGCGGCGATCCGGACAGAATGCTGGTCAGCGAGAGCGGCCTGTTTTCCCATGATGACCTGAAAATGCTGCGGGATAGCGCCGGCGTCAACAGCTTCCTGATCGGCGAATCGCTGATGCGGGAGACAGATGTGACGCGCGCCACCCGCCAGATGATTGGAGAATAAACCCATGACTTCCGAACAAAAACTGACCCATTTGGACGCCGACGGCAAGGCGAGCATGGTCGATGTCAGCCAGAAAGCCGAAACCCATCGCCGGGCCGAAGCCCGCGGCCGCATCCATATGGCGCCGGAAACCCTGGCCCTGATCGCCGAAGGCGGCGTCCGGAAAGGCGACGTTTTCTCGGTTGCCCGCCTCGCCGGCATCATGGCGGCCAAGAAAACCGCCGACCTGATCCCGCTGTGCCATCCCCTGCCGCTGCAGAATGTTCAGGTGGATCTCAGCTGCAACAAAGCGGAAAACTGCGTTGATATCCGCGCCACGGCCAATCTTTTCGGCCGCACCGGCATCGAGATGGAGGCGCTCTGCGCCGTATCCGTCACCGCGCTGGCCATTTACGACATGTGCAAGGCGGTCGACCGGAGCATGCGGATCAGCGATATTCGCCTGACCCATAAGTCGGGCGGCAAATCCGGCGAATTCAACGCCGCTTAAGCGCCGAAAGACCAGAAAAGATAAAGGCCGGAAAAGATAAGGACCAGAAAAGATAAGGAGCCGTCATGTCCCTGATGCCTGTCGACCAAGCCCTGGAGACCATTCTGAAATCCTTTCAGCCTCTGGATTCGGAGATCGTTCCCCTGTCCGGGGCCCTCGGCCGGACGACGGCGGCGGATCATTGCGCCGCCCTGACCCAGCCGCCTTTTGACGCCTCCGCCATGGATGGCTATGCGGCGCGCGCCGAGGATGTGGCGGCGGCGCCCGTTGACCTGAAGGTGATTGGCGAGGCCCCGGCGGGCCGCTCCTTTGCCGGCGAGCTCCTGCCCGGAACATGCGTGCGCATTTTCACCGGCGGACCGCTGCCCCGGGGGGCCGACACCGTGATCATCCAGGAAAATACTGAACGGTTGGCTGGCGATAAGGTCCGCATCATGACCCCGGCGGACAAGGGCCGCAACATTCGCCCGGCCGGCAATGATTTCGTCCAGGGTCAATGCCTGGTCACCACCGGCAGCCGGCTTTCCTCGCGCCATATCGGCATGATGGCGGCGGCCAATATCGCCCGCGTCACGGTCAGCCGCAAACCGCGCATCGCCCTCCTGTCCACCGGCGCCGAACTGGTCCCCGTCGGCGAACCCGTCGGCCCGGACCAGATCATAAGCTCCAACAACCTGCTGCTCTCGACCCTGATCGAAGAGCATGGCGGACAGGCCGTCGACCTTGGCATCGCAAAGGACAGCCAGGCCGCACTGGAAGAAAAAATCGCCCGGCTGAAGTCGACGGGTGATATTGACCTGTTTGTCACCATTGGCGGCGCCTCGGTCGGCGATCATGACCTGGTGCAGAAGGTCCTCGGCCAGCATGGGCTTGAGGTCGATTTCTGGAAAATCGCCATCCGCCCGGGCAAACCGATGATTTTCGGCGCCTTCAACGGCGGGCCGATGATCGGCCTGCCGGGAAACCCGGCCTCGGCCTATGTCTGCGCCGTCAATTTCATGCTGCCGGCGCTGCATGTCATGCTCGGCCGCAGGCATATCGGCGCGGCCCGCGCCATCGCCTATTGCGCCCATGATCTGGCGGAAAACGGCGCGCGAGAGGATTATATGCGCGCCCGTTATGTGGAAAATGATGCGGGCCAAAAGATCGTCACCGCCACCGCGCGCCAGGACAGCGCCAAACTCAGCACCCTGGCCCGGGCCAATTGCCTGCTGATCCGGCCGCCCCATGCGCCGAAGGCCGCGGCCGGGGCGAAAGTCGAGATTTTGCTGCTCGCCCCTTGACAAAAGAATAAAAAAAGAACATAACTAAAACAAATCAGGAATTGTTTGTCAGGAGATCCGGTTATGCTGACCAAAAAGCAACGTGACTTGCTGCTGTTTATCCATGAAAGGCTTCAGGAAAATGGCGTCGCCCCCTCATTTGAGGAAATGAAGGACGCGTTGAACCTGAAATCCAAATCGGGCATTCATCGCCTGATCAGCGCCCTTGAGGAACGGAATTTTATCCGCCGCCTGCCCCACCGGGCCCGGGCGCTGGAAATCATTCGCCTGCCCGATAGCGAGGATAACGTCCCCGCCTCGCAGGACAATCTGTTCAAGGCGGACTTTCGGCCGGATTTTCAATCAGCTTCAGGCAAGACTGCGCAGGAGATCGCCCCCGACCCCAACACGGTTGAGATTCCGCTTCATGGCCGGATCGCCGCCGGCACGCCGATCGAGGCGCTGGAGCAATTTGAAAATATTCCGGTGCCGGCCAGCATGATTGGCGGCGGCAGCCATTACGCCCTGGAAATTGACGGCGATTCGATGATCGAGGCCGGAATTCTCGACGGCGACACCATCGTCATTCAACGATGTGAGACGGCGGAAAACGGCGCGGTTGTCGTCGCCCTGATCGATGAACAGGAAGCGACCCTGAAAACCCTCTATAAAAAAGGCCCCGATGTCGCCCTCGAGCCGTCCAACAAGGATTATCAGACCCAGGTCTATCCCGCCAACCGGGTCCGCATCCAGGGCCGGCTGGTGGGATTGCTCAGGCAATATTAGGCCGTAAACGCATACTATGATGTAATTCCGTATGAGTTTACAGCCTAAACCCTCATTGAAACAGCTCGCCCTCATTCCCGACCCCGATCGGGAATCCGGAATTCAGGCGCATGTTCATGCTTTCCCTCTCCGGCATGGCGCGGACGTAATGTCAAAATGGACCCCCAATCAAGTTGGGGATGAGGTTGAGGAAGTTTGAGGATGAGGACAGGAAGCCTCTCCACTAAATCAGGGCAACTCCAATCTCAACAGTCCCTGGTCCGAGGCAATGCGAACGATCATCTCCTCCGGCTCCACGGCCTGTCGCCGCGGCTTTCGGCCACGGTTTTGACCGTGATCCAGCCGCCGCTTTGCTCCGGCAGCCACAGGGCGTGGCCGCCTTTGTGATAGAAGTCCCATTTATCCAGCACCAGCCGGGCCGAGGGGCAGGCCACCCGCACCGGCACCAGACTGATCACCAGCTGGGCGTTCAGGCAATCCTCGGTCAGGGCCCGCTCGTTTTTCACCAGGGCGATCAGGGTATCGGTGCTTTTATGAACCGGCCGATAAAGGCAGCTCAGGGCGTCACAGGACATCCAGGGCGCTTCCCGGCCATCCTGCTCGTCATAGCGCCATTTTTCGGCCTTTTCCTGACCAAAGCGCTGCGCCCAGCGGGCCCGGGTCAAACGCCCGGCCCTGAGACTGGACAGGCTGATTTCCTGGTCCGCATTCTGCACCCCGATCAGACGACCGCCGTTATCAATCAGAATGTCCGGCCGGCTGGTGAAAAATGACGTCATGACGCCGACAGCGATCAGCGGAAACGCCAGCTTGCGCCAGCCCGTGCGCCATATGCCAAGCCACAGGACGCCGATCGACATCACGACCAGCGGGCCGAGATCAAGGGCCGGCAGCAGGCTGTAGGCCCCGGGAGCGGTCGAGATCGTCCGCGCGATCAGGATAATCAGCTCAAGCCCGTAAGACATGGGATAGAGCGCCAGATCACCGAGGCCCAGCGGCGTTAAGATCAGGTAGGCCACGACACAGGGCATGACCCAGGAAGCCATCACCGGCATCGCCAGAAGGTTGGCCAGCAGGCCATATTGCACCAGTTTGTTAAAATGAAACAGGGCGAAGGGAGCGATCGCCAGTTCGGCGATCAGGGTGGTCAGCAATGTGGTCGCAACAAAAAATGTCACCCGGCCCCGCCAGCCCGATGACCGGCCGGAAGCGCTGCGCCATCGTCCGTCAAGATTTTCATAGGCGACGACCAGGGCGACAACCGCGGCGAAAGACATCTGAAAGCTGACCGACAACAGGGCCTCCGGCGTGATCAGCAGGATAACCATCGCCGCAATCGCCACCAGCCGCAGGGATATGGCCTTGCGGTCGGTCAGGACGCCAAGAAACAGGATCGACGCCATGACAAAGGCCCGCAGCGTCGGCACCGAACCGCCACTGAGATAAACATAGACCAGCCCGGCGCCGATGGCGATCACCGCGGCCCATTTCTTGATCGGATAGCGCAGGGTCAGATATTCGGAACGGGACAGCAGAAAGCGAAAAAAGAAAAAGGCCGCGCCGCAGAGCAGCCCCATATGAAGCCCCGAAATGGCGAGCAGATGGGCAAGTCCCGCATTGCGCATATTCTCCGCCACCTCTTCGCCGATGCCATCGCGCATTCCGGTGATCAAGGCCGCCGCCAGGCCGCCGGCGTCGCCGGGAATTTTCGCCCGTATTTCCTCGGCCATCCGCAGACGTTTCCGGGTCGAACTGCTCCAAAGCCCGTCCCGCCCTTTGGCGATAATCTCCGGCCGCCCGACGGCGTAGCCAACGGCGCCGATGCCCTGAAACCAAATCTGGCGCGCATAGTCAAAGTCCCCGGGCATGGCCGGCGGCGGCGGCGGCAACAGGCCGGCCCGGATGCGGACATTATCCCCCGGATGCGGCAATTCGTCATATTTGTGGACCTTGATCCGCACCCGGCGCAGCGCCTCAGCCCCGGATATTTGCGGATTTTCCACCACGATATGCAGCTTGCCGTCGCTGTAATGCCGCACATCCCCGACCCGGCCGCTGATTATTCTGGGGGTGAGTTTTTTTTGCAAAACCGGCGTATCCAGCATCCGGCTTTTGAAGGTCGCCAGGCCAAAACCGGCCGTGACCAGCAGCAGGGCGAGCAATAACAGACGGGTAAGAAAAAACCGCCGCAGAACAAACAGCGGAAAAACCAGGCCGGACGCGACCGCAACCGCGCCATAGAGCGGCGGTTCAAAGCGTAAGGAGAAATAGCCGCCGATCCCCAAAGCGAAGAAAACCGGCCCCCATAACAACAGCCTGTCATGTTCCCGATAAAGCCTCTCCCTGAAGCGCTTCACTAAAGTTCCCCATTTGTTTTGCCTCGTCTTCCCCGGAAAAGGCTTTTGAAATATGATATTTTCGCCATATTTTTTGTTATTTTAGCACAACAGGCTTCCATTTTTGCTATAATTTTGCTAGAAAGCGACCAACCAAGGGACATATGGGTCCTCATCAAAGAGACAGCACCCCAGATATTTGTCTTCCGAGGCGCGGACTAAAGCATGACCTCATGCCCCTGTACCCGCACACTGATAACTATTGGAACATACAGTAGAAATGACGAAGAAAGTTGTTACACGCTTCGCCCCTTCCCCTACGGGGTTTTTGCATATTGGCGGCGCAAGAACAGCCCTGTTTAACTGGCTGTTCGCCCGCCATCACGGCGGCGAATTTCGCCTGCGCATCGAGGATACCGACCGCAAGCGGCTGACCGAAGGCGCGATCGAGGCGATATATGACGGCCTCGGCTGGCTCGGCCTTGATCATGACGGTGAGATTGTCAGCCAGTATGCCCGCCGGGACCGCCATGCGGAAATCGCCAATCAACTGTTGGCCGAGGGCAAGGCATATCACTGTTACTGTTCGCCGGAAGAACTGGCCGAAATGCGCGAAACGGCGCGGGCGGAAGGCCGGCCCATGGGCTATAACGGCCATTGGCGCGACCGCGACCCGTCCGAAGCGCCCGCCGGCGTCAACCCGGTCGTCCGCTTCAAATCCCCCAACGCGGGCGAGACTGTCATCCGCGATCAGGTCCAGGGCGACGTGACGGTGGCCAACGCCCAGCTTGACGACATGATTCTGTTGCGGGCCGACGGCTCGCCGACCTATATGCTGTCGGTTGTGGTCGACGATCACGATATGGGCGTCACTCACGTCATTCGCGGCGATGATCATCTGACCAACGCCGCCCGCCAGGCCCAGTTGATCGAGGCCATCGGCTGGGATCTGCCGGTTTACGCCCATATCCCGCTGATCCACGGACCGGATGGCGCCAAATTGTCCAAAAGGCACGGCGCCCTTGGCGTCGAAGCCTACCGCGATATGGGATACCTGCCGAGCGCCCTGAAAAACTACCTGCTGCGCCTCGGCTGGGCCCACGGCGATGACGAGATCATGTCGGAACAGCAGGCCATCGAATGGTTCGGCCTCGACGGCGTCGGCAAATCCCCGTCCCGCTTTGATTTTAAAAAACTGGAAAACCTGAACGGCTATTATATCCGCGAAGTGGAATCTAACGAGGTTCTGGTCGCCGTCTGCCGCCCCATCATAGAGACATCCCTGGGCCGCCGGCTCGGGGATGATGAACTGTCCCTGCTGAGCCGCGCGATGGACGAATTCAAGCCGCGGGCGAAAAATATCATCGAACTGGCCGAAAGCACGCTCTTTCTGTTTGTTGAGCGGCCCCTGAGCTTCATCCCCAAGGCGGAAAAAATTCTGTCCGATGACGCGCGGAAAATTCTGTCCGATGTTGTGGAAATATTGGAAAATGCCGCCGCATGGGACATCGAAACACTGGAAACCGAGATCAAGGCCTTTGCCGAAGCGCAGGATCTGAAGCTCGGAAAAATCGCCCAGCCAATGCGGGCGGCATTGACCGGGAGCAATGTCTCTCCCGGTATATTTGATATATTGATCTGGTTAGGCAAAGAAGAAGGGCTGGCCAGAATTAAGGATCAAGCCAAATGATTCAGCAATCTTTGCGGAATCTTAACAAAACAAAGCGCAAGGGAGGATTATACTCCCCCGCCAAATATGTAAGTTTAACGGAGCGGCGGAAAGCTGGATAACTGCCGGTTCCTGTAAAAAAATTGAGAAAGGATGTGGATTTATGACAAAGAATGTGTTCGATAAGACGTTATCAAGTGAAAAGGCGACGCTCACCATAGGGGGCAGAACTCTGGAGCTTCCCATCTATTCAGGCTCTATCGGTCCGGACGTCATCGACATCCGGAAACTTTACGCCGACACCGGCATGTTTACCTATGACCCGGGTTTCACATCCACCGCAAGCTGTGAATCAAGCATTACCTATATTGATGG
This sequence comes from Paremcibacter sp., assembly GCA_048266545.1. GTDB lineage: Bacteria > Pseudomonadota > Alphaproteobacteria > Sphingomonadales > Emcibacteraceae > Paremcibacter. The sequence continues at coordinate 62,516 of JBLWZH010000010.1, read as the reverse complement.
TGAAAAGGGCGTCCTGCTCTATCGCGGCTATCCCATCGACCAGCTGGCGGAGAAAAGCGACTTTATGGAAGTCGCCTACCTGCTGCTCAACGGCGAACTGCCAAATCAAGCGGAAAAAACGGATTTTGTCCAAACGATCACCTATCACACCATGGTTCACGATCAGATGAATTCGCTGTTCAAGGGTTTTCGCCGGGACGCGCACCCCATGGCCATTATGGTCGGGGTGATCGGCGCCATGTCCGCCTTTTATCACGACAGCCTGGACATCAGCGATCCGGTCCAGCGCCGCATCGCATCCCATCGCATGATCGCCAAGATCCCGACCATCGCCGCCATGGCCTATAAATATTCCGTCGGCCAGCCCTTTGTCTATCCGCGCAATGACATGGGATATGCGGAGAACTTCCTGCATATGACGTTCGGCGTTCCCCAATGCGAGGAATATAAAGTCAGCCCGACACTTTCCAACGCCATGGACAAGATTTTCATTCTTCATGCGGATCACGAACAGAACGCCTCGACTTCCACGGTGCGGCTCGCCGGTTCATCCGGGGCCAACCCCTTCGCCTGTATCGCCGCCGGGATCGCATCCCTGTGGGGGCCGGCCCATGGCGGCGCCAACGAAGCCTGCCTCAATATGCTGGAGCAAATCGGCTCCGTCGACCGTATTCCGGAATATATTCAGAAGGCCAAGGATAAAGACGATCCCTTCCGCCTGATGGGCTTTGGTCATCGCGTTTACAAAAACTTTGACCCGCGGGCGAAGGTGCTGGCCAAATCGGCGAAGGAAGTGCTCGACGAACTGGGCGTGAATGACCCGATGCTTGACGTGGCCCGCGAGCTGGAGCGCATCGCCCTCGAAGATGAATATTTCATCGAGAAGAAGCTCTACCCCAATGTCGACTTTTATTCCGGCATTATCCTGAAGGCCATGGGCTTCCCGACCGAAATGTTCACCGTTCTGTTCGCGCTCGCCAGGACCACCGGCTGGATTTCCCAATGGGGCGAAATGATCGAGGATCCGACCCAGAAAATCGGCCGGCCCCGTCAATTGTTCACCGGCGACACCCAACGGGACTTTATCGACATTACCGACCGGTAATCAATCGCCCGTCCGAAACAACAAAGCCCGGCATCGTCACGCCGGGTTTTTTCTTTGGTGAACCGTCACCGGTTCAACGTTCAATAAATTCGATCATATAGCCGTCGGGATCGCGGACGAAGGCGATCACTGTCGCGCCATGTTTCATCGGGCCAGGTTTGCGGGGCACGTCGACGCCCTGCTGTTCCAGCTTTTCACAGACCTGATAGATATCCGATACGCCAAGAGCGACATGGCCGAAGCCGTCGCCCAGGTCATAAGGTTCCGTGCGGTCCCAGTTATGGGTCAGTTCAATCACCGTGTGATCGCTTTCCGCGCCATAGCCGATAAAGGCCAGCGTGAAACGACCCTCCGGATAGTCACTTTTCCGCAGCAGTTTCATCCCCAGATGCCGGCAATAAAAATCCAGCGATTTTTCCAGGTCCCGCACCCGCAGCATGGTATGAAGCATACGATTTCCGGTCATCATCTTCTCCTATTCGTCGGCTATCATCGCCGTATAGGTCGCCTCGGCGACCGTTTGGCCATTGACCCGACCCTCGGCGCTGAACCGCCAGACCGGTCCCCGGTTGCGTTCCTTGCTGATATGAAGCTCCAGCCTGTCGCCGGGCACGACGGGTTTACGGAATTTCGCGCCGTCTATCGACATGAAATAAACCAGTTTTTCTTCCGCCTCCTCGCCCATGCTGTACATGACCAACGCCGCGGCGGACTGGGCCATCGCTTCGACAATCAGCACGCCCGGCATCACGGGCTTGCCGGGAAAATGCCCCTGAAAGAAAGGCTCATTTATCGTGACGCATTTAACGCCAACCGCAGATTCACCGGGCTTTATTTCGATCAACTGATCAATCAGCAGCATGGGGTAGCGATGGGGAATCAACTCCATAATCCGTTCGATCCCGATTGAAGCCAGTTCCTGTTTGTTTTCTTCCGACATAATATTCGTTTTCCACCATTCTTGAAAGAGCCCCGGTAAATCCCCCTGCTCGACCGGCCTCATTGACTTTACTGCATGCAGGACTTCATTTCGATTGAAAAAGTCCTTATTTCGGCGAATAGAGCCCTGAAATGAAAAAGACCCCGCTCACAGCAGGGCCTTCACCGTAAAACAAGTAACTTATTGCGCCATTGTTGAATTGACCGGAGGAAGCTCGACCTTAATGGTCGGCAGAACCTGATCCAGTTCCTCGATCACTTTTGTCGTCACGTCAAGACCCGGTGTTTTTTCAAGCAGAAGGCTGACATCCATGATCATTGTCGCCTTGTGATCTTTCAGAACTTTTTGCAAAATCGGCTTCAGGGCCCGCTGCAACTGCTCCTGGGCGACTTCCATGGCGGTGCCGAGCTGTTGATTTTTGATCTGAACCTCGCGGCGAACCGTCATGACCCGGTTCTGGAAATCCTTGACCTTGGCGTCATAGGATTCCTTTGGCAGGATCGAGCGCTGCGACTTCAAAGTTGTTTCTTCTTCTTTCAGGGCGTTTTCCTGCTCAGCAATTTCGGCCTGGAATTTCTTGCGGATCGCGTCCAGTTGATTCTGGATGTCTTTACCGGCGGCGGAATTGAATCTGACCATCCGGCTATCAATAACGGCGATCACCGCCTGGGGCAGAGCCTCGGCTGCGATAACCGCCCCGGTCGGAGCCATGAAGGATGCAGCGGAAGCGATCGCCGCCATTATGGTAACTTTGATTGTCTGTTTCATATTAAAATCTTGTTCCGATGTTAAATTGGAAAAATTCTGTTTTATCGAATTTGTCTGACACAATTGCCTTGGCGAAGTCAACCCTGAATGGGCCAAATGGCGACATCCAGGTAAAGCCGACGCCGGCCGATACCCTTGGTTTTGGCGTATCCGCGACGATTGTGTGCGTTATACCCGTGGCAGAATTAACCAACTGATCGTCTAAGTCAACCGTAAAAAGCGCCCCGACATCAACAAACAGGCTCGCCTCGATCCCCAGTTCCCGCGCGCCGGAGCCCAGGGGAACAAAAATCTCGGCCGAGCTTTTATAGTATATATTACCGCCCAGGGAATCCGTCGTCACGCTGTCACGGGGGCCGATACCGGCCTGTTCAAACCCGCGGATCCGCGGGTTGCCGAGGAAATAGCGGTCGTTAATCCGGATGTCCTGCCCCAGTCCCATGATATGGCCGCCTTCGGCCTTCACGCCGAAAATCCACCTCTTGTAAATCGGGATGAAATAATTATAGCTCGCCTGGGTGCGAATATATTTCACATTGCCGCCCAGTCCCGCCACATCCTGGTTCAACACCGCCCGGTGGCCCCGGTTCGGCTTCTGACGGTTGTCCAGGTTATCATATGAAATGCCGTAGCCGACCGATGACGTGGTGAAGGTTCCGACATCCGTATTCAGGAAAGGGCTGCGCGTACTTTGGAACGCCACCGGAATATCGATCTTGTCCTGACGCAGGTTATAGCGCCCGCTCATGACAATATATTCGGTGACGGGAAAGGCGGTGCGCAATCCCAGCCCCAAAGATACCTGCTCAAAATTGGCTTCGCGGAAACTGTTGTCCCGGTAATAGACATCCACCCCGGCGACAACGGGCCGTCCCATGAAATAGGGCTCCGTAAAGCCGACATCCAGTTCCTTGCGCCGGCTGGACACCCGGGTGCCCAGTCTCAGGTCCTGGCCGCGGCCGAGCAGGTTTCGTTCGCGGATGCTGAAATCAAACAGGAAATTCTCCGCACTGGAAAAACCGGCCCCGACCGATAATTCGCCGGTGGCCTGTTCCTCGACAGTGACCTCAAGGATCGTTTTGTCTTCGCTCGATCCCTCGACCTGCTCAATCTCGGCCTCTTTAAAGAAGCCGAGGGATTTGATGCGAATTTCGGAACGTTTCATTTTCGAGGAGTTATAGGAATCCCCCTCGGTCAGGCGCATTTCCCGCCGGATCACCCGGTCGTGGGTGCGGACGTTGCCGTGAATTTCGATCCGCTCCACATAGACCCGCGGCGCCTTGTTGACAACATAGGTAATGTTGACGGTCTGGGTTTTCCGGTCGCGGCGAATGCGCGGGCGCACATTGACAAAGGCATAGCCCTTCAGGCCGGCGACATCCGACAGATATTCCACCGTCTGGTCAATCAGCTCCGAATTATACAGATCGCCCTTGCGGGTGAACACCAGCAGGCTCAGGACTTCCGATTTCAGATCAGGAATTTGGCTTTCCACCTCAATATCGCCGAAATAATAAAGCTCGCCCTCCTCCACGGTCATATTGATGAAGAAGTCTTCCTTGTTGGGCGCCAGTTCGGTCACCGCCGATGTAATGCGGAAATCGGCATAGCCTTGCGAGCGGTAGAAATCCCGCAGCAACTGCTTGTCAAAGGCCATCCGGTCCGGATCATAGGTATCATCAGAGGTCAGGAACCGCCACCAGCGGCTTTCCCGCGACCGCAAAACGGCCCGCAGGTCGTCATTGCTGTATTTGACATTGCCCATGAAGTTGATCTTGCCGATGCTGCTTTTCGGGCCTTCGGTGATCTCAAACACCAGGTTGACGCGATTCTGCTCCAGCTGGATCACCTTGGGCTCGATGCTGGCGGCGAAGCGGCCGCCGCGGCGATAGATTTCCAGCAACCGTTGCACATCGGCCCGGACCTTGGAGCGGGAAAAGACGATCCGCGGGCGCAGCCGGATTTCCTCATACAGCTTGTCGTCCTTTTTGTATTTATTGCCTTCAAATACAATCCGGTTGATAATCGGGTTTTCGGCGACCTCAATGACCAGGGCGCTGCCCACACGGCCGATTTTCACATCGGAAAACAGGCCGGTGTTAAACAGGGACTTCAATGAACGGTCGACTTCCTTTTCGTTATAAACATCGCCTTTTTGAACAAAAATATAGGATTTGACCGTGTCGACTTCGATCCGCTGATTTCCCTTGACCACAATATCGGAAATTATATCCAGGTTTCCGTAAGCGGACTGCTGCGCCTGGGCCGCAGACGCCGCCAGAGCCGAAAAAATCAAAAAGGAATAAACAAAACAAACTTTATATATGCGATTTATCACAGAACGATATCCTGTATTATTATTTTTTTGTAATAGGCGCCGAACGAATTACCAATTAATTTTCAATATATCGTTGAACGTAGCCAACATCATTAACCCAAGAATAAAAACTAATCCAATACGAAATCCAAATTCTTGCGTTCTTTCACTTAATTTTCTCCCCAAAACGGCTTCAAAGCCGTAAAAAAGCAGATGCCCGCCGTCAAGAAGCGGAATCGGAAACAGATTTATCATCCCCAGGCTCAGGGAGATCAGCGCCATAACCTGCACCCAGGATTCAAAACCCATTTTCGCGGCCTTCCCCGCCGCCTGTGAAATACCGACCGGACCGCTTAACTCCTTCAGCGACCGGGTTCCGACCACCATCTGGCGCAGCGCGCGCAGGGACTGGGTCACAATCATCTTGGACTGGATAACCCCGGCCCACAGGGCGGTCCCGGGATTATGTTCCCGGATCACCCTTTCCTCGCTATTCATCACGCCGATCTGGTACAGCTCCAGCGGCTTGCCCTGATCATCCAGCTGTTGCACGCCGTCGCGGACGATTTTTGTCAGCCGCGGCGTAATCGTCAGGTCAACGGCCTTTCCATCCCGCAGGACCGTCATATCCAGGCTTTCCCCGGCGCTGTAGATGACCTCGATCACCACATCGTTAAAGCGGGTGACCCTGGCGCCATTGACCGCGAAAAACACGTCGCCTTTCTGAAGCCCGGCTTCCTGGGCCGCGCCGCCCGCCACGATGTCGGAGACAACGGCTTTGCGCTCCACCTGGCCATAGAGGAAGAAAAATGTGGCCAGAATAAGGATTGCAAAGATGAAATTGGCAAAAGGTCCGGCGAAAACAATCGCCGCCCGTTGAGATAACTTCTTGAAGTGGAAGGAAACCTTCTTTTCTTCCGCACTCATTTCATCAAGGTTGCTGTCCGGCGTGCTGGCCTCGCTGGCGTCGCCGAAAAATTTGACATAGCCGCCGAGCGGCACCCAGCTGAACTTCCAGCGGGTGCCTTTCCTGTCGGTCCAGCCCCAGATTTCCGGCCCGAAACCGATCGAGAAGACCTCGACGCGCACGCCATTGAGGCGGGCGACAATAAAATGCCCCCATTCATGCACAAACACCAGAATGGTCAACATCACCAAAAAGGATGTGACATAGATGACTGCATTTATCATAGTGTCCATGATATCCCTTTACATTCTTCCAATAACATTTTGCGCCACCGCCCGCGCCTCGTCATCAATGGCGTGCAGCATCCGCAGACAGGTCAGGGTGGACGCCTCAACCTGCGTCAGCGTCTCCTCGACAATTCCGGCAATATCGAGAAAGCCGATCTGTCCCGCCAGAAAGGCGAATACCGCCACCTCATTCGCCGCATTGAGGATAGTAGGGGCAGTTCCGCCCCGGCGCAATGCTTCTCTTGCCAGGCGCAGGGCGGGGAATTTTTCCGGGTCCGGCTCAATAAAATCCATCCGGCCCAATTCGGTCAGGCTCAGTTTTTTCGCCGGGGTTTTGATCCGGCGCGGCCAGCCGAGCGCGTAGGAGATCGGAATCCGCATATCCGGCGCGCCAAGCTGCGCCAGCATCGACCCGTCCTGATAGGTCACCAGGCTATGGATCACCGATTGCGGGTGAACGACGATATTGATCTGGCTTTCCGTGACGGGAAACAGGTGATAAGCCTCGATCATTTCCAGGCCCTTGTTCATCATGGTCGCCGAATCGACGGAAATCTTCGCTCCCATATCCCAGTTCGGATGGGCCACCGCCTGGGCCGGGGTGACTTTTTTCATCTCCGCCAGCGAAGAATTTATAAAAGGCCCGCCGGACGCGGTCAGGGTAATGCTGTCGACCCCTTCGGCCCGTTCAAAATCAAACACCTGAAAAATGGCGTTATGCTCGGAATCAACCGGCAACAGGGTCGCCCCATGATCCGTCACTTCCTGCATCATAAGGTCGCCGGCGCAGACCAGAACTTCCTTGTTGGCGAGCGCCACGGTCGCGCCGCGGCGGATCGCCGATAACGTCGGCTTTAACCCGGCAGCGCCGACAATGGACGCCATCACCCAGTCGGCCGGCCGTTCCGCCGCCGCATCGAGGGCCGCCCGCCCCGCCGCCGCCGCGATGCCGGTGCCGCTGAGCGCCGCCTTCAGCGCCGGATAGCGGGATTCGTCTGCAATCACCGCCACCTTGGCGTTGAATTTTATCGCCTGCTCGGCCAGCAATTCGACATTGCGGTTGGCGGTCAGGGCGACAATCTCATAGGCCATCGGATCCCGCGCAATCAGGTCGAGCGTGTTACAGCCGACAGAACCGGTTGAGCCCAATATGGAAACCGTCCGGGGACCGGTTGCATCATTCATCATTGCCGCAGATTCCATCATCAATACTCCATGACCCTACAAGCTGACGAACAGGGCCATTGCGGGCGCCGCAAAAAGCACCCCGTCCACCCGGTCCAGGATACCGCCATGCCCGGGGATGATCGCCCCGGAATCCTTGACATCGAAATGGCGCTTCAAGGCGGATTCCGCCAGGTCGCCGATCTGGCTCCACAGGGCGATGATCGCCGCCACACTCAGCAGAACCGGCCAGCTCCAGCCGGCATTCATGCTCCCCAGGTCAAAATAATATGCCGCCACCCCGCCGAGGATTACCGCCGAGACAGCCCCCCCGATCAGTCCGGCCCAGGTCTTGTTCGGGCTGATTTTCGGCGCCATCTTCGGCCCGCCAATATTCTTGCCCGCGAAATAGGCGCCGGTATCCATCGACCAGACGACAATCATCATCCACAGCACCAGCCACCCGCCCCGGTCGGCGCCGGGATCAAAGGATATGCGCATCCAGATCAGGGACATCGCCGGAATCAGAATATAGACCACCCCCAGCAGGGCGAAATGAACTTTTAACTTCATGAAAAGCGCCGCGGCGACCAACAGGCCAAAGATCGCCAGATAGACATAATCATAAAAGTAAATCCCGCTGTAAATCGAATAAAGAAATGAGAGAACGAGCAATGACTGGAAAACAAAGGCGGCATTGAAGGGCTTTGCCTCGCAAATGCCATTCCATTCATAAAGCACCAATAGGGACACCATAGCGACAAACAGGCAAAATAGCAATCCGCCCTGAAGAATGATAAAAACCGCAACCGGCAGCATGACAAGCGCCGACAGAACACGCAGCATCAGCCCGCTTTTCCTGGGGGGGCTATGGGAATTGTCTTTCATGCGCGGCTCAGGGTCTCGCGCCATATCGTCGGTCCCGGCCATAATATTCCTCAAGCGCCTGGCTGAGCATTTCACGATTGAAATCGGGCCACAGAACGTCGAGGAAAACAAATTCCGAATAGGCAATCTGCCACAAGAGGAAATTGCTGATCCGCTGCTCGCCGCTGGTGCGGATAATAAGGTCCGGATCGGGAATGTTGCTGGTGTGAAGATGGGAGGCGAACATATTTTCCGTAATTTCGTCGCAGTCCAGTTCACCGGCCTTGACCTTGCGGGCCAGGGCCGCCGCCGCCTCGACAATTTCCGCCCGCCCGCCATAGCTCAGCGCCAGGGTCAGGCACAGACGCGAATTGTCGCGGGTTTTCTCTTCGGCTTTTTCAAGAAGCGTCCGGATATGCCGGCTCAGCTTTGACCGGTTGCCGATAAAGGCGATGCGGATATTCTTCTCGTGAAGACTGTCCACTTCCTTGGTCAGATAGCGCTGAAGCAGATTCATCAGGTCGTTCACTTCATCTTCCGGCCGGTTCCAGTTTTCCGAGGAAAAGGCGTAAAGTGTCAGATACCGGATGCCCAGGTCGATGGCGTCCTCCACACAGCGGCGTACCACATCGACGCCGCGCTTGTGACCGGCGACTTTGGGCAGCATGCGTTTTTTGGCCCACCGCCCGTTGCCATCCATGATGATGGCGACATGGGCCGGGGGTTCTGGCTGTTTATCATTCTTCCGGGAAGGGTATCCTTCCTTAACCAGCAGCATGAGCCAGTCTGTCTCCTTATACCTGCATAATTTCTTTTTCTTTGACTTCCGTCAGATGATCAATCTGCTTGATCATTTCATCGGTCAGCTTTTGGATCTGGTCAGAATAGGACTTGTGCTCATCCTGGCTGATTTCACTGTCCTTTTCCAGTCTTTTGGCCGTCTCCATGCCGTCCCGGCGAACATTGCGAATGGCGACCCGGCTTTGTTCGGCGTATTTGCCGGCGACCTTGGTCAGTTCCGTGCGCCGTTCCTCATTGAGTTCGGGAATCGGAATGCGCAATGTCTGGCCGTCGGTCACCGGATTAAGGCCAAGCCCCGCATTGCGGATCGCCTTTTCGGTCGAGGCGACCATCGACTTGTCCCAGACCTGAACGCTGATCATACGGGACTCTGGTGTCGAAACTGTGGCAACCTGATTGAGCGGCATCTGCGCGCCGTAGGCGTCGACCATAACCGGGTCCAGCAGGTTGACCGACGCCCGCCCGGTCCGGAGGCCGGAAAATTCTGTTTTCAGGTTTTCAATGGCCCCCTTCATTCGGCGCCGGAGATCATTGAGATCTATTTCAGATGACATTTCGCTCACTCCTTGCAAATGATTGTAAAATCGCCTTCCCCATTTACGACCTGGGAAAATTCACCGTGCTTATGGATCGAAAATACGACGATCGGAATATCATTTTCCCGCGCCAGGGCGATCGCCGAGGCGTCCATGACCTTCAGATCCTTGGTCAGCACGGTATGGTAATCAAGTTTATCATATTTTTGCGCATCGGGATCGGTTTTCGGATCGGCGGTATAGACGCCGTTGACCTGGGTGCCTTTCAACAGGCCGTCACAGCCCATCTCGGCCGCCCGGAGCGCCGCGGCGGTATCGGTGGTGAAAAACGGATTTCCCGTCCCGGCGGCGAAAACCACGACCCGACCTTTTTCCATATGGCGGATCGCCTTGCGCCGGATATAGGGTTCACAGACCGACGCCATGGGAAACGCCGACTGAACCCGGGTATCCACGCCGATCTGTTCGAGGGCGTTTTGAATGGCGATGGCGTTCATTACCGTCGCCAGCATGCCCATATGATCGGCCGAAGTGCGGTCAAAGCCGCTGGCCACCCCGGTGATGCCCCGGAAAATATTACCGGCGCCAACCACCAGACAGATTTCAACCCCAAGTTCGCGGACGCTTTTGATTTCCTCGGCGATTCGGCTGACCACCTTGGGATCAATGCCATACTCCTGCTCCCCCATGAGAGCCTCGCCCGACAACTTCAGAAGAACTCGTTTAAATTTGGCAGTCTCGGCCATATGCACCCTTTGACTTGAATAAGTTTGGCGCCGTAATCCGGCGTCCTGAAATCAGCTTTTAAAAATTTATACGGCAGAATATACAATTCGGGCCCAAATGCGAATAAACTTTTACATAATTCGCAAATGAGCCCGAAAAAAATATTTATTTGCCTACGGCAGCGGCAACCTCAGCAGCAAAATCATCTTCTTCCTTTTCGATGCCTTCGCCAAGCTCAAGCCGGCAATAGCCCGCCAGCCTGATTTCAGCGCCGGCGTCCTTCGCGGCATTTTCAATAACCCTGGAGATTTTTGTCTCGCCGTCAACGATGAAGGTCTGTTCGGTGAAGACGACTTCCTGATAGAATTTCGCCATCCGGCCGACAATCATTTTCTCGATGATGTTGTCCGGTTTGCCTGATTCCCGCGCCTGTTCGATCAGAACATTGCGTTCGCGTTCAACCGCCTCGGGGTCAAGCTCTTCCACCGTCATCGCCAGCGGCGCCGTCGCCGCCACATGCATCGCGAGCTGCTTGCCGAGGGCCGCGAGCGCCGCCTCGTCAGCGGTTGACTCCAGCGCCACCAGAACCGCGATCTTGCCCAGGCCGGGCGTTACGCTGTTATGAATGTAGGTCGCGACATGGCCGTTTTCCACCGACAGGCCAAGCGACCGGCGGAAGGTCATATTTTCGCCGATGGTGCCGACCGCTTCGGTCAGCTCGTCTTTGACGTTGCGCCCCGTGCCGGGATAATCCGCCGCCAGCGTCGTCTCATAATCACCGCCGTTTTCCAGGGCGACATTGGCGATGGTCTTCACCATGCCCTGGAATGTTTCATTACGGGCGACGAAATCGGTTTCGGAATTGACCTCGACCGCAACGGCTTTCGCGCCGGCGGAGGCCACCGCAACCAGTCCTTCAGCCGCCACGCGGCCGGATTTCTTGGCCGCCTTGGCGATCCCTTTCTGACGCAGCCAGTCCATGGCGCGTTCAACGTCACCGTCATTTTCCTTCAGGGCGTTCTTGCAATCCATCATCCCCGCGCCGGATTTCTCCCGCAGTTCCTTAACAATAGCAGCTGTAATCTGGACCATCATTCTTCCTTACAATATAGTGGAACAATCGCAGGTTCCGGATATATTCCGGAACCCGCATCTGTAAATTTATTCAGAAGCTTTTTCTTCGACAGCTTCTTCGGCTTTTTCCGCGGCAGGCGCTTCGGCCTCTTTGGTTTTTTCCGCCTCGGGGGCCGCTTTTTCTTCAGCCGCCGCCAGTTCTTCCTCTACGGGCGCTTCTTCAGCGGCGCCAAGGTCAACGCCCTGGGCGACCATTTCCTGCTGAATGCCGTCGAGCACGGCGCCGGACACCAGGTCGCAATAAAGCTGAATGGCGCGGGTCGCGTCATCATTGCCGGGAATCGGGAAGGCGACGCCGTCCGGATCGCTGTTGGTGTCCAGAACCGCGACAACCGGGATGCCAAGTTTGTTGGCTTCCTGAATCGCCAGGTCTTCCTTGTTGGTGTCGATGACAAAAAGAATGTTCGGAATGCCGCCCATGTCCTTGATCCCGCCAAGCGCCCGTTCCAGTTTGTCCCGCTCGCGGGTCATCTGCAGGGTTTCCTTCTTGGTCAGGCCGGTCATTTCAGCCGCCAGCTTCTCATCCAGTTCCTTCAGGCGTTTGATGGAGTTGGAGATCGTCTGCCAGTTGGTCATCATGCCGCCGAGCCAGCGGTGATTGACGTAATACTGGCCGCAGCGTTTGGCGGCTTCGGCGATCGGGCCGGAAGCCTGACGCTTGGTGCCGACGAACAGAACACGGCCGCCGGAGGCGGTAACGTCGCGCACCTGTTCCAGGGCGCGGTGCAGCAACGGCACCGTGATCGACAGGTTGATAATGTGAACTTTATTGCGGGCGCCAAAGATATATTCTTTCATCTTCGGGTTCCAGCGATGGGCCTGATGGCCGAAATGCACCCCAGCTTCCAAAAGCTGACGCATCGTAAATGTTGGCGTCGCCATACGATTTTTCCTTGTTTTTCCGGTTAATCCTCCGCGAGCGTGTGGCCCCAATCGGGACACCGGAAAGTCTTCCTCAATATGTAGGAGGTCAACTTAAAAACCCGCGTGTGAAGTAGGCGCGTCATAGCGTTCTTTCCGCCAAAGATCAAGGGTTTTTGTGCAATTTGGTCGAAGTTTCACAAAAGCGCGCCTGTTTTGAGAAAAAAAGCCCGCTTTCAGCCCTTTTTCAGGTCGATGGCGGTCCGGGTGCGGCTCTGGTCTACGTCCTCATATCCCGCCTCGGCGGGGATTTTGCGGAAGCGAACCCTGTCGCCTTCGATCACTTGCGGGGTGACGGTGACGATCTTCCGCGCGGCGAGCAGGTCAAGGGCCTCGGCGACGGACCGCGCCCGGCCGAGCATTTTCAGGTTCATCATCGTCGGGAACATCAGCACGCCGTCGGATTCCTCGACCAGGGTCATCGGATGCATCCATTCGATCGCGGTAATTTCATGGCCGTCGGGACTCGGGATTTGCCCCTCCGGCGCGACACAGAGGAAAAAGCGGGTGTCAAAGCGGATCGGATAGACCCTGGGCGTGATCCAGTGGGCGAAGGGAAAACAGTCATTCATGTCAAGGGTAATGCCGGTCCGATCAAGAAAATCAGCCAGCGTCATCCGGTCCTCCAGAATGGCGGTCCGGTATCTTTCATCAAGCCGGCGCCGTGTCGCCTCATCAATCCTGTCGCCGCCCATCGTGCCGATGACCAGGCCGGTTTCCTCGAACACTTCACGCAGCGCCGCATAGCGCAGGCCGCGGAACTCGGCCGAAATATCCCCGTCCGCATCCTTCTGGTCCCGCTCCTCAAGCGCCCGATCGGCCGGATCAAGCTTGCCGCCGGGAAAGACATAGGCGCCGCCGGCGAATTTGATCTTGGGATGCCGTTTGACCATCAAAATCTGCAATGTGCCGTATTTCGGATGCGCCGCCCCGTCCCGAATGATCAGGACGGAGGCGGAATCCCTAGTTTTTGCGGTGGCGTTGTCCGGTTTGTCGGTCATAAAAATCTTCTATCTGTTTTAGGGTCTGTTGACAATTCATTATTGCCCTTCCGCCATGATCATTTTGAAATCCTCCTTCCGACAGGGCATCGCCCGGCCAATGGATCCCCGATCAGGTCGGGGATGAGGGGAAAGAGAACCGCACTTCAATCCTATATTCAGAGAATCCGGAAAATCTCCCACGCCCCCAATCTGCCCCCTATATCTCCCGGGCGTCCATCACGCCTTTCATGGTGATGAGGGCGCTGCGGATATCGGGGGAGACCCTGTATTTGTCCTTTAGTTCAATATCGATGTCATAATCGCCGCTTTCATCCTCCGCCTTCAGCTTGAAGGTGACATAGCCGCGGCCGCCCCTGTAATTGTCGAGCACTTCGCGGATCGCGGCGATGCTGCTGGCGTCGGTGAGGAAAATCTCGAGCCCCCGGGCTGAATTGGCCGCCACCACCTCGATCGCGGCGAAGCTTTTCGCCGTCACCCGCAGGCCTTTTTCCGCATGGATCGTCGCCTCGACGGTTGCAATCACCGAACTGCCGACCGCCAGAATTTCCTCGGCGCTGTCGAGCAGTTCCGAAAAGACCATGCATTCAAACCCGCCGTGCGCATCCGACAGGCCGACAAAGGCGAATTTCTTGCCGCGCTTGTTTTTCATCACCCGGATATTCTGGACCGTGCCGGCGAGCTTTATGGCGCCGCCGCCGTGGGCCTTGCGCTCCAGTTCGGTGGAGGGCGTGATTTTCTGCCGTTCCAGAATTTTCTCATAGGCGTCGAGCGGATGGGCGGAAAGATAAAAGCCGATCGCCTCTTTTTCGTAATTGAGCTTTTCGATCAGTTGCCATTCCGGCATATCCGGCAACGCCAGCATCGGTTCCTCCACCACATCGTCAAACAGGCTGACTTGATTGCTGTTGCGAGCTTCGGTCGCGGCGCTGGCCTGGCGCAAAATCATTTCGACCGAGGCCAGCATCTGCGCCCGATTGGGATTGAGGCTATCAAAAGCCCCGGCCTTGGCCAGATTCTCCAGCGCCCGCTTGTTGATCTGTTTGGTGTCGAGACGCCGGCAAAAGTCCGCCACATCAGCAAAGGGGCCATTTTTGGCGCGCTCGGCAATCATCGCCTCCATGGCGCCGGCGCCGACATTCTTCAGCGCCGCCAGACCATAGCGCACGCCGCGCAGCACGCCGTCCGATCGGGCGCCGCCGATATTGTCGGCGTCTTCCCGGCCCTCAATCACCTCGACGGAAAATTCAACCTCCGAGCGGTTGATGTCGGGCGGCAGGATCTCGATGCCCATGGACAGGACTTCCTGCTTGAAGACCGCCAGCTTGTCCGTGTTGTTGAGGTCGAGCGACATGATCGCCGCCATAAACTCGACCGGATAATTGGCCTTCAGGTAGGCGGTGTGGAAAGAGACCAGCGCATAGGCCGCCGCATGGGATTTGTTGAAGCCGTAACCGGCGAATTTCGCCACCTGGTCAAAAATGCCCGCCGCCTGTTTCGGGTCGACGCCCTTTTTATCGGCGCCGTCCTGAAAGCGGGCGCGCTGCTTGTCCATTTCGGCGGGGATTTTCTTGCCCATCGCCCGGCGCAGCAGATCCGCCTCGCCGAGGGAATAGTCGGCCAGCACCTGGGCGATCTGCATCACCTGTTCCTGATAGATGATCACGCCGTAGGTTTCGGTCAGGATTTCGGTCAGCAGCGGATGCAGGTAATCGGGGTCCTTTTCGCCATGCTTGCAGGCGATATAGAGCGGAATATTGTCCATCGGCCCCGGACGATAGAGCGCCACCACCGCGATAATATCCTCGAACATATCGGGCTTCATCTGCACCAGCACATTCTGCATGCCGCTGCTTTCCAGCTGAAACACGCCGATGGTCCTGCCGCTGCTCAGCAGGTCGAAGGTCGGGCCGTCGACCAGCGGCGTCTGCTCCAGGTTGACCTCAATGCCCCTGAGCGCGATATGCTCCACCGCTTTCGCGAGCACGGTCAGGGTCTTGAGGCCGAGAAAGTCGAATTTCACCAGTCCGGCCTGCTCGACAAATTTCATGTTGAACTGGGTCACCGGCATGTCGGAGCGCGGATCACGGTAAAGCGGCACCAGCTGGTCCAGCGGCCGGTCGCCGATCACGACGCCGGCGGCATGGGTCGAGGCATGGCGGAACAGCCCCTCGAGCTGCAACGCCATCTCAATCAGCCGCGCCGTCGCCGCGTCATTGTCGCGCTCATATTGCAGCTTGGGTTCGCTTTCCAGCGCCTCCGCCAGCGACACCGGGTTGGCCGGATTGGCCGGGATCAGCTTCGACAGGCGATCGACCTGACCATAGGGCATCTGCAGCACGCGGCCCACGTCCCGCACCACCGCCTTGGCCTGAAGCTTTCCGAAGGTGATGATCTGCGCCACCTGGCTGTGGCCGTATTTCTCCTGAACATAACGGATCACCCGGTCGCGCTTGTCCTGGCAGAAATCAATATCAAAATCGGGCATCGACACCCGTTCCGGGTTGAGGAACCGCTCGAACAGCAGGCCAAAGCGCAGCGGATCGAGATCGGTAATCATCAGCGCCCAGGCGACGACCGAGCCCGCGCCCGAGCCCCGGCCCGGCCCCACCGGGATATTGTGGTTTTTCGACCATTGAATAAAGTCGGCCACGATCAGGAAATAGCCGGGAAAACCCATCTGGTTGATGATCTTCAGTTCAAAATCAAGCCGCGCCCAATAGGGTTTGGCGATTTCGGTCCGCCTGTCCGCATCCTGTTCATCGGCATAGACATGCTGCTCCAGCCGGCGCTGCAGGCCGTCCCGGGCCATTTTATCGAGCGCCGCCTCCTCGCTGATGTCCTGATAATCGGCCGCCGTCTTGTCCATGCCGTCGGTGAAGTTGGGCAGGATCGGGTCAATGGTCGGCACCCTGAAGGCGCAGCGCCGGGCGATAACCACCGTATTCTGCACCGCTTCCGGCAGGTCGGCGAACAGTTCGGCCATTTCCGCCGCGGACTTGAAATAATGTTCCGGCGTCAGCTTGCGCCGGTCATCCTGCTCGACATATTTGCTCTCGGCGATACAGAGCAGCGCGTCATGGGCCTGATACATTTTGCGTTCCGGGAAGAACACCTGATTGGTCGCGACCAGCGGCAGGTCGTAGTGATAGGCCATCTCGACAAAGGCCGCTTCGGTCTGATCCTCCGCCGCCATGCCGTGACGCATGATCTCCACATAAAGCCGTCCGGGAAACAGCCGGATCAGTTTGCGCAGGACTTCCTCAGCCCGGTCCCTCGCCTTGAGGCCGCCGGACCGGAGATATTTGCCCACCGGGCCATCGGGACCGCCCGTCAGGCAGATAATGTCCCCGGTATGGCCCTCAAGATCGCCGAGGCGGAGTTGCGGCGTCTCGTGGCCGTCGCCTTCCAGATGCGCCTTGCTGACCAGTTTCATCAGGTTTTGATAACCGGTCGCGGTCTGGGCCAGTAGGACCAGCCAGCCCGGTTCCGGCGCCTTGAAAGACCGGGCGTCCTGTTCCCCCTCATGACGGATGGCGAGCGAGCAGCCGATGATCGGCTGTATCCCGTCGCCGGGCAGGGCGAGCGAGGCTTCCAGCGCGCCGAACATATTGTTGCTGTCGGTGATCGCCACCGCCGGCATGTCATGCTGGCGGCACAGTTTGCCGAGAGCTTTGACGTGGATCGCGCCTTCGGACAGGGAATAGGCCGAATGCAGCCTCAGATGAATGAATGCGGGAGACGCCATATCCTATCGCCAGCCTCCGATAATCGCCGCCATCAGAAGCAGTTCGGCGACATATTGCCCGGCATAGATGGCGTAAAGCCGGAAGGAGCGGTCCTCAAAGGCGAACTGGGGCGCGGTCAGCGCCGCCATGACGCCAACGCCCAAGAGGCCGCCGAGGGCCAGCGACGACAGAAAATCCAGGTCAGCGCGCGTGATGATCACCGCCAGGGTGAAGGCGGCGACGCCGCCGAGCGCCGCGGACAGCAGCATCGGCCCGGGGGCGACGGCGGACCGCTCCCGGGTCAGGCCGACTTCCCGCAGCCAGACGCCGGCGAACAGCGCCGGCGAATACCAGGCCGTCCCGAGGACGAATTTCAGCCCGGCCGCCAGCAAAACCGCCCACATGTTAATCTGACCAAGTTCCATTGATTCTCCTGAAAAGCCCAACGGGCCCGTCCCTTGCGGTGCTGGTCCTACGCCAGCACCCCGTTATGAAGTGTAACACAGCGATCCATTTTTCTCGCCAGTTCCTGGTTATGGGTCGCCACCAATGCCGAAATCCCTTCCTCCCGCGACAGGCGCAGCAGTTCATTCATCACCCCGTTGCCGGTCGCTTCATCCAGATTGCCGGTCGGCTCATCGGCCAGCAGGACTTTCGGCTTGCCGACCACGGCGCGGGCAATGGCGACCCGCTGCTGCTCGCCGCCCGAAAGTTCCGACGGCCGGTGATCCAGCCTGCCGCCCAGCCCCAGTTGCTTCAGCATTTTTTCAGCCTTGTCCCGGGCGTCGCCTTTCGCGTTTCCGGCAATCACCAGCGGCAGCATGACATTCTCAATGGCGGAAAATTCCGGCAGAAGATGGTGAAACTGATAAATAAATCCCACGTCATGGCGGCGGAGGCGGGTGCGTTTATTGTCGGACAGCCTGGCGCAGGGCTTGCCGTCAATGACCACCTCGCCGCTGTTCATCCGGTCGAGAAGACCGGCGATCTGCAGCAGGGTCGATTTGCCCGATCCCGACGCCCCGACCAGGGTCACCACCTCGCCCTTTTTCAGGGCAAAGTCAATGCCGCGCAGAATATGCAGGTCCTTATCCCCCTGGATGAAATGGCGGTGAATGCCCTGTAATTCCAAGATATTTTCCGTCATGATGATCCCCTACTCATAGCGCAACGATTCGACCGGGTCGACCTTGGCCGCCCGCCAGGCCGGCAACAGCGTCGCCAGAAAGCTCAGGCCGAGCGCGACAATGATCACGATGCCGACCTCGCGCCCGTCAATAATCGCCGGCACCTCGGACAGGAAGCGCACCTCGCCCTCCCACAGGCTGAGGCCGGTCATCCGTTCGATAAAATCCAGAATCGCCTGGACATTATCCGCGATCAGCAGCCCGAGAATGGTGCCCAGCATAGTGCCCAACACCCCGATGCAGGAGCCAACGATAAAGAATATCCGCATGATCGAGGCGCTGGTCACCCCCATGGTGCGCAGGATCGCCACATCGCGGGTCTTGTTCTTGACCATCATGATCATCGTCGAGATGATGTTGAAAACCGCCACCAGAATGATGAAGGACAGGATAATGAACATCACGTTGCGTTCAACCTGAAGCGCGTTAAAGAAACTGCGGTTCAGCACCCGCCAGTCAATCAGCCGCCCGCCCGGGTCAATCTGTCGGGTCACCTGCTGCACCAGGGGATACATTTCGGTGATCATGTCCGGATGGCTCAGGCTGATTTCCAGCGCCGCCACTTCGTCGCCATATTGAAAATAGCTTTGGGCCTGGGCCAACGGCATGAAGAAATAGCTGGTGTCGTAATTATATTCCCCGACCTCGAAAATGGCCGTGATCTGATAGCTGGCGATCCGGGGCACGGTGCCAAAGGGCGTCACCCGGCCGCGCGGCGTGACCAAAGTCACCAGATCCCCCGGCGACAGATTATATTTGTCGGCCAGCCTTTTGCCGATCAGAATATCATTGTCGCCCTTGCCGAAGTCCGCCAGCGCGCCGACCTTGATATTGTCTGAAATCAGGGTCATCTGTTTCAGGTCTTGGGCCCGGACGCCGCGCACCAGCGCCGGAACGCTGTAACTGCCGAAGGTCGCCAGGGCATGGCCCTCAATAATCGGCAGAACCTTGACCACATGATCAATTTTTTTCAGGCGCGCCACCGCGTCGTCATAGTCGCTCATCCGGCCGCCCACCGGCTGATAGAGCATATGACCGTTAAAGCCGATCACCTTGCTGAGCAGTTCCTCGCGGAAACCGTTCATCACCGACATGGTGACGATCAGCACCATCACCCCGATGGCGATGCCAAGCAGGGAAAACAGCGCCACCAGAGTGACGAACCCTTCGTTGCTTCTGATCTTCAGGTACCTGAAGGCCACCATCCACTCGTGCGCCCGGAACATCCCCGCTCTCCCCTTATCAGGATAATTTGTTTATGGCGTCCGCGAGGGACACCTCTTGCCGTTCACCGGACGCCCGGCATTTCACCTCGACGACGCCATTTTTCAGCCCCCGGGGGCCGACAATCAACTGCCACGGCAGCCCGATCAGGTCCATGTCGGCGAATTTGCCGCCGGCGCCCATGTCCCGGTCATCATAGAGGGTTTCAACCCCCGCATCCTGTAACTGGCGGTAAATGTCCTCACAGGCCGCCGCGCAGTCCTCATCCTTCGCCCGCAGGTTGATCAGACCGACTTTATAGGGCGCTGCGGCTTCGGGCCAGATGATGCCGGCGTCGTCATGGCTCGCCTCGATCAGGGCCGCGACCAGACGGGAAACGCCGACGCCGTATGATCCCATCTCCACCGGCGTCAGACTGCCGTCCGGTCCGGTCACGGTGGCGTTCATCGCTTCGGAATATTTGGTGCCGAAGAAGAAAATATGCCCGACCTCGACGCCCTTGGCGGTGCGCAGGTCCTCCGCCGCCACCGGACAATTGTCCGGATCATGCTTTTCCTCTTCCATGGCGTAGAGACTTTGCAGCTTCTCAATCGTCTGATGATCAATATCCCCGGTCAGGCTGGCGAGATCGAAATTTTCGATCTCCTTGTCATAATAGAGCGTGCTTTCCCCGGTTTCGGCCAGGATCTGGAATTCATGGCTCAGGTCGCCGCCAATGGCGCCGGTGTCGGCCCGCACCGGAATCGCCACCATCCCCAGCCGGGCGAAGGTGCGCAGGTAAGCGACATACATCTTGTTATAGGATACGCGCCCGGCCTCGGCATCCAGGTCAAAGCTGTAATTATCCTTCATCAGGAATTCCCGGCCGCGCATGATGCCGAACCGGGGCCGGATCTCGTCGCGGAACTTCCACTGAATGTGATACAGCATCTTCGGCAGGTCTTTATAGGACTTGATAGTGTTGCGGAACAGGTCGGTGACCATTTCCTCATTGGTCGGCCCGTAAAGCATTTCCCGGTTATGACGGTCCTTAATGCGCAGCATTTCCAGACCATAGGCGTCATAGCGGCCGCTTTCCCGCCACAGCTCCGCCGACTGGATCGTCGGCATCAGGATTTCCTGCGCCCCGGCCCGGTCCTGTTCCTCCCGGACAATCTGTTCAATCTTGCGCAGCACCCGAAGCCCCAGCGGCAACCAGATGTAAATCCCGGCGCTGGTCTGACGGATCAGGCCGGCGCGCAGCATCAAGCGGTGGGATGTGATCTGGGCCTCCGCCGGATTTTCCTTGAGCGTGGGCATAAAAAGAGATGAAAGACGCATGATGGTAACCTTATAAATTAAATATTTCTGTTTTTATAAACTGCCCGACAGGTTATTTACAGGCTTTTTATGCGCAGGCTTTTTGCCGACCGCAATTATCTTTGCGGAATCGAACCATTTTGGAGCTTTCCAGCGATTTCAGCCGGCTTATTTTTTATCCTGCCGGCACAGCAGCAGAAGCTGTTTTTCATCATCCGCCGCCAGAGGCTTGCCGTTCAGGGTCGCTTGGCCGTCCTTTATCACGACCTGGCCGAGATAAATTTCCCCGCGCAATCCCTTATGATCCTCAAATATTTTCTTTGAACGGTCGTTGATCCCGCTTTCCTTCGCCACATCCAGAATCAAATGAAAGGAAATCCCCTCCTTCATCCCGAGATTGGATGCAAAGTCCGACGACGGCGCCAGATCGGCGGGCGCGACCGCCTTTCCCCTGACATCCACCCCCGCTTTATAGGCGACGTCATCCGCCGGAATATGGGCCAGCAAACGCTGGCAGTTTTCCTTCGTGACATAGGCCAGCCTTTCGGCTGAACCGCTTGGAAATATTAAACTTATGTTAATCATCAATGTGACAAAAATAACGCGATACATGCCGTCTGCTCCCGTTTTCCCCCTGATTTCAATATGATCCCACTATCTCAGGCCTGTGTGATTTTTGCAACATTTAGCGAAAAATTAAGCTAAATGACGTTTTTGTTAATGACAGTGACCGCATCCTCGACTATTGTCTCTTTCGAAAGTGAGGCCCAAGTCTAGGGAGGGAGATCTCTACACCACGCCGGCATTGACTTAATAAAAAATTATAAATATCGGCAGACATAAAAAAATATAAATAAAAAATGCAAGGCGCAAATGCCTTGCTTTTTTTTTGCCTTTTTCCCTTCCATAAACGGCGGCTGAGCGCCTATCCAAAGGTGATCAGGTCAAATTCCATCACCGCCCAGAAAATCGCCCACAGGATTATGGTGATTCCCGTGGTGATCAGCATTTTCTTGCCAATATGGGATTTAACCGGCGAGCCGGGCTCGATGCCCGCTTCATAATCCTCGCCACTTTCATGATGACCCCTGACGCCCCAGGGCAGCACCATAAACAGGACCAGCCACCAGCAGACCAGGAAAACCACGATATGATTGGCGATGGTCATGCCTATACCTCCTCAAGTTCAACGAGAGCGCCGCAGAAATCCTTCGGATGCAGGAAAAGGATCGGCTTGCCGTGGGCGCCAATTCGCGGTTCCCCACTGCCCAGAATGCGCATACCATCGGCGATCAGCTTGTCCCGCGCCGCGTGAATGTCCGCCACCTCGTAGCAGATATGATGAATGCCGCCGGAAGGATTTTTGTCGAGAAAGCCCTGAATCGGCGAATTCTCGCCCAGGGGATAGAGCAGTTCGATCTTGGTATTGGGCAGTTCAACGAACACCGTCACCACGCCATGATCCGGCTGATCCACCGCATCGGAGACCTTGGCCCCCAAGGTGTCGCGATAAAGCGCGACCGCCGCCTCAAGATCATTCACGGCAATGGCGACATGGTTTAATTTTCCAATCATTATTACGCTTCCTCTGTCTCTGTCAGTTTTTTGCTATCGATCCGGGACACCGTCACCACCGTCACCGGACCGGTTTCCTTGAGGGTATAATTTTTCGCCGCCTTGCGGGCGTAAACCCGCACCGCCTCGGCCAGCTTGTTCTTATCCGCCCGCTGTTTGCGGGTCAGGCTTTTCGCCGCGTCAAACACGGCCTCAATGATCGCGTCGTCAAACCGGTCCGCGCCGGCGTCCGGATTGCCGAGGTTGGTCACCTCCGGCGCGGCGAGAAACCCGCCCTTGCCGTCGACCACAAGGGAAACGACCAGAGCGCCGTTATAGAGAATCCGCCGCCGGGTGACGATGGCGTCATCCTCTCCCGGCACCAGATACTGGCCATCAAGGGCGAAGCGGCCGACATCGACATATTCGACGATTTCCGCCGGTCCGGGGGCCAGTTTTATCACAGTGCCATTGCGCGGCACAATCGCTTGCGCAATGCCATGACGGCGGCCAAATTCGGCCTGCTTCTGCATATGGCGCAGTTCACCATGCACCGGAACCAGGATTTCCGGCCGGATCCAGTCGTACATTTTCTTCAGTTCCCGCTGTCCCGGATGGCCGGACACATGAACGAAGGCGTCCTTTTCGGTGATGACCTCCGCCCCCGCCTCGACCAGCATATTATGCAGCCGGCCGATCATCAGTTCATTGCCCGGGATAATCTTGGACGAAAAGATCACCGTATCGCCGCGGCTTAAGATGACGTCCCGGTTGCCGCCCTGGGCGATCCGCATCAGCGCCGCCCGCGCCTCCCCCTGACAGCCGGTGCAGATATAAAGCACTTTCTCGTTGGGCATATAACCGGCGTCGCTTTCCTCAACCACCCGGGGGAAATCCTTGAGATAGCCGGCTTCGATCGCCGCCGCCACATTTCGTTTCAGGGACCGCCCGACCAGACAGACCTCGCGGCCGTTCTTTTTCGCCGCCTGGGCCAGGGTGTCGACCCGCGCCACATTGGACGAAAAGGTGGCGCAAAAGACCTTGCCCTTCTTGGCCGACAAAAGCTGGCTGATGTTGTCGCGAACTTTTCCCTCCGAGCCCGAGGACTCGACATTGAAGACGTTGGTCGAATCACAAACCAGCGCCAGCACGCCGTCGTCGCCGACCTGCCGCATGGCCGCTTCGTCGGTCCTGTCGCCCAGCAGCGGGTCCGGGTCCAGTTTCCAGTCGCCGGTGTGAAAGATGGCGCCGGCGGCGGTTTTGATCCGCACCGCATTGGGTTCCGGAATCGAATGTGTGAGCGACAGGAAGTCAACGCTGAAGGGGCCCAGTTCAACATTGCCCATAAGCGGCACCTCGATCAGCGGCACCTCATCGAGCAGCCCGGCCTCGGCCAGCTTCAGCCGGATCAGGATCATGGTGAACGGCGTCGCGTAAACCGGGCAGCGCAGCCGCGGCCACAGATAGGCCAGCGCCCCCACATGATCCTCATGGGCGTGGGTGATGATCAGGCCCAGAAGCTTGTCCCGGCGCTGCTCGATATAGCCGGTGTTGGGCATGATCAGGTCAATTCCCGGCAGATAGGTGTCGGCGAATGAAATGCCGCAATCAACCATCAGCCACTTGCCTTGGGTCTGATAGAGGTTCAGGTTCATGCCAATTTCGCCGGACCCGCCAAGCGGCAGGAAATACAGGGCGTCTTTACGATAGGCCAAACTTATTTTTCCTTTATATTCCGGCGGTATATTTCGAAAAGACCATAGGTGGTCAGTTCCTGATCAACAATGGTAATCTCGGCCACCTCATCATTAAACAGGGGCGCCAGTCCGCCGGTGGCGAGGACTTTCATCTCGGACCCCGGATTTTTTTCGTCAAATACCCGCTTGATGCGCCGCACGACGCCTTCCACCAGCCCGACATAGCCCCAGAATATGCCCGACTGCATGGCGGATACGGTGCCGGTTCCGATCACCTGATCCGGTTTTTCAACCGCCACCCGCGGCAGTTTGGCCGCCGCCATATGCAGCGCCTCGACCGACAGGTTGACCCCGGGCGAAATGATGCCGCCGCAATAATCGCCGTTTTTATCAATCACGTCAAATGTCGTCGCGGTGCCAAAATCAATGATGATCATCGGGCCGCCGTATTTTATCTGGGCGGCAACCGCATTGACCAGCCGGTCGGCGCCGACCTCATTCGGGTTGTCCAGCCGGACCGCAAGGCCAAGATCGACATTATCCTCGCCGACAACAAGGGCCGTGCAATTGAAATAACGCCGGCACAGGAGCTGCAGAGGAAACAGGGCCTGCGGCACCACGGTCGCAATAATCGCGCCGCTGATATTATTCGGTGAAATATTTTCCAGATTCATCAATTGGGTGAGCCAGACCATATATTCATCCGCCGTCCGGCTCGAGGAACTGGAAATCCGCCATTTATAGCGCAATTCTTCCCCGTCGTGAATGGCGAAGACGATATTGGTGTTTCCGGCGTCAATGGCGAGAAGCATGGTCTATCCTTTAGGTCATAACCCGACGTTACACGAAGAAAACATCTCCTGCGGTAATATGTCGCCTTTCGCCGTCGAACTCAAGTATTAGTGCGCCGCGGTCGTCCAGATCGACGAATCTCCCGCGCAGATCCTCCTTCGGCAGGCGGACGATAATCTCATCCCCCAGGCCGCGGGCCGTTTCCTTCCACGCCCTGCGGATCAGGGGAAAACCGTGATCCCGCCAGCATGTGACCCAGTGCGCCATCGACTGCGCAAGCCCCTGCATCACCGCCGCAGTCTCTATTTCCCGGCCCAGTTCCGCCTTGAGGCTGGTGGCGGGGAATGGCGTCCCGGCCGGGTGGGAATTTACATTGACGCCGATGCCGATAATCACATGGCCGGGCCGGGCGCCCCCCTCACCGGTTGATTCGAGCAGAATGCCGGATATTTTCCGGTCTTCCACCAGAATATCATTGGGCCATTTGCAGGATACCCGGGTTCCGGACTGCATTATATCCGCCACCGTGTCCCGCACCGCGAGCGCCGAGACAAAGGACAGTTGCGATGCGGTCGCAAGATCGCAGTCAATGGCGTATAACAGCGAGGCGAAGAGATTGCCCTTCGGCGACTGCCACGCCCGGCCCCGGCGGCCGCGCCCGGCGGACTGGGCCGCAGCCGCAACCCAGATATTGCCCCGCGCGCCCTCTGCCGCCAGCCGGCGACATTCCGCATTGGTGCTGTCCAGAACGTCAAACGCCCGAAGGTCGTAACCCTCGGGCACCTGAAGGGATGTTAAACCGGTCATGGTTCAGGAAATCAGGGCCGCCGCCGCCATCCTGGCGTATTCCAGAACCGGCGCGTTGACCTGGGGCAGCAGGAACAGGATCAGCAACGCCGCCCCGACGCCGATAATCGCCCGCATATTGCGGGATTTCTGCGGCACGAATTCACCGGACGGCGCATCGAAGAACATCACCTTGACCACCCGCAGGTAATAATAGGCCCCGACGACGCTGGCGACCACGCCGATCACCGCCAGGGTAATCAGCCCGTAATCCGTCGCCACAGGATTGGAAACCGCCGTCGCAATGACCGCCTTGAAGACGTACCATTTGCCCCAGAAACCGGCAAGCGGCGGAATCCCCGCCAGGGACAGCATGAAGATCGCCATCGCCGTCGCCATGCCGGGCCGGGTCTGCGCCAGACCGGACAGGTCGGCAATTTCCTCGACCATGCCGTCCTTGCGGCGCATGGACAGGATGCAGGCGAAAGTCCCGACATTCATCACCAGATAGATCGCCATGTAAATCACCAGCCCGCGGACGCCTTCCTGACTGCCGGCCGCCAGACCGACCAGGGCGAAACCCACATGACCGATCGAGCTGTAGGCCATCAGGCGTTTGATGTTGGTCTGGACCACCGCCGCCACCGAACCGAGCACCATCGACGCCAGGGCCATAAAGACAATCACCTGATTCCACGAAGCCGCCAGTTCGCCGAACGGCACATAAAGCACCCGCACCAGCAGCGCCAGCGCCGCCACCTTGGGCGCCACGGCGAAGAAGGCGGTTACCGGCGTCGGCGCCCCTTCATAGACATCGGGGGTCCACATATGGAACGGCACGGCGGAAATCTTGAAGGCGAGGCCGACCAGGACGAGAACCATGCCGATGATCACCCCGACATCCGGGCCATGTTCCCCGGCATGGGCGAGCGTTTCGCCGATCGTGGAAAAATTGGTGCTGCCGACAAAGCCGTAAACCATCGAACTGCCGAACAACAGAATGCCGGACGCCAAAGCGCCGAGGACGAAATATTTCAGGCCGGCCTCCGTCGCCCGTTCATTCTCCCGCCGGATCGAAGCCAGAACGTAAAGACTCAGGGATTGCAATTCCAGACCCATGTAAAGTGACATCAGATCATTGGCCGACACCATGACCATCATGCCCAAAGTCGCCAGCAGCATCAGAACCGGATATTCAAACCGCTCCTCCTGCTCATCGCGGAAATATTGCGTCGACATGATCACCGCCAGGGCAGAGGCGACCAACACCAGCAATTTCATCATTGAGGTAAAGCGATCGACCACAAACATATCGCCGAAGGTATAAACCGCCGTTTCGGTCCAGTTGATGGTGACAAACAGCGTCACAATCATCAGCGCCGCCGAAAGCAACGAGACAAGGCCGGTCGATGTATTGCCGCGAAACACGCCAAACATCAGCAGCGCCATCGCGCCCAGCGCCATAAGAATTTCGCCATAGGCCGGGACCAGATCAGGAAGCATTGTTTCAGTCATCTTATATCTCCCTAATGCGCCACTGTTTCAGCAACCGCCTGCAGCGCGGCCTGATGATTTTGAATAAGGTTTTCAACGGATACATGCATGAAATCCATAAATGTTGACGGGTAAATCCCCATCCAGAGCGTGAAAATAACCAGCGGGGCGAAAATCAGGATTTCCCGCCGGTCCATATCCAGCATGGCCTTCAGGTCATCCTTGACCAGTTCGCCGAACACGACCTTGCGGTAGAGCCACAGCATATAGGCGGCACCCAATATCAGGCCGGTCGCGGCAAAGAATGTGGTCCAGATGCTGACCTTGAACAGACCGATCAGCACCAGAATTTCACCGATGAAGTTACCGGTGCCCGGCAGTCCCACCGACGCCATGGTGAAAAACATGAAGGTCAGGGCGTATTTCGGCATGATGTTGACCAGCCCGCCGTAGCGTTCGATTTCGCGGGTATGCAGCCGGTCATAGATCACCCCGACGCACAGGAACAGGGCGCTGGCGACAAAGCCGTGGGCCAGCATGACCATGATCGACCCTTCGATTCCTTGCGTGTTAAAGGCGAAAATGCCGAGCGTCACAAAGCCCATATGGGCGACCGAAGAATAGGCGATCAGCTTTTTCATGTCCTGCTGCATCAGGGCGACCAGCGAGGTATAGATAATCGCGATCACCGACAGGCTGTAGATCAGCCACGCCAGTTCAACGGACGCCACCGGGAACATGGGCAGGGAAAACCGCAGGAAGCCGTAACCGCCCATTTTCAGCAGGATGCCCGCCAGAATCACCGAACCGGCCGTCGGCGCCTGCACATGGGCGTCCGGCAGCCAGGTATGAACCGGCCACATGGGCATCTTGACCGCGAAAGAGGCAAAGAAGGCCAGGAACAGCCAGGTCTGGGCATCGACATCAAAACCATATTGCATCAGGGTCGGAATATCGGTGGTGCCGGCCTGGAAATACATATAGAGCATCGCCAGCAGCATCAGGACAGAGCCCAGCAGCGTATAGAGGAACAGCTTGTAGGCGGCATAGACGCGATCTTTACCGCCCCAGACGCCGATAATCAGGAACATCGGGATCAGGCCGCCTTCAAAGAACAGATAGAACAGCACAATATCAAGCGAGCAGAATACCCCGATCATCAGGGTTTCCAGAATCAGAAAGGCAATCAGATATTCCTTGACCCGGGTCTTGATCGCGTCCCATCCGGTCAGGATCACAATCGGCATGATGAAGGTGGTCAGCATGACGAACAGGATTGAAATGCCGTCAACCCCCATATGGTAGTTGATATTGTCGCCGAGCCAGCTCGTCTTTTCCACGAACTGGAATTCAGCCGTGGTCTTGTCAAAACTGAACCACAGGATCAGCGAGGCGATAAAGGTGAAAACCGTCGTCCACAAGGCGGCGTGCAAGGCCTTGCGGTCGGCGTTTTCCCCCCTGGTCAGCAAAATGAAAAATACCCCGACCAGAGGCAGGAATGTAATGATCGAAAGAGTCGGAAAATGTTCCATTAGTTGGCTCCTCCCACCGGCGCCGTGAATACAAACCATGAGACGAAGGCGGCGACGCCCATCAACATAACGAAGGCGTAATGGTAGATATAACCGCTCTGCAGGGCTCTGAACCGCTGCGCCAGTGACATGACGCTGGCGGCGGCGCCATCGGGACCAAAGCGGTCGATGACATTCTCGTCGCCCCTTTTCCACAGGAAGTAGCCCAGCCGCTTGGCCGGCCGGACAAACAGGAAGTCATAGATTTCGTCCACATACCATTTATTGTAAAACAGATTATAGAGATAGCGGAAGGTCCCGGCGAAGCGGGCCGGTGTTTCCGGTTTCCAGATATAGGCGTAAAGCGCGACCAGAAAGCCCACAACCATCACGATGAACGGCGCGGCGACAACCCAGCCGGGCACATGATGCGCTGCTTCCATGACGTTATGGGCCGCATCCTTGAGGAACAGGGCGTGACCCCAGAATTCCTCATAGTAATGGCCGACAAAATTCTCCTTGAACAGGAAGCCGGCGAATAACGCGCCCAGAGCCAGAAGATAAAGTGGCACCAGCATCCAGTTGGTGCTTTCATGGACATGATCCTGCACCGACTGGCTGGCGCGGGACTTGCCAAAGAACGTCATGAACACCAGACGCCAGCTATAGAAGGACGTCAGCAGGGCCGCCAGAACCCCCATGGCGAAGGCATAGCCCGACCATGCGGCGCCCGAGGCGAAGGCGGATTCAATGATCATGTCCTTGGAATAATAACCGGCGAGGAACGGAAAGCCGGTCAGCGCCAGCGTGCCGACGGTCATCATGGCGAAGGTCAGCGGAATTTTGTTCCACAGACCACCCATTTTGCGCATGTCCTGCTCATCGCTCATGGCGTGGATCACCGAACCGGAGCCGAGGAACAGCAGCGCCTTGAAGAAGGCGTGGGTGAACAGATGGAAAATCGCCGCGCCATATGCCGACACCCCGAGGGCGAAGAACATATAGCCGAGCTGCGAACAGGTGGAATAGGCGATCACCCGCTTGATGTCATTCTGCGTCGTGCCGATGGTCGCGGCGAAGATCGCGGTTGACGCGCCGATAAAGGTGACAAAACCCAGCGCGTCCGGGGAAAATTCAAAGATCGGCGAACAGCGGGCGACCATAAAGACGCCGGCGGTAACCATGGTCGCGGCATGGATCAGGGCCGACACCGGGGTCGGGCCCTCCATGGCGTCCGGCAGCCAGGTATGCAGGCCCAACTGCGCCGATTTGCCCATGGCGCCGATAAACAGCAGAATGCAGATGGTCGTGATCAGGTCCAGATCCATCCACAGGAAATGAATCTGCTGGCCCTGAAGCTCGGGAATTCTGGCGAAGACCGTCTCGAAATCAACGGCGCCGGTGACCATATATATGGCCAGAATGCCGAGCGCGAAGCCAAAATCGCCGACCCGGTTGACGATAAACGCCTTGATCGCCGCGGCGCAGGCCGACGGCCGCTTGTACCAGAAACCGATCAGCAGGTAGGACGCCAGCCCCACCCCTTCCCAGCCGAAGAACATCTGGACAAAGTTGTCCGATGTCACCAGCATCAGCATGGCGAAGGTAAAGAAACTGAGGTAAGCCATAAAGCGCGGCTTGTGAGGGTCGTGGCTCATATAACCGACGGAATAGATATGGACCAGGCAGGACACGCTGTTGACCACCACCAGCATCACCGCCGTCAGGGTGTCAATCTTGAAGCCCCAGTTGAATCTGAGGTCGCCGGAGGTCACCCAGTTCATCACCGTCACATGCTCTACCGTATGGCCCAGGCCGATCTGAAAAAACGCCACCCACGACAGGATGGCGGAAAGGATCAGCGCGCCGCAGGTTATCGCCTGCGCGCCCTTGTCGCCCAGTTTACGCCCAAACAGGCCCGCGATAATGGCCGCCAGAAGAGGCCCGAAAACAATGATCTGATACATTTTATTCTTATCCTTTCATCAGATGAATGTCTTCAACCGCGATCGTGCCGCGGTTACGGAAATAAATCACCAGAATGGCGAGGCCGATCGCCGCCTCCCCCGCCGCGACCGTCAGGATGAACATGGTGAACACCTGCCCGACCATGTCATGGAGGTACGATGAAAATGCGACAAAGTTGATATTGACCGCCAGCAGAATAAGCTCCACGGACATCAGGATGATAATCACATTTTTTCTGTTTAAGAAGATACCGAAAATGCCGATGGTAAATAACATGGCCGCAACGGTCAGATAATGAGCAAGTCCAATTTCCATTATTTTTTCCTACCTGTATCCCTTGGCCCTATATCCCTTGACCGGGTTTGACTTTCACAATGTCATAGGCGTCGCCGCGGCGGCGCATGACCTGCTTGTTGATATTCTGTTTCTTGACGCCCGGGCGCTTGCGGTGGGTCAGCACAATGGCGCCGATCATCGCCACCAGCAGGATCATGCCGGCCATCTGAAACAGGAAGATATATTTGGTGTAAATCAGGCTGCCCAGGGCTTCCGTATTGGTCATCGCCTCAAGCGCCGGGGTCCCCGTCGCCGGGTCGGTGACCACTTCGCCGCCAAGGCCCCAGCCCATGCCAATCAGCGCCAGTTCCGCCAGCAGCACGACCCCGATCAGGCCGCCGATCGGCAGATATTGCTGAAATCCCTTGCGCAGTTCGCTGTAATCAATGTCGAGCATCATCACGACAAACATAAACAGCACCGCAACCGCGCCGACATAGACAATCACCAGAATCATAGCGACGAATTCCGCCCCCAGCAGGACAAACAGCCCGGCGGAATTGAAGAAGGCCAGAATAAGATACAATACGGAATGCACCGGGTTCCGGCTCGAAATCACCATCAGCCCGGAAAATACCGTGACGGTGGCGAAAAGATAAAAGCATAAGGTGTAAATCATATTATCCAAATCCTGTCTGGCCTACCTGTAGGGTGCGTCAAGTTCAATATTGGTGGCGATTTCCTGTTCCCACATGTCGCCGTTCTTCAACAGTTTTTCCTTGTTGTAGAAAAGCTCTTCACGGGTTTCGGTGGCGAATTCGAAATTCGGCCCTTCGACAATCGCCTCCACCGGACAGGCTTCCTGACAATAGCCGCAATAAATGCATTTGGTCATGTCAATGTCATAGCGCGTCGTGCGGCGGGTGCCGTCCTCGGCCACCGCGGCCTCGATGGTGATCGCCTGCGCCGGACAGATCGCCTCGCAGAGTTTGCACGCGATGCAGCGTTCTTCGCCGTTGGGATAACGGCGCAGCGCATGTTCGCCCCGGAAACGGGGGCTCAGCGGCCCTTTTTCATAAGGATAGTTGATGGTGGCTTTCTTGCGGAACATATAGCGGAACGTCAGCCACATGGCCTCGGCGAATTCGCTTAGCAGGAATGTCCGCGCTGCGTGTTTGAGAAGAGTCATATCTATATCCGTCTCTTTTCCTTTACGCCGGAATCTTGTCGGTCAACAACAAGAAAAACCCGGTTAATACTACCCATAGCAATGAAATCGGCAGGAATACCTTCCAGCCCAGCCGCATCAGCTGGTCATAACGATAACGCGGCACCGTCGCCTTGACCCAGGCGAAGACGAAAAACATCAGAAAAATCTTGCCAAAGAACCAGATCCAGCCCGGGATCACATAGAGCGGTTCCCAGTCGACGATCGGCAGCCAGCCGCCAAAGAACAGAATGCTGGTCATGGCGCACATCAGAATGATGTTGGCGTATTCGCCGAGGAAGAACAGGGCGAAGGCCATGGAGGAATATTCGATCTGATACCCGGCGACGATTTCCGCTTCCGCTTCCGGCAAATCAAACGGCGGCCGGTTGGTTTCCGCCAGGGCTGAAATAAAGAAAATCACCAGCATCGGCAGCAACGGCGTGAACCAGAAGCCGTTGACCCCAAGGAAAGTATCCTTCTGCGCCATCACAATGTCGGAAAGATTGAGGGAGCCCACCGTCATCAGCACCGTGACCAGGACAAAGCCGATCGACACCTCGTAAGACACCATCTGGGCCGAGGATCTGAGCGCGCCGAGGAAGGCGTAGCGCGAGTTACTGGCCCAGCCGGACAGGATAATGCCGTAGACCCCGAGCGACGATATGGCGAACAGATACAGTATCCCGACATTCAGGTCCGCCAGCACGACGCCGGCGTCAAAGGGGATCACCGCCCAGCCGACCAGGGCCAGAATGAACGTCAGCGCCGGCGCCAGCAGGAAAACGAAC
Organism: Paremcibacter sp.; assembly: GCA_048266545.1. Classification (GTDB taxonomy): domain Bacteria; phylum Pseudomonadota; class Alphaproteobacteria; order Sphingomonadales; family Emcibacteraceae; genus Paremcibacter. Next base: position 29,528 of record JBLWZH010000010.1, on the reverse strand, counting down.
TTGTTGGCGCTCGCCGGAATGATGGTTTCCTTCAGGAACAGCTTCAGGCCGTCGGCGAAGGACTGCATCAGCCCCCAAGGGCCGACCACATTGGGGCCGCGGCGCATCTGCATCCCGGCCCAGACCTTGCGGTCCATGTAAACGCTCATGGCGACCGCCAGCAGCAGCGGCAGCACAATCACCAAAATCCCGACAACAATGCCGAGCAATGTCGCCAGCCACGGCGCCAGCGTCAGACCAAAGGCCCAGAGAAAAAATTCAACAAGTAAATCAGCCATTGGTTGCCTCTGCCTCCGCTACAAATTTCGCCCCTTCATAGGCCGTGCTGCATTCCGCCATCACCTTTGACGACCGCGCGATCGGGTTGGTCTGATAAAAATCCCGGAAGATATTGCGGATCGGATCATCGGACAGCTCTCCCGCGACGCCAAAGTCGGCCCAGTCTTCGCTTGGCGTCTGGTCAACGATGGCGAAATGAGGATATTCGGCGACCATTTTCGCCCGCAATTCCGCAATATTGTCAAACGGCAGCTTATGGCCGAGCCTTTCCGACAGGGCGCGCAGAATCGTCCAGTCCTCGCGGGCTTCGCCCGGGCCGAAGATCGCCCGCGGCGCCATCTGCACCCGGCCTTCCAGATTGACATAGGCGCCCGGTTTTTCCGTATAGGCGACCCCCGGCAGGATGACGTCGGCATGTTTGACGCCCTCGTCGCCGTGACTGCCCTGATAAATGACAAAGGGCTTTTTCAGGCGGCTGCTGTCAATCTCGTCAACGCCCAGGTTAAAGACGACCTCAACATCGCCGGCCGCCGCCGCATCCATGATCCCGTCAACGCCCTTGTCGGTCACCAGGCCAAGGTCCATCGCCCCGACCCGGCTTATCGCATGATGCAGGATGTTAAAGCCGTTCCATCCTTCCGTGACCATGCCGTATTTGTCGGCAATATCATGGGCCAGCTTCAGAATGGCCGCGCCGTCCTTGTGGCGGACCGCGCCGGAACCCAGAATGATCATCGGTTTTTTGGCCGCCTTCAGCGCCTTGGCGAAGTCGCCCTTGCCCGCCAGCACATCCTCCAGCGCCCGGGCGGTATCGCCCAGATGCTCCACGTCATAGGTTAGCTTTTCAACCTCGCCCACGGACGCGATCCGGCCGCGCTTTGACAGATAGCGCAGGCGAATGTTGAGCACCGGCGCTTCCTTGCGCGGGTTTGTTCCCACCAGCAAGCAGGCGTCGGCCTCGTCAATGCCGGCGATGGTCGTGTTAAACAGATAACCGACCCGATGTTTGCCGCCGTATTTGGCCCCGTCCTGACGGCAGTCAATGGCGGTCGATCCCAGCGCATTCAGCAAACCCTTCAGGGCGTACATGCTTTCCAGATCGCACAGGTCGCCGACCAGACCGGCGATCCGGTCGCCGCCGAGGCCGTCCACTTTCTGGGCAATGGCGTCAAAGGCCTCGTCCCAGCTCGCCGCCTTGAGCACGCCGTCCCGGCGGACATAAGGCGTATCCAGACGATTATATGTCAACCCGTCAACCGCATGGCGGGTCTTGTCGGAAATCCATTCCTCATTGACATCCTCATGAACCCGCGGCAGGAAACGCATCACTTCGCGGCCCCGGGCGTCGGCGCGCACGCTCGACCCCATGGCGTCATGCACGTCAAAGGTTTCGGTCGATTTCAGCTCCCACGGCCGCGCCTTGAAGGCGTAAGGCTTGTTGGTCAGCGCCCCGACCGGACACAAATCAACCACATTGCCGGAAAGTTCCGAGGCGAAGGGCTGTTCCTGATAGGTGGTGATTTCCATATGATCGCCGCGGCCGATGCCGCCGAGCGCCGGAACCCCGGCGATTTCTTCCGAAAACCGCACGCAGCGGGTGCAATGGATGCAGCGGGTCATCACGGTTTTGATCAATGGCCCGAAATCATCCTTGGCGACAATCCGGCGGCCTTCTTCATAGCGGCAGTCGTCGCCGCTGTAATAAAGATACTGGTCCTGAAGATCGCATTCCCCGCCCTGGTCACAGACCGGGCAGTCAAGGGGATGGTTGATCAGGGTAAATTCAAGCACCCCTTCGCGGCCGCGCTTGACCCTGTCGCTCTTGGTATGAATGACCATGCCGTCGCCGGCCGGCATGGCGCAGGAGGCGATCAGCTTCGGTGCCTTTTCCATTTCGACAAGACACATCCGGCAGTTGCCGGAGATCGACAGGCGTTCGTGAAAGCAGAAACGCGGTATTTCAACACCGGCGGCTTCGCAGGCCTGAAGAACAGTGGCCCCCTCTTCTACCTCAACCTCAATTCCATCGACGTTAAGCGTTGGCATTCTTTACACTCCACACTTCATCAGGCCGCAGAACGGCTTTTTTTATGTTCCAAAATACGACGCTCCACTTCGGGGCGGAAATGCCGGAGCAGGCCCTGTATCGGCCAGGCCGCCGCATCGCCCAGGGCGCAAATCGTATGGCCTTCGACCTTTGTCGTCACGTCGAGCAGCGTATCAATTTCCTCAATTTCCGCTTCGCCCGTCACCAGACGCTGCATCACCCGCGACATCCAGCCGGTGCCTTCACGGCACGGGGTGCACTGGCCGCAGCTTTCATGGGCGTAAAAGGCCGACAGGCGCGCAATCGCCTTGACAATATCGGTTGACTTGTCCATGACAATCACCGCCGCGGTGCCAAGGCCGGACCCTTCGGCCCGCAGACTGTCAAAATCCATCAGTACGGTATCGCAAATATCCTTCGGCAGCACATGAACCGATGACCCGCCGGGGATCACCGCCAGCAGATTGTCCCAGCCGCCGCGCACGCCGCCGGCGTGGGTTTCGATCAGTTCCCGCAGTGAAACGCCCATTTCCTCTTCCACGTTACAGGGGTTATTGACATGCCCTGAAATACAGAAAAGCTTGGTGCCGGTATTATTTTCCCGGCCGAGACTGGCGAACCAGGCCCCGCCGCGCCGCAGGATGGTCGGCGCCACCGCAATGGATTCAACGTTATTCACTGTTGACGGGCAGCCATACAGGCCGACATTGGCCGGGAAAGGCGGTTTGAGGCGCGGCTGGCCCTTCTTGCCTTCAATGCTTTCGATCAACGCCGTTTCCTCGCCGCAGATATAGGCCCCGGCCCCGCGATGAACATAAATATCGAATTTATAGCCGGTTCCACAGGAATTTTCCCCGATCAGACCGGCGTCATAGGCTTCCTGAATCGCGGCTTCCAGCACCTTGGCTTCATGAACAAATTCGCCGCGGATATAGATATAGGCCGCCACCGCCTTCATGGCGAAACCGGCAACCAGACAGCCTTCGATCAGCTTATGGGGGTCATGGCGGATGATTTCCCGGTCCTTGCAGGTTCCGGGCTCGCCTTCGTCGGCATTGACCACCAGATAATGGGGCCGGCCGTCCGAAACCTTGGGCATGAAGGACCATTTCAGGCCGGTGGGAAAACCCGCCCCGCCGCGGCCGCGCAGACCGGAGGCCTTCATTTCATCAATAATCCAGTCGCCCCCCTTGTCGAGCAGATCCCTGGTGCCGTCCCAGTCGCCGCGCTTTTTCGCCGCGTCAAGCCGCCAGCTTTGGTAGCCATAGAGATTGGTAAAAATACGATCCTTATCCGCAAGCATGTTATTTACCTCCCTCTGCCGCACAGAATTCCTTCAGGGTCGTCGGCCCACCCTGAGGGGCGGATTTATGACGATCGGTGGTCTGAGGGCCGGGCGCCGGAACAGCGCCGCTCTTGATCGCCTGAATGAACTTGCGGGTGCTCTGGTTATCCAGATCCTCGTAATATTCTTCCTTATAGGCGATGACCGGCGCATTGACGCAGGCGCCGGCGCATTCCACTTCCAGCAGGGTAAATTCACCGTCTTGCGTCGTCTCGCCAAAGCCGATGCCGAGCTCGTCCTTGCAGGCGGCGACCACATCATCGGATCCGCGCAGCCAGCAGGGGGTCGTGGTGCAGACCTCAATCACATGCTTGCCCACCGGTTTCAGGTTATACATGGTGTAAAAGCTCGCCACCTCATGCACCCGGATATAGGGCATGTCCAGCATCTCGGCGATATATTCCATCACCGGCACGGACACCCAGCCGTTATTCTGTTCCTGCGCCTTTTGCAGCAACGGCATCACGGCGCTCTGCTTGCGGCTGGCCGGATATTTCGCCAACTGGCCTTTCGCCCATTCCAGGTTTTCAGGCGTAAATTTGAAGCTTTCCGCGTTTCTTACACTGATGTTCATCGGTCAATTTCTCCGAACACGATATCAAAGGAACCGATCAATGCCGGGATATCCGCCAGCATATGACCCTTGGCGACATAATCCATCGCCTGAAGATGCGCATAGCCCGGCGCCCGGATTTTACAACGGTAGGGCTTGTTGCCGCCATCGGACACCAGATAGACCCCGAATTCGCCTTTCGGCGCCTCAACCGCGACGTAAACCTCGCCTTCGGGCACCTTAAAGCCTTCGGTGTAGAGCTTGAAATGCTGAATCAGCGCTTCCATCGAGGTTTTGATCAGCGCCCGCCGGGGCGGCGTGACCGTATGGTCCGTTGACAACACCTCGCCCCGGGGCATCTTCTCAATGCATTGGCGAATGATGTTCAGGCTCTGATACATTTCCTCGATCCGGACAACATACCGGTCATAACAGTCGCCGTTTTTGCCGACGACCACATCAAAATCCATGTCATTATAGGCATCATAGGGCTGCGCCTTGCGCAAGTCCCACGCCACATTTGAACCGCGCAACATGACGCCGGTAAAGCCGAGCGCATAACATTCCTCGGCCGAAACCTTGCCAATATCCACATTGCGCTGCTTGAAAATCCGGTTTTCCGTCACCAGGGTTTCCATGTCGTTCAGGGTCTTTGGGAAATTATCGCACCAGCGCAGAATATCGTCGACCAGCCCCTCGGGCAGGTCCTGATGGACGCCGCCGGGACGGAAATAATTGGCGTGAAGCCGCGCGCCGCAGACCCGCTCATAAAACTCCATCAGCAGTTCGCGTTCCTCGAAGCCCCAGAGGATCGGCGTCAGGGCGCCGACATCCATCCCGTGGGCTGTCACATTCATAATGTGATTGAGGATTCGGCCAATTTCACAGTAAAGCACACGTATATACTGACCCCGCTCCGGCACCTCAAGCCCCAGCAACTTTTCAATCGCCAGGCAAAAGGCATGCTCCTGATTCATCGGCGAGACATAATCAAGCCGGTCGAAATAGGGTATGCCCTGGAGATAGGTCTTGTTTTCCAGCAGCTTTTCCGTGCCCCGGTGCAGCAGCCCGATATGCGGGTCGGCCCGCTCGACAACTTCGCCATCAAGCTCCAGAATCAAGCGCAACACGCCATGAGCCGCAGGATGCTGAGGCCCAAAGTTAATATTGTAGTTTTTAATATCTACTTCAGCCATGAGTTACTTCCCCTGCCCTTTGTCTTCGGCCTTTTCACCGGCTTTCTCGTCTCCGGGCAGAATATATTTCGCCCCTTCCCAGGGACTCATGAAATCAAAATCACGGAATTCCTGCTGCAGCTTGACGGGCTCGTAAACCACGCGCCGCTCTTCCTCGCTGTAACGCAACTCGATATAGCCGGTCAGCGGGAAATCCTTGCGCTGGGGGTGGCCCTGAAAACCATAATCGGTCAGGATGCGCCGCAGATCCGGATTGCCGTCAAACATGACGCCATACATGTCCCAGACTTCGCGCTCATACCAGCCGGCCGCAGGATAGACCTCAACAACCGACGGCACGGGGGTTTCGTCATCCGCCTCGACTTTGACCCGAACACGCATGTTATGTTTCAGGCTCAACAGATGGTAAACCACCTCAAACCGCTTCAGCCGTTCCGGATAATCGACCCCGCAAATATCGGTGAGCTGGACAAACTTGAAATTGCTGTCGTCCCGCAGCGTCGTCAGGATATTGACAATCTTGTCGGCACGCGCAGTGACCGTCAATTCACCGGCAGCAACCCTAAAGCCCAGCACCTCATTTTCAAGGACGTCAACGATCAAACGCCCCACGTCATTGAGTGTTTCTTCCTGAATACTCATGCGCATCACTCCTTAACGGTCCAGAGCCACGGTCCGGCGGATCTTCTTCTGAAGCTGAAGAATGCCGTAAACCAGAGCTTCCGCTGTCGGAGGACAGCCGGGAACATAAATATCAACGGGAACAATTCTGTCGCAGCCACGCACAACAGAATAGGAATAGTGATAGTAACCGCCACCATTGGCGCAACTGCCCATGGAGATCACATAGCGGGGCTCCGCCATCTGGTCATACACCTTCCTGAGCGCCGGCGCCATTTTATTGGTCAGGGTTCCGGCGACAATCATCACGTCGGACTGGCGCGGGGACGCCCGCGGGGCGAAGCCCATCCGCTCCACGTCATAGCGCGGCATGCTGGAATGCATCATCTCGACCGCGCAGCAGGCCAGGCCGAACGTCATCCACCACAGGGATCCCGTCCGCGCCCAGGCGATCACATCATCAAGGCTCGCGACCACAAAGCCCTTGTCAGACAGCTCATCCGAGATAGATTTAAAATAGGCATCCTGATCCGGAACCGGCAAGTTTTCGGCGCCTGTATCCTTTGACATATTTACTCCCACTCCAACGCCCCTTTCTTCCATTCATATATGAACCCGATGGTCAGAACGCCGAGGAAAATCATCATGGAGACAAAGCCAAACATGCCGATCTTGCCAAGGGAAACCGCCCAGGGAAACAGAAAAGCGACTTCAAGGTCAAAAATGATAAACAAAATCGCCACCAGGTAAAAGCGCACATCAAAGGGCTTTCGGGCGCTGTCGAAGGCCTCAAACCCGCACTCGTAAGCCGACAGCTTTTCCGTATCCGGCTTCTGCTCAACCAACAGCATCGGGAGCACAATAAAGATGCCGGACAGAATTATGGCGATGATAAAGAAAATCAGAATTGGAAGATATTCGAGCAGCAATTCATTCATCTGTGCTCAACCCCTTCTTTACAAATTGTCACGGACAGCAGAAATGCATGGCGCATTGTCACTGCCCTGATTGAAACCGGTCTAATATTACGTCAAACCTTTTATATGGGCGGCGGAATAATTGTAATTCACAGCATCCTGCGCCACCACGCAACGGCCACCCACGCCAAGGCTTGAACTCGTGCTAGCTTAATAGACCGAAGTGAGGCAAAATGCCAATGATTTTTTAGTAAAAAAGGTTCACGGGTAAAATATTGCGCCACAGAAATGACGCGGTGGAAAACGGCCCGCAACCGGGCGGCAACGCGATCACCTGCGCCATCGGAACGTCTTATTTTAGAGGAAAGGAAGTGGCGGGAGTGACGGGACTCGAACCCGCGACCTCTGGCGTGACAGGCCAGCGCTCTAACCAACTGAGCTACACCCCCCAAGAAACACCCTAGGGTGTGCGACTGATGTACGGCATTCGCCTCATCCAGTCAAGCAGCTTTTTCATAAAAATGTCAAAATTGAATTTATTTGATAAGCCACTGTAATATCTAAGAAAATGGTGGGCGATGAGAGACTCGAACTCCCGACATCTTCGGTGTAAACGAAGCGCTCTACCAACTGAGCTAATCGCCCCATTTCTAGACCACACAACGCCTTAAGCATTGCGTGGGTGCATATCTACAGACTGTTTGAAGATATGTAAAGCATAAAAAAAGACGGTTAGCCATTTTTTTACTAACCGTCTAATTTATAAATTGTAAATTACTTATTCACAGCATCTTTAAGGCCTTTGCCGGCTTTAAATTTGGGCTGCTTGGAAGCAGGAATTTGAATTTTTTCGCCGGTGCGTGGATTGCGGCCTTCACTGGCGGCGCGTTGCGCAACACTGAAAGTGCCAAAGCCAACCAGACGAACTTCATCGCCTGAAGACAAAGCATTCGAAATGGATGAAAATACACCGTCAACAGCAGATGCTGCATCTGCTTTTGAAAGGTCAGCGGCAGAAGCCACGGCGGCAACAAGATCGTTTTTGTTCACTATCTTCCCCTTATATGTAAGTATTACTGAACTGGTTAAAAGTGGATGCAGTTTAGCCCCGGTTTCTGATTTCGTCAAAGGGAAAACCTCACAAAACTGCGGTTTTTCGCACAAAGTTTGCTTGACACTGAAATAAAAAACCTTTTCCCCGGCAAAAAAGCGCCCATCCATGCAGGAAGAGCGCTTTTTCAGGCCCACAGGAGCTTATTTCTGGCCCGCTTTAATGCCGAACCGGCGTTCCAAGACCGGATTCGACGGCATCCTTGGCCAGCGGCGCCATCGGTTCAATATCCTCGGGCGCCAGCGGGGTCAGTGATTCTGACAGGGCGACTCTCAGCACCTCGTCAACCCGGCTCACCGGCAGGATGTCCAGCCCCCGCTTCACATTATCGGGAATTTCCGCCAGGTCCTTGACATTTTCCTCGGGGATCAGAACGGTCTTGATGCCGCTCCTGAGCGCGGCGAGCAGTTTTTCCTTCAGTCCGCCGATCGGCAATACGCGCCCGCGCAGGCTGATCTCGCCGGTCATCGCCACATCACGCCGCACCGAAATATCGGTCAGGACGGAGACGATCGACGTGATCATACCCACCCCGGCGGACGGTCCGTCTTTCGGGGTCGCCCCTTCGGGCAGGTGAATATGAATGTCCCTTTTATCGAAAACGCTCGGTTGAATACCGAAATCAATCGCCCGCGCCCGCACGTAGCTGATCGCGGCCTGGATCGATTCCTGCATCACCTCACCCAGCTTGCCGGTCACCGTGACCTTGCCCTTGCCCGGCGATGTGATGGCTTCGATCTGCAAAATCACCCCGCCGACCTCGGTCCAGGCCAGGCCGGTGGTGACGCCGATCATGTCCTCTTCCTCCAGTTCGCCGAAGATAAAGCGCTTGACGCCGGCGAATTTCTCAAGATTGCGGGTCGTCACCTTGACGGCCTGAACCTTACCGAGAACAATTTCCTTGATCGCCTTGCGCACCAGCTTGGCGATTTCCCGCTCCAGATTGCGCACCCCGGCTTCGCGGGTGTAACTGCGGATCAGCTCCTGCAGGGCGGAATCGGAAATCGACCATTCGCCCTCTTTCAGGCCATGGTCCTTCATTTGCTTCGGAATCAGGTGGCGCTTGGCGATTTCGACCTTTTCCTCTTCGGTATAGCCGGACAGGTTGATCACCTCCATCCGGTCGAGCAGCGGCTGCGGCATGTTCAGCGTGTTGGCCGTGGTGACGAACATCACGCTGGACAGGTCATAGTCCACTTCCAGATAATGGTCGTTGAATTTGCTGTTTTGTTCCGGGTCCAGCACTTCGAGCAGGGCCGATGACGGATCACCGCGGAAGTCGGCGCCCATTTTGTCGATTTCATCCAGCAGGAACATCGGGTTGCTTGACCCGGCCTTTTTCATGCTTTGGATGACCTTGCCGGGCATGGAACCGATATAGGTCCGGCGGTGGCCGCGAATCTCGGCCTCGTCACGGACGCCGCCGACGGAAAAGCGGACGAAATCGCGCCCCGTCGCCCGGGCGATCGACTTGCCCAGCGACGTCTTACCGACGCCGGGCGGCCCGACCAGGCACAATATCGGACCCTTGATGGTTTTGGTTCTTTTCTGAACCGCAAGATATTCCAGAATCCGCTCCTTGACCTTTTCCAGGCCGTAATGATCCGCATTGAGGATATTTTCCGCCTCGATCAGGTCAAGCTTGGTTTTGGTCTTCTTGTTCCACGGAATCGACAGCATCCAGTCAAGATAATTGCGCACCACGGTCGCCTCGGCGGACATCGGACTCATGGATTTAAGCTTTTTCAGTTCGGTCAGGGCCTTTTCGTTGGCTTCCTTGCTCAGTTTCGTCGCCTTGATCTTGGCCTCAAGTTCTGAAATCTCGTCCTTGGATTCATCGGATTCGCCGAGCTCTTTCTGAATCGCCTTCAATTGTTCGTTCAGATAATATTCCCGCTGGGTTTTTTCCATCTGGTTCTTCACCCGGTGGCGAATTTTCTTTTCGACCTGCATGACGCCGATTTCGCCTTCCATGACGCTGTAGATCTTTTCAAGGCGCGCGGTGACGTCCGAATTTTCCAGCAATTCCTGCTTGGAGGCTATTTTCAGCGACAGATGCGAGGCGATGACATCGGACAGTTTCGCCGGATCTTCAATCTGGTTGACATTGGCCACCACCTCCGGCGGGATTTTCTTGTTGAGCTTGATATATTGATCAAACTGTTTAATCACCGACCGCACCAGGCCCTGCAGTTCATCCGAATCTTCAACCTCTGTCTGATAGACTTCCGCTTCCGCTTCAAAGAAGGCTTCATTCTCGATATATCTGGTGATTTTCGCCCGCTCGCCGCCTTCGATCAGGACTTTTACCGTTCCGTCCGGCAGTTTCAGCAACTGCAAAACCGAGGCGATGGTCCCGACGGTGAAAATTTCATCCGCCGTCGGATCGTCATCATTGGCGTCCTTCTGGGAGACAAGAAGGATCTTCTTGTCATTGCTCATGACATCCTCAAGGGCCTTGACCGATTTCTCCCGCCCGACGAACAGGGGCACGATCATATATGGAAAAACCACAATATCTCTTAGCGGAAGAACGGGAAGTGTAATGCTCATTGGGTGGCCCATTTATTGAATAATGTTACAAACTACAAACTGTTTAAATGCATTTAAGGATAAAAAGCCGAAAATCAAGGGGGCGTACCTATAATTCCCTCCCCGGGGCCGGTCGCGCCGTCAGATGATTCCATCCCGTCGCAAAACCGCCGGATTTCCAGCAAGGCCGCCCTAAAATATCATGCGGGAAATGGCCGGGCCTATGCGCCGGCCGCCGCCCCCGCCTCGCCTTTTTTGGTTTTGGTGTAGATATAGAGGGGCTGGGTTTTTCCCCTGACCACGTCGCCGTTAACCACGACTTCCTCCACCCCGTCAAGCCCGGGCAGTTCGAACATGGTTTCCAGCAGAATGTCTTCCATGATGGATCTGAGGCCACGGGCGCCGGTTTTGCGGAGAATGGCTTTCTTGGCGATTTCCATCAACGCATCGTCGGTAAAGGTCAGGCTGACGTCTTCCATGGAGAATAAACGCTGATACTGCTTGACCAGCGCATTCTTCGGACGGCTGAGGATCTCAACCAGGGCGTCTTCGTCCAGGTCCATCAGGGTGGCGAGCACCGGCAAGCGACCGACGAATTCCGGAATAAGCCCGAAATGCAGCAGATCATCCGGTTCGAGGTCCGACAGCACCTCGCCCACCTTGCGGTCATCATCCGGCGCGACATTGGCCCCGAAACCGATGGATTTCCCCTCGAGCCGGTTGGCGATAATCTTGTCCAGCCCGGCAAAGGCGCCGCCGCAGATGAACAGGATATTGGTCGTGTCCACCTGGAGAAATTCCTGCTGGGGATGCTTGCGCCCGCCCTGGGGCGGCACGCTGGCGACGGTGCCTTCCATGATTTTCAGCAGCGCCTGCTGCACGCCCTCGCCGGAGACATCCCGGGTGATGGACGGATTATCGGACTTGCGGCTGATTTTATCCACTTCGTCGATATAGACGATGCCGCGCTGGGCTTCTTCCACATTATATTCGGCGGCCTGGAGCAGCTTCAGGATGATATTTTCAACATCCTCGCCCACATAACCGGCTTCGGTCAGGGTCGTGGCGTCGGCCATGGTAAAGGGAACGTCCAGGATACGGGCCAGGGTCTGGGCCAAAAGGGTCTTCCCGCAGCCGGTCGGCCCGAGCAACAGGATATTCGACTTGGCCAGTTCAACATCATCACTCTTGGCGCTATGCTGCAAACGCTTGTAATGGTTATGAACGGCGACCGACAGAACCTTCTTGGCCTGATGCTGGCCGATGACATAATCATTCAGAACACGCAGAATATCCCCGGGCGTCGGCACGCCCTCGCCCGATTTCACGAGAGAGGTCTTGCTTTCCTCACGGATAATATCCATGCACAGTTCAACGCATTCATCGCAGATAAAGACCGTCGGCCCCGCGATAAGTTTTTTAACCTCATGCTGGCTTTTACCACAGAATGAACAATAGAGCGTATTTTTGGACTCGCCAGAATTTGATTTCGTCATATTAAGTATCTGTTCCTAAAAATTCTCTAACATGCTACTCCGACTGGGCTGCAAATCTCAACGAAATTTTTGCCCGGCCGGCATATTTTTTTGCCGGTCCAGCCTTTGACGGCCGGACAAATCGCCCTGAAAGCCTGGTTTACGAGCCAAATAAAACACGCCGGATTTCCCGTCTGGACGACATGGTTCAATTGTTACAAAGAACAAGAAAACAATTGATTAACAAAAATGTTTAATTCCGCGGCGCGCCAAATTTCGCTTATTTTTCGTCGCTCGCGCCGTCAGCGGGCAGCCGCTTCTCATAAATCACGTCAATCAGGCCAAAATCCTTGGCCTCTTCCGGCGCCATGAACGTATCGCGCTCCAGGGCTTCCTGGATCTGGCTCAGTTTCTGGCCGGTGTGCTTGACGTAAATATTATTCAGCCGTTCGCGCAGGGAGAGAATTTCCCGGGCCTGGATTTCAATATCCGTCGCCTGTCCCTGGGCGCCGCCGGAGGGCTGGTGAACCATGATTCGGGAATTGGGCAGGGAATAGCGCATGCCCTTCTCACCGGCGGCCAGCAGCAGGGACCCCATGGAGCAGGCCTGGCCGATGCAGATGGTGGAGACCTTCGGCCGGATATACTGCATGGTGTCATAGATGCCCATGCCCGCCGTAACGACGCCGCCCGGCGAATTGATATAAAAGGAGACGTCCTTTTTGGGATTTTCCGCCTCCAGGAACAAAAGCTGGGCTGTAATCAATCCGGCCACCTGATCATTCACCTGACCCGTCAGGAAAATGATTCTTTCCTTCAGCAGGCGGGAGAAAATATCATATGAGCGCTCGCCCCGGCTTGTTTGCTCCACAACCATCGGGACCAGGGTGTTCATATATGTATCAAGTGGATCGTTCATTTCAGCCTTCCTGGTTAAAAGTGATTTCGGGCACCATAAGAAATGCCCGTCACCAAATTCTTAAAATTCATCCGCCAGCCAAAAATTATTTTTCAGCCTTTGCTTTCTTGGGCGCAGCCTTTTTCGCCGCCGGCTTTTTCGCTGCAGGCTTCTTCGCCACAGCTTTCTTTGTATCGGCTTTCTTGGCTTCGGTTTTCTTGGCCGCGGCCTTTTTAGGCGCCGCTTTCTTCTTGGCCGCGGCCTTTTTCTTGGCCGGCTTTTTCGCCGCGTCGGCCTCTTCTTCCGCTTCGATCGCCGCCATCAGTTCATCGCGGGAAACCGGCTTCTCCTTAACTTCCGCAAGTTCGAGAATGAAGTCAACAACCTTTTCCTCAAAAAGCGGCGCCCGCACCTGGGCCAGGGCCTGCGGGTTTTTCTGATAGAATTCAAACACCTGCTTTTCCTGCCCCGGATAACGCTGGGCTTCCTGGGAAATCTGGCGGGTCACCTCTTCCTGGGCGACGGTGATTTCATTTTTTTGGCCGATTTCAGCCAGCAGCAGACCGAGACGAACCCGACGTTCGGCAATCGCCTGATATTCGTCTTTGACGTCGTCGCCCGGCTCATCCAGGTCTTCCGGCTTTGTTTCCGGATTTTCTTCCAGAGCCTCCCGATGGAGATCCATTTTCAACTGCTGCCAGATCTGGTTGAATTCCAGCTCGACCATGCCGGCCGGCACATCAAAGGAAACCTGATCCGCCAGTTGATCGAGCAGCGCCCGCTTCAATTTCGTCCGGCTCAGGCCATCGTTATCCTGTTCGACCTGTTTTTTGACAAGATCCTTCAGCGCGTCGAGGTTTTCCAGACCGAACTTCTTGGCCATCTCATCGTCAATTTCAACCTCGGCCGGCTTTTGCACTTCGTGAATTTTCACCTCAAAAACCGCTTCCTTGCCGGCCAGGTTTTCCGCCTGGTAATTTTCCGGGAAGGTCACGTTAACCGCTTTTTCCTCACCGGCCTTGACGCCGATCAGTTGATCTTCAAAGCCCGGGATAAAGGTGTTGGAGCCCAGCTCAAGCTGATGGCCTTCGGCGGCGCCGCCGTCAAAGGCCTCGCCGTCGATTTTGCCGACAAAATCCATCAGGACCGCATCGCCCTTCGCCGCCTTGGCGGTCTTGGCCGCTTTTTTGAAATTCTTCTGCTGGGACGCAATATTGGTTACCGCCTCCATCACCTGGGCGTCGTCGGCTTTGACCACCAGACGCTCAAGCTTCAGTTTGGACAGGTCGGGAATATCGAATTCGGGGGTGATTTCCACTTCGATGGAATATTCCAGGTCCTTGCCTTCGTCAAAGGAAACAACTTCGATCTTCGGCTGCATCGCCGGACGGACGTTGTTCTTTTCGAGGGCCTCCTGGGATGTCGTATTGATGGTTTCTTCCAGAACCTGGCCGAGAAGATTTTTGCCATGCAGTTTTTTCAACAGCGACAAAGGCGCTTTGCCGGGGCGAAAACCGGGCATTTTGATCTGGCCCTGGATTTTCTTGACTTCCGCGTCAATCTTGGCGTCAATATCGTCGGCGGAAATCACTACGTTATATCCGCGTTTCAAACCTTCTGAATTTGTTTCCGTTACCTGCATGTCACTCTGCTTCTGTTCGGGGGCGCTTGCGCCCGTTAATGGTTGCTGCATTCCGGGAGAGTTTCAAAAACCTCTCGCCATCGCATAAATAAAAAGGAAAATGGTGCGGGTGGAGGGACTTGAACCCCCACGTCATAGGACACTAGAACCTAAATCTAGCGCGTCTACCAATTTCGCCACACCCGCATTTACTTATTGCCATGGTCGAATCTGCATATATGTTGGCCTTTATAGCCATTTAAATATAAATTTCCACAGAAAAAATTTCTTTCCTGCAGAAAGCCCGGCGCAGGAAAGCCGCCGCCCCGGCGAAGCAGATAAATTTTTCCGATTTTTCAGTCCTCTGCGGCGCATAACCCCCGTAAAACCCCGGGAACCCGGCCTTCAATGTCCTCTGAAATCAGGCCCGGGCCAAAGGCCGCCGCCGCCGCCCCGTGGATCCAGACCGCCGCCGCGCCCGCCGGGAAAGCCGGCATCCCCTGGGCCAACAAACCGCTGATCAGGCCGGACAGCACATCGCCCGCGCCCGCCGTCGCCAGATCCGGCGGCGCATTGTCATTGATCACCGCCCGTCCGTCCGGCGCGGCGACAACCGTGTCCGGCCCTTTCAGGACGACCACCGCCCCGGCGCGCGCGGCCGCCTGGCGCGCGGCATCCAATTTGTCATAGCCCGCCGTCCGGCGCGAAAGATCCGGGAACAGGCGCGAAAACTCCCCGTCATGGGGCGTCAGCACGACCGCGCCGCCGGTATTTTGCCGGATGGCGCTGAACAGGCTTTCCGGCCGGTCGGCGAAAACCGTCAGGCCGTCGGCGTCGATCACCGCATGGCGGCCGGCCGCCAGAATGCTCAGGACATGGGATCTGGTCTGCGCCGTCACCCCGTTGCCCGGCCCGACGCACCAGCTGTTCAGGCGATCGTCTTTCAACAGCCCCGCAATATCGCCGCGCCCCTCGAAAGGCTTGATCATCACCGCGTCGAGTTGCGCCGCATGGGCCGTCACCGCCGCTTCCGGGCAGGACAGGCTGACCAGCCCGGCGCCGATCCGCAGCGCCGCCCGCGCCGCCAGCCGCGCCGCGCCGCCAGCTGCCGGCCCGCCGCTTATCACAACTGCATGTCCCCTGTCGTACTTATGGATTTGCGCCAGCGCCGCAGGGTCCCGCCAACGCGGCAAGCCGCCCCGCCACAGCGCCGGACCATTGCAATGGGTCTGCGGCTGAATATCCACCAGCACCCGGGGCAGAATGCCGATGTCGCTGACCTCCACCTCGCCGCAGGCCGTCCGCCCCGGCAGCAGCAGATGCCCCGGTTTTTTACGAAAAAACGTCACGGTCGATGCGGCATTAAGGCCGGCGCCGCGAATCTGGCCGCTGTCGCCCTCGACCCCCGACGGCACATCCACCGCGACCACCGCCGGGGCAAACCGGTTGATTCTCTCGATCAACTCCGCCGTCGCCCCTGTAATCGGACGGCACAGCCCCGCGCCGAAAATGGCGTCGACAATCAGCCCATGCCCGGCCAGAACATCCGGGCCCAGGTCCAGCAACGGCCCCGGCCATTTGGCCGCCATCCGCGCCGCGTCACCGGATAATTTCTTCCGCTCCCCCAACAGCGCCAGCTCCACATCCCACCCCGCGTCTTTCAGGTGACGGGCCACGACAAAACCATCGCCGCCATTGTTCCCCGGGCCGCACAGGACAAGCGTCTTCACCGGCCCATAGCGCCCCGTGATATGCCGGACCACCGCCAGGCCCGCCGCTTCCATCAGTTCGGCGCCTGAGATGCCGGAGCGGATCGTCATCTGGTCCGCCTGCGCCATTTCCGCCACGGTCAATAACGCCTGATCCCGTGATTCAATGTATGATCCCTTGCCTGATCCCTTCCCTGTTCCCTTGCCTGATTTTGGGCCGCCCGCCATTTGCTTCATCCCGGTTGTTGCAGAATATGGTCCAGCATAGCCCAGCCCACAGCCGAAGGTAAACCGCAAATACGGCACCGCAGGTCCATAAAACAATATAAATGAAAGGGAAAGTGGGGCGAGTGACCGGGATTGAACCGGCGACTTCCAGAATCACAATCTGGCGCTCTAACCAACTGAGCTACACCCGCCACAAAATTGAGTGACGCTCTTTTACGTCCAGTTTGACACAGCGTCAAGAGAAGAATTCTCTTTTTCCGATTGTGGCTTTTTCAGTGATATTTTCCATCGCTCTTTTTTGGGGCCGGATTTTCATCCCACAGAGCCTGCCCGGCTTTTATGCAGTGCATCCTATTTAATCATCACTTGCCTTATTTTTAAGCAATAAGGCGGCCGTTATGGCGAAAAAATCGACAGAAGGGCTGTTTTTCACCCCGGCGGAAAACTGGCACGATAAATGCTTATAGGGAGTATAGATAACTGATGTCCCGGGGTCTGGTCCCGGAGGCATGTCAACCAACATGACGTTAAATTCATATTGCAAGCGGTATTGAGAATTATGAAAAAAATCGAAGCCATCATCAAACCCTTTAAACTGGACGAAGTCAAAGAGGCCCTGCATGAAGTCGGCCTTTCGGGCATTACCGTTACCGAAGCCAAGGGCTTTGGCCGCCAGAAGGGCCACACGGAATTATACCGCGGCGCCGAATATGTCGTCGACTTCCTGCCCAAGGTCAAAATTGAAATCGTCCTCAGCGATGCCCTTGTGGAAAGAGCCGTCGAAGCCATTCAAATTGCCGCCAAAACCGGTCGCATCGGCGACGGCAAGATATTCATCAGCAATATTGAAGAGGCCATTCGCATTCGCACCGGCGAAACCGGCGATGACGCCATATAACAAATAATCCCGTTATCCAACCACTCAGGAACCAAGACTATGTCAGACATAAATACTGTCCTCGAAATGATCAAAGAAAAAGAAATCGCCTTTGTCGATCTCCGTTTTACGGACCCGAAGGGCAAATGGCAGCATCTTACCATGGACGCCAGCGTCATTGACGAAGACATGCTGGAAGAAGGCGTCATGTTCGACGGCTCCTCCATCTGCGGCTGGAAAGCGATCAATGAATCCGACATGATCCTGCTGCCCGATCCCACCAATATTTCCATGGACCCCTTTATGGATCAGCCGACCATGGTTCTTTTCTGCTCTATTGTCGATCCGGCGACAGGCGAAGGCTACAGCCGCGACCCCCGTTCAATCGCCCAGCGGGCCGAGGAATATCTGAAATATACCGGCATCGGCGACACCGCTTACTTCGGCCCGGAGCCTGAATTTTTCATGTTTGACGACGTGAAATTCAAAGTATCCTACAACGGTTCCTCCTATTCCCTTGATGATGTGGAAGGCCCCTATAATTCCGACCGTCAGGAAGAATTCGGCAACCCGGCCCACCGGCCAAGCATCAAGGGCGGTTACTTTCCCGTGGCGCCGGTTGACACCTGCGCCAACATCCGCGGCGAAATGGTCACCATCATGAAGGAACTCGGCCTGCCGATGGACAAGCATCACCATGAGGTGGCCCCGTCACAGCATGAGCTCGGCATGATGTTCGGCACTCTGGTGCAAACCGCCGACCGGGTGCAGATCAACAAATATGTCACCCATCAGGTCGCCCATGAGCATGGCAAGACCGCCACCTTCATGCCGAAACCCGTCGCCGAGGACAATGGCTCCGGCATGCACACCCATATGTCGATCTGGAAGGACGGCGAACCGCTGTTCGCCGGCAGCGGCTACGCCGACCTGTCCGATACGGCGCTTTATTATATCGGCGGCATCATCAAGCACGCCAAGGCTCTGAACGCCTTCACCAACGCCTCGACCAACAGCTACAAGCGTCTGGTGCCGGGCTTTGAAGCGCCGGTTCTGCTGGCCTATTCCGCCCGCAACCGCTCCGCGTCCTGCCGGATTCCCTACAGCGCAAGCCCGAAAGGCAAGCGGGTCGAGATTCGCTTCCCCGATCCGACAGCCAACCCTTATCTGGCGTTCGCCGCCATGATGATGGCCGGTCTGGACGGGATCGAGAATAAAATACATCCCGGCGACGCCATGGACAAGGACCTTTACGCCCTGCCGCCGGAAGAACTGAAGGAAGTGCCGACCGTCGCCGCTTCCCTCGACGAAGCGCTGGCGGCTCTGGATGCCGACCGCGCGTTTCTGAAAAAAGGCGATGTCTTCTCGGATGACCAGATTGACGCCTATATTGGGCTCAAGCAGGAAGAAATCGATGCGGTGCGCGTACTGCCCCATCCGAAGGAATTCCAGCTTTACTATTCCGTCTGATCCCGCGTTATGTTCCTTGAGGGCCTCCAGCCTTGCGCTGGGGGCCTTTTTGCCTTACAAGATCACCCGGTTTAGCTATATGTTAATCTTTTTTTAGCAATGATGGTCAGGCACGCCATCGAAAAGCCGATCATCAGGGGGAGATACAGTAACGCGAATGATAACCAAAAAGATCATATATGTTGACAGACTTTGAGCGCTATCAGAAAGAAGTAGAGGGTAAAAACATAAATCCCCAGACTTTGCTTGCGACGGATTATATCAACCACTTCAACGAAGTTCATATGATGATCGATATGCTGCCCATGATGCCCGACTGTATGGACGATATCCGGCAATGGACCCCGAAAAGCTATCAAAAGCATTTCTCCGACAGCGGCTTTGCCGCCAGGGAGCTCGCCATCCGGGCCTATGACCATTCACCGGCGGCCTATCGCACGCCTTTTGAACATACGGTTCGTCAGATGGACCGGCTGGTTCAACAGACCATCCGCCGTCTTGAAAAATATCTGGCGGCGGACGATATGGCCGGCCTTAAGGCCATCATCAACAGATACGCGCCCAGAATGATCCAGCTTATTGAGCAATGCGGCGCGATCATCAACGGCGAAAAGGTCACCACCCATCAGGAAAGCATCGACCATTATTTTGATGACGATGAACAGGATCTGGACGGCGAAGATCTGGATCAGAACGCCATTGACGACCTTTTCGGCTGATCCAAACGAAAAAAGACGCGCTAAAACCCCCTGCAACAGAAATCAACCAGCCTGTCGCGGGTGATCTCGCGGGTGCCGGCCTGGCAGGCCTTGTGCGACAGCAGGCTGATCCGGTCCAGATGATTAATCGTATGGTGCATGGTCCCCATGATAAAATGGATGCGCCAGTAAATATCTTCCTCTGTCAGGCCGGGTTTTGTCTTCTGGAAATAGGGGACGAATTTGTCAAATACATCCACCTCCTGACGCAGGACATTCATCATGTCGCTGGCCTCTTCCAGATAGGCCCGGGCCAGGAAGCGGATATAGCCGGAAAGCCCTTGTTCTTCATCATAGAGCCAGAAAATCGGCGGCGTCAGCATGGCGCTGATAATTTCCTCCATGGCGACATCCCGGCCATTCGCCCGGGCTTTTTCATCGGCCTCATGCAACAGCTTGAGCCGTTCATGGTTCATCTGGGTCGCGCGGCGAACGAAGACCGCCTGAAACAATCCCTGCTTCGATCCGAAATAATAATTAACTGCGGAAAGGTTGACCCCGGCCTCGGCCGTGACGGTCCGTACGGAAACGCTGGCGTAACTGCCGTTGGCGAATAATTTTTCAGAAACATCCAGGATACGCTCCCTGGCGTCCTGCTTGCCAGACTTCTTGGTAGGCTTTTTGGATTTCATTAATTATCTTCTTTTTTACTATATCCAATAAGATATATCACCGACTTAACAGTTTAAAACATACGTTTTGACGAAGCTTAGCGCAAGAATAATCTTGCCCTTTGGAAAAATCGCCCCGGATTGCCGGGGCGCATCAGATTTGTGAAACAGACGGAGCGGTTACGACTTGCGCTTTGAATTCCGGGGCGGCGCAGGCCGTTTGTTTTTCCCGTAACGGCGCCGGTGACGGACAACCGCAACCGGAATCGTCGCGACATAAAACAGGCCGACCAATGACATCGTCGCCCAGATATGGGTCACGAGCAGGGTGGCGAATATGGCGATCCCCAGCAGGTAAAACAGGACATATTCCCGTTTTATGCTCAGTTTTTTGAAGGAAAAGGTCGGTACATTGCTCACCGTCAAAGCGGCGATAATCCCCAGATAGATGACGCAGAACACCGGATTTCTGAAGAATTCCACTTCGGTCAGGAAGGTCAGTATCATCGGCCACAACGCCAGGGCTGCGGCAGCCGGCGCCGGTATGCCAGCGAAAAAATCCCGCCGTTCCGCCTCATCGACATCCTCGCGGCGGCTCATCGTGTTAAAGCGCGCCAGGCGCAGGGCCATCGTCGTCGTGAAAATCAACGCGAGCAGCCAGCCGACCCCCTTCACATCCCGCAGGGTCCAGCTATACATAATCAGCGCCGGGGCCACCCCGAAGCTGACAATATCGGACAGGGAATCAAGTTCGGCGCCGAATTTGGACGAGCCGTTCAGCAACCGGGCGACCCGACCGTCAAGGCCGTCAAACACCCCGGCGATCAGAATGGCGATCACCGCCCCTTCCCACCGGCCCAACACGGCAAAACGCATGGCCGACATGCCGGCGCACAGAGCCAGAACCGTAATCGCATTCGGCACAAGACTGCGGATCGGGAATATATGCTTGTCTCTCATCTGGGGCATGAAATGTTATCCGGCAAATTTTCTGTTATGAACGAATTTCGCCTTCGCGGTCGCGTTCCTTGGTCTTTTCATTGGCGATGACGGTTTCCCCGGCAACGGCGCGCTGGCCGACACAGACCATGGCGTGCACCCCCTTGGGCAGATAAACATCAACCCGGCTGCCAAAACGGATCAGGCCGAATCTTTCCCCGGCCCGGTATTCCCGGCCGTCGTCCGCCCAGCAGAGGATGCGCCGGGCGACCAGTCCGGCGATCTGAACGAAAGCGATTTCGCGGCCCGACCTGCTTTTCAACAGCAACGCATGTCTTTCATTGTCAACGCTGGCCTTTTCAAGAGAGGCATTGAGGAATTTTCCCGGCGTATAGACCTGTTTGATGATCGTGCCGTCAATGGGAATCCGGTTGACATGAACATCGAAGACATTCATGAACACGCTGACCCGGGTCCGGGGTTCGTCCCCCATTTCCAGTTCCTGTGGCGGCACCGCCTCGCAGACCGACTGAACGACCCCGTCGGCCGGGCTGATCACCAGCCCTTCCTTGGTCGGGGTTACCCGTTCCGGATCGCGGAAGAAATAGGCGCACCAGATGGTCAGGATCAGGCCCAACACCCCGAGCAGATCCATTCCCAGCAGGTAAAACAGAATGGTTACAAAGCCAAACCCAAGGATAAATTTATGTCCTTCGCGGTGAAAGTAGCTGAATAACGCTGAAAAATTATCCATGATATTGTCCTATTTGCTCATCACAGGGTCAATTCTGATTTTCAAAGGTTAGTTGTAATGCAGTCCGCCACGGGCATCAAACCTTTTTCTCATATTCCGGATTAAATTCATCCAGTTCCACAAGTTTCTGCATGACTTCGGTGGCTTCCTTCTGTTTCCGCCACATATTGTAATAGGAGCCGCGCCGGGCCAGCAGCTGCTCATGGCGACCGCGCTCGACAATCTCGCCCGCCTCAAGGACGATAATTTCGTTGGCATGGACGATGGTTGACAGCCGGTGGGCGATGACAATAGTCGTCCGGTTTTCGGAAATCTTTTCCAGCGCCTTCTGGATGCCCTGCTCGGTCTGGCTGTCCAGCGCCGACGTCGCCTCGTCCAGCAGCAGGACCGACGGGTTTTTCAATATGGTTCTGGCGATGGCGACCCGTTGTTTTTCGCCGCCGGACAATTTCAGGCCCCGTTCGCCCACTTCGCTGTCATATTTATCCGGCAGGCCCATGACAAAGTCATGAATCTGGGCGTATTTCGCCGCTTCCTCCACCTCCGCATCGCTGCTTTCGGGCCGGCCATAACGGATATTATAGCGAATATTATCGTTAAACAGCACCGTATCCTGGGGCACTACGCCGATCTGGCGGCGCAGGCTTTTCTGACTTACCTCCCGGACATCCTGGCCGTCTACCAGGATCCGCCCGCCGGTAATATCGTAAAAGCGGAACAGAATACGCGAGATCGTCGACTTTCCCGCCCCGCTCGGCCCGACAATCGCCGTTGTCGTCCCGGCGGCGACTCTGAAGGAAATATTCTTCAGAATAGGCCGGTCTTCGGCGTAATGGAAAGAGACATTGTCAAATTCAACCGCGCCGCCGTTGATCTCCAACTCCCGCGCGCCCGGCGTATCGGTCACGTCCGAATGGGTGCGCAGCATGCCGAACATCTTTTCCATGTCGACCAGGGACTGCTTGATCTCACGATAGACGAAGCCGAGAAAATTCAGCGGCATATATATCTGGATCAGCAGGGAATTCACCAGAACGAATTCGCCAATGGTGAAACGACCCTCAACCACCCCCTGCCCCGCCATCACCAGGACAATGACCAGTCCGGCGGATATTATGATGCTTTGCCCGACATTAAGCAGCGTCAGGGAAAGCTGGCTGCGCACCGAGGCCGCCTCATAGCGTTCCAGCGCCACATCATAGCGCCGCGCCTCATGCTCCTCGTTGGTGAAATATTTCACCGTCTCGAAATTCAGCAGGCTGTCGATGGCCTTGGTATTGGCTTCGGAATCCTGCTTGTTCATCTCCCGGCGGAATTTCAGCCGCCAGTCGGTGATATAGACCGTGAACATGATGTAACTGACCAGGCAGCCAAAGGTCACCAGGGCATAGAAAAAACCGAACTTGGCCCAGAAAATATAGGTGATCAGGATGATTTCCAGCAGGGTCGGCAGGATATTGAACAGCATGAAACGCAACAGGAAATCAATTCCCTTGGTCCCGCGTTCAATGACCCGGCTCAGGCCGCCGGTTTTGCGCTCCATATGAAACCGGAGCGACAGATTATGCAGATGCCGGAAAGTGGCGAGCGCGATGCTGCGCAGCGCATGCTGGCCGACCTTGACAAAAACCGCATCGCGGATTTCGCCGAAAAACAGGCTCAGGACGCGCGCGATACCATACCCGATGATCAGGGCCAGCGGCAGGGCCAGCGCCACCGCCCTGGCGTCCGGCGTAAAACCGGGCGTCAGGGCGTCAACGGCATCCTTGAACAGGAAAGGAACATATACCCCGATCAGTTTCGCCGTCGCCAGAAAAATCATCGCCAGAACCACCCGGAACCGCAGGTCCCAACGACCCCTGATCCAGATATAGGGCAACAGCGTTCTTATGGTCTGCCAATGATTTTCGCCTGAGGGCTCCTCAGGAAGCGGCTCTTTTTTTCCGTTTGCTGAAGCAGGATCGTTACTTTTGGTATTTACCACTGTTTCTTTCTCTCCGAAGTCCCGGTTTTTCAAAACTATACAGATATGGCGCTTATTTACAGTATTTTAAGGCAATAATTTTATTATTTGGCAAAAACATGATCGTCCTGTTTTTTAAACGCCAGATATTGTATGTAGTAACTTATTCAGGAAACCGACGTGTCCCCCGCAACAGATACAAAATATAAGAAGTCATCCCTGCTCAATTTAAACAATCTGCTGGATGATGTCGCCAGTCACCTGACGGGAAAAACCATCAGCTTTCCGTCGCATTTTACGTTCACATGGCGGGATATATTATTTGCCGGTCAGTTGCTGCATCATCAAGAGCAGGACAATTATTCCATCAGCCTGGTTGCGGAGCTCGGCTATATCCCTTTCAGCGCAGAAGATAGAATCCGTCGCCAGTCCTTGCTGTCCAGCCTGACGCCTCACTTCAGGACGGGCGACTGCAGCCTTTCCCGGCACAGTCAGATTCAGATGGTCCTGCAAACCAGATTTAACGGTCCGGCGAACGCCAAACGGCTGATTGAAGTGATTACCTACACCCTGCTCGACCAGCAGAATACGCTTGAAACAACAATGGATAAAATTGCCGGATAAGCCGAAATCGTGGGCAAGCCTGTCGCGCATTAGTCAATTGTCGGGGCGCCGGGCAGGGTAAATTTCTGTCCGGGATAAATCAGGTCAGGGTCTTTGATGACATCCTTGTTGGCCCCGAAAATCAGGGTGTAATGGAAGCCCGAGCCATATAGCCTGCGGGAAATATGCCACAGGCTGTTGCCGGGACGCACGACGACCTCCCCTTTGGCCCGGGCGGTGTCAATCGCAGTGCCGCGGGTGAAGGGCTGCTCGACACGCACCTCCACATCGTCGCCCTCCAGCAGTTGATCCAGCCGGATACGATGTTCATTCCGGTCCATTTTATGGGTGAAAGAATAGGTCCAGGCGCCTTCCTCCGATGCGGTCACCTCATCCAGATAGCGGTTATCCAGATAAATCCGCACCCGGGCGTTTTTCGTCGCGGTGCCGGAAATGATGATATCTGAATTCTGGCCGTAATCCAGGGTATCAAGAGACAGGCCCTTTGACATTTCAGCGAAATTCACCAGGCGGGGTTTCTGCAGAACCCGGGTCGGCCCGGCGCCGGTGCGCGGCGTCAGGATGGCGATAACGCCGTTGCTCTCATCCTCAATAAAGCGCTCTTCCTCGCGGTCGGGCACGGCGACAATGACCACGTCACTGGAAAAGACTTCGAATTTTCCCGGCATGGTGGATTTAAGGCTGAGCTCCGTCGGGCCGCTGTCAAGGGGAACATCATAGAGCAGCACCCATTCGCCGTTGCGGTCCGCCACCGCAGAACCGATTTCCTTGCCCTTGGCATAGATGTAAATATCACTGTTTGGCGCCGCCCGCCCCGCGATCACCCCGGTTCCGTTGCGGCTGATCCGCACAATATCAAAGCTCGGCAGAATGGCCGCGCCCCCCGCCTGCTCCGGGGCGGCTGTATCCTGGCTGATAATGGTTTCGACTTTTTCTTTCAGAATATCCGAGGTGAAAAAGTCCCTTGTCCGGTCCTCGGCAAAAAACACAATCCACGCAACCGCGCCAACGGCGACCACCGCCAGGAATATTATGCTGGCCCGCAAGACCCAGTCCGACCCTGTTTTTTCCCGCTTGTATGGCGTTTCTGAATGCTGCTCAGCCAATTACTTACCAAATCAAAATGTTAAAAAAGCACGCGGAATATATATACTGCATAAGATGAAAAATACCAGTATCATTTTAACGGAAAGCCCAGCGCATCCATGACAACAGCCCCCCTTGTCGTCTCTTCTTTCATAAAAATTCTATATAAATGTAATTGTCCCAATGCTAAAATGGAATATTGTCAAAACTGTGACTTTGACCCGGTCATGATTCGACAAAGCGAATTTCACAATCAAAATCCAGGCAAAAAGGCCAGGCGAAAAGGAATGAATTTAACCCGATGGCACATATCTCCTCCCTCTGCGTTTATTGCGGATCCCACACCGGCCGCAACAATCATTTTAAGAAAATCGCCCGCAAACTGGGCAACATCCTCGTCGAGGAAAACATCCGCCTGGTGTATGGCGGCGGCAATGTGGGGCTGATGGGGGTCCTCGCCAACACGGTCATGGATAACGGCGGCAAGGTCACCGGCATTATACCCTTCCATCTCGATGAGGAGGAAATCGGCCTACGCCAGGCGACCAATTTCTATGTGGTCAATAACATGCATGAACGCAAGCGCATGATGTTCGATCATTCCGACGCCTTTCTGGTTCTGCCCGGCAGCATCGGCACCCTGGATGAAACCATCGAGGTGATCACCTGGAAGCAGTTGCGGTTGCATAACAAACCGGTCATCCTGGTCAATTCCGACAATTACTGGGATCCCCTGCTGGCGCTGATCGAAAATTTCATCCGGGAGGAATTCACCACCCCCGCCACCTTTGACCTGTTTCATGTGGTCAAAACGGTCGATGAGGTGATGCCTCTGCTGAAATCACTGCCGGAAATCGAACAACACACAAAAAACAACCTGATTTAGGAAGATTCTTTCGTTTCTTGACTTCACATCCCGGGTAAGCAGTGATAGTTTGCGCCAGAATCATAGAGAAGAATCATAGCGAAGAATCATACTGAACAGCATTATATTCACTGACGGCATATTGAATCACACTATATGGGAACGGAGCGGCATCGCCCTCTTCCTTTTACCCAAAACCCAGGCGTCAAAGTTCGGCGCCGATTTTTACAAGGGGTCATAATGGCTAAAATTAAAGTAGAAAATCCTGTTGTCGAACTCGACGGCGATGAAATGACACGTATCATCTGGGCCTGGATCAAGGACAAACTGATCCACCCGTATCTTGATATTGATCTTAAATATTACGATCTCGGCATTGAAAAGCGTGACGAGACGGATGACCAGATCACCATTGACGCCGCCAACGCCATCAAGGAATATGGCGTCGGCGTCAAATGCGCGACCATTACCCCCGATGAACAGCGGGTTGAGGAATTCGGCCTGAAAAAAATGTGGCGGTCACCCAACGGCACGATCCGTAACATCCTTGGCGGCACCGTGTTCCGCGAGCCGATCATCTGTTCCAATGTGCCGCGCCTGGTGCCGGGCTGGACCGATCCGATCGTCATCGGCCGTCACGCCTTTGGCGACCAGTATCGCGCCACGGACTTCCGCGTCCCCGGCGCCGGCAAGCTGACCATCAAATTCCAGCCTGAAGATGGTGGTGAAGCCATCGAACATGAAGTTTTCAACTTTGAAAGTTCAGGTGTGGCCATGGCCATGTATAACCTGGATGAAAGCATTCGCGACTTTGCCCGGGCCTGCATGAATTACGGCCTGAACCGCGGCTGGCCGGTTTACCTGAGCACCAAGAACACCATCCTCAAAGCCTACGACGGCCGCTTCAAGGACCTGTTCGAGGAAGTGTATCAGAATGAATTCGCCGCCAAATTCGCCGACGCCGGCATCACCTATGAGCATCGCCTGATTGACGACATGGTCGCCTGCGCCATGAAATGGAACGGCAAGTTCGTCTGGGCCTGTAAAAACTATGACGGCGACGTTCAGTCCGACACCGTGGCCCAGGGCTTCGGCTCCCTCGGCCTGATGACCTCCGCTCTTATGACCCCCGATGGATCCGTGGTCGAAGCCGAAGCCGCCCACGGCACCGTGACCCGTCATTACCGCATGCATCAGCAGGGCAAGGAAACCTCCACCAACCCGATCGCGTCGATCTTTGCCTGGACCGGCGGCCTCGCTCACCGGGCCAAGCTCGACGGCAACGCGGAACTGGCCAAATTCGCCGGCACCCTGGAGCGGGTCTGCGTCGAAACCGTCGAAAGCGGTTACATGACCAAGGACCTGGCGCTGCTGGTCGGCCCGGAACAGGCCTGGCTGACCTCGAAACAGTTCTTCGACAAGATTGATGAGAACCTGCAAAAAGCCATGGCGTAAGCCCCGGCTCAAGCCTGATCAGGGGCCGGGCAAACCGGCCAGCTCAAACCGATACCGTCAAAATGTCCCGCGCCCTGTTGATCAGGGGGCGGGATTTTTATTCTATTTGCTTGCCTGTCACGGGCGACGGGAAAGGGCGGAGAATGGCGACAGTGGGCTATGGCGCAGGAAACGAGGACGACGAGGGCAGATGATCATGGCGCGGGCGCAATAATCCGTCTTTATGTCATGCGTCGTCGGAAAATATTTCCTCCGGCGCCGCCGCCTGACCATAATCGCAATGGGAGCTTTTCTTATAGGAGTCCTCGATCCGCTCGCGCAATTTGGGGTTTTCGTCCATCAGGCGGTGAAATTCCCGGCCATCCAGAATGAAAAAATGGCACTCCGTTTCCGTGACATAATTTGACGTATAGCGGCTCTTCTCCATCAGCGCTTGCGCCCCGAAAAAGCCGCCGTCCTCCAATGTCATGACGCGGCCGCCATCGCGCCGGCTCACCTTACCGGAAACGATCAGATACATCTGATCGGCGTAACTGCCTTTCATGACGACCAGGTTGTTTTTTTCGACGACGCTAGAGCGCAGATATTTCGTGATGGTCCGGATCAGGTTGGCGTCGAGCCCCTGGAACAGCGGCACATTGGCCACCAGCCCCCAGCGGACGACAAAATCCCGCTGATGAATTTCATTGGCGAAGCCGGAGGCGATGATGCCAATCGGCAGGGCATAGATACAGACGCCGAAAATCATCACAATACCGCCAAACAGACGTCCGGCCCAGGTCACCGGCACCATATCCCCGTAACCGACCGTCGTCAGCGTCGCCAGCGCCCACCACAGGGCGTTTGGGATCGTGCCGAAGACATCCGGCTGGATATGACGCTCCAGATTATACATCACGGTCGCCGCAAAAGACGATAATCCCAGAATGATGATCAGGGTGGCGATCAGGGCCCTGCGCTCCGTATAAAGCACGCTGCCGAGGGAGGCCAGCGCCGGCGAATAGCGCATGAGCTTGAACAGGCGCAACAGGCGGAAAATCCTGAGCAGCCTGAGATCAACTCCGGCCGCAAACAGCAGCGACGGCATAATCGCCAGAAAATCAATCACCATCAGCGGCGACGTGATAAACCGTAGACGAAACCGACCTTTTCCAACAGCCTCCGGTCGCGGGCGATGTTCCACCGCGACCCAGATGCGCAAAATATATTCCACGCAGAAAATCAGCAGAGAGAAAATTTCAAACCAGAGAAACCACACCCCGTAAAGCCGGTCCAGGGTCGGCACCGTTTCCAGGGCCACCGCCACCACATTCAGCAAAATCAGCACCACCATGAAACCGTCGAACAGGCTGGCGAGCCGATTGCCGCTCAGCCCCATTTCAATGATTTCAAACAGCCGCCGCCGATGTGTCTTTGCGCTATCCACCATCTGATCCCGAAATTATGTTTCGCTTCATGTAAAAAGGCCACCCCTTGTGAGATGGCCTTCAGCCTACAGTTTTTTCAGTATTTCTTCAATCGCCTCAAGGGCCTGTTCGGCCTTGCCGCCGTCCGGGCCGCCGGCCTGGGCCATATCCGGCCGGCCGCCGCCGCC
>JBLWZH010000009.1:0-105900 GCA_048266545.1 Paremcibacter sp. | reverse complement strand
TGCTCACCCCCGCCATATGACCATGCAGCCTGCCGAGCTCCTTGATCGTATCCCCGCCCCCGGCCACGGCCCCGCTCGCGGTCCTGATGACGCCGATGTCGCCCATCTGGCCGCCGGATTCGGCGTAAAAGGGCGTCTGATTGGTCAGCAGGGCGACCTCTTCGCCTTCCCGGGCCTGGTCCACCGTATCCCCGTCCCGGACGATCTGGAGGATTTTTCCTTCGGCATGGGTCGCGGCGTAGCCGAGAAATTCCGTCGCGCCGAAGGCCTCGCCGGCCTCAAACCAGATTTCCTCGGTCGCGGCGCTGCCGGAGCCCTTCCAGGCAGCGCGGGCCTCGGCCTTTTGTTTCGCCATCGCCGCGGCGAAACCCGCCTCATCGACCGACAGATTCTGCGCCCGCAGCGCGTCCTGGGTCAAATCGAGGGGAAAACCGTAGGTGTCATAAAGCCGAAAGGCGACATCGCCGGCGAGCACGCCCTTTTCCGGCAGATTCCGCACCTCCTCATCCAGCAGCCGCAGGCCCCGCTCCAGGGTTTTCTTGAAGCGGATTTCCTCCAGTTTCAGGGTTTCGCTGATCAGGGCCGCCGCCCGGACGAGTTCGGGGAAAGCCTGGCCCATTTCCTGGATCAGCGTCGGCACCAGCCGATACATCAATGGCTCCTTGCAGCCCAGAAGATGGGCGTGGCGCATGCCGCGCCGCATGATCCGGCGCAGGACATAACCGCGGCCCTCATTGGACGGCAGCACCCCGTCGGCGATCAGAAAACAGGCGGCGCGCAAATGATCGGCGATCACCCGGTGGGAGACATTCTTATCGCCGTCGGCGTCAACCCCGCTGTGTTGCGCCGATGCCGCGATCAGATGCCGGAACAGATCGGTTTCGTAATTGTCATGGGTGCCCTGAAGCACCGCGGCGATGCGCTCAAGCCCCATGCCGGTGTCGATGCAGGGCCGGGGCAGGTCGTGGCGCGCGCCGTCCGCCTGCTGGTCATATTGCATGAAAACAAGATTCCAGATTTCGACAAACCGGTCGCCGTCCTCATCGGGGCTGCCGGGGGGGCCGCCGGCGATATGATCACCGTGATCATAAAAAATCTCCGAACAGGGGCCGCAGGGGCCGGTATCGCCCATCGACCAGAAATTGTCCGCTGTGGCAATGCGGATGATCCGCTCGTCCGGCAGGCCGGAAATCCGTCTCCACAGATCATAGGCCTCGTCATCCTCATGATACACCGTCACCAGCAGCCGGTCCGGGTCGATGCCATACGCTTTCGTGATCAGGGTCCAGGCGTGATAAATCGCCTTTTCCTTGAAATAATCGCCAAAGGAAAAATTACCCAGCATTTCAAAGAAGGTGTGATGGCGCGCCGTATAGCCGACATTATCCAGGTCATTATGCTTGCCGCCGGCGCGGACGCATTTCTGGCTTGACGCCGCCCGGACATAAGGCCGGCTCTCGGCCCCGGTAAAGACATTCTTGAAAGGCACCATCCCGGCGTTGGTGAACATCAGTGTCGGGTCATTCTGCGGCACCAGCGGACCGCTGGCGACGATTTCATGATCTTCGCCGGCAAAATAATCCAGAAATATTTTCCGGATTTCATTGGTGCCTTTTTTCACGGCATACCCTTTCCGTAATCGCAGTTAAATTCTGTAGAGTTTTAGCGATTGCGTCGCCCCCTGTCCAGTTCTGCTTACCCTCCGGGACAAAAAAAGAGCGCCCGCAAGCGCCCTGATAGTTGGGATTTTTTTCGGCCCGCAACAAACGAAAGCCGTCATGGAAGACGCCGCGGATCAGCCGTCCTCTTTATTCTCTGCGCGGCTCATGCCCTCTTTCAGCATGGCTTCGTCCAATATGCCCTCGCTTTTGCGAATGGCGGTTTCCAGTTTGTCGGCCAGTTCCGGATTTTCCCGCAGGAAGCGTTTGGCGTTTTCCCGCCCCTGACCAATGCGCTGGCTGTCATAGGAATACCAAGAGCCGGATTTCTCAACGACCCCGGCCTTGACCCCGAGGTCGATCAATTCACCATTCTTTGAAATCCCCTGACCATACATGATGTCAAATTCGATTACCTTGAAGGGCGGCGCCACCTTGTTTTTGACCACTTTCACCCGGGTCTGGTTGCCGACGATTTCCTCCTTCTCCTTGATGGCGCCGATCCGGCGAATGTCAAGACGAACCGAGGCGTAGAATTTGAGGGCGTTGCCGCCGGCGGTCGTTTCCGGACTGCCGTACATGACGCCGATCTTCATGCGGATCTGGTTGATGAAAATCACCATGCATTTTGATTTCGAGATGGAGCCGGTCAGCTTGCGCAACGCCTGCGACATCAGCCGCGCCTGAAGCCCGACATGACTGTCGCCCATCTCGCCCTCAAGCTCCGCCCGCGGCGTCAGGGCGGCGACACTGTCGATCACCAGCACATCCACCGCGCCCGACCGCACCAGGGTGTCGGCAATCTCCAGAGCCTGCTCCCCAGTATCGGGCTGGGAAATCAGCAATTCGTCAATATCAACCCCGAGGGCGTTGGCGTAAACCGGATCCAGGGCATGTTCCGCATCGACAAAGGCGGCGATGCCCCCCTGACGCTGAACCTCGGCCGCCGCATGCAGCGCGAGCGTGGTTTTACCGGAGCTTTCCGGGCCGTAAATTTCAATGACCCGCCCCTTGGGCAGCCCGCCAATGCCAAGCGCAATGTCAAGCCCCAGTGATCCGGTCGACACGGCCTCGACCTCCATGGCGGCGCCCTTGCCGAGCTTCATCACCGATCCCTTGCCGAACGCTCTTTCGATCTGGCTTAATGCGGCGTCAAGCGCCTTCTGCTTATCCATATTTCCCTGTCCCACGAGTTTTAATTGCGCTGATGACATTGTCCGTCTCCTCTATATCCCACAGCCCGCCGGGCGTTTCAATCACAGACAAATGTACACTTTTTGTTCCTTTTGGCAAGAACATTTTTAATGTTTTGTTTTATAACGGTTATTTAGATTTTATTAGCGAAATGTTCTCATATATTTTTATTTGGAGCATGGTGACCAAGGCCAAAACGCCCGCCTGATTCTCCTGAATCAGCTGTTATCCAGCACCTCCTTGACCTTTTCCGCCAGCTGTTTCAGGCTGAACGGTTTGGGCAGAAAATGGAAATCCTCATCCCGCGGGGTCTCGTCAAAGGCGTCTTCCGCATAACCCGAGATAAAAATGACCTTGAGCTTTTTGTTGGTTTCGCGGATTTTGCGCACCAGGGTCGGGCCATCCATCAGCGGCATCACCACATCACTGATCAACAGATCGAGCTCTCCCTCTATTTTCTCGAACAGGGAAACCGCCGCCTCGCCGCTGTTGGCCTCAAAAACCTTGTAGCCCTTGTTCTTCAGGGCGCGGGAGGCGAACATGCGCACCGCTTCCTCATCCTCAACCAGCATGATGGTGCCTTTGCCGGTCAGGTCCCGGCTCGCCTTATCTCCCTCCCGGGCCGCTTCATCAACCGCGGCCGCTGATTTCTGCTGCTCCTTGTAGACCGGAAGATAAATGCTGAAGGTCGTGCCCTTGCCAATATCGCTGGTCGGAAAGATGAAACCGTCGGTCTGCTTGACAATGCCGTACACCGTCGACAGGCCGAGCCCGGTCCCCTTGCCGACCTCCTTGGTGCTGAAAAACGGTTCGAAAATCTTGCCGAGATGTTCCTTGGCGATACCGCAACCGGTATCCGTCACCTCGAGCAGAATATATTCATCCTGGGGCATGACCTGATAGCGTTCGCTGAGTTTTTTCGATTCAGACAGGGAAATATTGCGGGTGCTGATGGAAATCTTGCCCTTGTTATCCATGGCGTCGCGGGCGTTGACGCACAGATTGATAATCACCTGCTCCATCTGCCCCTGATCGACCTTGACCTGCCCCAGATCGCGGCCATGTTTCATGTCAAGCTCGATACCGTCGCCAATCAGGCGGCCAAGCAGATTCGACAGTTCCGCCAGGACATCCGTGATGATCAACACTTTTGGCCGCAATGTCTGCTGCCGGGAGAAGGCCAGCAACTGGCGGACCAGATTCGCCGCCCGGTTGGCGTTCTGCTTGATCTGAATGATGTCGGAAAAGGACAGGTCCCCCGGCCCGTGCCGCACCAGCAAAAGATCGCTGAAGCCGATGATCGCCGTCAAAAGATTGTTAAAGTCATGGGCGACGCCGCCCGCCAACTGGCCGACGGCCTGCATTTTCTGGGACTGGGCGAATTGCAGTTCCAGGTTCTTCTGTTCCGTTGTATCAATCAGATAAAGAATGACGACTTTCTTGTGGTCGGAAAAATTTTCAAGGCGGGTAATATAAAACTGGCCATGCTTTTCCCCCTCACCCCTAAAGCCGACATCGGCAATTGAACTGGCCTGGCCACTGGTCAGGGTCGCCTGAATTTTATCGTAAAATTCCTGGTATTCCGCGGCATCAATGATGTGCTTCAGATTTCGGGTATCCTTGATATTCAACTGCTGGACATATTTGCGGAAAATCTGATTCCGCTCCAGAACCTCGCCCTTTTCGGTGACGATGGCGATGCCAATCGGCGATTCCCTGAAAAAGCGGTCGATATTGACATCTTCCGGATTGACGTCAAAATAGGCCGCGTCAGCCTGGCAGGAAGACACGAGGAACAGCGCCGTTTCCTCGCTCGCCGATTTCAACTGGCTTGCCTCGCCAAGCGCCTCATCCAGCGGCAGGAATTCAAGCGGAATTTCCCCACCGGACAGGCTGCGGACCATCAATCGCCCGTTCAGCTGCGCCATATCGGCCGCCAGAATTTCGGACAGGGCCAGCGGCAAGGACAATTGCCCGTCCGACTCGCCGGACAGCCAATGCAGGAGAATATTATTGACATAGGTGATCTGTCCGTCCGGCGCCACGGCCATCAGGCCGCAGTCACTGTAATCCAGCAAACTGCCCAATTGATCCAGATTGAACAGATTGGCCCCGGGATCGGCATTTTCCGGCGAAGTCACCGCGATGCTGTCATCCAGAACCCAACTGACATATTCATCCTGGCCCGCCATGCGGCTCAGGCCGATCCTGACATATTTGCCATCAGCCCCGTCACGTGCAAGCTGCGCGACAAGGGCGCTTTCCTGTCCCCGCTCCAGCCCCGAAAGCAGATCCCTGAAGCGGGCGACCTGATCATCCGTCATCAGTTTGACCGGGGACAGAACCTCGCATTTCATATCTTCCTTGAGAAAGGCCCGATAAGGCGCATTGCAATACACCAGTTCCCCGTCGAGGGAGGTAATCGCCTGGGGCTGGGTCATTCTGGTGACGGAAAGCGTTTCGTTGGGCAGCGCGCTGTCGCCCCGGCCACGATACAGGCTGCCCGCGATGACAGCGGCCGCAATGACCAGGCCGCCGGCCGCCAGAGAAAAGGCCAGCTCCCGCGAGCCCAGCGCCAGGCCCAGCATCAGGCCGGCCAGAGCCACGAGCAGACCGATCCCGCCCAGGGTAATCAGGAAAGGATAATCAACCGTTTTTTTTTGCATATATATGTTCATACTTATCTTTTTCCGGAACTCAGACATGAAAAATTCAAGGCAAATTCGAGGAATATATAGGGATATTACCTGAATTTCCCGTTAAAAAGCCATATTATTTATTCTGAATTCACCCCTTGTCATTTGTTTTCTGCCATCCGTCCCCTTGGCCGGATTCGCCAGGCCGCTTCACTTCACACCCGCCGTTCACATTTCCGATGGCGTATAACGCGCCGTCTCGCCCCTCTTAAGGCGCATGATATAGCCGACGACCTCGGCCACCGCCTTGTAATGCGCCTCCTGAATTTCCTCATCGACTTCCACCGTGGCGAACAGGGCCCGGGCCAGGGGCGGGTTCTCCAATATCGGAATTTGATTTTCCCCGGCCACTTCGCGGATTTTCAGGGCGATATTGTCGGCTCCCTTCGCCACCACTTTCGGCACTTCCATCGTGCCCTGGTCGTATTTCAGGGCGACGGCGTAATGGGTCGGGTTGGTGACCACCACATCCGCTTCGGGCACCGCCGCCATCATGCGGGTCCGGGCCCGCTCCATGCGGATCTGGCGCAGACGGGCCTTGACGTGGGGGTCGCCGTCAGTCTGCTTCATTTCATCCTTTATTTCCTGTTTGGTCATGCGCATTTTTTTGAGGAACTGAAACTTCTGGAACATAAAGTCAATGCCGGCGATCACCGCCATGACCGCCACAACCCCGCCCAGTATGCGCAGAACCATGATGAATATCACATCAGCCATATCGCCGGGGCTAAAGGTCATCATCTGTTCAAGCCGGTCCCGTTCCGGCCAGACCAGGATCAACACCACGCTGCCGACAATAATCAGCTTGAGTACCGACTTGGTAATCTCGAAAAAATTCTGCATGGAAAACAAACGCTTGAACCCGGCCAGCGGCGATATTTTATTCAACTTCGGTTTGATCTTCTCCACAGTGAGCATCGGCCGGTGCTGAATCATCGCCCCCAGAAGCGCCCCGACCATCAGGATAATCACCGGCAGGGTCATATAGTCAAAAATACGGCTCAAAATTCCGGCGCCGAATTGCCTCAATTCATAGGGGCTCATCCGCACGTCAAAAGACATCGCCAGTATATTCCCCAGAATATCCCGAATGCCCGCCATGCTCGGCCTGGCGGAAATCAGGATAATCACGGTGACGGCGAACAGAACAAACCAGTGACGCACCTCCTGACTCTTGGCGACCTCGCCTTTGTCCTGGGCTTCCTGCAGCTTCTTGGCGGTCGGCTCCTCGGTTTTCTGGGATTCATCCTGATCGTCGGCCATCCACCCTATCCCGGATTAAGGAAAGCGCCGATGCTGCTTTCCATATGTTGCAGGAACCAGGCCATGCCCGCCGACAGCACAATCCCCAGTATGATAAAGCCGGCCATGATATTCAGCGGCATGGCGATGAAGAAAACCTGAAGCTGCGGCATCAGGCGCGCCAGAATCCCGAGGCCGATATTGAAAATCAGGCCATAGACAATGAAGGGCGAGGCGATCTGAACCCCGACCAGAAAGGAGTTGGCCACGGTGTCAAGGACGATTTCCGCCAGCGCATTCATTTTCAACCCCCCGCCGACCGGGAACAGGACATAGCTGTCATACATGGCCGAGATCATCATATGATGCATATTGGTGATAAAAATCAGCACCACCGCCATCAGGGTCAGGAAGGTCGACATCAACGCGCTCTGCGCCCCCTGGGCCGGGTCGAAAGCCTGGGCCAGCGCCAGACCGGACTGCATGGCGATGATGGTGCCGGCGGTATGCAGGGCGCTCATCAGCAAGCGGATCGCCGTGCCGATCACCAGGCCGATCACGATTTCAAAGATAATCAGGATCGCCAGCATATAGGGCGAGTCCGGGATCGCCGGCAGCGCCGTGCGCACCAGCATATAAATCAGCAGGGAAATGGATAACGCCATCATCAGGCGAATGCGCTGCGGGATGCCGGTCTCCCCCAGGGCCGGCAACAGCATGATCATTGCCCCGAGCCGGGAAAATACCAGAAGGAATCCAAATACCTCTTGCGGCAAAAGGTCAGCCAAGGCTTACAATCCGCTCTGCAATTAACGCCATAAAGTCCCCCAGGGTCTGCCCCATAAAAGGCAGGAACAGAAACAGGGAAATAAAAATGGCGATGATTTTCGGAACAAACGTCAAGGTCATTTCCTGGATCTGGGTCAGGGCCTGAAACAGGGCGATGATCAGGCCGACAAAAAGCGCCACCAGCATAACCGGGGCCGACACCTTGATCAAAACCCAGATAGCTTCCTGCGCAATATCTAATACGTCCGCTCCGGTCATGATGTGTCTTGTTTATCTTTCTGCTTTCAAGAGTGTTTCTGATTTCAGGAGCGCCGGCCCGCGTTGAAATGACCGCTATCCCTCTAGAGCGGCATCTTGATAATATCCTGATAGGCCGCGATGACCTTGTCCCGCACGGCGACGACCGTTTCAAGCACCATTTCCGCATTCTGCACCGATGTCACCACGTCCACCAGATCCGCCTTGCTATTCAGGGCCTGGATGCCGGCGCTCTCGCTTTTTCCCACGGCCTGCGCCGTATCGCTGATCGCGGATTTCAGCACTTCGGAAAAGGCGCCGGCCCCTTCACCCTGTGTCGCCCCGATACCGGAAATTTCACCGATCTTGTCGGTCCCGACACCGGCGCCGCGGTTTTTCAGAACATTGGCATAGGCGTTCGCCGCATCCATCGCTTTGATTGTCATGACTTATTTCCCATATATCCTGCCGCCTTTCGCCCCGGGCCTCGAACCATCTACCGCAGAAGATCAATGGTCCGCATCATCATATTCTTCGACACCTCTATTGAATTGAGGTTGGCTTCATAACTCCGCTGCGACTGTTTCATATCCATGGCCTCCACAAGGCCGTTGACATTCGGCGTCTTGATATAGCCGTTCTCATCCGCCGCCGGATGCCCCGGCTCATAGCGCATGCCAAAATCCGATTGATCAAAGCTGACGTTATTGACCTTGACCCGGGTAACGCCCAGTTCCTCGTCCAGCGTATTGACAAAAGTCACCACCTTGCGCCGGTAGGGGTCAACCCCCGGGGCCGGCGCAACGGAGTTCGCATTGGCGAGGTTTTCAGAAATGACCCTCATCCGGGTTCCCTGGGATTTCATGCCTGCGGCGGAAACCATCATCGCTTTGGACAAATCCATCGCTTTACTCCTTTTGCCTTATATCTTCCCGTCGGCGTTCATTATTTCTTGCCAAGGGCCGCTTTGATCATTGAAACATGCTTACGGTACATATTGACCGCCGTGGCGTATTCCATCTGGGTTTCGGACATCTTGATCAGTTCATCTTCCAGGTTGACCGCATTGCCATCCGGAGATCCGATGCTGAAT
Source organism: Paremcibacter sp. (assembly GCA_048266545.1). Classification (GTDB taxonomy): domain Bacteria; phylum Pseudomonadota; class Alphaproteobacteria; order Sphingomonadales; family Emcibacteraceae; genus Paremcibacter. The sequence goes on along the minus strand of JBLWZH010000009.1, from coordinate 96,991 downwards.
TCGGCGTCCTTCACCTCAATATCATAATCGCCATTCATGGCGCTGGCGCCCGACATATGACGGCTGTCCGTGGTCTGCATACGCAATCCTCCGGTCGCTGTTGTCTGGTCCAATGCTGCCTTGAAACTGACTTTCTTCAGATCCTTGGGGGTATACCCCGGTGTGTTAGCGTTGGCGATATTCTGCGCCAGGACCTTTTGCCGTTCCGTCAGCCAGTTCATTTTCTGACTCAGGGAACTGAAAAGTGAAATTGATCTCAGGTCCATTTTTAGTCTTATCCTAAATACCCGCGCCACAACGTTTTGCGGCTAAAGTTTTAGTAAAATACACGATATTGTTAATCATACACCATAATTTATATATTGTGGAGCGGGAAAATTAACAATCTGTTAAGATTGTCGGATAATATACTGTTTCAACGATTGGCAAATAATTCCAGAGACTTGCATTTTAAGCTGACAAGCGGGGCCGGCTGTGATTATTATCATGTGGCATGAAATCACAGGGACAGGGAGTCGTTAACATCAGATGACAGCGGACAAGGAAGACGCCGGCCGACGACCAAAAGCCGTTGCCCTGAAGCAGGCGGGCGAGCGGACGGACATTCCCAAAATCACCGCCAGCGGCAGCGGCAAGAATGCCGAGAAAATTCTCCGCCTCGCCTTTGAAAATGATGTCAAGGTCAGAACCGACGAAGACCTTGTGGAAATATTGTCCGCCTTTGATGTGGACAGCTTCATTCCGCTTGCGGCCTTGCAGCCGGTGTCGGAAATATTAAGCTATCTTTATCAGGAAAATATCCGCCTGAGCGAACAGGACCACAACAGGGTATGCGAGAGGGAGGAGGAGATCACATGACCAACAAGCCATTCTCCGGCAAGCGGCCGCCATGGAACTAGGCGCCTATTTCCAGTTTATCGTGGCGTTGCTTTTTGTCCTCGCCCTGATCGTCCTGCTGGCCTATGTCGCCAAAAGATTTGGCCTGATGGCCCGGGTGACCGTCAATTCCGCCAAGACCCGGGACAAACGGCTCAATATCGTCGAGATCCTGCCGGTTGACGCCAAACGAAGGCTGATTCTTCTGCGCCGGGATGATGTGGAGCATCTGGTTATGCTGGGCGCCGACCGGGACCTTGTCATTGAACAGAATATAAAAACGCCGGTCGATAAAACCGGGCATCAGGCCATACAATCAAAATCATGATAAATTTTCTGAAAAAGCACAAGCTCATCCCCGGTAAAACCACCCTCGGCCTGATGGCCCTGTCGCTGACCGGTTTCCTGCTGATTCTCTCCAGCCAGACGGTCTTCGGTCAGGAATTTTCCGTAAATCTTGGCGAAGAAGGCTCCCTGTCCGGCCGCATCGTTCAGCTTCTGATGCTGATGACGGTGCTCAGTCTGGCGCCGGCGATCATCATTGTCGTCACCTCCTTCACCCGGATCGTCATTGTCTTTTCCCTGCTGCGCAGCGCCATGGGCACCCAGCAGACCCCGCCGAATGTGGTACTGATCAGCCTCGCCCTGTTCATGACTGCCTTTATCATGGCCCCGACCATGAAACAGGCCTATGATACGGGCATTGCGCCGCTGGTGGCGGAGGAGATCACCGAGGAGGTCGCCTTTGACCGCACGACGGCGCCGTTTCACGGCTTCATGATGAAGCACGTCCGGGAAAAGGACCTGCTGTTGTTTCTCGATCTGTCCAAGCTGCCGGCCCCGGCGACCCAGGCCGACACCCCGTTTCAGATTTTGGTCCCGGCCTTCATCATCAGTGAATTGCGCCGCGCCTTTGAAATCGGCTTTCTGATTTTTGTCCCCTTCATCATCATCGACCTTGTCGTGGCCTCGGTGCTGATGTCGATGGGCATGATGATGCTGCCGCCGGTATTGATTTCCCTGCCGTTCAAATTGATTTTTTTCGTCCTCGTCGATGGCTGGCACCTGGTGGCTGGCAGTCTGATCCAGAGCTTTAATTCGGGCTAATTCTGAACTGCATTATTCCGGGCCGCGCCGTTCTCGGCCGAACTGTCGGCGAATTCCTGTTTATAGGATTCCATGAAGGTTTCCAGCTTGGCGACACTGGCGATGGATCTGGTCAGACGCCGGACATTCTGGTCCGTCAACTGCCGCTCCGCCGTGATCACTTCAAAGGTGTCGCCGTAAAGCCCGTTGTCCATATGGGCCTTATAGCGATCGCGCAGGATTTTGACCCCGGCCTTGTCATCATTGATCACATAGGCGACCGACAGCCGGAGAACGGCCAGCCGCTCTTCGGCGCTGAGGTCTGCTTCATCCCGGTAACGGTTGTCGAGCATCCGGTTGCTGTGGCTGACATATTTGTCCCAGTTTTCCGATTTCCAGTAAATGTCGGAGCGCAGTTTCTCCGCCTCCTCCGTCGCGTAAGGTTCAAGCAATATTTCAGCTTCTTCAAAGCGGCCCAGTTCGATCAGGGTCCGCGCCTCGATCATCCGGCGCCGGTCCTCAATATCCTGCGGCGTTTGCGAATCCCGTGTCGCCCGCAGGATTCCCAGGGCGTCCTCGGGCTTGGAATCCAACAGATAAATCATCGCCAGGCGGCTCGCCACAACCGATTGGGCAACCCCTTTCAGGCGGAATTTGATCTGATAATTCAGCAAATCCGCCGCTTCCTCCAGCAGGTCAATGGACACCAGCCGATCCGCCAGCCGGCGGGTCATCTTGTCGCCGTCGGCCCCCAGCGGGATCAACTCGCGAAATTCGGAATAAAGCGCCACCGCCTTGACCGGCTCCAGGGCATCCGCCCCGCCATTCAGGAACAGATCACTGTAAATCCGGTTCATCTGGCGGGTGAGCGCGGCGGTTTTCGGCGATCCCTCAAAAAAAGTCACCGCCAGTTTCAGGGTCTGCAAACCGATATTGAATTCTTTCTGCGATACATAAATTTCGCCAAGCCGTGACAATAATTCCAGTTCAAAATCATCGCCGCGCCAGGCGAACCTCAGCTTTTCAAGCCGGTCAATCGCTTCCATGGCGTCAATTTCATCATTCTGATATTCCATGTTGATCAAATCGAATTTCGCCCGGGCCGCCGTCTGTCTTACCCCCGCCTTGACGATCCCCTGAAGCCTTTCTTCCGCCTTGAGGGGGTTGCCGCCATCCCGCTCGAGCAACGCCCGCCAATATTCCGCCTCTGTCAGTTGGGCCGCATTCAGGGGCAGTTGCTGTAACAGGGTCAGGGAAGTTTCAACAAAATCCGTTTTATGCAGGGCGTAGGCGGAACGGGTCGCCGCGAACAAAAAGCGTATCTGGTCATGGGTATCCTGCAACGCCAGAATATCCGCGCCCTTTTCATACAGCTCAAAGGCTGTTTTATCATCGCCCAGCTCGCTATGGGCCACGGCGCGCCACAGGAAAGACTCCTGCTCGGAAATCAGCGTCTTGTGATTCAGCAGCCGGGCGCCCTCCTCGAAGCGGCGCATCAGAATATTGGTGACGCCCAGCACCATTCTGAATTCGGGACTTTCCAGCAAATCCGGATCATCGTCCCGCATGACATTCAGCACGCCGTAAGCATCCGTCTTCTGGCCATGGGCCAGATAAAAACGGGCCAGCCGCCAGCGAATTTCATTACGCCGCCCTGTCGTCGAATTGGCCAGTTGATAGAGCAATTCATGTTTGTTGGCGTGAAAGTCCTCGCCGCTCAAAGGCCCCTGCCCCCAGGCGGAAAAATCAATCAGCTTGACAAAACCGGCGTCCTCTTCCTCCGCCACCGCTTCGCCGGTGAAGGTCGCCATGCCCAGCTTACGGGAAAGCTGGCTATGGGTGATCGCCAGACCATCCCGGGCCGAGACGCTGACGCCATTGCGGTATTTCAGGACCGTCAGATTATCGGAAATCATCTGCACCGCGATGCCCTGCGCCGTGGCGAGGGCTTCAAATTGGCTGAATTTCTGCTGTCGCAGCACCCCCTGGGAGGATTCCGCAACCGGCACGATCACCAGTTCATCCCCGATCACCGGATCCTCAAGGGTTAAAACGGCGCCGCTGTTCTCCACGGCAAAAAAGAAATTTTCCCCATGGCCGTTATCCGCTCTCTGATGGCCGGTTGCGATAGGGCGCGTCGGCACGGAGGGCGAATCCTTCAGATCAATATGCCATTCGCTATCAATCCTCTGGGCCCGGACATTCTGACCGGGCGTCACCTGATACAGCAAAACGGTCATTGACGGATGATCAAGCTGGCGCGCCGTCAATATCCGCTGGCCGATGAAAGGATCCAGATCAGACTGGTCGACGGTCTTGCCGCCTTCAAACACCACCCAGAGATAATTGTCCCGGATAAAGGCCGCGGCCAGGACATTTTCCCGCCAGGGATAAGTCAGACGAATATCATTGCCCCGGCGGCTGACCTGAAGGTGCAGGCTGTTCGGGTCGTCCGCCGTTTGCCGCGTTTGTTGCGTCGATGCATCATCCGGTTCTGGCGGCGCCGCGCTGATCACCTCGCGGTCCGGCGTTTCCGCCGATGGCGCAATTGCATCTTGCGTTTCTGGCGCAGAAGACGCCGGTTCATCGCCGATAATATCAAAGGCGATCTTCGCGCCGTCCCGGAAATGTTTCAGCCGCCCCGGCTTCGTCACCTGCAGGGTCACGACCAGATTATCGCCCTCGATCCGATGGGCCGGATTCGCCATATGGGCCAGCGGATTTTGCGCCAGGCTGCCCCAGTCCGGAATGCTGCTTTTGCCGAAGGTGATTTCCAGCCTGTCTCCCGAAAAGACCGGCGTATAGGGCACGATTTCCGGCCAGTCGAAAACAATCCGGCTGAAGGTCGGGTGATCGGCATAACGGACATTGACCCGGTCGGCGGTCCGGGCGAAAGCGGCCCCGGACAGGACAAGGCAGAAAACCGCGATCCAGGCGAACAGGCGGCCGGCGTATCGCATGGGGTCACTTGCGGCCATTATGTTCCTCCCTGTTGTCCGCCGCGTTATTTTCACGCTGATCCCGGTCTTCCCGATGGATAAAAACATCGACCCGGCGGGCCAGCAGATAGCGTTCATGAAGCGGGATATTTTCGTCAAGCTCATCAAAGCGTGACGGGCCGTCGCCATACGTTTCGATGGCCTGGGCATATCCGGCCCGCCTGATCAGGCGGGCGACCGAAATCGCCCGAACCAGGGACAGCTCCCAATTGGTCGGATAACGGGCGCCGCTGGTCGGCTCCAGATCCGTATGGCCGACGACAGTTATTTTATTCTGAATCATATGCAGCGCCGCGCCCAGCTCCTGCATGGATTTATGAGCGTCACGGGAAAATTCGGACTGGCCTTTTTCAAAAATCAGGTCCGCCGGCAGGGTTATCGCCAGCCGGTCATCCTGCAATTTGACGCTGCTGCGGCGCAGAATCGGATCATATTGCAATTTGTCTTCAAAAATTTTCTTTAAATAGGCCAGGCTCAGAGCTTCCTTTTGCGGCACCAGCGCGGCTTCGATATTATGCCAGTCTTCATCCTGAATGCGCGCCCGCTCCGGATTCAGATTTTCACTCAGGGATTCGACAACCGCCTTCCATTTGGACACCTGTACCGAATTCATGGAAAACATCAAGACAAAAAACGTCAGCAGCAAGGCCAGCAGATCGGCGAAAATAATCAGCCAGCTGTCTTTTGTCGCTGCTTTGGCGCTTTTATGCAGATCCAGAATCATAACTTATCCCCATCTGGCCCGGGGAGCGCGTCTTGACTTTCCGGGCTTGCCGGGCGATCCGGGATGGCCTGCTGCGGGGCCAGGGTCTGCCTGACCGCGCTATGGCCGGTCAATTTCTGCTGTGACGATTTTCTTTCGCGACTGCGGAACGTCAGGGTGATCAAATCCTCCTGCCCCGGAACCACCCCCACGGACAGCTGATTTTCGGCCACGCCCAGTTCCTTTAGTTTAGCGACAAAGGCCCCGGCGCGCAGGATATTCAGGTCTTCCCAGTATCGCGGACCCGCCGGCAACGCCTTGCCGGTGGAGATTAAAAAATCGATTTCCCGCTTGTCGCTGACCCGGCCGGCGGCGAGAAAATTTGTCAACTGCTGTAAAAACGCCTGCTGGCGATCGCGAAACGCGCTGGATTCAAGTTCAAACAAGTCACTGGCGCGAAAATTGACCTTGACGATGCTGCCGCCCCCGGTCGGGAATTTGCCGTCAAAGCCCACCAGAGAGGCGAAGATGCCCTGAATCTGGTCATAAAATTCATCATTGGGGGTCGGGGCCTTTTCATTTGCCGCGACATCGACAAAATCAGCTTCCGGTTCAAAAGGATTTTTAAAGGCCCGGGTCACGCTTTCCGTCGCCGCGTTGACTTTATTCTGTTCCTGATTGGAAATGGAGTTCATCACCACGAAAAAGGCCAGCACAATCAGGTATAGCGAGACAAAAATACCTGTCGTGTCATCGGTTTTGCCGGTCTTTTCCTGTGCTGGATTCAACAATCCACTTTTGTCTAAAATTTCATTCATCTCGGGCAACCGCGGACATTAGTCATAATTTCCCCGAGCCTATACAAATTCACCCAAACAATCAATCAAAGCTGGCCAGCAAGGCGTCAATATCATCCTGATCATTGCCGGTGACCTGACATTGGGGGCCGTGAAGAAGATCTTCCTCGCCGGGATCATCTGTTGCGTTCTTTTCTTCCTGCGCCTTGATGTGGGAATCCGTATCGCCAATGGCGTGCGCGAGGGATTCCAGTTTTTCCTCAAGATACTTCAGGGTATTGACAACCTTGGTCACCCGTTGGCCGGTAATATCCTGAAAACTGGACGCCTCGAAAATATGGGTGGAAATGGTCTCTAGACGCTCGGCCATTTCCCCTTCCATCGACGTGGAAAGCTCGGCGATTTCCTCGGCCGCATCCATGATCCTGGTCGCCGCCTCTTCGGTGGTGGCGATAACCTGGTCCAGTTGGCCGCTGGCTTCGGGGATTTTATTTTCACTTAAATGTTTCGGTTGAATTTGGGTAAGGTCGGCCTTGGCCTGTTCGATATATCTTAACAATTCCGCCAGTTCGTCCTGGAAATGCGCTTCATGAAGGTCAAATTCCCCGTCAAAGCTTCCCATGACCTCTCCCACGACCGAGGATACTTTCCCGACCTCGATCTTTTCTCCCAACTTCTCACGGACACTGTCAATCCTGTCTTCCAGCGAAACTACATTTAACCGCATTTCGGCCTCTCTATATTTATTATCAACATGCAAATATGTAATTCATGAAGAGCATTATAAAGATCAGGGGTTAATGGCTGGTAAATCCGGTTTATATATGAAGAAAATAGATTAACGGCTGCTTCACCCCTCGATTTTGGGTAGTTTTTTTCGGGTTGCGAGACGGGTGGTCAGATCCTTGGCCTTGTTCAATTCCATTTTCGCCAGAATGGCGCCCATGGTCTTCTCTTTCATATTTTCCACGATAGAGATCAGAACACCCTCTTCAAGATTATTGAAAATCTGGGCGGCGTCTTTCGGTTTCATGGCTGAATAAATCTTGACCAGACTTTCAAGCTGGGCCTTTTCCCGTTCATCATGTTTGGCCAGCAGTCCGGCGATGGTTTGTTCAATCTGCTTCAGGGACGCCGTCCGTTCGACAATGCGTTTTTCAACCGCTTCCAGCAGTCTCTCACGGTCATCAAGCTCCCGCGCCCGACGGGCCAGTTCCTGACGTCTCTCCGCAAGCTTTTGCAGATATTCAATTTCCTTGCGGCTCGGGCTGACGCCCAACTGGGTCACGCCATTTTCCGCCGCAGCATCGTCCGTTTCCGCCGGATTCTGTCCATTCTGCTCAGAAACGGCGGCGGGATCCTCCGCGCCCGGGGCCTCCTGCTCAGGAGCTGTTTGGTCAAGGGACCCGGTCTCGGCGATTGACGCCTCTATGCCAAAGGAGAAATCAACAACCTTTATCCCGAGAACCAGTGACATCATGACAATGGCCAGGGGCAAAAAGTGAAATTTGCGAGTCATAATCTTTCCTTAAGCTTTCTTCATTCTGTCTCAACAGGGGCCGTACGCCACGGCCCCCTGCGCCCTGCCCCGGAATTCCCGGCTAGCGGGTTCGTTTCAGGGCTTCCAGCATTTCATTGTCTTCTTCGACAATATCTTCCGCGACGACATCTTCTTCAACGACATCTTCCCGATCCTCGGCCGACGACGACCTATTGGAATCACCGGTGGTTCTCGGATCAGGCAACAATCCCCGCTCGATCCGGTCCGCGAGATTTGAGCCGCTTTGGGTGATAATCTCGAGTTCATCGGCAATCTGTCTGGATTTTTGAATCAGTTCTTCCAGCCGCCCTTCCTCGGTGACCGCAGCTGATTTCAATTGCGCGACGCTGGACTGGGCCTGGGTGATGGCATTGTTCAACTGGCCGATCATCGCCGCCATTTCATTCTGGGTATTGCGAAATGTCTTAAGCTTGATATTAAGCAATACCGAATAGCTGATCATAACCACGATCAGGATGATGATAACGATATCAAGAATCATTTCCATATCAGACAGCGCCTTTTTTCGGGGTGTTCAGCTTCTCAATCTTGATCGCGACGTGGCGGCCCAGTTTTCCGACGCGGCCCGTCATCATGGGAACGCCGGAACATCTGATATCCACTTCTCCGTCCGGCTGGGCATTGAGCATCAGCGTCTGACCGACTTCAAGGCCGAAGACCTCGCCCAGGGTCATCGTCTGCTCATCCAGAATCACCTCCAGCGGCACATCCGTCTGGCATAATTCCTTCATCAGGTGGCTTTCCCAAATGGAATCCCGGCCGAATTTCTCCCCCATATAGCGCTGGAGCAGCAATTCGCGAATCGGTTCGATGGTGGCATAGGGCAGGACAAGCTCCATCCGCCCGCCGCGGTCTTCCATGTCGGCGCGCATTTTGATCAGCAGCGCCGCGTTGCTCGGCTGGGCGATCGTCGCGAACCTCGGGTTGGTTTCCAGCCGGTCGAGCTTGAATTTCACCGGGCTTAGCGGCTCAAAGGCGCCGCACAGGTCCTTCAATATGACCGTGAGCATTTCCTCGACCAGGGTATGTTCAATGGTGGTATAGGGCCGGCCTTCGATCCGCATGGGCGCCGTCCCCCGCCGTCCGCCCAGAAGCGCGTCGACAATGGAATAGATCAGGTTGCTGTCAATGGTGATCAGGCCGTAATTGTCCCATTCCTCGACATAGAACACCGCCAGCATCGCCGGCAGCGGGATTGAATTCAGATAATCGCCGAAACGGATTGACGTCATATTATCAATGGACACCTCGAAATTGTCCGAGGTGAAGTTGCGCAACGAGGTCGACATCATCCGGACATATCGGTCAAAGATAATATCCAGCATCGGCAACCGTTCATAGGCGACCAGGCCGCTGCTGATCAGGGCCTGAATGCCGGATTTGGTGCCGACGTCGTCATCCTCGCCGTCAAAGCCGAGAAGGCTGTCGATTTCGGTCTGATCCAGCACCCGGTCGGTTCCCGCCATCGCCGCCGCCATATCATCGTCACCTTCAAGGGTCAGGTCGGAACCATCCGCCTCTTCCATATCGCCTGCGGCCATCGCTTCCCACTCGGCGGCGACGGCGTCATCATCAATTTCTTCTTCGTCCGACATAATTCCAGATTATCCGTTGACCAGCATTTCCTTGAACAAAACGTCATTCACCCGGGTGGGATAGACCGCTTCATTCACTTTAATCAGCAATTCCTCCTTGAGCCGGAACATGCCGGCCGACCCATCCAGATCCTGAAGGCGCAGCTGACGCAGATAGGTCTGGAACTGATCAATGATTCTCGGCATCTTCTTGTTAAGGTCGTCCAGCGACGTCTGGCGATCCACTTCCAGCGATACGGTCAGCTTCAGATATTTCGGCTTGCCGCCGGCCGTATCCAGATTCACCAGCATCGGCTCCAGCTCCAGAAACAACACGTCCGTTGATTCTTCCGCCGCCAGTCCGGCTTCCTGCCCGCTATTCTCCAGATCAGAAGCCTGCATCGCTGTTTCATCTCCGCCCGACAGGAAGAAAAAGCCGGCTCCCCCGCCGAGGGCGAGCACCAGCAGGGCCGCCGCGGCAATTATGATAATTTTCTTGCCGCTGGTTTTTTTCTGTTCCAGGCCGTCCGCGAGGTCATCTTCCGCTTCGATATTCTGTTCATCACTCATTAAATCAATATAACCCTGTCCTGTATAAGTGGCCTAAAACTGCTGAGGCGTCCCGCAACTGTAAATCGCGAATATTAATAAGTCGTTAGGAAATTTTTCCATCCCCGCGCATTCCTCATCAATAGATCATGGTTAATATAACAGCTAGATTCCCAAAATGAAACATGGAACTCCGTCCCGGGGCCGGGAAACTTGCGGCGCAAGAGAGGTAAATATTACCCGGTAAACTATGCCCGCCGAAGGTTTATATCATCCCGCCTTCTGGGTAACCCTTTGTTTTTACAACTTTTCATCAACTGGCACGGCTTATGCATCGTAACGATCGGGATAAATCGAACGGACCAGAAGGACCCAAGATGGACACAACAGTATCAATCGCACTTTCGCATCAGGTCGCCAAGCGGCGCCAGATGGATATTATCGCCAATAATATCGCCAATATGAGCACGACCGCCTTTAAGCGGGAAAGCGTCATCTTCCGGCAATATCTGTCGGAGACGGACGGCAGTTTGCCGAAAAACCTGCGCCAGATTTCCTTTGTGCAGGATTATGGCGTCGGCCGTAACATGACCGACGGGACATATGAAACCACCGGCAATATTTTTGACATCGCCCTGAGCGGCGACGGCATGTTTCAGGTCAAGCGGGGGAATGGCGAGATGGCCTATACCCGAAACGGACACCTGGCCCTGTCTGACGATTCCACCTTGATTACCTCCACCGGTCAGGAAATCATGGATGTGTCCGGCAAAGCCATTCAATTGCCGCCCAACATAACAGATTTCAAAATTGCTGTGGACGGCACGGTTTCCTCCCCGTCAACAGGGCAGATTGCGAAATTGAATGTCGTCACCATTGGCGACACCTCGAAACTGAAAAAAATCGGCGACAATATGTTCAATACGGACGAACCGATACAAGCCGCCACGGATTTCAAGATCATTCAGGGCGTGACCGAATCCTCAAATGTTCAGCCGATCATTGAAATCACCCGAATGATAGATGTCAGCCGTTCCTATATCCAGACCGCCAAGGTTTTGGAAAACCTCCAGAATACGCAGAGCAAGGCCATCAACCAGCTCGCCAAGGTCGGATAACGGGAACCGCCATTAAAATTACAGGACAAACGTCATGAAAGCACTCAGTATCGCCGCCACCGGCATGATTGCCCAACAACTTAATGTGGAAGTGATTTCCAATAACATCGCCAATATGAACACCACCGGCTTCAAACGACAGCGGGCGGAGTTCCAGGACCTGCTCTATCAGAATATCGAACGTGTCGGGGCCGCCTCTTCCGATACCGGCACCGTCATTCCGACCGGGATTCAGGTCGGCGTCGGCGTCAAGACCGGCGGGGTCTACCGGATCACCGAACAGGGCGCGGTCGTCGGCACGGAAAATCCCCTTGATCTCGCCATCAACGGGCGTGGCTATTTCCGGGTCATTCTGCCCAACGGCGATGACGCCTATACCCGCGCCGGCTCGTTCCAACTGGGCCCGACCGGCCAGATTGTCACCATGGAGGGCTATGTCGTCGGCCCGGGCCTGACCATCCCTCAGGAAACGGTGGATATTTCCATTAATCCGGAGGGCGAGGTTTTGGTCAAACTGGAAGGGCAGATCGATCCGAGCAACCTGGGTCGGCTGGAACTGGTTTCCTTCCCCAACCCGGCCGGGCTGGAAGCCGTCGGCGACAATCAGTTCCTGGAAACGCCGGCATCGGGCGCCGCCATTGTCGGGGTGCCCAACACCCCGGGCTTCGGCTCGATCCTGCAGAATTTTCTGGAAAACTCCAACGTCAATTCCGTCTCGGAAGTCACCTCCCTGATCACCGCGCAGCGGGCCTATGAAATGAACAGCAAGGTCATCAGCACCGCCGATGAAATGATGAGTGTGACATCGAACCTGAGATAAGGATAACGCCATGATACGCTTGATATACAGCGGACTATTCATCCTGATCCTCGGCTGGACCGCCGGAACACCGGACGCCTTCGCCCTCGCCGAAGTCAAGTCATCCGCAACCGTCAGCAAATCGACGGTGACATTGGGCGACCTGTTCGACAATCTGGATACGGGCCATGACATCTGGGTGATGAATGCGCCGGCGCCGGGAAAAAGAACCACCATATCCACCCGTTATCTGGCCAACCTCACCCGCCAGCATAATGTCTATTGGCGGAACAGCCGCGCCGTTCAGCATGTTACGGTGCTGCGCGCGGGGCAGAGCGTCAAGTTCGCCGACCTGAAGCCTTTGATCGAAAAAAAACTCGCCGAAGCCTATCCGGACAGCCGCAAACAGGGCGTCTCCCTTGACAATCAGAACGCCGCGATCTACCTGCCCGAAGACGCGTCCCTGGGCGATATTACCATTTCCGCCCTGACCTATTCGGCCCGAACCAGAAGCTTTGTCGCCACCGCATCCCTGCCCGTGGAGGACGATAAAACGGCAACCGCAACCATTCGCGGCCGCACCTATGCCGAAAGTTATGTGCCCACCCTGAACCGGACCATTCTGCCGGGACAGGCGATCCGGGCCCGCGACATCGGCTGGATGTCCATGCCGACCCTGCGCATCGGCCGCAATATTATCCGCGACAAGGATCAGCTTGTCGGCATGACCCCGAGGCGCGGCCTGAATACGGCGACCCCGATCAAGCTGAGCGACCTGCAGCGCCCGCAGATCATCAGCCGCGGCAAACCGGTCACCATCCTGTTCAAATCCGGCAAGATCACCCTGACCGCCATCGGCAAGGCGGTTGAAAACGGCGGCCGGGGTGACATTATCCGGGTCATGAACGCCAAATCCCATAAAACAATCGAAGCCGTCGTCACCGGCCCGAACCAGGTACAGGTCCTGACCGCCCGGACCGATATCGCCCAATTGGCCGGAACACCGTAATTCAGTTAAGGAAGTAGAAAATGACCCAGTTCACGGATACAGAAAATCGCTCAAAAGCGCAACGGGCCGTCTTTCTGAGCGCCCTTGTCGGCCTGCTCCTGCCCGGATGCAGCGCCATCGACAGGATCGGCGACATCGGCAAGGCGCCGGATCTCGCGCCCATTGAATCGACTCGCGTCGTGCCGCAGGACACCCAGCCGGCCAAGCGCGCCATCCAATATCGGCAGCAGGCGGCGACAGACAACGCCAACAGAAAAAATTCCCTGTGGCGAGTCGGTTCAAAGAGCTTCTTCAAGGACCAGAGGGCCAGCCAGGTCGGCGATATTCTGACCATCAATATCATCATTGACGACAAGGCGCAGATCGACAATCAGACCACCCGGACCCGGGCCAATTCCGATTCCGCCAATGCATCCAAATTTCTCGGCCTTGAAAGCCAGCTCGGCAAAATATTGCCCGATGCGGTCGATCCTTCCTCTCTCGTCGATATGGGCAGCACATCCTCCAATGTCGGAACCGGCAAGGTCAACCGCAGCGAAACAGTCAACCTGACACTGGCGGCGGTTGTCACCCAGGTTCTGCCCAACGGCAATATGGTCGTTCAGGGGCGCCAGGAGGTCCGGGTCAATTTTGAAGTCCGTGAACTGACGGTGATGGGCGTCATCCGGCCCGAAGACATCAGTTCGACCAATACCATCCAGCATACGCAAATCGCTGAGGCCCGAATATCCTACGGCGGCCGCGGCCAGCTGACCGATGTCCAGCAGGCCCGCTATGGCACGCAGCTGTTTGACATCCTTTTCCCTTTCTAGGGTCAAGACCTAGGGCGCTGCTCATTCATCAGAAATTGTGTCCGGCAGGTCATTCTTGCATCATCCGCCGAAATCCCACACAACGGAAAAGGACCGCATCAGAAAGATGCGGTCCTTTTTACAGCCGTCGTCATGTCAACCGGGCGTCTGCCGTTTCAGTTGTCACGATGGACTTTTTCGTATTTTTCATGCTCTTCCTGAGCTTCAAGGGTCATGGTCGCAATCGGGCGGGCGTCCAGCCGCTTGAGGCTGATCGGTTCGCCGGTCACTTCGCAATAGCCGTATTCGCCGCGTTTGATGCGATTAATCGCCGCATCGATTTTGGTAATCAGTTTACGCTGCCGGTCCCGGGTCCTGAGTTCAATGGACCAGTCCGTTTCCGACGAAGCCCGATCGGCAATGTCAGGCTCTTTCTGACTGTCTTCCTGAAGATGATTTAAGGTTTCCTTTGATTCACGCAAAATCTCCTGCTTCCAGTCCTGGAGTTTTTTGTAAAAATACACGGTCTGCCGCTCGTTCATAAACTCTTCATTTGCTGAAGGTTTATATCCCTCTGGTAACTTGATTTCCATTATATGGCCTCTGAAATAATTCAACCGCTTTTTTTGGGTGTCAAATTACTCAACTCAACATGACAATTCAAGCCAAAAAATCAGCTTTGTCCATTTAGCAGAATTCTCGCCATTTGGGTATTTTATTTTATTAAATTTCGCCTTTTATTTTATTGAAACGCCCCCTGCCCCTGGCGGCTCAGCCGAGCATTTCAAGTTTGGCCAGTTCAACTTTTACTCGCAATTCCACATCGTTCAGAATTTCGCCCAGAGCCGGGTCGTCCGTCCGTTCCTGCTCCCGCGAGACGGCGGCGACCACATCCTTCAGTTTATGTTTGGGGATCTGACCGGCCAGCAGGCCGTGACGGATCATCTCCAGATGCTGAAGCAGGTCTTCCGCCCGCGCCAGGCCTTTGGAGCGCCCCTCGCTGCTGGTCGGCATTTCCTGCAGGGACAGCAGGGAACTCACGGCGGTCAGCGGAGAGGTTCCGCTGGGCGGCGTCGCCGAACTCGTCTCCTCCGGTGAAAGGCTTTTGCTGAATTCCGCCCTGGCGGAAGCTTTCTTCTTTCCCTTGCGGGATATCCCAGGGGTCGTTATGCGTCCCGGTCCTTTGATTTCCATACTGGCCTCATTGATTAGATCGTAAATTCATAAATAACAGAACGGGGCCGCAGTTCATAGTTTACAATGACAACCCGGCCCGTTTTTTTACCCGGCAAGGCTTGCCGCACGAAGGGTAAAAATTTCACAGCCCGGCTAAGCTGAGAATAACAGCCTTATTTTCGGCCATAAAAATCTTTTGATAACAGCACGTTAAGGCTCCCCTCCAAAACAATGCAATTGGCACGGAATTCGCATAGTTCTGATTAAGTAAATATATAATTTTTCTGAAACGGAATAAATATGCGGCAAAAGTCTCTGCAACAGAAGTCACACCTCCGCGCACTGCGTCTTGCCCGGGCGATCCTCGGCCTTCTTCTGATGGTTCTGGTCAGTCCGGGCCCTATTCTGCCGGCGCAGGCCGCGTCCCGCATCAAGGATCTGGTGTCCATTGAAGGGGTGCGGGAAAACCAGTTGGTCGGATACGGCCTTGTGGTCGGCCTGAACGGCACCGGCGATTCCCTCAGGAACTCGCCCTTCACCGAGCAGAGCATTATCGCCATGCTGGAGCGCCTGGGCGTCAACACCAGGGGAACCAACATGAAAGCGGAAAATGTCGCCGCGGTCATGGTTACCGCAAGCCTGCCGCCCTTCGCCCGGCCCGGCAGCCGGGTCGATATCAGCGTCAGTTCCATCGGCGATGCGGAAAATTTGCGCGGCGGCACATTGATTGTCACCCCGCTGAAAGGGGCTGACGGCGAAGTCTATGCCGTGGCGCAGGGCTCGATACAGGTTTCCGGTTTCTCCGCCGGCGGCGCCGCCGAGAGCATCACCCAGGGCGTGCCGACGGCCGGGCGCATTCCCAACGGCGGCATCGTCGAAAAGGAAGTCAATTATTCCATGCTGACAAAAAGGGATATTCATCTTTCCCTGCGCAATCCCGACTTCACGACGTCGCGACGTATTGCCCGCACAATCAATAAGGAGATGGGCGCCAAAACCGCCATGGCGCTCGATCCGGCGACGGTTCTGGTCATCAAACCCGACAGTTATGTCAACAATATGGTTGATCTGATGACCGATATTGAACAGCTCTATGTCCAGCCTGACCAGAAAGCCCGCGTCGTTGTCGATGAAAGATCCGGCATTATTGTCATCGGCCATGAGGTCCGGGTCAGCGAAGTCGCCATCGCCCAGGGCAATCTGACCATCCGGGTGACCGAAACGCCGCAGGTTTCCCAGCCGAATCCGTTGGCGACCGGGGATACGACCGTGGTGCCGCGCACTGAAGTTGATATCGAGGACCAGCAGGGCAAAAAATTCGCCCTCCTGAAACCCGGGGTTAATTTGCAGGAGCTTGTTGACGGCCTGAATGCCCTCGGCATCGGGCCCCGCGACATGATCGCCATTCTTCAGGCCCTGAAAGTATCCGGCGCCCTCCATGCAGAGATTGAGGTTATGTGATGGATATGAAATTCCTCAATATTGCGTCTCAGGCCCAGACCGCAGCCCAGAACAAACCCGCGAAGCCGACCACGCCCTTTGAGAAAAAAGCCCGCGAGACCGCCGACAGCTTTGAAGCCGTCTTCCTGTCGCAGATCCTGAAAAGCATGTCGCTGGGCATGAAAAGCGACGGGCCCTTCGGCGGGGGCCACAGCGAGGAGGTTTTCCGCGATGTCCTGAATGAGGAAATCGCCACCCAGATCGCGCGAAACGGTGGGATCGGGCTTTCCGATTCCGTCTATCGGGAAATCTTGAAAACACAGGAAGTCGACAGTTCCCATGACAAATAATTCACAAACCGGAGCCAACAGCCTTTTGCCGCTGATTGAAACAATACGGGAATTAACCGGAGTCATTTCCGAGGAAATAGATCTGTTGAAGACCAGACGCCCCAAGGAACTGGAGAAACTGCTCCCCCTGAAAAACCAGCTTCTGGCCGCCTATAACAAGGAAATGTCGGATATAAACGCCCGGGGCGGCCTGCAGGCCATCGGCAACGGCGAAGCCATACGGGCCCTGAAACAGGAATCCCGGCTGTTTCAGTCTGTCCTGACACAGCATACGCGGTTGATCCAGGCATTGAAGAAAATCTCCGAGAATATGATCGCCGCCATTGGCAATGAGGTGATCAAAAACCAGAATCAGACCAGCCGTTATGGCGCCGACGGATCGAAATCCGCCACCAGAACCCCCACCTCAATTACCTTGAATCAAACCATTTAAAGCGGAAAAACCACCCAATTCCCTCAACCGGTTAAGGAGCCTCGGCTCCTTATTTTATTTATCCCGCGATCTTTTTCTCATACTGCAAGCTTTGCCCATCCGGCGGCAGATTCTTCCCCTTCCCAAGAACATAAGAATAAAGTTAAAATATTTCATATATATTTCAATATGTTACCCAGAAATAAAACTGGCACGCCTTTTGCATTTCCATAAGAGCGATATATCCTATCTTCTGGATATTACGGTTCAGAATGCAACAAACGGAAGGAGAGCGGAATGGCTTTCTCAGTGAATACAAACGCCAGCGCCCTGTCGGCCCTGCTGAATTTGAATAACACGACACGGGATCTGGAACGGACACAGACCAATATTAATACAGGCTTGAAGATTTCATCGGCCAAGGATAATGCGGCGGTATATTCAATCGCTCAGAAGCTGCGCGCCGACCTGCGCGGCTATAACGCGGTCAAGCAAAGCCTCGACCGCTCCATCAGCACAACCGACATCGCGCTGGCGGCGGCCGGCTCCATATCGGATCTGCTGATCGAAATGAAGGAAAAGGCCGTTGCGGCGGCCGATAGCGGCCTTGACGACACCAGCCGGACAGCCCTGAACGAGGATTTCCAGGCTCTGCGGGATCAGGTCACAACCATCGTCGCCAACGCCGAATTCAATGGCGCCAATTTGATTGACGGCGGCGCCGACTCGATCGTCGCGATCACCAACCCGGGCGCCAGCCAGACCATCTCCATCGCCCATCAGAATCTGACCCTGGGCGGCGGCAATGTCATCGTCACGGCGACCCAGACCATCTCGACCCAGGCGCTCGCGGCGACGGCGGTTGGCAATATCTCCAATTCCCTGACCGCGGTCAGCGCCGTGCTCACCAAGTTCGGCGCGGGGGCGAAATCACTGGAAGCCCAGCGGATTTTCGCCGACAAGATATCCGACACCATCGAGATCGGCATCGGCAATCTGGTCGACGCCAATATGGCGAAGGAAAGCGCCAATCTTCAGGCTTTGCAGGTCAAGCAACAGCTTGGCGTTCAGGCCCTGTCGATCGCCAATCAGGCGCCGCAATCAATCCTGAGCATATTTGGCTAGGAACTGGCGGCTTTTTTCCCCCTGGCGGCCAGCATCCCCAGAATATCCCTGATCTGATCCACCACATGAACTACATCATCCTCGGTCATAGAAGCATGCAGGGGCAGGCACAAGATCCGCTGATAAAAGCGTTCCGCCCCGGGGCGGCTGATCGGGCCGTAGTTGCCAACATAAAACGGATGGCTGTAGGCGGGCATATAATATACCTGCACCCCGACATTGCGGACCGCAAGCTGGTTGATGAATATGGTCCGGTCCTCGCCCAGCGCCTCAAAATCAATCAGCGCCGGATACAGGCGCCTGACCGCCGAACAGTTTTCAACCCTTTCCAGAGGGCGGATATGCGGTGACACTCCCGCCAGAAGCGCATCATATTTTGCCGCCAGGCGGTCTCTTTGCGCAATGAAGCCGGGCAGTTTTTTCAACTGGCTGAGCCCAAGGGCGCTGTGAATATCGCTTTGCCGATAGTTATAACCCAGCAACTGCATTTCGTAATACCAGGGCGGCGGGATCTTGCCGTCACATTCCCTGACCCATTTCTCAGGATCCCGCTGCATGCCCTGATTGCGCAAAAGACAAAGCCGGTCATAAATCAGTTCGTCATTGGTGGTCACGGCCCCGCCCTCGCCCAGGGTCATGACATTCATCGGGCTGAAGGAAAAAACCTCCATATCCGAAAAATGGCAATCTCCCACGGTTTGCGGCTGGCCGGCCCGGGTTCTGTAAGTCGCGCCCAGCGCATGACAACTGTCGATGATCAGTTTCCAGCCATACTGATCGGCGATTTCACGGATCGCCTCGATCTCCGCCACCTGCCCGAAAAGATTGACCGGCACAATGGCTTTGACTGATTTCAATTCCTTGCGGGTCAGGCCTTTGATGCTATTCAGCACATTTTCGGCCGTCAATAATCCCGTATCCGGGTCCACATCGGCAAAGATTATATCCGCCCCGCAATAGGCGGCGGCGTTAGCGGTGGCGATAAAACTGATCGCGGGGACGATAACCCGGTCCTGCGGGCCGAGACCCAGCGCCATACAGGCCAGATGACGCGCCGCCGCGCCACTTGAGCAGGACGCAACATAGTCCGCATCGACAGTCCGGGAAAACAATGTTTCGAATTTATGGACTGCAGGTCCGGTCGTCAGCCAGTCGCCGCGCAGGACTTCGACAACAGCTTCAATATCATCATCATCAATATACTGTCGCCCGCAGGGAAGGAATTTCGCACCATCAACCGTCATAATTTCTTCAAAGCCATAGAGCGGATTGCGATCCGGATATACGGGCTGACCTCGCGGTTCCGAACGACACATGCATCACATCCGGCCACACCGCGCATCAAATCACGTCTCCGGCAAGAGGTCGGGAACCGGCCTTGCCTGCCCGCGCCCCGTCACCGCGTTAACCATGATTATAGTATATAGATAAAATAATTTAATTCACCCCTTTCTTTCCGCGCCAGCGGTGCGCCTGCCCCGCCGCAAAAGGAAAAACCGGACAGGGCTACAAAAAATATCACCCTGTAAAAAAGGCCTGCATCAAACGATACAGACCTTGAAACATAACTGTCATTGGTGAAAACCGTCAGGCTTCTTCGTCGAGGACGATCCCTTCGACGCTCTGCTGTTCACGGGCAAAGGCGACAAATTTGAGAATTTCATCCGCAGGATACTGGGTCACCACGTCACCGGTCTGAATATCAATTCCCTGATAAATAAACCGGCCCGACGCATCGTCCAAGCCAATCCGTAGCCGCGTCCCCGGGGGCTTGCTCGGCAAGCTGGCTTCGATCAGTTTTTCGGCAACTTCCAGTATCTTGGAAACACTGCCTGAACTCAGCATGTCAAAACGCCTTGCCGCAGCCCTTCCAATGACTGAGGAAATTTCAATCGTCTTGTTATTGCCTTTTATCGAGTCAGCTCCCTTGTCGGGCTGAGTCTGCTTTGCATCACTCGACACAAATTTCTTTTGTGACTCAGCGTCACGAGCTTCAACGGTAGCAGGTAACAACGGACTTTTTATGTTAATTCCGTCTACCATATTCAACCTCTATATGTACCCATCCATTCGTTCAAAAATACACATAACTGTTATAACGCCAAACTACTAAAACAAATTAGAAAAACAAATTCAATAAAAAATATGTGAGCTTTTGGTGGAGCCGCCAAAGACGCCCCCACCAAAAATATGTCGCACTATTATCTGAACAGTGACAATACGGAACCAGGCGCCTGGTTCGCAATTGACAATGCCTGCAGACCAAGCTGCTGACGGACCTGCAGTGACTGCAGATTCGCGCTTTCACGCGCCAGGTCAGCATCGACCAGACTCCCGATGCCAACTTCGATAGCATCAGAAAGCTTGTCGGTGAAATCCCGCTGAATGTCGACCCGTTTGGCGCCAGCGCCAAGCTTGGACAGCATGCCATTGACCGTTGTTTCAGCAGTTGTAATCAGCGCAAGAGCTGAAGACGCCTTCGCGGCAGTTGAAACAGTAACGGTGGACGCAAGTCCAAGGCCAGTACTGGCGGAAAGATCCGTTGCGGCAATAGTGATGGAATAGGCGCCGGCTGTATTTGCACCGTCCGGCAAGGCAGTCAGAGCCGCAATAGCATTACCCGAAGCCTTCACCGCATTCACGCCGTTGAATTCAGCGTTGTTGACAACCGTATCAATCTGAGCAACCAGATTCTTGAATTCATCATTATAGGCTGTCCGCGAGGCGGCGTCCGCCCCGGGGTCGGTCGCGGCTGTCGCCTTCTCTTTCAACTGGGTCAAAAGGTCAGAAACAGCTTCGGTCGCGGCAAGGGCCACGTTAATGGAACTGGAGGCGCGATCCAGAGATGATTTTACCTGTCCCAAACCAGCCAGATCAGCCCGTTGCCCCTGGGCAATGGCGAAAACGGCGGCATTGTCTTTGGCGGACGCAACTTTCAAGCCGGTATTAATCCGGCCTTGTGTAACATCCAGTTGACGATTGGTTTTGTTGAGAGATTGCAGCGCGAAGAGAGCGCCTGCGTTTGTATTGACTGAAAAAGCCATAAGATATTCTCCATTCTGAGAGTACTATACTTAAGGAGCATTTTGCTCCGCTTTGGGCCGAAACCCACTCACGTCAGCCTTGGTGATACTGATGCCATTCTGGCGATTTAACTGACGCGTCAAGAATAGGTTGTAATCCATTAAAGAAAAGTTAACAAGATTTAATTTTTAAACGCGAAGAGATTCTTCATTCGAAATCATAACGTTATACTTCCATGAAAATTATGGTTAACGAATTATTAACCATAATTACCTCTTCGATTCTGGAAATATTAATGAATTAAACGGAGAAATTCTGCCCTGTGGCAACCGGATTGCCGGTCGCTTCCGCTACATTATTTTGCGCCTGGGCCGCCAGCCCTTCCATGATATTTTTATTGATGTCAATCAGGCCCTGAATGTCTTCCTGGCCCAGGGCGACCTGCGAGCTGTATTTGCCAACCCAAATGGAAATGGAAATAATCGAGGCGCGCAACTGTTTTGGCAGCATATTGCCTTCGACGGCGCAATCCGTCGCCAGGGTCGACCATAATTGCCGGTTCCAATGCAATGCGTCATGCAATTTACTGTCGAGGGTCGCGAGGCCCTTCGCCGCCATCAACGCCCGTGTGACATCTGAAAACAGTCGATATTCTGTCTGACTTGAAGTTTCATTGGCCTGCTGGGTTGTCTGATACGCCTTCAGGGACATAATTCAGCCTCTCCTTTTCATACTCGAACATCTTTTTACATTTTAACAGGGCCTTATAATATTCGCCGTCCATAACATCCTTGCTGATGGCGACGCATACGGCCTTTGCGGCGGGATCTTCGATAACGCTTAACAGCTCGGTCATCC
Source organism: Paremcibacter sp. (assembly GCA_048266545.1). Taxonomy (GTDB): domain Bacteria; phylum Pseudomonadota; class Alphaproteobacteria; order Sphingomonadales; family Emcibacteraceae; genus Paremcibacter. Next base: position 74,744 of record JBLWZH010000009.1, on the reverse strand, counting down.
GCAACACATATTGTTCGTGATATTTGTTGAATCCCTTTTCATCCATATACATCAGCATAATCGGAAAATAGATATGTTTGACCGGCGTATCCACATCCTCCGCCAGCAGGATATCCTTCTCCCGCAGAAGCGACGCCTTATTCTGCAATATCAATGTTGATCTGCGATCCCCGTTAACGATAACCGCCCCGTTAACGACAATTTTTTCTCCCGGTTTTAGTGATAACTTTAACGCCATTTCTTTTTACCTGCCTGAGTGATGACCTTACCACATCATCGAAACGTGGTCATTATCTCAAATTTTGTGTTAATAAAATATGAACCAACTTGAGATTAACTATAATCGTAAAATGAAAAAACATGCAATATTTTCATGCATAAACTGAAACAACATGTAAAATCACCCCGAGTTTTACGTAAAGTTCCCGTATTAAGGTAATTGATAGATGGCCAAAAACAGTTCCGACATTCCGTCCCCGAAAACCAGAAGCCAATACGACAAACTGGTAAAACGGGGCGCCCGTCATTTCGAAAAGAATGAATATACGTCGGCGCTCAAATATTTCTCCAAGGCATTGGACTATAAAAATTACCAGCCGAACACTCTGGTTAACATGGCGCGCTGTCTGTTTCAGCTTGGCATGAAGACCAAGGCCATATCCATGATGGAACACGCCCTTGATCAAAATGCCGAGAATCCAAGTATTTGCGATAGTCTTGGCAATGCCTGTCTGCAAATGGATTTATATGATCTGGCGGTAAAATTCTATACCATCTATTGCCAGCTTAAGCCGGAGGATCCGCTGGGCTACAATAATCTTGCTTCCGCCATGCGCGAAGCCGGCCAGCTTGACCAATCAATCGATATGCTGCAACAGATCATCCCCATTTATCCGGATAATCCGTTTTTATGGAATTCGATCGGGGCCAGCGTTTCCTTCCGTGACGGCTATCCCGCCGCTCAGCCTTTCTATGAGGAAGCCTACCGGCTTGCCCCGTCAACACCAAACGTTGTCAACAACCTTTGTCTTGTCTATGCCAATTTGGGTTTGTATGAAAAGGCTTGGGAATTTGCCCATAAGGCCGTGAAACTTGACTCCGCCTCCTTTATGGCTCAACGGGGCCTGGCCCACTGCAGTTATAATATCGGCAAATTTGACGACGCCTTTAAAGCGCTGGCCTGGCACAACCATGTTTCTGACGCCAATTCCGTCTTTATGCCCTATAATATTGAGAAATGGACCGGGCAGGATCTGAAGGGCAAGACAATTTTAATTGGTGCGGAACAGGGTGTTGGTGATGAAATATTGATGTGTGGCCTTTATCCGTCGGTTATCAAGGAGGCAAAACATGTGATTATCGGCTGTGATCCCCGGCTGGTGGACCTGTTTCGGAATAGTTTCCGGGACGCCACGGTTTTGCCCTATATTTCCGGGCAGCATGAACTGGGCTACAAGGTCAGGATGTATGAAGGCGTAAAGCCCGAAGAGGTTGATTATATGTGCCTTTATACGGAACTGATGCGCTATCGCTGGCGTTCCGTTGAGGATATTCCAGACATGAGTTCAGGCATTCTGGCGCCCGCGAAAGACAAGATTCGTTTTTGGAAGGACAAATTATCCACTCTGCCCCACGACATTAATGTTGGCCTATGCTGGCGCAGCGGACTTTTACTGGCCCGGCGCAAGGAAAACTATTCCGGCCTTGATGACTGGGCCCCGCTATTAAAATGCGACGGTGTCAATTTTATCAATGTGCAATATGGCGACTGTCAGGAGGAAATACGGCAGTTCGAAGCAAAGACCGGTCTGAAAATTCACCAGTTCGAGGACCTCGATCTCAAGGATGATTTTGAAGGCACTGCGGCGCTGATGAAAAACCTTGACTTGGTGATGGGGCCGGCGACCACGCCCCTGCCCCTGGCGGCCACCTCGGGCTGCACGGCCTGGTGGTTAAATCCCCGGCGGCCGTGGTACAGCTTTGGCGATAAGCACGGTATCCCCATATTTAAAAAGGCCCGGAACACCATTAAACCGACAGATATGACATGGCCGGACTTTTTTCCGATTTTCACGGAAGAGGAATTTCTTCCCTGGCTGCGGAAACTCAAAGCATCCAAAAACTGATTTGCCGTACCCGTCCGAAAACCCTTTGACGATTTTGCTACACTGCAGTACCCTGTGGACAGCAAAATAAAACGGATGTTTGGTTATGAAATTTACTGGTACAGATACTTATGTGGCGACCCCGGACCTGATGGTTGCCGTCAATGCCGCAGCAACCTTGCAACGCCCGCTCCTGATCAAGGGCGAGCCCGGTACCGGCAAAACCGTCCTCGCCCATGAAGTGGCGAAGGCGATGAACAAGAACCTGCTGGAATGGCATATCAAATCCACGACCAAGGCGCAGCAGGGCCTCTATGAATATGACGCGGTGTCCCGGCTGCGCGATTCCCAGCTCGGCGACGCCAAGGTGCATGACATCAAGAATTACATCAACAAGGGCAAACTGTGGGAAGCTTTTATCGCCGATGAAAGCCCGATCCTGCTGATTGACGAGGTCGACAAGGCCGACATCGAATTCCCCAATGACCTGCTGCAGGAACTGGACCGGATGGAGTTCAACGTCTATGAGACCGGCGAAACCATCAGGGCGGCCAATCGGCCGCTGGTGATCATCACCAGCAACAATGAAAAGGAGCTGCCCGACGCCTTCCTGCGGCGTTGTTTCTTCCATTACATCAAATTCCCCGACAAGGAAACCATGGTTGACATCATCAATGTCCATTTTCCCGATATTCAGAATATGCTGGTGCGGGAGGCGTTGAACCTGTTTTATGACGTCCGGGAGGTGCCCGGCCTGAAGAAAAAACCGTCCACATCCGAATTGCTCGACTGGCTGAAGCTGCTGATGGTCGAAGATATGCCGCTGGATGTGCTCAAGAGCCGCGATCCGAAAAAACTGATCCCGCCTTTGCATGGCGCGCTGCTGAAGAATGAACAGGACGTTCATATGCTGGAACGGCTCGCCTTCATGAACCGGCGCGAACAGCGCTAGATCCCTGAAGGAAAACGCATGTTTACCAATTTCTTCCTTACCTTGCGTGACCACGGCGTTCCCGTATCCTTACGGGAATATCTGACGTTGCTCGAAGGGATGCAGGCGGGAATTGCCAACCATTCAATTGATGATTTTTATTATCTCAGCCGGGCGACCCTGGTCAAGAACGAAAGCAACCTGGACAAGTTTGATCAGGTTTTCGGCCATTGTTTCAAGGGGCTGGAGGCGCCGGAAGCCGAAGACCTGACGGCCGAAATCCCCGAGGAATGGCTGAAAAAACTGGCGGAGAAATTCCTCACGCCCGAAGAAATGGCCGAGATCGAAGGCATGGGCGACTGGGACAAGCTGATGGAAACCCTGAAAAAGCGCCTGGAGGAACAGAAAGAGCGCCACCAGGGCGGCAGCAAATGGATCGGCACCGCCGGCACTTCGCCCTTCGGCGCCTACGGCTATAATCCGGAAGGGGTGCGCATCGGTCAGAAGGAAAGCCGCCACCGCCGCGCGGTCAAGGTCTGGGACAAGCGGGAATTCCGCAATCTTGATGACAATGTCGAACTCGGCACCCGCAACATCAAGGTCGCCCTCAAACGTCTGCGCAATTTCGCCCGCCAGGGCGCGGCCGAGGAACTGGATCTCGATGACACCATCCGCTCCACCGCCAAGCAGGGCTGGCTGGACATCAAAATGGTGCCGGAGCGCCATAACGCGATCAAGGTATTGATCTTCTTTGATGTCGGCGGCTCCATGGACCCCCATATCAAGCTGTGCGAGGAACTGTTTTCCGCCGCCCGCAGCGAATTCAAGCATATGGAATATTTCTATTTCCATAACTGCCTCTATGAGGGCGTCTGGCGGGACAACAGCCGCCGCCATCAGAACCGGATCAATACCTATGACATCCTGCATAAATATCCCCATGACTATAAGGTGATTTTTGTCGGCGACGCCTCCATGTCGCCCTATGAGATCGTCTATCCCGGCGGCAGCGTCGAACATTGGAATGAGGAAAGCGGCGAAGTCTGGATGCGCCGGGTCCTGGAAGTCTATCAAAGCGCCATCTGGTTAAACCCGGTCCAGGAAGCCCATTGGAATTACACCCATTCCATTTCCCTGATCCGCCAGCTGATGAATGACAAGATGTACCCTCTCACCATCCATGGCCTGGAAGACGCCATGAAGGAACTCAGCCGCAAACAATAGGGTCAAGCCTCGGGGGCTGGTCCGCCCCCTGATCATCTCAGGCGGCGTCTTCGCCCTTTTTTTTGGTATATTTCTTGATCGCCGCATCAAGGCTGGCCTTCAGTTCCTTGCCCATATCACCGCCGTCCCCGCTGATCCGTTCACTGATCACGACCCGCATGGCGTCGATATGCGCCTTGATGATCTCGACATGATTATCCGATGTGCTGGTGGTGGCCACGGTGAAATCATATAACCCGTCGGCAAAATCTGAAATCAACGGATAGCCAAAGGTGCCGCCCTGCCCCCGCATGTCATGGGCGATGGCGTGAAGCTGTTCAAAACTGTTGTGACGGCTTTCCGGCGTGTCAACGCACCGCCGATGCACTTCGGCCAGTTTGGCGATCAGGCCCGAAACCCAGTCCGGATAGTCTTCGGACATTTCCTCCAGCGCGGCGGCGGCCTGCGCCAAAAGTTCCTCATCGAAGGCAACATCATCACCATTCATCGGGGCGAGCCCGAGGGTCTTCTCCCGCAGCTTGTTTTTCCTTCGATAGTATCTGACTTTTATTTTAGCCACCGACCACCTCCACTTCCGGACTGTTGTAATTCAGCACCCGACGGTCCTCCCCCTCGATCGGGATAGCCTGTCTTCGGCGGTCCGGTCCGAAATAGGTCGCCGTATGGACAAACTGGCGGGGTTTGTGGATGATGGAAAACAGCTTTTCCGCCAAGGCGTTGACGGTGAAAGGTTTTGACATAAATTCATTGACGCCCATGGCGCGGGCTTCCTCAACCCGTTTTGGTTCGGAATAACCGGTCAGCATCATAAAGGGGATAAAACGGTCCGGACTGTCCTTGTGCCGCCGGATCCAGCGCAGCAGCATCATGCCGTTCACCGGCGACATTTCCCAGTCCGAGATGATGATATCAATCTCCATCATCCCCGCTTTCATCGGGTTACTGTCCACCAGCTTGATAAATTCAATCGCCTCCGCCCCATCATCGACCGATTTAATGGCGCCGACCCCCATGGCGCGCAGACTGTTAACAATGAGTGACCGAATGAACTGACTGTCTTCCACCACCAAAATACTTACCCGGCTTAAATCAATTTGGCTCATACCTGCCCGTTACCCTTGAATTTTTGTTAATCTGATATGCTCTATGGTCAAAGCCTAATAAAACAGGGTAAAGAAAAGATGAATATTATATCGATATTTAACCGACCGGTCTTGTTCCTTGTTGCCTGCGCCCGCGCCTGATACTATATCTGCAAAACCTGTTGGGAAACAGGCTATTTTAGAAGAAACAGCAAAAGAACATTCGAAAATGACTGACAAGACACCCGGCGCAGACCAAGTCGTGACCCACCTCCCCACCGCCCGCAACGCCGTCCAGGGTCCGTTGCCCGAAGAGGCGGCCGGGCGGGCGTGGTTCAGGCGTTTCTGGCCGCTGGCGACATCGGGTATTTTGAGTTTGCTCTGGATCGGCGCCTGCATCTGGTGGTTTGTGGGCTCGGGAAAAACTTTGGACAGAATGCCGCTTTATGAAATCAGCGGCCTGCTGGCCGGGGCGTCCCTGCCGCTCATTCTGGTCTGGCTGGTCGCGCTGGTCTATTTGCGCACCGACCCTTTGCGGGATCATCGAGCGGCGCTGGCGCATGGCCTGGATGGCCTGTTGGCGCCCCTTGACATGGCCCAGCGCCGGGTCAACAGCATTGTCGCCGAAATCCATAAGGAAATCAAGCATGTGGAAGCGGCCGGCGACATTGCCTCGACACGTCTCGACAATCTGGAAAAGCGCTTTCAAAGCCAGATCAGCGACCTGTTCGAGGTCACAACAGACGCCGAGGCCAAAGCCGCCACCCTGCAGAGCACCCTGTCTTCGGAAAGGGAGGCCTTTTCCGGCCTTGTCGCCGAGGTCACCGAACATATCACCGAACTGGAAACCCTGTTCAAGCAAATGAAATTCGACAGCGAAAGCATCGCCAACACCGCCCGGAAAAATTCCGAAAAGGTCAGCAACGAAATCACGTTCCAGAATAAAACCCTTGAAGAACGCTCAAGGCTGATGGAGGAACGGCTGGAAAGAATCGGCGCCAACCTGAATAATCTGTCCGATGAACTGACCGGGAATTGCCAATCCGCGGAAGATAGCCTGAATAATATCACCACAAGCCTGAGCGAAAAACAGGCCGCCCTGACCGAGGGACTCGCCCGGCTGGCGGAGGACACGGACCGGATTTGCGCCAAAATGGAAACACAGTCCCGGACCATCGCCGATCTCAACAAGACGACCGCAGAGGACTCGGACCGGATCACCGCGACAATCACGGCGCAGGCCGGCGCTCTGTCGCAGGTTGCCGCGGACGCCCTGTCCCAAACCCGGGAAAGCGGCGACGCCTTCCAGGCCCAGGCCGATGAAATGAACCGCAAGCTCTTATCCGCGACAGAAGACCTGCAAGTCAAAAGCGAAAGCCTGGAACATACCATATCCGCCCGCGTCAACGCCATGGAGGAAACTTTTGAGAAACAGGCCAGGCGGATTCAGCAGACCGCCGGCGACACCAGCGACAAACTGGAGATAACCCTTTCCGCCATCGAGCAGCAGGCCGCGCGGGTTGACGCGGCGGTGAAACTGACGACGGAAAGCCTGGATGAAAATACCGGTCTGATGAGCGGACATTATCAATCCTTTGAACAGATGACCGACAAGTTCCGCGCCCAAGTCACCCTGTCGGAACAACAGCTTAAATCCCAACATGATCATCTTGTCGAGAGCATTTCCGATGTCGCGAACCATCTGGAGGACGCCCTGCAGAAACTCAAGGATGAATCAGGCGCGCTCGGCGAACACGCCCAGGAGATCATCACCGGCATCGTCGGACAGACCGAGCATCTGTCAGAACGGATCGACGATATTCGCGACCGGACCGAAAATACCATCAGCAACATTCAGGATATGGAACAAACGGTCAGCAGCCACTTTACCGCCACCGATGAACAGGCGGCGAATCTATCTGAAAACTGGATCAAGACCGCAAGGCTGCTGGAAAATCAATGTTCCGACACCCTGTCACGGCTCGACGGGTTGAGCGAAAAACTGGCCGCGCTTGAAAAAGAAAATTTTGCGGCGGCGAAAACGGCGGAAGGCAACGTCTCCAAAATCGCCGACCAGATGCAGATCGCCTCTGAAAGCATCCACCTCGCCGCCGCCAGCGCCAGCGAGGCGGCCGATGAAACCAATCACCTGATTGACAAACATGCCGACCGGTTCCAGCAATTGATCAATGCGCTTCAACTGTCCAACAAAAGCATTCTAAGCGATGCCGAGGCCATTGAGAAAAAGCTCCGCGAAAAAAGCGGCAGCCATTTTTCCAACCTCGCCTCCAAGATTATCGAGCAGTTGCAGTCCCTGTCCATTGACATCAATCGCTATATTGATGATGACGTGCCGGATGACCTGTGGCAGGCTTATGTCAACGGCGATAAAAACGCCTTTATTCGCCGGTTGAAGAAACTCACCAGCAAAAAACAGGCTTCGGCCATTCGGGAAAAATATAAAACGGATGCGGAATTTCGCAAATACGCGCTGGAATATCTGCAGCTGTTTGAGGATTTGATGTCCCAGTCCATGGCTTCGGACACATATAGTATTTTCAGTGTCGCCCTGATTTCCTCTGAAACCGGAAAGGTCTACCTGGCCCTGGCCCAGGCCGTCGATCGCTTCTCATAATCCGCCGCTGGCGACACCCCGGAACTAAAATCACAGTCCGGCACAAAAAAGGGCCGCATGTCATGCCGCCCTTTTCACCTTGTCCGCCTGACTGCTATGCCGCTTTATCGCCGCCATTTGAGCTTTTCAATTTGGTGATAAAATAGTCCAGATTTTCCGGATCGAAATCATCCTCGCAATTGGTCAGTATCCGCTCCAGCATCCGCTGCTGAAATCTTTCCCGGTCTTCACTGGCGCTGGTTTCCATATCCTTGGCCACGTCAAGCGCCGCCTGCACCACCGGCAACATCTGCGGCGACAGATTGCATTCGCGGTAAACCGCCGCCAGCCCCAGACTGCCGCGGTCATGAATAAGCTTGTAGGCGTTGCTGACCGGGATACCGCATAATTTCGCCAGCGCCGCTTCAAAGAACACCACATCGCCCATACAGATGGCGCGGAAGATCAAAGTCTCGGTCAAACGGCCGTTGGCATGCAGCTGATCGACAAGTTTCCGGACATCCATGACATCGGCGCCGTCGCCGAGTAGGCTGACCGTCGCACGCTCCCGGGCGCTCAGGAACAGTTCCATCACCATATCCGGCGTCATCTCATGATGGGTGACCAAATGATCCCGGACCTTTTCCGACACCAGGGAAACCAGGCGTTCGGCAACCCCGATCGGCAATTGCCGCCGGTTGGCGAGGGAATTATTGACAATTTCATGCGCGCTATATTTATCGAGGACCCTGTCCATGGTCTTTTCCCCAAGATCCGCCCCGTCATTTGAAACCAGCGTGGCGATAACGCCCTCATCCTGGCTGTTTTCCACTATGACGTCGCTCAGTTCAGCGGACAAATGCTCCCGCCGGGCAACCGCTTTCTGACTTTCCGCATCATGATTTTTAACAATTTCCTTCAGATCCTCATCGGTCAGAACATCGGAAAACTCCAGCATCGGCAGCGCCACATCCGCCACGTCATTGGCCAGGGATACCGCGACATCATGGGGAACGTCCGGATTATTCTTCAGGCTATCCGACAGGGCCAGGCGGACACGCTCTTCGGCGTCGCGCACCATGACCTTGAAAATATCCTCCGCAATTTGACGCTCACTTTCACTCAGGGCGCCCGAGTTGAATTGACTACTGACTTTTTTCGCCGCTTCCGCACGATTCTCGGGAGTCGGATCCTTGAGCAGTTTGTGAACATCCATACTCGTTAAGTTATCAGTCATTGCATCAATTGCCTTTATTATGGGACAGAATTATACTTGCGCACTCACGTTTTTATGTTTTCGCGCAGGCACATTTGATCATCATTTTTCACAAAAGAGGTTAAACTGTCGTTAATTTGCGCTATAAGAACCCTCATAATTTAAAAAAAACCATTCATACTTTAATGACAACCCGGATTTTAGGGGATTTTAATGATAACAAGACTAAAGCAATTCATCATAGGGACAGCTTTATTGATTGGACTTTTTCCCGCATCGGCCCATGCCGTCGGCATGGAAGAATTTGACCAATCCCTTAATGAATTTATCCAGCCCTTCACCAGCCTTTATTCAAAAGTCATATTTTATCCCATTCAGATTATGGGACAGGATCTGCCCCTTATCGTTGTGTGGCTTGCCGCGGGCAGCCTGTTCTGCACATTTTATTTCAGATTCATCAATGTCCGCGGCTTCAAAACCGCCCTGAAAATTGTCCGGGGCGATTACACCCGCAAGGAAGACGCCGGTGAGGTTACCCATTTTCAGGCGCTTTCCGCCGCCCTGTCCGGCACGGTCGGCCTCGGCAACATCGGCGGCGTCGCCGTCGCCATCAGCATGGGCGGGCCCGGCGCCACCATATGGATGATCCTTGTCGGTCTGTTTGGCATGTCGGCAAAATTCGCCGAATGCACCCTGGGCGTCAAATATCGTATCGTTCATGAGGACGGCTCCGTTTCCGGCGGCCCGATGTATTACCTGAAACATGGTCTTGCGGAAAAAGGCATGCCGCGTCTCGGCGCGACATTGGCGATCATCTTCTCTGTCTGTTGTGTCTTTGCCTCCTTCGGCGGCGGCAATATTTTCCAGATCAGCCAAACCGTTGAACAGTTCCAGATCGTCGCCGGCGGATATACCGATTTCTTCGTCAATTACCGCTGGGTATTTGGCCTCGCCATCGCCACCGTCGTCGGGCTGGTGATCATTGGCGGCATTCGATCCATCGCCAATGTGACGTCCAAGCTGGTTCCGATCATGTGCATCTTCTACATCATTGCCGCCGTCAGCATCCTGCTGGGCTTTTATGAGCGAATCCCGGACGCTTTCATGGCGATCCTCACCGGCGCCTTCACCCCCGAGGCCGGCTTCGGCGGCATCATCGGCGTGATGATACAGGGCATGCGGCGCGCCACATTCTCCAACGAAGCCGGGATCGGCTCGGCCCCGATCGCCCATGCCGCCGTCAAGACCGATGAGCCGGCGACCGAGGGGCTTGTCTCCCTGCTTGAGCCCTTCATTGATACCGTTGTCGTCTGCACAATCACAGCGCTTGTCATCGTCATTACCGGCGTTTATCAGGACGGCAGCGGACTGAGTGGCGTCAAACTGACCTCGGAGGCTTTCTCCTCGGTGTATTCATGGTTCCCGATTGTCCTGGCCATCGCCGTATTGCTGTTTGCCTTTTCCACCATGATCACCTGGTCCTATTACGGCATCAAGGCCTGGACTTTCCTGTTCGGCAAAAGCAAAACCATGGAGATCACGTACAAGCTTCTGTTCTGCTGCGTCACCGTGATCGGCGCCACCATGTCGCTGACCGAAGTCGTCAATTTCGCCGACGCCGCCAATTTCTCCATGGCGATTCCCAACCTGCTCGGGGTCTTTATCCTCGCGCCGGTCGTCGCCAAATGCCTGACGTCTTTCATCAGCAAAATAGAAAGCGGCGAGATTAAATCCAACCGGAAAATCAATACGGCGGAAGCCGCCGAATAAGCCCTATACGGCGTTTTTCTGGAAAGGGGATGTCGCGGCATCCCCTTTTTTTGTCCGGGGCGCCGCCGTTCTTTGACTTCCGTTGGCCCCGGCAAAGTCATAAACATATATTCCAGGTACATATTTTGAACATATTTTTGAATGATATTAAAGAAGACTTGAAATCTCGCCCTATTTCGGTAAAACATGGGAAGGTTTAATGGGCGAGGTTCTGACTTGATGGAACTTCTCGATTGTAAAAGAGGATTATATTCATGAAACGTATTTTTTTAATGTTGTCACTATCTGTCCTGGCGGCCCTGTCTTTGTCAACCGCTTCATTTGCCGACGGCGATCCGGTCAAAGGCGAAAAAGTATTCAAGAAATGTAAAGCCTGCCACACCGTGGACAAAGGCGGCAAGAACCTTGTTGGGCCCAATCTTTTTGGCGTTGTCGGCGCGAAGGCCGCCCAAAAGGAAGGCTACAAATATTCTCCGGCAATGATGGAATCCGGCCTGACCTGGGATGAGGCGACGCTGGACACATATCTGACAAAACCAAAGGCTCTGGTCAAGAAAACCAAAATGACCTTCGTCGGCCTCAAAAAAGAAAAACAGCGCGAAGATGTGATCGCCTATCTGAAAACGCTTCAGTAATTTTTTCAGAAAAACAGGAAAAAGCACCGGAATTTGATCATTTCGGTGCTTTTTTTGTTGAGTCCCCTGTTGACGCCTTGAAAATTAACCGAAAGGTTATAAATTTATGGACATGCAAGCCGCATGCCCATTATGAAACGAGAATGAAATGCAAAAACCTGCTCAAATACGCGCCATCGCCAAAACTGCGCCATACCAGCCCCGCAGGGTGATTTTCGCCGCATTGGCCACGATTACCCTTTTGACCACCCTGTTGTGGAGCCAGGGCGTCCGGGCCGCCGACAATGCGGTCAATATCAACGAAGACCCCGCCGTACAGCAGGAGGTCGCAGACTTTATTCAAAATCTCGCCGACAAGGCGCTGACCACCCTGAACCAGAAAGAGTATACTCTGATGGATCAGGAAAACCGGTTCCGGGAAATTCTGCTCGAAGGCTTCAATGTCAGCTATATTGGCAAGATCTCCCTCGGGCGCCATCGCAAGGAAGCCACCAGCCAGCAGTTGAACAGCTATTTTACGCTTTTCCCCGATTATCTGGTCAAGATCTATACAAGTCGCCTGACCAAACTGGATACCCGTGAAGTTCAGGTAAAAACAGTCCTGCCCAATGGCAAGCGCGACATGTATGTCCGAACCAAGGTCATCGACGGCGAGCAGAAATCCTATGATGTGGATTGGCGGGTGCGCCCGGAAAAGGAAAAGGCCGGCTATAAAATCATCGACGTCAAAATTGAGGGAATCAGCATGGCCCGCACGCAGCGGGACGATTTTACATCCAGAATATCCGCCAGCGGCATCACCGGCTTGATGGCCTATATGCAGGCGATCGTCGAAGGCAGGATCGCCGTCCCCGAAGATGACAAGGTGACGACCCCCTCTCCGGAAAAAGAGGCGTTCTGAGGATATTTCCCCTGATCAGGCGGCTTCTTCGACAATAGCCGCCCCCATCGGTGCGGATCGTCGCCCATAACCATCAGACATAAGATATATGATCAATTGGCCTATTGCTGTTTTGGCGGTTTAGCGATATGTATGGCGCGTAAATGACAAGGAAACAGCGAGCGTCCTGGCTTGACAGGCCATGCGTTCACGACGATTTTATATATTCGAAAGGTTCTTTAAAAAATGGCAAACTGTCTGTTGCATCTGGTATTCGGCGGGAAAGTCAGCGATCCGCAAACTCTTGATTTCTCAGATACGGACAATCTGGATATTGTCGGTATATTTCCCAATTACAAGCTGGCCTATGAAGCCTGGAAAGGCGCGAGCCAGGCCAAGGTCGATGACGCCATGACCAAATATGTCGTCGTCCATCTTCACCGGCTCATGGAACCGAACGAGAAATAAATATCGCCCTTCCCAGGGAAATGATGTTGACCGGTCAATTGAAATACCGGTCAACTTCTGTGATAAGCGCGCTGTTGTTTTCAACATAAACCCCGATCCGGCTGTCGAGGATGGTTATCGCTTCATCCCGGTTTCTGGGACCGATATGTTTCAACAGAACCCTCGCCACCCGGCGGGCTGTTTCGGAATCCTGCATCAAGGTTGGCACAATGCTGGTCATGAATATCTTTCCTTCATAATTCAAATCATGCTCCTTATGGAGCCACATCAGTATTAACTGACGCAGATGATATAAATATTGAACAATTAAGACATTTGTATGAACAGGACGGGTTTGCCTCACCGCCGGCAATAGACTACAATGACGCAAAAACAGGGGCCTGCATGACACGCAAAAGAAAAAGCAGAACCAAATACGCCATACTGGGCTTCCTCGCCAGCAAGCCGCGCAGCGGGTATGACCTGAAAAAAGCGATTGAGAAAAGTGTCGGTTTTTTCTGGAGTGAAAGTTACGGCCAGATTTACCCTATTCTGTCCAGCCTTGTTGAAGACGGATTCGCCGCCAGGCTGCCCCTGGACAATACAAGCGGCCGCAAGCGTCAGCAATACGCCATCACCGACGCCGGGCTCGATGAATTGCAGAACTGGATCAAACTGAAAGCGGATTACCAGACCCACCGCAACGAAATGCTGCTGAAACTGTTTTTCGGCAATCAGACCGGGCTGGAGACCAGCCTCAGGCACCTGCGGGACTACCGGATCCACCAACAGGACCTGAACGCCACCTTTCGCGGCTTTAAAAGCACCCTGCCCGACCCCGAGGGACAGCCTCTCAACCAATATGCCTATTTTCTGGCGACCCTCAATTACGGCATTGTCGTGACCGACGCCAGCATCAAATGGGTGGACGACACCATCAGGCTGTTACAAAGCCAGACGCCGGAATAGACCCTGTCCGGAACGGGCGGACAAAATCTGTTCCCGGCGCAAAAAAGCTCCGGCGGCAATCTGTCTCCGGCAGCAATCCGCCGAAGCTTTGGCGCCCTTTTTATGCTCAGATCGCCGTCAACATGGCGGCAACCAGCGGATGGCGGACAATATCCTGTTCCTCCAGCCGGATGACGGCAATATCCTCAAGGGTTTCCAGCCGCTGGGCAATATCCCTCAGGCCCGACATCCCGTCCAGCAGATCCGTTTGATCCGGATCACCGGTCAGGACCATCGTCGATTGCCAGCCCAACCGGGTCAGCAACATTTTCAACTGGCCATAGGTGCAATTCTGCGCCTCATCGACCACCACATAGGCGTTGTTCAGCGTCCGCCCGCGCATATAGGCCACAGGCGCGATCTCAATGGTGCCGTCGTGAAGATATTTCTTCAGGTTCCTGAGGCCGATACGATCGCTCAGGCAGTCATAGAGCGGCCGGAGATAGGGCGCCAGCTTCTCATCCAGGGCCCCCGGCAGATAACCGAGATTTTCCCCGGCCTCCACCGCCGGACGGGACAGGATAATCCGCGACACCCGGCCCGATTCCAGCGCCTCGACCGCCTTGGCGATAGCAACATAGGTCTTGCCGGTTCCCGCCGGCCCGGCCGCAAGCACCACATTATATTGTTCGATAGCCGCCATAAGATGCTTCTGATTTTCGCTTTGGGGCTTTATTTTCCGGGTGTATTTTCGGTCGCTCTTTTCTTCATGCCCATGCAGGGGGTCCCATGATGTTTCCCGGTAGAGAGGCCGGATATTGGACGTGTGAATATTCTGACATTCGACATGACCTTTGGCTCTGCGCGTTTTTTTACCCATGATGATCTCCTGCACTGTTGGGGACTGAAAAAAAACGCCCCCCGGAAATCGGGAGGCGCTTGGTAACATTGGCAGCAAAGGAACCTGGCAAAAGAGATATGAGCCTTAATAAACGTCCACGGGGCGGTTTATTTCGTCGCACTCTTGGAAATTCCTTCTCTTAAGAACTATTGATCCTAGTTTACCTGAAAAGTCGGTAAATGTAAATCAAATCGGCTGCCGTCCTTAAAAGTTCATATTTCTCTCCGTTCGGAATTATTGCCGGATTTTAGAAGGTATATCCGACGCCGACGCCAAAGATCCAGGGTTGAATATCAACATCGGCTGTCACCGCGCCGCCATTGACTTTGACATCCGTATTCAGCCAGATTTTTTTCACATCAACGTTAAAGGACCATTTTTCATCAATTTTATAATCGAAGCCGGCCTGCAACGCCACACCAAAGCCATCATCATAATCAATATCGGTGATGGCGCCGCCGGGCGCGCTTTCATCATAATAGAAGGTGTAATTGACGCCGGCGCCGATATAGGGGCTGAAATCACCTTTCGGATTAAAATGATATTGCAGGGTCAACGTCGGCGGCAACAGCATCACACTGCCCAGAGAGGCGGAGGCGCCAAGCGCCGTATCGACGGCGGTCACATGATGTTTTGTCGTCGCCAGAATAAGTTCAACCCCTATATTATCTGTGACAAAATAGGTGAAGTCCAATTCGGGCACAATGTCATTGTTAATCCCCACATTTCCGCCAATGGAAGTCGTGGCGTCCTCGTCGGGAACCACATAAATCGCCCGGCCCCGCATCAACAGGTCACCCGCTTCTTTGGCGGCGGAAACAGAGGTTATCCCTGCCATAATCAACGCGGCGGCACTTACCGTTCTCAATAGATTTTTACTCATTTTCATTTCCTTGTTTTATTGGTTACAAGAGAAACTATTAATGAGATATGGTCATATAACTTTGACCTCAATCAAGAAAAAAGGGAAATTAAGATGATGAAAAATCTGCAACTTTACGGGAATATTCCCCAACCCATTCAGACATTTTCTCCGGGGTCAGGGGACGGCTGAAATAATAGCCCTGGGCAATATCACAACGCATATCTTTCAACAGTTTGAACTCCTGCTCGTTTTCGACGCCTTCGGCAATGATTTTGAGATTGAAACTGTGACCAAGCCGGATGATCGCCTCGATCACCGAACGCGCATCCCCCTCCTCCACCATGTCGGCAATAAAAGCCTGATCAATTTTCAGTTTGCTGACCGGCAGGGCGCGCAAATAGGTCAGGGAGGAATATCCCGTGCCAAAATCATCAATGGCCAGTTGCACGCCCATATCCGCCAACTCATTGAGTTTGAAGATCGTTTCATCCGAATGGCTCATGATGATGCCTTCGGTGATTTCAAGCTCCAGCCATTTCGGCTCCAGCTTCGCCTCGTCAAGACAGCGCCTTATCATCGGAACAAACCCATCATTCAGAAAATGCAGCGGGGAAATATTGACCGAAACAGGAAAAGGCGCCATGCCCTGGTCCTGCCACGCCCTGGCCTGAAGGCAGGCCACGGGTAAAAACTGTTCCGTCAGGGGGACAATCTGCTTCGACAATTCGGCCAGCGGAATAAATTCCGCCGGCGAGATCCAGCCGCGTTCAGGATGCCGCCAACGCAACAGCGCCTCCACACCCGATATTTTGCGGCTCTTCAGTTCAACCTGCGGCTGATAATGAAGGATAAACTGGCTGGTCGCCAGGCTGTCCCGTATATCGGTCACGAGAATATTCCTGCTCTTGATTTCCGCATGCATGGTGGGCTTATAGACCGTCACATCACCGGGATTATTCTTTTTGGTTATGCTGAGGGCGATGGCGGCATGCAGCAGCATATCATCGACAGAAACATTGTCATCCGGGTAAAAGGTCACACCGGCGGACATGCCGACAATGATTTCCATCTCCTGACCATCCTTGAAAAAGGTTGATGGCTGGCGGAACATATCCAGCAAATTGTATGTCCGGTCGAGCACGTCCTGCTTTTCACTGTAATATTCGCTGATAATGGCGAAGGAATCACCGCCCAGATGGGCCAGAAATTCATCATCCGTTATCATGGTTTCAAGTCTCAGGGCCAGGCTGTTGATCAGCATGTCGCCGGTTGACAGGCCATAGGTTTCATTGACAAACTGAAAATTGTCCACGTTGAATAAAATCAGGGCGAAGGACAGTTCTTCATCCCTGGCTTTGCCAAGCACTTTTTTCAAATGACTTTTCAATAAAAAGCGATTCGGCAAGCCGGTCAGGGAATCCCGCTGTCCCATATGAAACAGGGCTTCCGCGTTTGCTTTTTCCCGTTTGGTGACATCGACGTAATTCAACAGGATGCTGCCGTCCGCCCCGAATTCGACGCTGACGTCAATGATCCGGCCATCGGCCATATCTATTCGATGGATCATTTTTTTATCGGTTTTTCCCTGCTCCAGAGCGTCACAATAGCCTGTAACGATCTGATCTACATCCTCTTCACAATAGCCCGCGTCTGCAAAATACCACCTCATGGCTTCCTTCAGGTCCAGTCCGGGCTTTAGATATTTTTCAGGGAAACCGAATATCTTTTCATAGGTTTTGTTCCAGAACACATGGCGGAACCGGTTATCAATCATGACAACGCCGGATCCCAGTTGATCCATCAGGTGGCGCAGCCTTTCATCCGCATGTTCTATGGCTTTGGCCTTGGCGACCGACGCGACGGTGGCGAGCAGCTTTTCATTGTCGATCTCCACCATCAGCTTTTCGAGAATCAGCCTGTTCATCCGGAGACCGCAGAATATCAGATATAATGAAAACAGGGCCGCCAGCAGGCCGAGCGTGATATTAAACGTCTGCCCCTGCGCCAGTTGATGGATGATAAAGGGCGTCATCGCCGGAATCAGAAAGGCGAGGATCGTCAGCCGATGGGCGACGCCGTTGAAGACGGCGACGGTGGCGAGCGCCGCGACCATTATGCCGGCGAATATGGCCTGAAACCCCTGTGGGTTCGCCACATGAAATAAAATGATACTGCCCCAGACCGCACCCATGAATGCCACCGTTGCGACAAATCCGCCCAGCAAACGGGTCGTCGAAAGCCGGGCCTCGCCGCTTTTCATCCGAAGATAAAGCAGAAACCGGAACGCCAGGCTCAGGACGAACAGGCCGCTCCAGATCGCAAGATGGCTTTTTTCCACCACCGGCATGATAAAATATAAAAAGCCGAGCCCGACAATAACCTGCCCGATCAGCCCGGCGCCTAAATTTGACTGGAGAATTTTCACCTGATCCTGCAGCAATCTCTCCCGGTCCTCGCCGCTCAGGCGCCGTTCCGCAGCGTAAAAATCTTGCTTCAGTTTTTGTAAATTCCCGTTCAACGATGTCATTTTTTGTCTTACAATTTAAGTATGTTCAGGAATATAAAGTAAAAGTCTACAAACCCCTGTCAGGGGGAGGTTTTTCAAAAATCAACGATGAGACCAGTCGTCACCGTCCACCGTATTATTCGGCGAAAGCCCCAGAATATCCCCCTGGGTCGTGACGCCAAGCCCCAAAACCGTACGATTGGCATAATTGAAATAGGCGATCACCTGATTGGCCTCCAGAATTTCACCATCGTCATAGCCGACGTCCCTCAACTGTCCAATATCCTGTTGCCGCATGCTGACCGGCCGAAGGGTCAGTTTCTCGGCATATTTCAAAAGCAAAACCTGTTTTTCTTCAAAAACATCCGCCGGGGATCGCCGGGCGAGCGCCTGATAAATCCTTTTCGCATAAGCCTCATCGCCCAGGAGCCGCTCCAGACCGGCGAAATGATGATCAACACAATACCCGCAATGGTTTAACATACTAACATAAACGCCGATCGTCTCCAAAAACCATTTTTCATGCCTGTTGCCGCTATGATGCAAAACATTCTTGTAAAGTGACAGATGCCCTTCGAGGGTATGCGGCCGCAGACTGTGCGCCGTCAATATATTGTCAATTTTATTGTCTGGCCCTTTGAGCCGGTTATATATTTTCTTCAGGCGTCCTGTGGCCTGCTGATAGGGTATTGTTTTTATCCAAGTCATCCAAAATCACTATTTTATCAGGTTATAGAATATCTTACTCCGCAAAACAGCTCAGCACAATGTACAAATTTCTTATCATTCCGGCTTAAATATCGTAGCATGAGGTCCTCAGAACAGGAGTCCATAATGTTATCTGCGGAAGAACTGACCATCACCAATATCAGAAAAGAACTGGACCGGATCAGTTCGCAAATGATGCAGTTGATTCAGAAATACAGTCTGGACGCTACAAACGCCCTTGAGATCATCCCCGTCGCCCGGCGGAAAATATCCGATCCGAAAGATTATATCCGTTTTCTGGAATTATCCCTCGAGGGGCGTATTCTGGGCGAAGCCGCCGAAGCCCTTGAAAAAGCCACGGTCAAGAACGGCGACTAACGATTATGGGGCCAGGTCGCCGCCATAATATTCCCGGAGATATTTTTCCGCCAGTTGCTGATAGCCGACGGTTCCGGCAAACATGCCGTCCACCGCCGCATCATTCAGGTCGCGGATTTTCTTCGCCGGACGCCCGACCCACAATTCGCGTCCGTGAATTCTTTTGCCCGGGCTGAGCAGCCCGCCCGCCGCCAGCATGCCGTTGCTTTCGATATGACAGCCGTCCATGGTCACAGCCCCAAGACCGACAAAGCCCTTATCCTCAATGACCGTGCCATGGACCATCGCGCAATGGCCGATCAGGACATTATCACCGATCAGCGTCGCCGCGCCGCCGCCTTCGACATGGACCACCGAATCGTCCTGAATGTTGGTTCCCGCGCCAACCCGGATCTTGTTAACATCGCCCCGCAGGACGCAGTTGAACCAGATGCTGGATTTATCGCCGATCACCACATCGCCGATGATCCGGGCACCGGGGGCGATAAAAACGCCCTCGCCAAGTCTGGGCCAGACGCCGTTAAAGGGATAAAGCTTGCCGCCACCGGGGGCGCGCCTGAAATATTCTGTTGTCATATGGGCCTTCCTCGCCAGTTTATATTCAGCCGCGTCCTTACGGAAACAGCGGGGCCTGCTCCAGTGACAGGCTTTCATCGAGTCCGAACATGATATTCATATTCTGGATCGCCTGGCCCGAGGACCCTTTGATCAGATTGTCAATGGCGACCACCAGGATCGCCCGCCCGGGGACCCGGTCTTCAAACACGCCGATCAGGCATTGATTGGAGCCCTTGACATGGCGTGTCGCCGGCACGATCCCCTCCTCAACCACATGAACAAATGTTTCATCCTCGTAGGCATCCCGCAGGCAGTCCCGCAGATCGGCGGCCGTCTGGCCTTCCGTCAGCGTAACATAGATGGTTTCCAACTCGCCCCGGTTCATGGGAACAAGATGCGGGGTGAAGGTCACCATCAGTTCTTCACCGCAAGCCCGGGACAATTCCTGCTCGATTTCCGGCGAATGGCGATGGGCGGCAATGCCGTAAGGATGCATGCCTTCTGAAATCTCGGTAAACAGATTGGCTTCGCGCAAAGCGCGTCCGGCGCCGCTGACCCCCGACTTGGCGTCAATGATGATGCCGTCCTTGCTGACTTTCTTTTCTTTCAACAGCGGAATGAGCGACAATAGCGCCGCCGTCGGATAGCATCCCGGGCAGGCCACCAGGCGCGATCTTTTGATCTCCTCCCGATAATGCTCCGTCAGGCCGTAAACCGCTTCCTTCTGCAATTCGACCGCCTGATGATATTCCCCATACCATTGGCTATAGACCTCGACATCGCGCAGCCGGAAGTCGGCGGACAGATCGACAACCTTGACCGATCCCTGGATGGCGTTGGCGTAATCTGCCGGCCGTTCAATGATCATTTCATCAATAAAGTCATGCCCGGTTTCATGCAGAATCCCCTTGATGATCTCCTGGGACGTCGCATGCGGCAGAGCGCAGAATATGACATCCAGTTCCAGGCCCGGCCATTCGACATCGTTAATCGCCATGAGATCCGGCAGGCCCAGTCCGGTCAGATGAGGAAACACCGCTTCAATCGGCTGGCCCGCCTTGCGGTCCGCCGTCATCAGAACGATTTCCACATGGGGGTGACGGACCAGCAATCGCACCAGTTCCGCCCCGGTATAGCCGCTGGCACCCAAAACTGCCGCTCTGATTTTTTTGGCATTTTCTGTCATATTCACTTCCACGATTTGAAATAATGATATGACAACTATATAGGCTCATTGAAGGGGAAATTCAAAACTATCTGAGGAAAAAGATCAGAAGCGTAAAAAAATGATTACTTCCCGATCAATTCTTTCCAGCTGACGCGCGCCATATGCCCCGGAATATCCGTATATTCACCAATGATGCTGCCCGACAGGAAATTCACCCCGGTTTCCCTGGCCAGAATCAGGTCTTCCTGATGATTGATTTCCGTCAGTGAGGTATACATATGGCTTTGCTTGCATTTCGCCACCGCGGCCGCCATTTGCCGCCAATATTTTGCCGGGTCCGGGCTCCTCCCGGGTAATACAAAGTGGAAGCCCCTGATGCCGCATTCCTTGTAATAATTGAGATCCTGAGGGATATTGTCACAGGCCATGGCGACAGCCCGGGAATAGCTTTTCAGGCTGGAGACAATAAGGCCTAACTTTGTCTCCGGCACGCCCGGCGGGAAATTAACCAGGCAAAAAGCAATATATTTATGCAATTCCGGCGGAATTACCTGGCAGCGGGATAAAAAACCCCGCAACCTTTCCGAATTAAACAGGGTTTCATAACAGACCGGAATTGAAAAAATCGCCCGGAAATTATTCCGAAACAGGTCATCCATCGTGTTAATGGTTTCCATCAGAATCATATTATCGAGCCCGATCATCGCCTCGACACAACAAGGGTCAATCAGAACATCATAACCAAGGCGCGCCCTTTTGAACGGCGCGAGGCTCCGGGAATTCACCATATAGGTGGAGATGGCTTCATTGCGAACATCCCAAACCGGCCTGTAGATCACCTCATAGGGGGCTTCCATTTCAGCATTTTGCGACCCGGGAGAATTATTCGGCCCGGTCGGCCGGTTGTTCTCCTGCGGCGTATCCTCAACATTCACAAAGGATATTTGTTCAAAGATATTCTCCAAGGAAGCCGATTCAAATATCATCTTGTCATCAATTCTGCCGACAGCGGTTTTGACGATAATGTCCCGCGTATCCGTCGAACCAAGATATATTTCCATAAGTTCCTGAAGAATTTTGGCGCAGACAAGGCGGGCTTCATTGTCGGAAGTATTGGCAAAAACGATGAAATGCTCTTCATCGGAGCGCGAAAAATAAACATCATTGCCGCCGATGCGGCTTTCAATAATTCGGTTGAGGTTATCCAGAATCCGCTCCCGCAGGTCCGGCCACCGGTCCCCGAGCCCCTCCCTGATTTTATCCAGCCCCAACAAATGTACCCGACCGGAATTGATCAGCTTGCTTTGCAATATGATCCGTTCAAGCTTTTTTTCTGCGTTGCTATAGGGGTTCAGCACCTGCAATTTTTTTTTGCTGCCCGTGGATTTTGCGCTTTGTTTCTTTTCCGGCAACAACCCGAACAGCTTGCCCACATTCTCAAAAACCATCGAAAAACGCCTTTAGCCCCAACAATTTAAAATTGAATAATACATGCCGAACTCTTAAAAATATACAGTAAGCGTAACTTTAGATTTTCATTGTTAACAAATCTCTAACATAAGCATTGTCGAAAGTAAATTTTTAAGGTTTTTGCATATTGTCATAAAGGAAAAGGCCGCCCGATTGAGCGACCTTCTGAAATCTCCAGCGGCGGAATAATCCGCTTGGGAATGCTGTAGATTAACGTTTGGAGAACTGGAAGCTCCGGCGGGCTTTCGCCTTGCCGTATTTCTTACGTTCAACAACGCGGGCGTCACGGGTAATGAAGCCCTGGGCCTTCAGCGCCGGCCGCAGACCGGGTTCATAATAGGTCAGGGCCTTGGAAATGCCGTGACGAACCGCACCGGCCTGACCGGAAAGGCCGCCGCCTTTAACCGTACAGACCACATCGAACTGCCCCACACGTGAAGTCACGTCAAAGGGCTGGTTGACGATCATCCGCAGGGTCGGGCGGGCGAAATATACCTGCTGGTCCCGGCCATTGACGGTGATCACGCCCTTGCCGGGCTTGACCCAGACCCGGGCGACGGCGTCTTTACGTTTGCCCGTTGCATAGGCGCGGCCCTGGGCGTCAAGCTGTGGCGCCGCAGATGCCTCATCCGCCGCTTCCACCGCGGGAGCCGCCTGTTTCTGGGCTTCTGAAGTAATATCTTTCAGGTCTTCCAGCGTTTTCTTGTCTTCGGCCATTATGCGCGACTCCTTGTATTCTTGATATTCATTGCAGCAACATCAATCACTTCCGGGTTCTGGGCTGCATGGCTATGTTCCGCACCGGCGAATACCCGCAGGTTTTTCATCTGGGCGTTGCCCAGCGGTCCGCTCGGGATCATCCGCTGCACGGCCTTGGTCACCACGCGTTCAGGGTGATCGCCTTCCAGCAGCTGGCGGGCGGTGCGCTGTTTGATGCCGCCCGGATGACCGGTATGCCAGTAATAAATCTTGTCGTCCATTTTCTTGCCGGACAATTTTACTTTTTCAGCATTGATCACAATGATGTTGTCGCCGCAATCCATGTGAGGCGTATAGGAGGGCTTGTGTTTGCCCCGCAGACGATTGGCGACAACGGCCGCCAGACGACCCAGGACAATGCCCTCGGCGTCAATGACGAACCATTTTTTCTCAATGTCCGCCGGTTTGGCAGAAAAGGTTTTCATCTAACATTCCTTATTTAAAATATACGCGGAAATAAATTCTTGTCTGCCTGACTTTAAGGCTGGCACAGGGCGGCATTTTTGACTACCTTGTGCAGCATCGGAAAACAGAATGAACAGTAAAAACTTCCACGCCACAAAACGAGGGCAATATGCCAGCTTAATCCTGATTGTCAACGGAATTTTTCACCCTGAATTCATAGAGTTACAAATACGGTATTATAATACCATCAAATAAGCCACTTAAAATAAAAGTTTTTAACAGATCTAACCAACCACAACAAAAGGACACATGACAAATGTCTGAAAACTATAACTTTTCAACATTGGCCGTCCATGCCGGCCAGCAAGCCGACCCCGCCACAGGCGCTTGCGCAACCCCGATTTATCAGACCACCTCCTATGAATTCAGCAGCACGGAACAGGCGGCGAAGCTCTTTAACCTGCATGAGTTCGGCAATATCTACAGCCGACTCACCAACCCGACGGTCGCGGTTCTGGAAAATCGCGTCGCCGCCCTCGAAGGCGGTGTCGCCGCCCTCGCCACCTCCAGCGGCCACGCGGCCCAGTTCACCGTCTTTCACACCCTGCTTCACCCCGGCGATGAAATTCTCGCCTCCGACAAGTTATATGGCGGGTCGATCACCCAGATGGGGACAAGCTTCAAAAAATTCGGCTGGACGACCCGGTTCGTCAATCCGACGCCGGAAAATTTCAAGGCGGCGCTCAACGATAAGGTCAAGGCGATCTTCATCGAAAGCCTGGCCAATCCGGGCGGCATCGTTACCGACATCGAAGGCATCGCCCGGGTCGCCCATGACGCCGGGATCGTTCTCGTGGTCGATAATACCCTCGCCAGTCCCTATCTGTGCCGGCCGCTCGAACATGGCGCCGACATTGTCGTTCACAGCCTGACCAAATTCCTCGGCGGACAGGGCAACAGCGTCGGCGGCGTCATTGTCGACGGCGGCAAGTTCGACTGGATGGCCAGCGACAAATATCCCACCCTGTCCGCGCCCTGCCCCAGCTATCACGGCATGGTTCTCGGCGAGACCTTCGGCCCCTCTATGGGCAATATCGCCTTCGCCATCGCCTGCCGGGTATTGAGCCTGCGCGATATTGGCCAGTGCCTCGCGCCGCAAAACGCCTTTTATATTTTGAACGGTATCGAGACCCTGCCGCTGCGCATGCAGCGCCATTGCGAAAACGCCCTTCAGGTCGCCGAATTCCTCCAGGGGCACGATAAGGTGGCCTGGGTGTCCTACGCCGGACTTGACGGCGACGCCTATCATGACCTGCAGCAGAAATACATGCCGAACGGCGGCGGCGCGGTGATGACCTTTGGCCTCAAGGGCGGCTATGACGCCGGCGTCAGACTGGTTGAAAGCGTGCGGTTGTTCAAGCATCTGGCCAATATCGGCGACACCCGCAGCCTGATCATTCACCCGTCATCCACCACCCACCGTCAATTGGATGAAGCCGGCCAGACCGCCGCCGGCGCCGGGCCGGATGTGGTGCGGCTCTCGGTCGGCATCGAGGATATCCGGGACATCCTCGCCGACCTCGACCAGGCGCTGAATGGGTAAGTGATGATTGCCCCCTTGATTTTTTTAAGGGGGTAATATTTTTTAAAATGGTCTGCATAATAAGTAATACAAAAAGACTATATATTCATCAGATATTAATAGTATAATGCTCAAGCATTTATAAGGGGATAATATCATGCGCTTTATAGTTTTACTGATTAGTTTTATTATCTTGACTGTTCCCTCATACGGGGAAGAAGAAAAAAACCAACTCACGCACGGGATGGTTCAAATGACATTAAAGGTTGGTGAAACGTCCCAATTGGAAGTGGCTGAGAAATTCGGCGCGCCAAATATCACGACAATTGATGGCAAAGGGCAGGAAGTATGGATATTTCGCCGTCATGCCACTATTTCCGCATCAAAATCACATTCCAATAGCTTTGTCATCGGACTTGGCTTTGGCGCAGGCGGTCTTGGTGGTGGAGCTGGCGGCGGTGTTGGAAATTCAACATCCGGTTTTGAGCAATCATCCAGATCAATGACTCTTGTCATTAAGTTTAATGATCAAAAAATAGTGTCTGATTTCCGCAGCCGCTCAAGTTCATTCTAGTTATAATCAACTACAAAATTAGTGGGGATTCAACATGAAAAAAATTTTTGTATTAATGGCCTGTCTCGGCCTTGCTGCTTGCAGTTCAAGTACAAATAATAGGCCCATATTATCTGGCCTCGAATTGCAACAACTACAAACAAGGGAATTTGAAGCTCAGTATGATGTAACTTTCAAATCGGTTATGTCTGTTCTTCAAGATGCCGGTTACATCTTAGAAAATGCTGATTTGAACACTGGCTTCATTACTGGGAAATCCCCTACATCTAGCAATACCTCATATAATTTATGGTGGGGTTTTACTAAACAAATCCAAACGACTAAAGTTTCATCGACTGTAGAAGCATTAGGACCAGACTTTACTAAAGTACGTTTAAATTTCGTGGCCATTAATAATACGAGCCAAGGCTTAGGTAATTCCAGAGCTGACACCCCCATAGAGGACGCCAAAATATATGAAAATGTTTTTGAGAAAATCGGAGAAACAATCTTTATTAAACAAGCTACAGAATAAATTCCCCCTCCTGAGTTCTTTATATAATGTTCTCCTAGAATAAAAATCTCAGGAGAACATTATTCCGCCACCTGCTCCCCCACCCACGCCAGATAAGCCTCATTGCCGCCGGTGATGTCCCAGCGGACGATGCACGGCGTGTCATAGCTGTGCAGCTGCTTGATGCGCGCCGTCGCCCTGTCCGCCAGGTCGGCGCGGGTTTTCAGGAAGATCGCCCGCTCATAATCTTCACAAACCTTCCCCTCCCATTCATAAAGCGACAGCATGGCGTCGGAAATATTGGCGCAGGCGACCAGCTTTTCCTCAATCAGGCGGCGGGACAATGCTACGGCCTCCGCCTTGTCCCCAACGGTTACATATAAAGTGCAATATTGCGCCATATCCGGCTCCTTTTCTTGATTTGCCTCAGACCTTGATCCGGCGCAGGGCGAACAGGGCCGCCGACAATGTCATCAGGGCCCCCGCCTGATGGGCCGCCGCCAGCGGGATCGGCACGACATGGATCAGGGTCAACACGCCAAGGGCAACCTGACCCAGAATCACCAGCAGCAGCAAATGTCCCGCCAGCCGGACATTGATGTGGCTGTCCTTTCGCATTTGCAGCCAGACATAAACGCCCAGCAGGACAATGCCATAGGCCAGCATCCGGTGATTAAACTGCACCGTCATGATATTCTCGAACATATTCATATACCACGGCGGGACGCTATAGAGGCCGGCCGGGATCACCTGCCCGTCCATCAGCGGCCATGTGTTATAGATCATGCCGGCGTTCAGGCCCGCCACCAGCCCGCCAAGCAGAATCTGCAGGAAAATCAGCCCGATGAGCAGAACCATCAGGCCGACCGGCCTTTTGCGGGTCCGTTCGCAGCGCGCCATCACCAGGCCACTCGCCACCCAGAAAATATAGAGATAGATCAGCACCGCCAGCCCCAGATGCGCCGTCAGCCGGTAATGGCTGACGTCCGGATGATCGATCAGGCCGCTTTTGACCATCCACCAGCCCAACAGCCCCTGCGCCCCGCCGAGGATGAACATGACCCACAGCTTCGGCTTGAGGTCCGCCGAGACCTTGCGCTTGAGCAGGAAGATGACAAAGGGAATAAAAAAGGCCAGCCCGATCAGCCGCCCGAGCAAGCGATGGCTGTATTCCCAATAGTATATGCCCTTGAATTCCGCCAGGCTCATGCCGCGGTTGACCTTTTGATATTCCGGATATTGCTGATAGGCGGTGAATTCCCTGTCCCATTGCGCCTCGGACAGCGGCGGCAGGATGCCGGTCACCGGTTTCCAGTCGACCATGCTCAGGCCGGATTCCGTCAGCCGCGTGACGCCGCCGACAATCACCATGCAGAAAATCATCGCGCAGACGAAAAACAGCCAGGTCGCAATTTGTCGGTTGTTTCTTTTCTTCCAGGACATCGAACCCCCTGTCTGATTGGATTGCTTTGATTTTACGACGCTATTACGGCCTTGTTTGCGGGAGTCATACTAGCCGAAATTCCATATCAAAAGCAATGGGCATCATGAGCCTGCGCTTCCGATATTGATTTCCGGATCAAAGACGCTATCTTTGGACGATATGATAACAACGCCGGACAACCGATGAGCCAGACCCTGACCCTGATTCTGATCTCCCTCACGGCGGCGATTACCCTTTTGGCGGTTTTCCGGGCCCGCCGCCCCCGGGAGCTGGGCAAATCCTGGCATCTGCCGTGGAACGGGATTCTGTTCCTTGGCCTGCTGTGCCTGTTGCTGCTCGCCCGCCATCAGCTCAGCCTGTCGGGCATTGACCTGCCGGCCCGTTAAACCGCCGCAAAGGATTATTCTATCTGTCCTGCTTCTGGGCATCCGCGAGGGCGATCGCCGCCATGTTGAAGATGCCCTTGGCCGTCGCCGACGGCGTCACGATATGCGCCGGCTGCGCCGCGCCCAGCAGGATCGGCCCGACCAGCAGGCCGTTATCAATCGCCCGCAGCATCTCGATACAGATATTGGCCGCATCGAGGTTGGGGAAAATAAACAGGTTGGCCGAGCCGGTCAGATTGCAGTCCGACACCATCTGGTCGCGGACCGCCTCCTTCATCGCCGCATCGGCGTGCATTTCACCGTCAACCTGCATCTCCGGCTTCATCTGCTTGAGGATTTCAACCGCGCGCCGCATTTTGCGCGCCGAAGGGGCGTTGGAGGAGCCGAAATTGGAATGGGACAGCAGAGCGACCCGGGGCGTTACGCCGAAATGACTGATCTTCTGCGCCGCCGCAATGGTGTTTTCGACAATCTGGTCCACATCCGGATCAATGGTCATAAAGGCGTCGGCGAAAAAGACCGTCCGCCGCGGCAGGATCAATGTGCTGACCGTCGACAGTTTCTGATTGGCGCATTTCTGGCCAATGATGTCGATGATATATCTGACATGGAAATCAAACCGGCCATAGGTTCCGCAGATCATCGCATCCGCATCGCCGCGCCGCACCGCCAGCGCCGCGATCACCGTGGTGTTGGTGCGGACGATGGTCCGGGCGGCTTCCTTTGACACCCCGCGCCGGCTCACCAGGCCGTGATATTCCTGCCAATACTGCCGGTAGCGGTCATCCTTTTGCGGATTGATCAGGTCGAAATCCCGGTCCCTGACCAGCCGCAGGCCCAGTTTTTCGATTTTCCGCTCGACCACGGCCGGACGGCCGACAAGGGTCGGCAGGCCCATCTTCTCATCGACCAGCGCCTGCACCGCCAGCAGTACGCTTTCATTCTCGCCCTCGGCAAAGATGATCCGTTTCGGGCTTTTCTTGGCCTGCTCCAGAACCGGCTGCAGCAGGATACTGGATTTAAAGACAAAGCTGCTGAGCTTTTCCTTGTAGGCTTCCAGATCCGTCAGCGGCCGGGTGGCGACGCCGCTGTCCATCGCCGCCTGGGCCACGGCCGGGGCGATCTCCAGGATCAGGCGCGGGTCCAGCGGTTTCGGAATGATATATTCCGGACCGAATTTCAGCACTTCCCCCTGATAGGCGCTGGCGACCTGTTCCGACGATTCCTTGAACGCCAGATCGGCAATCGCCTTGACGCAGGCCTGTTTCATCTGTGAATTGATGGTCGTCGCCCCGACGTCCAGCGCGCCCCTGAACAGGAAAGGAAAGCACAGCACATTGTTGACCTGATTGGGATAATCCGACCGGCCAGTGGCGATAATGGCGTCGGAACGGACTTTTTTCGCTTCCTCCGGCAGGATTTCCGGCGTCGGATTGGCCAGCGCCATGATGAACGGCTTGTCCGCCATCCGCGCCACCATATCCGGTTTCAGGATGCCCGGCGCCGACAATCCCAAAAAGACGTCGGCCCCGTCGATCACCTGATCCAGGGTGCGTTTGTCGGTGGCGACGGCATATTTCTCCTTATAGGGATTCATATCCTTTTCCCGGCCCCGGTAAACCACGCCTTCAATATCAACAAGGATGACATTCTCCCGCCGCAGCCCCATGCTGACCAGCAGGTCAAGACAGGCGAGCGACGCCGCCCCGCCGCCGGTGGCGACAACCCTGACCTCGGCCAGCTTCTTGCCGACGATCCGCAGCCCGTTATAGACCGCCGCCCCGACGACGATCGCCGTGCCATGCTGGTCATCATGAAAGACCGGGATATTCATCCGCTCCGTCAAGGCCTCCTCAACCATGAAACATTCCGGCGCCTTGATGTCTTCCAGATTGATCGCGCCGAAGGTCGGCTCAAGCGCCGCGATGGTGTCGATCAGCTTTTGCGGATCGCTTTCATCGATTTCAATATCGAATACATTGATGCCGGCGAATTTCTTGAACAGGACCGCCTTGCCCTCCATCACCGGCTTGGACGCCAGCGGACCGATATTGCCAAGGCCCAATACCGCCGATCCATTGGTGACGACGCCGACCAGATTGCCGCGGATGGTCATATCATTCACCGCCGCCGGATCGTTTACAATCGCCTCACAGGCAAAGGCCACGCCGGGCGAATAGGCCCGCGCCAGATCCCGCTGGTTCGACAGCGGTTTGGTCGGGGTTATTTCAAGTTTTCCGGGCGTGGGATCGGTGTGATAACGGAGGGAGGTTTCTTTAAAATTTTCGTCAGGCATTCGGCTCTATCCATTCGCTTTCGGGGATAACAGCTTATACCGGAGCGCACAAAATAAACAAGGGGGCGTTTCCGCCCCCTCATAGATAATTGGTCGTATCCGACCCGGCTGCCAATGTCGCTTGGGCGCTTACAGCGCCAACGGGCGATATTCCTTGCCCAGATCATCGGCCACCGCCTTATAGGTGACATAGCCGCCGGAGATATTGACGCCGTTGGCCAGATGCCGGTCATCCTTGCAGGCCTGTTTCCAGCCCTTGTTGGCCAGCGCCAGACCGAAGGGCAAGGTGGCGTTATTGAGGGCGAAGGTCGATGTCCGGGCCACCGCGCCGGGCATATTGGCGACACAATAATGGACCACGCCGTCAATGATGAAGGTCGGTTCGGCATGGGTGGTCGGCCGGGAATTCTCAAAGCAGCCGCCCTGATCAATGGAAATATCGACCAGAACCGCGCCGTCTTTCATGCGCTTGACCATATCGGCGGACACCAGTTTCGGCGCCGCCGCGCCCGCCACCAGCACCGCGCCGACCACCAGATCCGCCTCAAGCACCGCCACTTCCAGGTCATGGGCCGTCGAATAACGTGTCTTCACCGTACCGCGAAAACGGGCGTCCAGCCGCCGCAACACATCAATATTGCGATCAAAAATGCTGACGTCGGCGCCCAGGCCAACCGCCATTTCGGCCGCATTCATGCCGGACACGCCGCCGCCGATGATCACCACTTTCGCCGGCGCCACCCCGGGCACGCCGCCCAGCAGCAGCCCCCGTCCGCCGGACGCTTTCTGCAGGGCGTGGGCCCCGGCCTGGATGGACATGCGTCCCGCCACTTCGCTCATCGGGGCCAGAAGCGGCAAACCGCCGGCGTCATTGGTCACGGTTTCATAGGCGATCGCCGTGCATCCCGACTTGATCAGGGCGTCGGTCTGCGCCGGATCGGCCGCCAGATGCAGATAGGTGTAGAGCAGATGATTTTCGGTCAGCATCTCACATTCGGGAAGCTGAGGCTCCTTCACCTTGACAATCATTTCCGCCTCGGTGAAGACCTGCTGCGCCGTCTCAATGATTTCCGCGCCAACCGCCTGATAATCCGCATCGGAAAAACCGATGCCGGCGCCGGCCCGGGTTTCCACGATGACCCTGTGGCCGTTGCGGACAAATTCGGACGCGCTGGCCGGCGTCAGACCAACGCGATATTCATGGACTTTTATTTCTTTCGGAACACCAATAATCATCTCAATTTCTCACTATATTTTAACGCAAAGAATCCGGCCCCCAAGCCGTCATGCGTGCGATTTAAGGAACCCTGCATCATAGCAAACCATCCATCGAATATCCTTGCAAAGATCGCTGTTGTTTTGCTAGTAATTCGCATATTATTGTGCATAATATCATTTATGAGACATAAATTTCGAAATTTAGGCCTGGACAGAATTGATCATGCCATTCTGAAAATCCTGCAAAGGGATGGCCGGATCAGCAACAATGATCTTGCGGATCAGATCGGCCTGTCGCCGTCGGCCTGCCTGCGGCGGGTCAAGGCGCTTGAAAACAGCGATGTCATTGATCGTTATGTGGCGATTGTGCCGCAGAACGCCGCCGAACTGCCCGATAATGTTTTTGTCCAGATCACGGTCGAAAAACAAACCAAGGAAAAACTCGCCGAATTTGAAAAATGCGTCAAGGACTGCCCGCAGATCATGGAATGCTATCTGATGTCCGGCGATGCGGATTATCTGCTCAGGGTGATCGTCTCCGACGCCTCGGATTATGAGCGGCTGCATATGGATGTGCTGACCGCCCTGCCCGGCGTGTCTCAAATCAAGTCCAACTTCTCCCTGCGGACCGTGACCAAGAAAACGTCGATCCCGTTCGAATAAATCTGAAGGCCTGTTCAGGTTAATTGTAAGCCCCGAAATTTAATCATTTATTTATCATCCCGCTCTATGATAGCGAGAAAAACATCAAAAGCAGGCATCAAAATGAGTGAAAACAGCATCACGCAGGAAACTGTGAACAATATTTTTGAGGATGATATGCAGGAAGTCATCCATTCTCTGACCCTGATTGGTGAGGAAAAATATCTCGACGTCCCTTCAAGCGAGACTCCCCTTGGCCAGGCGGTTAAAAAGCTGGCGGACCATATTCATCAACGCGAAGAAGCGGTCTTTGAGGAAAGGGTCAGCAAGACCCGGTCCGTGGCGGTCGCCATCGACGCCATGGTCAGTTCGATCACCAGTCTGTGCGAAAGGACGGATAATGTGACGCAAATTTCCCAGAATGCGGGAAACGCCGCCGCCGAAGGGGCGCAAACCATCGGCGAAGCCCGGGATAACATGACCTCCATCTCCAGGGCTGTCGAGGATTCCGGCACCAAAGTCAATCAACTGGCCCAGGCGTCAACCGAAATCGGCGGCATTGTGAAATCGATCGAGGATATCGCCAGCCAGACCAACCTTCTGGCCCTCAACGCCACGATCGAGGCCGCCCGCGCCGGCGAAGCGGGCCGCGGCTTTGCGGTCGTCGCCTCAGAGGTCAAAACCCTGGCCAACCAGACCGCCAGCGCCACAGAGGACATCCGGACCCGCATTGCCCGGCTGACCTCGGAAATGGAAGAGATCATCGCGGCGATGGCGGGCGTTTCCGAAGCGGTCACCACCGGCCAGAAAAGTATCGAAATCGCCAACGAAAAAGTCACCGACATTCACGAGGGCATTACAACGGTAAATTCCAATTTCATTGATATTAACGAGATCATCAACCAGCAGAAAAACGCCTCTCAGGAAATCGCCTCGACCGTTTCCTCCTTCAGCCGGGACCTTGGGCAGGAATAGCGTCATCCCTCAGAAATGAAAAGGCTGCTCATCAAAACATCAGAAGAGTGGTCTTTTTTTCGGCTCATTTTCCAGCCGCATCTGCTCGACAGTGGTCAGCAGCCGGGATAGCGTCCCCCTGAATTTCGCCTGATCCTGCGGCGGCATTTGCGCAAGAAGTTTCTGCTCAAGCGCTTTCGCCATCACGACAATGGCCTGATAAACCTCGGCCCCTTTCCGGCTCAGGTTCAGGATCACCTTGCGCCGGTCCCGCGGGTCCGTCCGCCGGCTGACAAAACCATAATCCAAAAGTTTATTCAACGCCCGGGTGACCTGAACCTGGTCCATATCGAGCAATTCGCCCAGTTCCTTTGCCGAAACCGGGGCCGAACTGGCCAGCATCGCCATGAAACGCCAGCTTTCCCCCTTGATATTATATTTTTCGGAATATTGGTCTTCCAGGATATAGCCCGCCTCCTGCGACAGACGCCATAACTGATAGGGAACCCAATCCCGAACATCAAATAATTTTTCTTCGTTGGACAATGCCCTACCCCATTCTTGTATAACGTTCCGATTTTTATAGCAGAATTTATGCCTCAAGGAAAAGCACAGATTAAAAAACCGCGCCAACAAAAAAAGAGCCGACGCAATCGCCGGCTCTTCCATCTTTAACGGGAATGAAGGCAGACTTAGAAACCCATTCCACCCATGCCGCCCATACCGCCCATGTCAGGCATCGCCGGCATGGCGGATTTTTCTTCGGGATGCTCGGCAACCATCGCTTCGGTTGTGATCAGCAGACCGGCAACAGAAGCCGCATCCTGAAGGGCCGTCCGGACAACTTTGGTCGGGTCAATGATACCGGCCGCGATCAGGTCACAATATTCTTCCTTCTGCGCATCGAAACCAAAGTTTGTATCTTTGCTTTCTTTCAGCTTACCGGCGACCACGGCGCCGTCTTCACCGGCGTTTTCAACGATCTGACGCAGGGGAGTTTCCAGAGCCTTGCGGACGATATTCACGCCGACATTCTGGTCACTGTTTACCCCTTCAACGCCTTCAAGCGCACGGATGGAATACAGCAGGGCTGCACCGCCCCCGGGTACAATACCTTCTTCAACCGCAGCACGGGTCGCATGAAGGGCATCGTCAACGCGGTCTTTGCGTTCTTTCACTTCGATCTCGGTAACCCCGCCGACTTTGATCACGGCAACGCCGCCCGCCAGCTTGGCCAGACGTTCCTGCAGTTTTTCCTTATCATAGTCGGATGAGGTGTTGTCGATCGAATTGCGGATCTGACCACAACGGGCTTCAATCGCATCGCGTTCGCCGGCGCCATCAACAATCGTTGTGTCGTCTTTGGTGATGTTCACCTGTTTCGCGGTGCCAAGCATGTCAAGGGATACGGTTTCCAGCTTGATGCCCAGATCTTCGGACACGACCTGACCGCCGGTCAGAATGGCGATGTCCTCAAGCATGGCTTTGCGGCGATCGCCGAAGCCAGGCGCCTTGACCGCGGCAATTTTCAGGCCGCCGCGCAGTTTGTTCACAACCAGAGTCGCCAGGGCTTCGCCTTCAACGTCTTCGGCAATGATCAGCAGGGGACGGCCGGACTGGGCCGCCGCTTCGAGCAGCGGCAGCATCGGCTGCAGGCTGGTCAGTTTTGCTTCGTGAAGCAGGATGTAGGGCTTTTCCAGATCAACGGACATTTTTTCGGCGTTGGTCACGAAATAGGGGGACAGATAGCCGCGGTCGAACTGCATGCCTTCGACGACATCAAGTTCTGAATCGAGGCCCTTGGCTTCCTCGACCGTGATCACGCCTTCCTTGCCGACTTTGTCCATGGCGTCAGCAATCATCTGACCCACTTCGCTTTCACCATTGGCGGAAATGGAGCCGACCTGGGCGACTTCCTCGCTGGAGGAGATTGATTTGGTCCGGCTTTTAAGGTCTTCAACAACCTTGGAAACCGCAAGATCGACGCCACGGCGCAGATCCATCGGGTTCATGCCGGCGGCGACCGCCTTGAAGCCTTCGCGGACGATGGCCTGGGCCAGCACAGTCGCGGTTGTCGTGCCGTCACCGGCAACGTCATTGGTGCGGGAGGCCACTTCGCGGACCATCTGCGCGCCCATATTTTCAAACTTGTCGGCCAGTTCGATTTCCTTGGCGACGGAGACGCCGTCCTTGGTGATCCGCGGGGCGCCGAATGATTTGTCGAGCAGCACGTTACGGCCTTTCGGGCCGAGGGTTACTTTCACGGCATTCGCCAAAATATCAACGCCTTTCACGATACGTCCGCGGGCGTCGGAGCTAAACTTTACGTCTTTTGCAGCCATTCTCTTTATTCCTTTTCAGTAAATCTATCCAGAGGAAGATGATGATTATTCAATAATGCCCATCAGGTCGGATTCTTTCATGATCAACAGGTCTTCCCCGTCAATCTTGACTTCCGTACCGGACCATTTGCCAAACAGCACTTTATCACCGGCTTTGACATCCAGCGCGGTTACGGTGCCGTCTTCGGCTTTGGCGCCGCTGCCGACGGCGACAATTTCGCCCTGGCTGGGCTTTTCCTGCGCACTGTCAGGAATGATGATGCCACCGGCCGTTTTTTGTTCTGTATCTACGCGACGTACGAGTACGCGATCATGTAAAGGACGAAAACCCATTTCGCAGACCTCTTCTTGTTTGAGTTAAATAAAATCCCCGTTGGCACTCACCAGTGGAGAGTGCTAACAACACCTGACAAGAGATATAATACAAGGAGAAAGAGTCAAGGGGCGACAACGAAAAAAATTAAAAAAAAGCATTATTTTTCAGGATTCGCCGTCAAAACGGCCCTTAAACCGGAAACCCAAGATTTTCCCGGCGAATCCGGGTCCCGGGGCCCGGCCGAAAATCATCAGGAAGCCGGCGAATAACGCCGCCTGGGATCTTCGACCTCGATCACCCAGAGATCCGCGTCATACTGGCGCT
The DNA here is from genome assembly GCA_048266545.1 of Paremcibacter sp. Taxonomy (GTDB): domain Bacteria; phylum Pseudomonadota; class Alphaproteobacteria; order Sphingomonadales; family Emcibacteraceae; genus Paremcibacter. Next base: position 38,603 of record JBLWZH010000009.1, on the reverse strand, counting down.
GACGGGCAATATAAGCGTCGGCCTCCGGCTCCGCCACCGGATCATCCCCCAGCGGCCTGCACCAGTCCAGTTTTCCGGCCATATCCCGTCTCTGGCCATAGAGAATGCAACCCTCGCCGGCGATATACTGCTTGATCAGAATCAGGCCCCGGTCTTCGTCACCCCGATGCTGGACAGTCATCGGCAGGAACAATCCGTCGCATCGGCGGATTTCCGCCGCAACCCAGATCCCACTCTTCAGCCTTTCCTCAACCATCATATCGCCTCATTCCCGCAAACCCCAAATGGCGTTCTCTATAGCCTGAAACGCGCGCAAAAAAAAGCCCCGAATGGTGCCGGGGCATATTGTAGTTGGAAGATATCAGGGGTTTCATTCCTGATGGAATTTTTTGAGCGACAGTCTTACACCATTTTGCAGGCGGTCAGGCGACAGGTTGTTGTGAGCGCCGTATCAGCGCCAAGCGCCAGCGGGTTATCGAAACGCGCCTCATCCTGTGCGGTCTGCGCCATGCGGCTGATGGCGAGAAACAGAAGGATGGATATGACGCCTGCGTTGATCAGGCCGCTATGGGCGGCGCTTGCACGCCGCGATATGGGACTTGCTTTTATCAGCCCCATGAAGCTATGGGGATCTGTTCTGCTGATCAGAATATTTGGCATTTTATCTCTCCTCTTTATACCTCCGCCACACGCCGTTTATGGCGCGCCTTAGACGGCGGCCTCGCTAACCGGCGCAGCATATTGCGCAAACTCGATTTTCTGCTGTGAAATGGAGCCTGCGGTCAGGCCCATGACGATGACGACGGTGGCGATGGCCAGGTTCATCAGGACTTCCCGGCTTTCGACCTTGACAAAAATCTTGCGGGCAAATTTTCTGCCGGCGATTTTTTTCGCGTTTCTTTTCTGGTTTTTGGTTACCAGGCCCAAAAAACTGTTGGCTTCGATGTCGTTTGTTAAAATGGTGTTCATAACTGTTCTCCGTGGTTTGGTTTAAAATTTTTCGCCGGCTTTGAGACTGTTTCTCTGTCCTAGCGACTTGGTGTACTACATAAATAGTACACTAGATCGATAATAGTCAACAGAAAATCGTAAGAAAATTTTTTATTGTTTAAATTCAATCATTTAAAATACATAACTATAGATGGGAAACTGTTACAGGGCTGTATTACAGGAATAAAACACTGTGCCAGGGCGACTCAATCCCGCCGATTCACCGCCGGGCCGGCACACCCTGACGCCACGTCGGGAAATACCACTATCCGGTTCCGATTTGAAGTTCCGGTCATTATCGGTGTCATGCGACTTCGAAACTTCAAATTGAGAAGATCAATGTTCTACCGGAGATAAAAATATTACTTTCATTTTGAAATATATTCATTATTATATTAGGTCGTAAACTCATAAATATGGCGCAATTCTGTATGAAAATAACCACAAACCGGCAGAAAACAGGCGCAGATAATAGCGGGGCTATTGGCAAGTCCTGTTCTTCGCACCGGTTTGGGGGTATTTCCATACCCTTCGGGCGCGGCTCTTTTGATCCGTGAATGCGTTGACAAGCCTGGAAATAGATCACTATTCCTGCAGCTTGTCGCCTGTTCAAGGATCAAAAGCGCTCGCGCAGAATGGATCATATTTATGAGCTTACGACCTAGCTATATGAAATGCCGGGAGCGATCAAAAGATATTGATCCATCCCCCTGTAAATCCCGGCTAAAAACGCAAGAGAATGAATATGACCCAAATGAATGCTGGCGCCGCCATGGTCAAGGGCCTGATCACCAATGGCGTTGATACCGTCTTCGGCCTGCCCGGCGCGCAAATGTACGATCTTTTTGATGCGTTGCAGACCCATCAGGACAAGATCCGGACCATCGGCGCCCGCCACGAACAGGGGCTTGGCTATATGGCGTTCGGCTATGCCCGCTCGATCGGCAAACTGGGCGTTTTCGCGCCGGTTCCGGGCCCGGGCGTCCTCAACACCACCGCCGCCCTGTGCACCGCTTACGCCACCTGCGCCCCCGTTCTGTGCCTGACCGGGGAAGTGCCGCGCAGCTTCAAGGGCAAAGGCCGCGGCCACCTGCATGAATTGCCCGACCAGTTGGCCATCCTGAAGGGACTGACCAAATGGGCGACCCATGTCGATGATCCGGCGGAAACGCCGGCGCGGCTCAATCAGGCCATTGCGGCGGCGACCTCCGGCCGTCAGGGCCCCGCGTCCCTGCAACTGTGCTGGGATGATTTCGGCCGCCCGGTCGATATGGCGCTTCTGCCCGCGGCGGACGCCCCCGCCCGGCCCCGGATCAATGCGGACGAGATTGATCAGGCGGTGAAACTCCTGAAATCCGCCAGCGCGCCGATGATCTTCGTCGGCAGCGGCGCCCAGCACGCCAGCGCGGAAATCAACGAACTTGCCGAATTGCTCGAAGCGCCGGTGGTCGGCTTTCGCGGCGGCCGGGGCATTGTCGCCGAGGATCGCGACATGGGGCTCAACATCGCCGCGGCCCATAAGTTATGGCCGGAAACCGATGTCATGATCGGCATCGGCAGCCGGCTCGAGATTCCCTTCATGCGCTGGGGCAGTTTCATGGAATATCATCGCCGCCTGCCGGGCCGGAAACTGCTGCGCCTTGATATAGACGCCGCGGAAATGGACCGGCTTGAAAGTGACGCGCCGGTGATCGCCGACGCCGCCGATGGCGCCCGGGCGCTGATTGAAGCATTGGTCAGGGCCGCGGTTCCGCCCTCCGGCCGACGCGAACTGATCATCGAGGCCAAGGCCCGCGCCCGTCAGGAAGTCGAGGAAATCCAGCCGCAGATTGATTTCCTCAAGGTCATTCGCGATGTCCTGCCCCGGGACGGCTTCCTCGTCGATGAGGTCTCGCAGATGGGCTTCGCCGCCACCTATGGCTTCCCGGTTTACGCGCCGCGCACCTTCGTCAGCTGCGGTTATCAGGGCAATCTGGGCTTTGGCTTCCCCACCGCGCTGGGGGTCAAGGTCGCCAACCCCGACAAGGCGGTGATCTCCATCACCGGCGACGGCGGCTTCATGTTCGGCGTTCAGGAACTGGCGACGGCGGTGCAATATAACATCCCGCTGGTGACCATTGTCTTTAACAATTCCGCCTTCGGCAATGTCCGGCGGGATCAGCAGCAGGAATACGACAACCGCCTGATCGGCTCGAACCTGGAAAACCCGGATTTTGTCAGGCTGGCGGAAAGTTTCGGCATGGTGGGATATTCGGTCGCGACCCCGGCCCAACTGAAACCCGTGCTCGAAAAGGCCGTTGAACTGGGCAAACCGGTGCTGATCGAGGTCCGCCAGGAAAGGGGCGGCGAAGCCTCGCCGTGGAAGTTCCTGCTCGCCTGATGTTAAAGGAGAGACTTTTTCGGGAAATCAAGGGGGGCCGCCCCACCCCTCGTCCACTTTTTCGTACAGAGCCCATAAATTGATTATCCGGCCTATCTGAGGTAGACTACCCTGGACTGAACGCCACCCCGGACAAGGATATTCGCCATGCAATTAGGGGCTTTTTCTCTCAGCCTGACCGTTAAGGACATTACGGTGTCGCAGGCCTTTTATCATAAACTGGGTTTTGATGTGGTGGGCGGCGAGTCCGGCCAGGGATGGCTGATCTTGCGCAACGGAACCACCACCTTGGGCCTGTTTCAGGGCATGTTTGACAAAAACACCCTGACCTTTAATCCCGGATGGGACGCGACCGGAAATCCCCTCGCCGACTTTACCGATGTCAGACAGATTCAACAGGTTTTGAAAGCGGAGGGAACCCCCTTCCACAGCGAAGCCGATGACAGCACCACGGGCCCGCCGAGTTTCCTCATCACCGACCCCGACGGCAATCCCATTCTGATCGACCAGCATATATAGGCGCGGTAAATTTCCGATGCGCCCCCTGTGATGGATTGATCCGGCGTTTTCTTTATGCTAAAGGTCACTGTCTTTTTTAAGTGGTCCCGTAGCTCAGCAGGATAGAGCACCAGATTCCTAATCTGGGGGTCGCGCGTTCGAATCGCGCCGGGATCACCATTTATTTATGTTTTCCCTCACCAGAAACCATATTATTGGTCTTGAAAAAAACCTGGGCTGGTTATATCCTGATGTAAAACACTATTTCATGGTTGCATGAGTAATGTTAATTTTGGGGAAAAACATGTCATATTCCATATATAGAAATACCCGCGCCGCACACACTTCACGTTCTGCTCAATTGAAACCTTCCCGAAAACCTCGACTCATGCGCGGCGGATTTATCGGCCTGGCCCTCTTGCCCTTGTCAGCCTGCGGTGACGGCGGCGCGGCCCCAACAAATTCAACCACCCCCCCGCCAGCACCGGACTTTACGGAAAGTCCCGCCAATACATTCACCGCGCGGGATGACAACGACCGAACCCTTGATCAAACCTCGGCTACGGCGGATCTTACCGTCACCGGTAAAGGCGGGAACGATACCATCACCACCGGTTCGGGGGCGGATGTGATAGACGGCGGCGCAGGGAATGATGTCATTTCATCAGGCGCGGGCGCCGATAAAATCCGCGGCGGCGAGGGCTTGGACACCATAACAGCTGGCGATGGTAATGACGTGATTGTTGTCATTGGCGCCACAACGGCAAATCAATATACCGATGCCTCAATCACCAATCCGGCCGGATCTGGTGCTGACTTGTCCAGCTTAATTTCTTTAGCCGACTTGAACAATAGAACGGTTAGTGAGGTGGTTAGCGGGGAAACCATAGACGGAGGTACAGGCAACAATACGCTGTATATCTATGGTGAAGTTGATCTGACGGGCGTAATGTTAACCAACGTAAATACATTGATTGTCAATTCTGATGTAACCCTGACCGCAGAACAAATCGCCCAGTTCACCACCATTGATGGCGATGGTAATTCGGTGATCAATATCGTTGTTCCGGACGGCTCAGGTGATGCTGTTCTGGATCTCAGCGCTATTGATATCAGCGACGTTGGGGCGATTAATATTGAGGGTGATATTACCATCCAGGTTCAAGGCATTGAGGACTTAGCCGGAATAGAAAATATTGCTGCCCTTGATAGCGGTAAAATCAATCTGGCCGTGCTGTCAAGCGACACACCTCAAACCATCGATATATCTGATCTGTTGCAGGTTTTTGATCTTCTCAGCAGCATCGAAATTTCTGAAGGGGCAGCTTTTAAAATCTCGACAATAGAACAATTCACCTCACTCGGCCTTTCGAGCATTACCGGGAATGGCCTGATAGATACGAATGGTTCACTTGAGCTCCTGGCGGAACTTCAGGAATTTGGATTATCCGAAGAAATTACAGTCTTGCCTTTTAAATCGTTCAGCCTTTCTGCACATGAATATGTAAGGGGTGACGGCGGATTAACTCTTGATTTTGACCTTGGCGACCGGGAAGCCACAATCACGGTCAGATTGTCTGCCAGAGCAGGCTCTGAAAATTACCTGATTGAAAGTTTTACGGGCAGACAAGGGGAATTCATATTGCCCGAATTTCATCGGGAATTCTATGATACTGCCTTTGTTGAAACGATTGATATTGATAGTATTACTATTGAAGAAAAAGATGGAACAGTTATTTTTTTGAACCAGAAGGTTCTGAGTCATTATGGCATTCAAGGGCCGATAACGGTTAAGAACAGCCCAAAAGACGACACAACGCCCCCTATATTGCAAAGCTTCTCGATTGATGAAAATGATGTGGATGCGATGGGGCGCCCTAAGTTTGTTTATAATGCAAGTGATGATCAATCAGGTGTCGGGTTCATATATTTCACCGTTGAAGATGAATACGGATACAGCCATAATTTTAACAGCAGTGACGGTGAAACAACAAGTTACCGGCCCAATATCGCACCGAATCCTTCGATTTCAGGTTTAAGCCCATGGCTAAGCGGGACCTTCACCATCACATCAATCATGGTAATTGATGACAGCGCTGCAAATGGGAATAGACAAACCTATTCAACGGAAGAACTGGACGCCTTGGGCTTTCAAACGACCTTTGAAATTACAGCGCCCCGCAACAATGGCGCCCTTGTTGATCCGCTAAAATTCAATTCCCTTGAAATTGAATCCTTTGATATTGATCTTTCAGACGTCACGGGTACACAATTAACTCTCAATATAGATGGGGTACTCCGAAAACATGGTTTCAGTATATATAACACTGAAACTTCTCAAACCATTTGGACAGAGGGATTTGGTTCAAGTTTTGATTTTGAGTCAATTCAAGATATTTCAGCCGGCAGCTGGAAAATAACAAGTATTTATTTAACTGATGTATTAGGCCGGGCAATAACATTAGATCAGGACGACCTTGCAGATATAGGGTTTGATAAAGAAATTATTGTTACGGGGGAAAAATCAGCCGCACAACCAGGCGTTCTCGAAAGTTTTATCATAAACGATGAAGTGATTGACCTTGATAATGGTGATTTTTATATATCAGGTGAAATGAGGTTTAAAGACGGTGTTGAGCCGGAAGACCCGTATGTTCGATATATGAGTGAAACCGGTGAATATATATCAATTTCATTTCAACATGGCGCCGGGATTGAGATTTTAAGCCCTTATGTGAAGGCCGGCGTTTATAATTTTGTTGATTTGAGAATGAACGCTAATGAAATTATTTTTACCGAGCAGGACCTGTCACATATTGACATTCCACTTACCCTTACGATCATCAACAGTCTTGAAGATTTCACCGGCCCTGAACTGACCAGCATCGAAATAATAGATGATATGATCAATATGGATGAAGGAGAAAAAACGTTAAGCTTTAACTATGCGCTTGATGATGATGTATCAGGTATCGAGTCGGTCTTAATCTCTTTGAGAGGTCCGAACCAGGAGAAATACTACATATCCGGCAATGCAGAAGAGGAAGGCGTATCATTCAGGCTGCCTGATGACGCGCCCTCCGGGATATATACAATATTTCAGGTAAGAATTTCCGATGTTGCGGGTAACAGAAGCTCTTATCTCAACAAAGATCTGGACTATTCTGAATATAGCAATTTAAACAACCCAGCAGGATATTTGAGAGATTTTGGCATTGAACCTTCATTTACCGTACAAAATGATAATCCCCCAATTGATCAGATTTCTCCGGATTTTACTCTTTTAGATTTTAATAGCAAAGACCAAATCGTTGACTTAACGGAAGGAGATGGCGGATTTAACTTTGAAATATCCGCAGGTGTATCTACTGGACTAGTGAATGGCATCCTAGTGAAATATATTGACCCGGCGGGAGGTCTCCACAGTGAATATATCAATGGCGCCCAAGGTAGCGTTTCCTTGAAACTGGATCTTTCACACTCACCTGCGGGTGAATATAACCTGTTTGAAATTTCTGTTTTTGACCATGAAGGCAACAAACAAACTTATGACAAGGCGGCCATTGAAGCAGAATTTGGGACTAGTTCAACAACTTTTGATGTTATTAATCCTGCCTTACCGGAGATTGAACTTGGTGAAAATACAATTCAAACCTATTTACCCATTAAAGCAATAACGCCAACAGGAGACATTTTGAAAGATGCTCTCCTCAACAATATTCAATATACATTGCCCGGCGATGGCTCTCCTTTAATCATTACCTACAGTTTTGCCAATTCGGAAAAAAGTATCTATGATCAAACGACAGGCTATTATAGTGAACCGAACGTGGATTTCGAAGAAAGCCGGTTTTTTACTCAACTTGATGGTAATGAACAGTCGCTTGTCCGTGACATTTTTGATGATATTGAGAATTTTGCCAACATTATTTTTGTTGAGATTGATGATAACGGCGCGCATTCTGCGGGGCATATGAGATTTGCTTGGACCTCTGGTGAAAGAGATCCCTCAAGTTTTTGGACCGATACGGCAGCGGCATGGTCTTTTTCTCCCACCGGGAATACACAAGCAGGCGACATTTGGTTGTCTGATCAGTCATTCCGTGACAAAGCTCAGGGTGACGAAACTCATCTTATTTTAAAGCAAACCCTAATGCATGAAATCGGTCATGCATTAGGGTTGAAGCACCCCCATGAGATAGAAGGGAATTTTGGCGTTTTACCGGATGGATATGATGGCAAGGACTATACACTAATGTCCTATAATGATTTTTCACATTATAATGGTTATGGGGCCTGGTACGGCGGCCCGCAATCATACATGTCCCTTGATATAACTGCCTTACAATATATTTATGGCGTTAATGATTCCACATCGGCAGGCGACGATGTCTACTATGTTAATGACGCTAATCTTAGTCTGTTCACCCTTTGGGATGTCGGCGGGAATGATACACTTAATACGAGCAGTCTATATAATCAATTTGGTGAAAATGCAATCTCACAAAATGTAGCTGTAAACCTGACACCCGGCACATGGAGCAATCTTCAGGTATATTATCAGGAATACGTGGATTACAGCAAAACAACCGATAACCGTGATCAAATATTTATCACCAATGACACCATTATAGAAAATCTCATAACAGGGGATGGCAATGACGTTCTGATTGGCAACAACGCCGACAATATTTTACAATCCAATGATGGCAATGATTTTTTAAGCGGCGGCCAGGGCATTGATACCCTTGCGGGAGGAAAAGGTGACGATACCCTGGTTTATTCTTCAGGAGATAATTACGATGGCGGTGAAGGAAGTGACACATTAATTCTGGAAGAATCCGGCTTAACACTTGACCTGTCCCAAATTTCAATGATCAACATGGAAGCGGTGGATATTACCGGGTCGGGAAACAACAGTCTGTCCTTAACACTTCAGGATATTCTTGATACTGCTGATACAACCAATCAAATCATGATAAAAGGCGATGCGGGGGATAGCGTCAGTTCCATCTCTCAAAACTGGGTATTGGGCGCTGATCAGACAATTGATGGCGAAATCTACCATACTTATACTTCTGGTGATGCGACATTGTTGATTGATGCCGATATAACACAGGATATTACCTGAGCCTGTTTTCTGCCGGGTTGGGGGTATTTTCATACAGAATTGCATCATATTTATGAGTTTACGGCCTAAATAATATCTCCAAAATTTACAGGCGTCCCGCGGGTGATGTCTTTGCCAACCGTTTTGCCGATAACCTCATCATAAAACTTAGGCGCAATGCCAAAACCGGGGCGGATACTGCGCATGTTCTTGTCTGTAATGACGTCACCGGCCTTCATATCTTCCACAAAATACAGCGATCTGCGGAACTTCAAACTATTTTCTTCTGCGGGCTTGCGCTCATAACTGGCCCGACCCAAGGCTTGCCAAGCCACCCTGGCATCATTACAAAGAACTTTAACTTCTTTATCTGTTAGGGAAAAGGCGCTGTCCGGCCCCTCTTTATCATCATCCAGCATGAAATGCTTTTCAATGATGCAAGCCCCTAAAGCGACCCCGGCCACGGCGACCGTTGTGCCAATCGAATGGTCCGATAGACCAGGAACAACGTCAAACCGCGCGCCAAGATCGGTGATTGTGCGTAAATTCGACTGCTCAACCGGGGCCGGATAACTGCTGATACAATGAAGCAGGGAAAGCTGTTCGCAGCCATTGTCACGGGCTGTTTTAACGGCCAATTCGATTTCTTCTTCATTTGCCATGCCCGTTGAAATAATCATCGGCTTGCCGGTTTGTGCAACTCGGCGAATGAGGGGAATATCAATCGATTCAAAAGACGCAATTTTATAGGCTGGCGCATCAAGGGATTCCAGCAGATCAACCGCCGTATGGTCAAAGGGACTGCTGAAGATGGTAATACCGATCTCACGAGCCTTGTCAAACATCGCCTGATGCCATTCAAAAGGCGTTTGCGCCCATTTATATAGCTTATGGAGGCTATAACCATCCCACAAGCCCCCGTCCCGGATCATGAAATCATCATTTTCGCAGTCGATAGTAATGGTATCGGCGGTATAGCTCTGGATTTTTACGGCATCCGCCCCGGCTTCTTTTGCCGCAACAATAGACTGTAAAGCCCGGTCCAGAGAGCCATTATGGTTGGCGGACAATTCAGCAATAATATAAGGAGGGTGCTGGGGGCCAATTTTTCGGCCATCTATTTTCATATGTGGGGTCACGAGCTTTGCCAAGTTTTATTTCTCTTCTAAAAGATTAAATTTGTTCAAAAAATTTAATCTTGTATCAAGCCATTGGTCCTTAAATATCGCCAAGCGGTGTATATCATACCTCTCTCCGTCTCTCAGATAGTGGCCTTTGAAAATCCCTTCTTCTTGAAAACCGAATTTTTTATGAAACCTTATAACTGACTCATTAAACTCAAGCACTTCACACCATAATTTCTCAAGTTTCAACTTTCGAAAAGCATAATCCAGCGCTGTGATTTCCATTAACGGGCCGATGCCTCGTTTTGAGGTATCTCCACTATAAAATGCCCAGGAAGATGTTTTATTTTTTACATCTATATATGTAAAAGAAATGACACCAGCGGGCCCATTGTCCTTCACAAAGATAAAATATTGGCATGAAGGATCATCCTTAATGGTTGCATACCAGTTGCGATGTTCTTCTTTAGAAATTATATGTTCATTATACATGCTCTTGCGAACGTCTGGGTGGTTTCGCCAACCCAAAATGAGATCAAGATATTTTTCTTCTAACGGAATTAATTCGAACACAACTTTATATTCCAGTCATCTTTCAGTAATTTCCTTAGCTACTAATATTGCCCCCAAAGCATCACAGATCTTCAAATTAGCATCTACCATCAAATCGTATAAATCAATGTCATCACTCAAATCAGCCAGAGCCTTATTGATAGCACGATCAAATTTTTTTCCCTCTCCCATTATAGGAATTATAGCACCAAAACCTACAAGTTTTTTCATTGCAAACTCTTGGTTTTCGGCCACTTGAATGAGCATGGACGGCAGCCCAAGACTTGCACGCTCCCAAGAAGTTGCCCCGCATGCCCCAATGGCTATATCTGCCTTCAGCATTAATTCAGCCATATTGGAAACCTCACTCAATACAGTAATATCAAGAGGAATATCTTTTGCAAGCTTCTTGACCTCCGAATAAAACGGAGAGGTCTCGCTTAGGACAACAGTAATGGAAGGTCCGTTTTTCCATTCCACATTGGACAATGCACACAGTATCCGACTACTATAATTGGAAAGATCAGCCCCCCCCATCGAAATTAGAATATGATTAATGGAAATGAAATTCTTTCTTTTTTCTATGGCCTTACTTCTCATTTCGCTGAATTCGGTACGAAGAAGGGCGTACTTACTGCCAATGAGCAGCGTGGTATCAGCCGCAACCAAAGACTTATAATCCGCTTTTTCTCTTTGAAATGTCTGATCAAGAAGCAGGTCACAGTCATAATCACGATCAGCTAAATCATCGATCACCATAATTTTATTTACATATGGCCTTACAATATGATGCCATTCAGAGTCCAAGGCATAATGATCCACAATCAACCAATCCAACTTAGTATTCCGTAATACTTCAATAGTATCTTCAGCGTCTTGATGTTGTCCTCCGCCCCCAAGCCAGCTTTTATAAATTTGCCTTCCTTTGCCCGAATATGGTTTTATTTCTTTATGTATCGGCAACAAACTGCACTTAAACCCCTGTTGCTCAATATAAGAGATTTTATTTCCCGAATGTTCACAACAAATAAATTGAACCTTCGCTCCACTTTCTCTTAACTTATTCGCTAAAGTCAGACACCGCATGACATGTCCAGACCCAATGTTTAATGACGCGTCTACACGAATGCCTATATTTTTCATTGACCTTTGTATCTCTCAAGAGAAGCCGCATTCGCCTGATAAAGAAGCTCAGCGCGATACCAATCTTCTTCAGTATCAATGTCCTGCACCAAATGTCTTGGCAGTATAATCGGTATGGCAGAATCTGAAAACAAAGGAATATCTTGCAGAAAAGCCTCGGGTTGCCCCCAATAAAATTGTCCTGCATCATGGTAGCCTTCTTCCAGATCCTGTGACCGGGTTTTCAGATGCTCCGGGTGGAACATCGCCATACGGCCTTCTTTGAGTTTAATGGCCCGTTGAACCGGAAAAGCAAAACTGGTAACCGTAAACGCATACGAGGCCGTTGGCTCATCCTTTAATTTTTGCAATCCTGATATAATGTCACAAGTACGCATAAAAGGAGCCGTAGCATATAGACAGCATATATAATTCACAGGCGACCCATCCATTTCTAACCAGGAAATAGCGTGCTTTATAACGTCAACAGTTGTCGCATAATCATTTGCAATGTCATCAGGGCGTAAAAAAGGCACTTCTGCCCCATATTCTATGGCAACCTTCTTAATCTCTGGGCAATCTGTAGAAACAATGACCCTGTCAAAACATCCACTCTCTATGGCCGCTTCAATAGTATAAGCAATGATTGGCTTTCCCAGGAAATTTCTAATATTCTTTTTGGGAATACGTTTGCTTCCCCCCCGGGCAGGTATCAATGCTATATTATTCATGCTTAATCTTTTTCGAATCATCTATATATCCAAAGGATAGTGCCGCAAAACAAGCTAAAACAAACCCTATAAATGTGATAATTATTACAATTAACGGCCTATTGGGGAACATCTTTTCCTCAGGCTCCATGGCCGGACTTATTGTTTTAAAGATATACTCATCATCCAGCTCAGCAAGCATATTTTTCTTCATGTTATCTTCAAGTAAAGCAACAAGAACCACATTAGTAGAAGCCACCTTGCTATCCTGAAGTTTGGCGATCAGATAATGGAATTTCTTTTGCGTTATCCCTTTATCAATCAGGCGCATATGGTCATTAATTTCTTTGACTAAGGCGGTCACCCATTCAACAGCTAATACAGGTGAATGATACTTCAATAACACCCGTTTCTTTGTCTATAGAGATACTTGGCCTATCTTTAAAATCCTCATAAACCTCAAAATCAGATGACTTTGGTATTTGGGAGGAGAGGATCACGAACCCACTTTTTGGTTTCGACATTATAGATACCAGATGCATAAGACAACTTTCTGGATTTGTTATCCCACTTTTCTCCCGCCATGAGAGGCACCAAAATATCATATTTTGATATAAAATTATTAATAAAGTGCTGTGATTTCATCTTCTCGAGAACAAGAATGGAATTCTGGTTCATTTCGCCGCCCAGATTGATGCCAGCTAGAGATCCTAGGCTTCCAAGGGAACTCCCAGATTGAGGCGCACCCGGACTATCGTTAGGGAATATTAAGAGCTCAGACTTATACTCACTGGGAAGATATAAAGCGACAGCAATGCCAAGCACACCTGAAATGAAACCACAAACAAATATAAACTTCCAGCGCCTCAAAAGGGGGGAAGACAAGTGAAATATATCTATGTCCTCAGCTTCAGACGGTTTCAAAATAAATTGATATAAAGATTGTTCTTTATACAGTGCTCTCATTATTATTTTTAGTATTGTCGTTCATTGTTTCATCAAAATAGTGGAAATTCAGAAATACAAACTATTCTCCAATGGTTTGCAAATCAAGCTTAGAAAAATAAATGTAATATGTGATTCTCTAGGGTCTGTGGACAATTAAGGTCAGGGTGTTGCCCCGAACCGAATGATGCGCAGGATCCGGCCCGGATTATTCCTGTTGAGGTTCCAGGGGTCCTTGCGGGGTTTCAGGACCTGCCCGGCGCGCAGGTTCTTCACGGGCGGCTTGAATTCACCGTCCCGGGTTTCAGGTGGCGCCCGGCGGGACTCAGACTTGCTGACCTCGGCAAATCCCTCGCGAATGATCGTCAGGGCGCGGTTGAGGTCCGGGGCCGTCGCCTCGGGCAGGATGCCGGTTTGAATAGCAGGGTTTCATTGGGAAACATGGGCTCCATGTTTCCCTTTTTTACTTACCCCTCTTTTCTTTTTCCTTTAGGTTGGTGAGATACAACTCGCGCAGCTTGCGCCAGCGCTGATATTGCGCGACCTTCTCCGGGGCTGGGTCCTCAACGCCGCGCAGCCAGAAATTGAACCAGTCAAGATTGCGCCGGTAAACCATATATTTGTGAGTTGGCTGCCATTTGACATGATATTCATCGGGATAAATATACATTTCAACCGGTTTACCAGTCTCTAGTAAGGCGTTATAATTGGCCATGGCGAAATTAACTTCCCGATCCGCCACCTGAATAAGATAGGGGGTGTCGATCCTTTTCGCGTTGCTATCCACGGAATATTTACGCCGCATCTCCGCCCCCTTTGGGCTAGATTGAGGACCATCAAATATTGTGTTACGGACTTTCCTCATAAAAGAAGAATCAATACCCCCCATGGGATATCGTGAACTGACGGCACTATATGCGGTCGATGCCGCAGCATAATTTCTGTTCAAAAGAGCAACGTCTGTAACCACTGAACCCGCACTTAGCCCCGAAATTCCTATTTTTTCCGGATCAATGATGCCACGTTTATCCAAAGCAGCTATCATGTTTTCGATCGCCTCACTGTAGGCCTGTTTGATAATTATGTGTCGGTCAATAGCGATTTGAGCCGCGAGAAGGTCGGAGTATTTAACATCAGAAATTGCATGTGTATTGACACTATAACTCAGCACAGCCATTCCCTGTTGCGCATAAACATGGACCGGCTGTTCATCGCCGGTGCCGCCGCGCAGAAAAGTGCTGGCGCTGCGCGTTTCGACGATAACGAGGGGATAACGCTTTCCCTTCTGATAATCCCTCGGGTAGACGAGATGTCCGTGAACCGTGTATCCCTCGCCGTCTTTGGTGAATATTTTTTCAACCGTAGTAAACTTAAAATTCTGAAACGCCGGATTGACGTCAATAATGGGGGTAATTTCCCCGTTGTCTAGGTCAAGGGAAACAATTTTTTTCGGTGACGTCCAGGTCTCCTGACCGCAAACCAGCCGTTTTCCGGCGAGCTCACACTGGCTGATATTGTCATTGCTTCTGAGGATGGTGCGCAGATTATTTTCACCGGATGTCCAGCCATAAAAGGACGACAAGGTATAATTCCGTCCGTCGTTGACTCTGAAGATAATTTCTTCTTTACCATTTTCGCCGGTGGCGGCCCACCATAACGCTCGGATATTTTTTGCTGTGCAGGCCTCCGCCGGGCAGCGGAGTTTCTTACCATTTTCAGAGATGGCGGTCACCACCATCGGCGGCGCCCAACCACTGTCATCAGGGTTCGATTTTTCAATCCAGGCCAGCTGTTTGCCATCCGCTGATAAACGCTTCAGACGGACGTTTTCCCCCAGTCGGAGGCCCTGGCCGTAGCGCGCCGACCTGCTGTCTTCCCGCGCCGCAATATCCCTGACCTCCGCTTCGGTCGCCAACCGTTCACGGCCTGACTTTATTTCATAGACCCAGTGCGTTAATCGGCATTCACGCTCTTTTTGATAAAATACATCCAAATGACTTTTTTTGCCGTCGGTACAGGATGGCAGGAGCGCACCTTGCATCACAGTATAGATGGGCGGTTCCTGTTGCAGATATCCCGCCCGGGCCTCTTTTTCAAGGAGATTCTCAACCTCCGCCCGGCTGCGGCCGACGGTGAAAAATATCTTCGCGCCGTCTGTGGACGATTTTAGATCCCGGACATTGCCGGCGTTATGGGTCAATTGTTTCTGCCCCCCCGGCTGCGATGGCTGCGCCAGAGCTGGGTTTCGCCATTTTTGACTTTGGTGAAATATATCCATTGACTGTCCGGCGACCAGACAATCTCACTGGGTGAAATGACATTTCCAACGATTGGTCCATGCGCTGATCTGCCAAGGATTGTTTCGCCCCCATCGGCGATTTTTTTTGCTTGTGCGCCCGGCGTCGTTGCCGCCACATGCCAAGTGAAACGATAGTCATTTGTTTCTTTATTCGCCTGTTGTAAATAGAAGGCGATATATTTACCGTCCGGCGACAAGGCCATTGTTTTTATATCCCTGATAGTGGACAGGTTATCTATGGTGATGCCGCGCTTATCATCCGATGCGGCAAAAACCTGTCCATTCAGACTGCAACAAAAAACGAGCAGGGAGAACAGAACCCAATGGGTGATATTGAGTCGTGCGATATATTGCAAATTCATTATGTATAATCCTGAAAGTTTTATCTGGTTGAGTGTAGAAGATCTAGATTCCCGCCTTCGCGGGAATGACGAAAAAGTGGTGCGAGAAAGTGGGGTATCGCCCCTCCGTCACCTTCGGCCCCTTAATCGTCACCCCCGCGAAGGCGGGGGTCCAGAAAACTTTCAACGAAACCACCATAATTATGTGGTTTTAAAAGAAACTCCGGATTCCCCGCCTGCGCGGGGAATGACGAAAGAGGAAGCGGGAACCTCGCATAAATATCACCATTTCTTGGTGATCTGGAAACTTAACACCCGGCCCGTCGGGCTGGCGGCCGCAGGGTCATAAAATATATTTGTGAAATCAAAAATAGGGTCGGGTTCCACAAAAGGCGGATCCTGGTCGAAAAGGTTGACGGCGCTTAAGGCAAAGGTCGTATTATCCAGCCATCCGCCAAACCGGTCTGTGGTGTTATAGCTGAGGGTCAGATTAACCGTGGTCCAGGAATCAACTGGCGCGTCTGGGTCCGCGAGGGTGTTCAGATAGCTGTCGACATAATTGACGGTCAGGTTGGCGGTAAAGCCCTCATAATTCCAGGTCACACCGCCATTTCCACGCCACTCAACCGGGCGATCGCGACTACCCACTTCATCAAAAGCAGGATTTGAATCGGAGATTTGCTCCAGAAAGTTAAGAATGTAAGTGCCATTGACGAAGAAATTCCAGTTGCCGAAATTTGGCGTATCCAGGCTGTAGGAAACATTAAAATCCAGACCACGAATTTCGGTGCGGGCCAAATTCTGCAGGCGACCATCAACAATTACATCCGCATCGGCAAAATCAGCCGGCGGGCCAAATCCTGGGAAGCTCGTAAAATTCTGTTGAAAGTCAAAGGTCTGTATCAATGCAAGAAGCTCCGCATCGGGGGAGTTGAAATCAACAACTGCTGCAAATCTCGGATCATTCAGATCGGTGAAAAAATTAAACGTAATTCGACCAATTCTATCCTTATATTCAATATCGAAATAGGTCGCGCTAATATTCAGCCCCGGAACGGCCGCCGGCTGCAGATCAAACCCGGCGCTCCATGTGGTGGCGGTTTCCGGTTGCAAGTCAGGATTGCCAAGAGCAAGCAAAGCGAGAAGGCAGCTGGTGCCTGAGGGCGACATGGTGTTTGGAATACTACAAACCAATAACGCCGAACTTCCACTGCCGTCCAACTCCGGAAACAGGGGCGCGCGGAAAGAGGTGCCGTAACTTCCCCTTAGGTTCAGCCCTTCGACCGGCGACCACAGAACCCCGAATTTGGGGTCGGTCGAGGAGCCAAAATCGCTGTAATCCTCATAGCGGCCGGAAATGCTGATCTCCAATTTCTCCACCCCCGGCATCCGGTTATCCTCGCCGACCAGCGGCACATAGAGTTCGCCGAAAATCGCATAAACATCGCGGCTCACGTCATCGACAGGGTTGTCGCTTGGCAGATCCAGATCGCCGAATTTATCATGGCGAAAATGCCCGCCGACCGCCAGTTTAACGTCACCGCCCGCCATGTGGAACAGGGACCCGTCAACCTGCGCGTCGAAAGACAGATTGCCCGTCATCCGGCCGGCGCCGGTCCTCACTTCCTCCAAACTTACAATTGTTCGCCCGGCATTTTCAGTCCGGCTCCAGGAGCCGCTGACTTCCGCCCGCCAGTCCTTGTTCAGGTCCAGTTCCGCGCCGAGGGAGGCGCCAAACTGGTCCGTGTCCCCTTCGACCTGTTCGACAGGTTCGTCCGGGAAAAATATGTTGCGCCTGCTGCTGGCCCGGTTGTTGTAATAGGCCGTCGCAAAGACCTCAAACGCCTCGGTGAAATTATGAGCCCCGCTCAGAAACAGGCTGTGCCGTTCCTGTTCCGGCAGCAGTTGATACAGGTCCGGCGCATTTTTTGAAAACTCCCGGTCCTTGGCCTCCAGCGGATCACGGTGATAATATTCATAGGAAATCAGGCCATGGCCCTGATCCCAGGTTTTGCCGAAAGTCTGACCCACCAGGTCCTCCTCCAGCCCGCCTTGCGTTGCGAAACCGTGGCGCAGGCGGGTTTCGGCACCGTCATAATCCTTCCGCATCTTGAAGTTGACCACCCCGCCGATAGCGTCGGACCCGTAAATCGCCGACGCCCCGTCGGTCAACACCTCCACCCGCTCAATGGCGCTGAGGGGAATCATCGAAATATCGACAAAATTACCGTCCGAACCCGCCGGGGCCACGCGCCGGCCATTCAATAACGTCAGCGTTGCGACATTGCCCAACCCACGCAGGTTGATGCCCGTACCTGAATTGGTATTGTCATTCGCATTGCTGGCGAAAGACAGCCCGCTTGTGCTTTCCGAAATACCGGCACCAATATTCTGCGGTAGACTCTGGATAAACTGGGGCAGGGTCGAATACCCCTGAATATCGATATCGCCGCGATCATAGGTGAATACCTGCGACCCCACCGGTCCCACGCCACGAATGTGGGAGCCGGTGACGACGATCTCTTCAAGTTCGATTTCCTCGATCTTGTCTTTATCCTCATCTTCCGCATAGCCGCCAAGCCGCGCCTGATATTCCGCGTCGGACGTCAGGGAAATCGCCCGATACCCCGCTTGCCGTGTTGCGGCGCCGACAAGGATGGTTCCCAGTTCATTGACCCGATACGCAATGCCCGTGTTCTCAAGCAGGCGCTCCAGGGCCGTCACCGGATCGTAAGCGCCGGCAAGACCCTGCACGGTCCTGCCTTTGATGTCCGCTTCAACAAAGGAAATCTCCAGACCGCTCTGAAGACCGAATTCATTCAGCGCCGCCCCGAGGTTTTGGGAGGCGATATTGAACGCAACTCTGGCGTCTGTATTTATATCTTTTGAGGGTTCTGCGGCATAGGCGACGCCTTGCGCCATGATAAAAGCCGCGCATCCCGTCAACGCCCATGATTTTAGCGATTTCCTGTTACCCATCTTTCTTCTCCCAAAGCTTGTCGTTGTTTTGTTATTTTCACCAAAGGCCGGATAACGCCTTGTGGGGATGTAGACGGGAGAAAACGCGCAATCCTCATCAAACGGCATAAAAAATTTAAAAAAGCTGGCTATCCCTTATTTGATTTCCCTTACTCTTTCCACAGCAGGGTGATCTCATTATGGGCGGTGCGCTGGCTGTCGATGGCATGGATTGTTTTCTGGGCCGTGAGAAAGGGGGTGATCTGGCCCGTTTTGAAAACGCCGCTGACACGAATTTCCCATAGCCGGGGGTCGTCGGAAAGCCTGATCTGATCCGTGGTATAGCGATTAATCTCGGCGACGGCGCCGCCAAGGGGCGTATCGCGAAAAACAAGCCGCCCTTCCCGCCAGCTTATAATTTCCTCAAGGTCGACTTTCTGCGCCGCCCGGTCCCGGGTGGCGGAGGCGATAAGCCGCTCGCCGGCGACAAGCTCTATCCGGTTTTCCGGGATCGTCGCCGACCCGGCCGCCGCATCATCGGCGACAAATTCATCGACCGCCACCCGGCCCTCCACGAGGGCGACCTGAACTTCTTCGCCCGCGCCTTTGCTTTCCGGGGCCAGCTTGACGTCAAAGGCGGTGCCCAGGGCGGTGATGCGTTGCTTTCCGGCCCTGACCACAAAAGGCCAGGCGGCATCTTTCGCCACCTCGAACAGGGCCTGGCCCCGGCGCAGCCGAATGCCCCGTTCCGTCGCATTATAGGCAACTTCAATCCGGGAATTTGTGTTCAACGTCACCGTTGACCCGTCCGAAAGCATGATCGTTGAAAGCTGGCCAAGGACCGTATCATAGGCCCTGAAAGTCGCCTCATCGGGCGCGCCGCCCTGTTTCGACAAGGGGTTCAGGAACAGGACTGTCGAGAGTAAAACAACCAAAATCATCGCGGCGCCGGCAAAGGTTTTATGCCGCCAGAAAGGCCGCTTCGGCGCCGTCTGTGCCCTAACCTCCGTCACCATATCCGCCAATTCAGCATAGCCCCGGTGCCGGTCGACGAAAGCAAGCGACCGTTCGGTGCGTTCAAAAGCCGCTGCATGTGCGCGATCCTGCGCGCACCAAGCGTCAAAAGCGGCGCGCTCCGCCGGGCTGCAGTCGGGCGACGCCAGACGCATGGCCCAACGGGCCGCTGCATTTTCAACGGTTTGCTGTTTGTTATGTATTTTCTCATCCCTCATAATTCATTCCCGAAACATCGCGTCAGATAGGCAATCGCCTTTACCATATGCTTCTCGACCGTGCTCACCGAAATCCCGAGTCGACGGGCGACATGCTTGTGTTTCATCCCCTCGATGCGGCACAATATGAAGACCTGTCGGGTGCGTGTCGGAAGCTTGTTCAGCACCGCCAGCAACAGGTGAATATTTTCCTTCCCCTGATATATATTTTCAGGGGAGACATCCTGAACCGCATGAGTCCGGTCCTCATATTCAACATGGTCAACATAGGAATGCGTTTGCCGCTTGCGCAGGAAATCCTTCCAGACGCTTGACGCTGTCTGCATCAGATAGGCTTCAGGATTTTTAATCTTTGTCGCCGCCCCGCGCCCCGCAAGCCGGGCAAAGACGTCCTGAACCAGGTCATCAACCGTCGCTTTCTGACAGCCCCGCTTCCTGAAATAACGCATCAGGGCAGCCGAATAAAGCTGAGCAAATCCTTTCAACTCCTCATTTCTTAATGTTGTATCTGATGAACCCATAGACGTTTTCATGATGATCTGACGTTTTGACAAGCGTTCAACTTCCCCCGCATTCACCCTTCCCAATACTGTAGACGTGGCGGATCAGAAAATCCTCATCTCCGGAGAAAAAAACTTTGGTTTATGTCGCAAAACAAGGTCATCGCCAGGGTATTGTTCCGTCCGATCAACTTTTCCCGCCGCAACATGGCTCAATCATAGCATCAATTGGCGTATCCACAAAACCGGCGAGGCTGTTCTTCCCTCTGAAAAAGAGGTAGTATAGAAGAAAATAACGATAAAATTATATTTGGGACGGACACATCGTGATAAGAAAATTATTGTTTATCGCCTTGCCTTTGCTTGTATTTGCATTTTTCAATTTGATGGCGCCGGCTCAGGCCGATCAGGCCGACTGGACAGAAAAAAAACTGGGACAGGTTATCCTGAAGGCAGACAGGGCGGCCCGACGGCAGAACTGGGCGCGGGCGATCAAATACGGCGAGCAAATGCTCTTAGGCGTCCAAGTCCTTAATCAGAAAAGTGACGCCAGATATATTCATCTGCTCAAAAATCTCAACCGGTATTATGACAAGGCGGGCCGCCTGACGGAAATCGGCCCCAGGGTGGCGGCGGCCTATCGCCTGTCAAAGGCGCATCTGGGTCTAACCCATGACACCACCATGATGAGCCGCCACCTTTATTACAAACTTCTTCTCGCGGAAAGAAAATACCGCGACGCCATTCCCCTTGTTCAGGAGAATATCGATATCGCGAGGAGAAGCCAGAAAGACCCCTTCAGGCAGCTTCATTTTCTCGAGCAGTTGGCGACGCTTTACGGCCTGACCAAACAGCTTGAAAAAGAAGAAAAAGCGCTTCTTCAATTTCTGGAAGCGAGCCGGAAAATACTGGATGCCACCGATAAAGAGCATATGGATATTATTCTGATGCTGGCCCAGAATTACTGCCGCCGGCAAGAAACGGAAAAATTCAAGAAATTAGCCGTACAGCATCATTTGAAATATTTCTGCAAATAAACGCGCCCATTTAACGGAAAAATTACAGAAGCGGCATAATTTTAAGAAATGAAACGAGGCCTTCAGGAATGAAAGCAAGTTCATACACTTTAACGAGCACCTCTGCACAGAGATTATGACTCTTTGAATTCTGATTATTGTTGTCTTTCGAGTTTGGGGCCGGCGCGGGCCATTTTGGTTCCGGCTTTTTCGGCTGTGAACATCAATTTGATTTTTGCGGCAATTTCGGAGATGAGCTTGTCACGCTCTTCGATCCGCCTGTAGAGGCATTGCCGCGCAGAACGCCGATTTCGATCTCCACCATGTTGAGCCAGCTAGCGTGCTTGGGGGTGAAGTGGAACGCCAGTCGTTTGAGCACGCGTCTGGCTTCCCTGCGGGGAAAGCCTTGTAGAGGGCGGCGGGGCTGTGGGTCGACAGGTTGTCGAGCAGGACACGGATTTTTGTGGCTTTCGGGAAGTGATTGTCGGGGAGAACCCGCATGCGCATGGCAAAGTCCGCTGACCTGCACCGCTCGGTGGCCTTCACCTTGCGCCAGGGCCGGTGAGCATCAGGGAAGACAAAAAGGTTGGCCGCGCCGGTGCGCCGGTATTCGCAGTCGTATGATAATGAACGCACCCATCAAGGAAAAAGATGCAAAGGGCGAACCCCAATGCAGACATTACTGGTGGGAAAACAGAGCTGGCAGGATAATTTGTAGATCAAGTTTAACCTGACAGCCGCCAACTCAAAATCGGCTCATGCCTGATCAGGTCTAAACTATTGCATCTTGGTCTTGCGGACGATCGTCGCGATATCGACGCCAAGCGCCTGCGCCGCCTTGCGTTTGCTGCCATATTTCTCTATGGCCTGCAGGATAACGCCTGTTTCGAACTCACGAACAGCTTCCTTTAATAACAAACCATTCTTTAACGCCCCGGTTATAGTGTTAACTTGCTCGTTTCCGACGCCATTGCGATGCGCAGCGTCAGCAAGGTTGCTTTTCATGCCTGGGGACAAATGTTTGACTTCTGCAACCGCATCGCATTCAACCGCCAGCTGCTCCAAAATATTCTGCAGTTCCCGGATATTACCGGGAAAAGCATACTGAACGAGAAAATCCTCACATTCCGGTGACAACGCCAGAGGGGCGCCCCTGCGCTGGCTCAGTTTTGACAGGAAAAGACGAATGAGGTCGGGAATGATCTCCCGTGTTTGCCGCAATGGCGGAATCTCCAGATTGATCACATTGATGCGATAATAGAGGTCTGTGCGAAAGCTCCCTTCCGCCGCCATTTTGGCAAGATCCCTGTTGGTTGCAGCAATAAGATTGACATTCACCCGTTTCATGGTGGTCGCCCCCAACCTTTGAATTCGTCCTTCTTCAAGAAACTGCAACAATTTGGGCTGCGATAGAAGCGGCACTTCGCCAATCTCATCCAGAAAAAGAGTCCCGCCATTCGCCGCTTCGATCAGACCTTTTTTACCCCGCTGGTGCGCCCCCGTAAAAGCCCCTCGCTCATAACCGAATAATTCTGATTCAAATAATGTCTCCGGAATACTTGAACAGTTTACATGTATGAAGGGTTTATCGGCTCCGAGGGCATTTATATGCAGATAACGGGCGGTTTCCGTCTTCCCGACACCCGATTCCCCCGTCAGCAGCACCCGGCTTTTCATGGCGATTGCCCGGGTGCCTTTTTCAATGATCCGTCGGCCAATTTGCTTCAGCACCATATTATTCAGGGTCTCGCCAGGGACCTTTTGCTTGTCAGAAAGGCTTTTGAATTGTTTGTGATCATTTTGTATTTTTTCAAATTGAAGCCGCAGAAACTCCATATTCTTTAGCGTGATCACCAAAAAGACAAAATCACGGTTCTGATCACGGGTAATTTTTGCATTGATCAGAATCTCACTGCCATCCAGCATAACTTCAATAAATTTTATGGGCGTTATGGTTTTAAAGGAATGCAAAACCTGTTCAAACTCCAGCGCGCTTTTATTGGCCAATAAATCCAGTGTCTGGCCGGTAACCTCTTCCCGGTCGAGGTCCAGAATGGTTTCTGCCGCCGAGTTTATGCACACGACCAGTCCCTGACGGTCGATAACAACAAAGCCATCTGGCAAAGTATCAATCACAACACCATAGGCCGGGTCACTCAGCAGCTTCTTCAACGTGGAAAAGGAAGCATGTTTTTCTTTGCTGTCATCTAAGGCATGGAATTTCATTCACTTAAACCATTTTAAAAAATATTCACCTGTACAATCATCTTCTTAGCACCTTCTTAGTCGTCCCAATTTTTCACCGGCCGAAATACCCCCACAAACCTCTCTTCATCCATTTCATCTAAAAAACAGGAAAGAGAAACATCAAATTGCCGTTCAGACAGGTCCGGCACCGCAACCTTTCCTGTAAAACGTATCTGCTGATCCGCCTTGAGGCGAGAGCGCCCCCTGAGATAGCCCTTTAAATTAATGATTTCATTTACATCCTTCCCCAACCAATCATCCACATTCCAGCCAAATTGACTTTCAAATGCAGGGTTTGCTCCCTGCAAAACGCCCAGACGATTAACGACAAGTATCACATCCGGAATAGAACTCAGGACTTCCCTGACCTCCGTCTCCTTGTGGATCAATCTGTTCTCTGTCCGTTTTTCGCGGGTAACATCACGCGCCGTCCCCCAAAGACGTAACAGTTTTCCGTTCTCGATATGGGCTCGTACGCAGTTCTCAATATACAACGCGCTGCCATCATGATGGGTATCAATGGACAATGCGTTATCCACCTCGAAATCATTTTCGATAACTTCAAGCATGAATTGCTCGTTTTCCGGTGTCCGGGGGAAAAAAGAGCTGACCGGCTGCTGATTAAAGTCCAGGTTATCAGGAAGGTCATAAAGCTGTGCAAACGCCTTGTTACACAATCGCCAGCAACTGTCATTCAAAAAAATCTGGCGGACTATTTCACGGTCCGTGACACTGATGTCGACAAATTCCCGGAACTCAATACACCATGTTGGAATGGCGAAGGTATTTATAATATCACTTAAGACAATAAAATCATCCTCACGGGTAAATTCAACCTGTTGCGCATCTGCGACATCAAGAACAGTAATAAACAGAAGCGCTTGTTGCTGAGCGCGCCGGACGCACAGCTCAGCCTCAACCTTGAAGCACCCCAGCGCATCTGACTGTAGGGACAGTATGCAACGGCCTTCCAGCGCGTCTGACGCATCCTGGTTTTGATAGTTCAAAAGCATGGAAACCGTGGGCTCGTCGAAGATGTCAGCCATACATAATGCATTCTCTTCACGCGCCCGCAAATTTGGCTTCCCCAAACCCTCCTGACTGGAAAAAACCAGCGCGCCATTTTCAGAGAAAACAAATACTGCCCCCTTAATGTCGCGCTTCATTCGCCATCCTTCGAATTTCAAAGACATACCAGACCAATTCCTTCATCATACTGCGGATATAACACTTGGAACTGAGCAAGAAACATACCAGTTTCACCCCCCTGAAAACACAGGTTTTCTGATGGAAATCTGGCGAAACCCGCCCAAATATAAACAAACCCGCATCATTCATCAAATGAAATGATGCGGTTTTGCAGCACGCCCCTATAATTTGCCTCAAGGGGTTATGGACAATCCCTGCCCACAGGCTATCTCAACCTC
The DNA here is from genome assembly GCA_048266545.1 of Paremcibacter sp. Classification (GTDB taxonomy): domain Bacteria; phylum Pseudomonadota; class Alphaproteobacteria; order Sphingomonadales; family Emcibacteraceae; genus Paremcibacter. The sequence goes on along the minus strand of JBLWZH010000009.1, from coordinate 13,152 downwards.
AAGGGCCAGTTTCCAGCCTTCCTTGGTTTTCGCCGCCATATATGTCCATGGCGCCTTACTGCATCCAATGATGGAGTCGCCCCGGGCATTATGAATATCCCACTCGGTCATAATCATGGCGCTGCTGTCATTCAAGACCTTTACCTTAACACTCAGCAAGCGGCTGCCGGTCCAGCCCTGGTCCAGCCAGGTCTTTTCATAATCGGCCAAAGCCTTTACCATGCTGTCCTTATCATCCAGCGCCGGACCTGTTGCCGACAGATAATAAAACGGCGAGGCGTAATAATTGGCGACTTCTTCCTCCTCTATCCCGGCCTCCAGCCAATGGGCGGCATAGGATTTATACCATTCCACAACTTCTTTTTCCAAATCCTGACCCTGCGCCGGCAAGGCGAAAAGAAAACTCAAACTTAGCCAGCACCATATTTTTTTAATCATTTTCAATCCTTCCTCTATTGACATCATACATCATTCAGTTTTTCAAATTCATCAACAAAATCAAATACATCCATACATACACCATATTTCGCCACATTAAATATCGGCGCCGAAGGGTCGGTATTTACCGCGATAATGGTTTCAACATGCTTCATGCCGTGCAGATGCTGAACGGCGCCGGAAATACCCAATGCCAGATAAAGTTTGCAATTCGCCGCCATTTTCCCGGACAATCCCACCTGATGCGGCTTGGGCAGCCAGCCCGCATCGGCAAGCGGTCGCGAACAGCCAAGCGTGGCATTCAGTTTTTCGGCCAGATTGGCGAAACGGTCCACATGCGCCTCATCCTGGATACCGCGGCCGATGGACAAGATAAATTCGGATTTCGTGATGTCGACATCGGCTTCCGGCGCCTCTATATATTCCACATGCTCCCAGGCGTTATCGTCCCTGATATTCTGCACCGCCATCTCGCTCACCGTCGGCGCGCCCCGCCCTTCGGCAGCCGGGAAGGTGGCGCCCCTTAACATGAGGGAGATCAGCGGGCGGCCCTCAAAATCAAACGCCATATGAACCTTGTTTTCATAGGCGCTTTTACTGGCCTGAATCTGCCCCCCTTCGAGCTTTAACCCAATGACATCAGAAGCAAAGGCCGCCCCCAGTTTGGCCGCCACAACCGGTCCATAGGCATAGCCATTGGCGCTGTGCGGCATCAACAGGACAGATGTTTTGCGATCGGCAACGATCTGAACAACAGCCTGTTCGTAAAAGGACGCATTGAAATATTCGGTGGGCGATGGCACATGCAGGATTTCATCCACCCCATTCACCGACAGAGACGCGTCATATTGAGCCGGTTCATTGGAAATCACGGCGACAACAAGCTTCGCCCCCATTTTTTCCTTTAAGCTGACGCCCGCCCCGACAAGCTCCAACGTAATATCACCCATTTGACCGCGGATATGATCCGCAATGACCAGAATTTCACCCATCATTTGCTCCCGACCTTTTCCTTGATAATTTCACGAATTTTACGGGCAACTTCCGCCGGGTTCCCGTCCAGCATTTCCGCCTTTGTAACTTCCGGCTTATAAAGGCTGGTCATATGATAGCCCCCGGCAGCGCCGGCAATATTGCCGCCCTCCACCAGCTCAATCGTTTTCTTTTTGGCTTTCTTGATCATCCGCATCGTTGCATAGCGGGGTTCAAAAGCCCCGGTCTGCACCGTGAACAGGGCTTTGGCGGGAACTCTGACTTTTTCCACAAGCCCGCCTTCAAGTTCGCGTGAAACCAGAATTCTGTCGCCTCTGTCCCAGTCAATGCCGACGACTACCGGGACCAACGGCAGGTCAAGAATACCCGCCATTAATGACCCGGTAGCCGCGTTGGTCTTGTCGCTTGACTGCACTCCGACAAAAACCAAATCCGGTTGCTCCTGCTGATATATTCCGGCCAGGGCCTGGGCGATAACGACCGGATCCGCCCCGATCAAGCCGTCATCCCAGACCCGCACCGCCCGATCGGCCCCTTTGGCCAGCGCCTTTCGCACCGTGGCGTCCGCATCTTCCGGCCCAATGCACACAACCACAATTTCGGCTTCACCGTCACAGGATGTCTCCGACAGACGCAGCGCCGCCTCCAGCGCATTGTCATCAAATTCATTGAATTCCGCTTCCAGATAACCGGGGTCAATATCCTGCGCCGTCTCACCGATCTCAAAATCCTCGAGAATTTTACCAATATGCTTGACCGCCACGAGTATTCTCACCGCGGGTTTTTCCGGCTTTTCATAGGCGGGAAATTCTCCCGGCAATAATCTTTGAATTTCCCATGTCCTCTCAGGACTATCCGGGGAAGGCAACGCGGCCTGATCTGATAATACAGGCGCATTTTGTTCCACCACGGGCCTGCTGGCCGCAAGCTGGCGAATTTCATCAAACTTGCCTTCCATTTGAGTCACGATGCTGGCGGTGACGGCATCTGATATTTTCTGAACCAGTTCCGGCACTTCATTCAGGGTCAGTTTTTCCAGTTCAATGGCTTCTGCGACAAGTTCCGCAATATCCTTCACCGTGAAGTCGCCTTCATGGCCGCTGGTCTTTCGGGCATCCTCATACATGGTTAAATCCTTGGGACAACAAGTTATAAAATAATCAATCTTTTCCAGCGCAGCCGCTTCATGCATACGGCTCTCTGATGGTTTTTCGGTCCCCGCGTCATCCGGGATCCAGATCCGTCCGCCGCCGGCCCCGCAACAGAAGGAATTATCGCGGTTCCTTGGCATCTCGACAATTTCACAGCCAATGGCTTCCAGCACCATGCGCGGGGCATCATAGCCGCCATTCAGGCGCCCCAGATGGCAGGGGTCATGAAATGTTACTTTTTTATTCAATGGTTTGGTGACTTTTAACGCCCCGCAGCGCAGCAGTTCCACCAGGATGCTGGTATAATGCTCAATTGGCGCGACGTCAGCAATGTCCACATATTCGTTCTTTATGGTGTTATAGCTGTGGGGATCGGTGGTAATGATCCGTTTAAACCTCCGGGCTGCCGCGAACTGATCAATATTATGCTGGGCCAGACTTTCAAAAAGCCCCTCCTCGCCCACACGCCGGACATCATTGCCGGCATTCTTTTCATCCTCATGCAGCAGAGCAAAATCAACATTCGCCACTTTCAGAATGCGGGCGAACGTCTGACTGACCGTCTGGTTTCTCGGGTCAAACGCGGCATAATCCCCCACAAACCACAGATTTTCCGCCGCCTGCTTGCGGATATCCTTGACCGGGAATTCCAGCGCCTTTGTCCAGCCACTGCGTTTTTTGGGACTTTCCCCAAAACTGTTGCCCTTGTCGGTAAAGCTGGCCAACGTATTTTGCAGAACAGGGTCCATCTCTCCCTGATCCACCAAGTTCCGTCGCATTTCGACAATCATCGCAGGATGTTCAATACCGACAGGGCATATATTCTGGCAGGCGCCACAGGTCCGGCAGGACCACAGCGTCTCAGGCGCAATGACATCGCCGATCAGTTGAACATCCTCATGGCTCCTGGTTTGGGCGGTATTGTTAAATTCCCGCAAATCAAGGATCAGGTCACGGGGACTTAACGGATAGCCCGACGCCGCCGCCGGGCAGGCCTCATGACACCGGCCGCATTTGGTGCAGGCGTCAAAATGCAGCAGATTTTTCCAGTCAAATTCTTCAATGCGGGAAACGCCAACCTGTTCGGCCTCTTCATCAACCGGCGGCAGCCGTTTCAGGGCCTTCTCGTCCCGGACCAGTAAGGACCCGATCGCGGTGAGGATGTGTTTGGCCTTGTACCAGGGCAGGAAAATGATAAACCCCAGCGCCATCACTCCGTGAAACCACCAGTTAAAGCTTCTGATCCGGCTGGCGTTTTCCGGGGTCACCCCCAGCGCGCCGAGCAAATGCGACACCGCAAAACCAATCGGGGACCAGAGTTGCCACGCCGGGCGCTCAACCAGAAGCCGCACCGCTTCCTGCAGGAAACCGGACAAGGCTATCAGAAGCAGGAAAGTCATAAAAAACCAGTCTTCCCGTCGCCATTTCACGGCCACGGGGCGCAACGTCTCTTCCCCCCGATAGGCTCTCAGGTAAGACAGCTTTGGCAGATTGAAAGCGGCGCGACGCACCATCATCATGATAATGCCGATAATCATCGCCAACCCGCCAAGATCAACGACCAGACTGAAAATCAAATAAAAATTACCCTTCCAGAAGGTAAGGCCAAACAACGGCTCCAGAATATCATATTCAAGGGTGATGATTGACGTACCCAGAAAAGTGATGAGAAAGCCGTAAAAAATCGCTTTGTGGGCCAGTCCCGCGTATCGATCGCGGCGTTTCACCGTTCTGTGGCTCAGGACATCCCGCACCATGCGGACAAAGCCCTTTTTCCAGTCTATGGCGATAGCAGCTTTCGCCCCCCGGGCATATTTCATAATATGGAAAACAAACGCCCCGACAAATAAGGCAATGGCCAGAAAACCAATACTGTAAAACAGTATGATTTCAAATTGACCGAACCCTGAAAATAGTTCCCGTCCTTCCATAATTATTCTCTCTCTGTTTTGACGCATAAAAGCGTAGCAAATTGCATGCCACAAATTTTATTTAAATTTCTCAGTATCTTAGAGAACGGCCCCCCTGAAGACGATGCGCTTTTACATCGGATGATGATCATCATCACCATATAAACAGCCTGCCCGGGGATACGCCCGAGCAGGCTGACTTTACCTTAAAACAGATTGGTTTATCCGTGCTTGCCTTACCCGAGATGGAACCAGGCCGACTTTGTCTGCATATGATCCAGAACCGTATCAAAGCATTTATCGCGGCCCTGACCGGATTGCTTAAATCCTCCCCAAGGCTGTGTCATATCGCCATGATCATAGCAATTGACCCAGACAATTCCGGCCTCGATTTTCTTTGTCATGCGATGCGCCGTTTTCAGATCAGTGGTCCAGATTCCCGCCGCCAAACCGTAATTTGAATCATTGGCAATATTTATGGCGTCATCTTCCGTGGCGAACGGCATGATCGCCGCAACCGGGCCAAAGATTTCTTCCCGGGCGATCGTATGTTCCGGCGTAATATCAGTGAACAGGGTTGGCTGGACATAACAGCCCTGCCCCATACCTTCCGGCGCCGATCCGCCAAAGGCAAGGTTGCCTTTTTCTTTCTTGGTGACGTCAATATACTTCAGAACCCGGCTTTGTTGCTCTGGCGTCACCAATGGCCCCATGGTCGTCGCCGGATCCAGTGGATCCCCCACCGCATAATTTTCAGCCGTGAACTTGATAAACTTCGCCACAAATTCATCATAGATGCCCTCCTGAACCAGTATTCGGGAGCCGGCGCTGCACACCTCGCCCTGATTACCGTAGATCCCGTTCGCGGCATATTCCACCGCCACGTCAATATCTTCCAGGTCATTCATGAAAATATGGGGACTTTTGCCGCCGCATTCCGTGCTGACTTTTTTCATATTGGACTGGCCCGAATAAACCATCATCAGCTTGCCGACTTCTGTCGATCCGGTAAAGCTTATTTTCGCCACATCCATATGCAGGCCCAGCGCCCGCCCCACATCCTCGCCAAACCCGTTGACCACATTCAAAACACCGTCAGGGCCGCCGGCTTCCTTGAAAAGCCTTGCCAGCAACAGCGCACTCATTGGTGATTGCTCCGCAGGCTTCAGAACAACCGTATTCCCCGCGGCAAGCGCCGGCGCCAGTTTCCAGGCCGCCATCATCAACGGATAATTCCACGGCACGACACAGGCAACAACCCCCAAAGGTTCGCGCGAGATATAATGCAGGGCGTCATATTCCGTGTTGGTGACCTTGCCTTCGATTTTGTCAATGGTTTCGGCGAAATACTGGAAGGTATGGGCTGAAAAAGGCACATCAACCGTGATCATTTCAGAAATTGACTTGCCCATATCGAGTGTGTCCAGCAAGGCGAACTCCTGTCCATGCTGTTCAATAAGATCGGCGAGCTTGCTTAGGATTTCCATTCTGTCCCGTGGCGCCATATGGGACCAGACGCCGGACTTGAAAGCCTTTTTACATGAGGCGACCGCCAGATCCACATCGGCTTCGGTTCCGCGGGCCATTGTCGTAATATGCTCCCCCGTTGCCGGGTTCAGATTGTCAAAAGTAAGTTTTTCAACCCCGTCAACAAACTGCCCGTCAATAAACAACCGGGTCTCCGGCTTTAAACTTTGCGCCCGTTCGCGCCATTCCTGTTTTGTTATGCTCTGCGCCTGTGAAATATGCATTTGCAACCCTCTTCGTTAAAATAAAACATCTTCAGCCAATCCATTGCAAAATACGCGCCAACTTTCTCACTCTACCTCATTTCTTTCAATTCAAATTTTTTATTTATTTTCAGATAGATAGAGAACAACCAAAAACCCCGGGCAAGACAGATCAAATATGCTGCTCATCCGCAGCAATATTTCCCTCAATTCTGCATCACAAAAAAGCGCCCGGGACAATATCCCGGACGCTTGTTCCTTACGGTAAAATAAGCGCTACTCTGTTTTTGACCGCAGGGAATAAATCGGAACCAATACCGCCATCAGCGTCAGGATCGGGATGCCAATCATAAACCAGCCGGTAAGGGCATATCCGCCATGCACTATGATATAGCCGGACAAGGCCGGCCCCACGGCGACGCCGGCAATCAGAAAACTGCCCGAAGCCGCCACAATCCGCCCTTCCTTATCCAGTTCAGCCGCCAGCGCCGTCAGATATGACAGGGTAAAGAAATAGGTAATGGCGATGCCCATAACGGCGCTGGTATACATTACCATGGAGTTCCCCGACATCAGAATTGAATAGGTAACCGTGCCTGTCGCCAGAACACCCGTTATAAGGGGAATTTTATACCCCAGACGCGCACCAACAATAGAGGCCACAATGGGACCCAGCAATCCAAGAACCGCCTGAAGCGACAGCAGGCCGCCTATTTCTTCAACACTATAGCCGACATTGCCGCCAATACGCTCGACAAAGGCCCAGGCCATGGTATCCCTGAGGGCGAAAAAGAACATGGCCACCAACATAAAAAAGCCCGCCATACTAAGCAGGCTGCGCGACGCATGGGGATGTTCAAAAGTGGCTTGCAGATTTTGCGCCGCTCTTTGCGGCAGCTTAAAAATAAAAAGCGCCATAACGAACATGGTCACCGCAAGCCCCATGTAACTTTCCTGATAGCCCAGTTCGCTTAATCGGGAAAATATATTCATCGTCACCAGCATCAAGACCACAAACAGGATATTCATATGGCCGGCCAGCCGTTCCGGGTCTCTGGCATTGGCGACCGTGGCGTTTCCCGCCGCCAGGGCAAGTCCCGCGCCAATCCCGACAATGGGCCGGATAAAAATCAACATTTCATAACTGGTCTGGAATGAACTTATGACATTCCCGAGGATGGCGATGGCGGCCCCGACAAGGGCCATATTCCGGCGCGGCAGCTTTCCGATAAAAGGGGCCGCCACCAATGATGCGGCCATAACGCCGACAAATTCGACGGTGCCAAGAAGACCGGCCTGCGCCTCATCAATACCCAGGCCGGTTATAGTCGTGCCGATCAGAAACGGCAACAGCAACATGGACAAAAGCCCGATACCATATGCCGATCCAAAGGCGGCAAACAGCATCCCCCAGTCTTCCGGTTTTGCCTGTTGCCAAATACTCCGCTGTGGCGCGTCTCCGCCTCCCAGTTCAATCTCCATTATATTTTCCTGCATTTTATTCATTTGATCCTCCCCCTTCTCTCAGGCTAGCATATTCCGGGGGAGATGAAATCCCCCCGGACAAGAATTTACCCCACTTCCACAACTGGCCGCTTGTCCCCAAGCTTGGGGAAGGTTTCCTGATCCCATATCTGCCGCTCCCTGATCCAGGGCAACGGATACTGCGGGTGCGGACTGTCAAATTCCCGGGCCAGCCTGTGGCCGTCGAACATGGCGTTCAGGGCTTGTTGCGGGGCCTTGCAGTCCCCAATTTGATAGATATCTTCAATCTCGGCCTCTTCCCATTCAGACTTCCGTTGTTTCAGTTCCCTGAAAAGGGCGTTGTCCGCCTGACGGGATGTCACCAGAATAACCGCATCGGCGTCAATCTCAAGGTGATTAGGCGTATATGTTCTGGGAACTTCACCGTTTTCCGGGGGTAAAAGATCCGGACCGTGACTAAAGATATAAGAGAGCGTTAATTTGCCCGGCTCTATTTTTTCCGGCCAGTAATTCCGGATATGGCTGACCCCGGTTTCATTCAACATGCGTTTGTTATTGAAGACTTCATACGTGAATGTGGTATATTCCGCGATCTCCGAGGCATCGGTTATATAAACAACCTCTTTACCCTGTTCCCGGGCAAGTTCGACCAGCGCCATGGCCATAAAGTGGCCGTCACCGTCAATCACGGCAACCTTCTTGCCCGGAATTTCCTTACCGGCCCATATTTGTTCCGGTGTCAGGATATGCGGCAGGCGGCTGTCCGCGCCGGGAATGGGCGCATGGTCCAGCGCGGAAAAGCCATCTCCGGCCCACTGCGACCCCGTCGCAACAACCACCCGGTCCGCCCCATATTCCAGCACATCATCTGCGGTCATTTTACCGACCCCCAGATGAACTTCCACATTTTTCATTTTGTCCAGCTGTATCTGACGATAGGTGATTACCCGGTTCCATTCATTGAGACGCGGCATCTTGACCACATGTTTCCAATGTCCCCCCAGTTCCTTCTCGGCCTCGCGCAAATGAACATCATAGCCCCGCTCGCCCAGGACGCGGGCGCATTCCATACCGGCAATACCGCCGCCGACGATCATTACGGACAGAGGGTCTTCTGTCTTTGTGAAAACCTCAGGGTGCCAGCCCCTGCGGTATTCTTCACCGACGGTCTGGTTCTGGGTGCAGGCAATCTGGCCACATTGATTAAATTTTGACACACACATATTGCAGCCAATACATTCGCGGATATCATCCGTCCGGCCATCGCGAATTTTATTGGGCAGGAAAGGATCTGCAATCGAAGGGCGCGCCGCCCCGATAATATCCGCCACCCCGGACTTGACCAGTTCAGCCATATCATCCGGGCTGGTATAGCGGCCATTGGCCACAACCGGCTTGTTGGCCAATATCTCCTTGGCCTGCTTTACAAAGGGGATCATCCAGCCGGACTTGCGGAAACGGGACACCCCGGCGTCTTCGCCCGCCCATTCGGCGTAATCGCCGATTTTCAGGGACCAGAGATCACAAACGCCTTCTTTTTCCATCAGTTCAATGAAGCGAATGCCTTCATCCTTGGCCTGAATGCCTTCCGGCCCCTGCAGGGTGTCAATCTCGAAACGCGTCGTCACCGCACAACGATCCCCCAGTTCCTGCTTGAGGGCGGTCATAAGCTCGATGTAAAAACGCGCCCGATTTTCCAGCGCGCCGCCATATTTGTCCGTACGCCGGTTAAAGCGCCGCTCGAGAAACTGCAGGGGAATGGTGGAATCGCCTCCCGAAACCTCCAGAATATCGAAGCCGGCCTGTTCCGCCCGCTTCCCCGCCTCGACATACATGTTGATAACGGCCTTGATGTCATCTTCATCCATTTCCGAGCCGTAAACATTCCGGGTCGGGAAGACATTCGAGGGAAAAGAGGTTGCCGCGCGTCCCACTTCGCGGGATTCCATGTTGATGGCGTGAAGACCACTGTACCAAAGCTGAACCCCCGCCAACGCGTCCCACTTATGGGCCATATCACACATATGGCCGAGATTTCTGACATCACCCTCATCCCACAGGCGGGCCGACGTCCAGGGGTATTCGTCGGCTTCGGGATGAACAGAGCAATATTCGGTAAACACGGCCCCCCAACCGCCTTCCGCCTTCATGCCCCGCAACATGGCATTGGCGCCCGGCCTTTCTGAACCCGGCCCGGCGCAATGGGTTGTTTGCCAGAATCTGTTTTTCAGGGTTTTGGGGCCAAATGTGATGGGTTCGAATAAAATGTCATGTTTAGGATCACGTGTCATTGACTTCTTCCATTGTTATTACGAGTAACGTTATGGACGGCAGCACCGCCTTTATACGCTCTCTAAGCAACAGTCATGCCAAACTTAAAAACCATTTGCTGACAAGGATTTAAAGCATAAGCACATCCCGCACATCATTTATCGATGCAATTTTGCATCATAAGACACAAAAAAAGCCCCGGCCAACAAACAGGCCGGGGCTTTTCTCCTTAAAGCAAAAAATCAATTCCAGTAATATTTCACATTGATGCCGGCCCACCGCGGCGGGGCCACCTTCAGAATAGTAAATCCGCCGGCGCCGGAAATATCAAAGATATGGGAAGTATATCTCTTATCGAAGATATTCTTCACATAAACCGAAATATCCCATTTACCCCCGTTGTCGCCGTAACTCAACCGGGCGTTATGCAGGGAATAGGACGCCGCTCTGACCACCGGATTATTCACCGCATTGAAATATCTTTCACCGGTATAATTACCGTCATACTGGATGCTCAATTGATGGGCGTCGGTCACATCCCAGCTTTTACGGATCAACCAGTTGGCCGAGAATTCCGGGGCGTTAATCAGCCTTTGATCCTGAACGCCAAGCGGCGTATCAATATCATTCGCCATGGCGTCCAGATAGGCCGCTCCCAACATGATATCCAGCCCTTCCGCCGGGCTCATGGTAAGTTCAACCTCGGCGCCCTTGACGCTGGCGTCACGATTAAAGACAACCGATGTGATGCCTCTGAACTCAAAAGCCTGAAAGTCATTATAGTCATAATAGAAGGCGCTGGTATTCAAGCGGGCCATTCCGTCCAGGAATGTCATTTTCAGGCCAACTTCATAGGAGACAAGCACTTCAGGATCATACGCCAGTTGCCCGACGGTCAGCAATCCGTCCAGGGGTGCAGTAAATCCGCCGCCCTTGATTCCCCGGCTCACACTGGCGTAAACCAGCGTATCATCATTGGCCTGCCAATCGATCTCCAGCTTTCCGGACCAGTCATTGTCATGACGATCAAGGGCAATTGGGATTTGTCCTGCCGGCAGATTCGACGTGACCAGTTCTTCAGGACTGCCGCCAAGGCCGAGATCCGCCTGGGAAAAGACAAAGACCCCGGGGCAGCCGACCGTGATACATTCAGGCGTATAGGTGAATTCCTTCTTGTCATCGGTCCAGCGGAAACCGCCGATCACCTTGAACTGATCCGAAATATCATATTCAACCTGACCAAAAAGCGACCAGCTCTTGGTTTTCAAATCCCAGACGTTATTCTGGTCAGCTGTTGCAACGGGAACTTCAAAAGAGGAGAAATAATCACCATTAATATATAAATAATACCCCCCGGCCACCCAGGTCATATTATCTGTCTCACCACCAACCCGGAGCTCCTGGGAAAACTGACTGACGTCCTGATTGGAGTCATATGTAAACGAATTCAGCGGGCTTGAATCCGTGTCCTCCAGATAAGATGTTTTTGTATCCAGATAATCGGTTATCGATGTCAGGGTCACGGCGTCGGTTTCATGAACATATTTGGCGGTCGCCCCCCACACTTCCTTGCGGATATGGCCGGTTACATCAGGATTTGCCCGCAGATCATCTCCGTCCGTATCCCGGAAACCGAACATATCATTTCCCGGCCCCGTGCCAAAGGCGTCAATATCCGCCGGTAGAAACTTGCTGACGCCATCCGTATCCACAAATGATGAGCGATGCTGATAAATGCCCGCATCTTCATCCACGTCCATATAACGAACATTCAGAAGCAGAGTGGAGGTATCGGAAACATCAAACAGCAGTTGGGCTCTGGCGGCCTGGGTGTCTTCCGAACGCAGGTTGGGCCCAACCGGGTTATCATTTTTGACATACCCATTGGCTTTGGTGCTGAAAAGCGACAAGCGCCCCATCACGCCGTCCGTAATCTTGCCGCCGATCGCGCCTTCAACCCGCACGGTTGAATATTCGGCCAGCGTTAAATTGACATAGGCTTCAAATTCATCCGAAGGCTTGTTGCTCAGGAAATGGACAAGTCCGCCCGTGGCGTTTCTGCCAAACAATGTCCCCTGAGGCCCGCGAAGCACCTCAACCCGCTCGAGGTCAAACATGGGAAAGCCCGCTGCGCCTGGGGAAGCAACATAGGTTTCATCGGTGTAAATGGCGTTTGGCGGCTCATGGTGATCGGCGAAATCCGCCTGGCCGACCCCCCGAACGGTAAATTGGGATACGGCCGCACCGGCGGTTTTACTAGTGGTCAGGCCCGGTATCTGAACCGCAAGATCTTCACTGGAAGACCATCCCAATGCCGATATCTGTTCTGTATTGAAGGCGGCAACCGATACACCGACATTCTGCAGGTTCTGTTCGCGTTTCTGGGCGACCACAACCACTTCATCCATCAAAACACTCTGCGACATCGCCACAGAGGGCATGACAAGGGAACTCGACAGCAACAAGGCTACTTTGATCCCCCCAAGATATGAGATTCTATTCATTTATTCCTCTCCTTTATTCGTTGTTTCTCTTTTGGCAAAAGGCCCTGAAGCCTCATCTTAGAAAAGCAATATTCATGCCACATTAAAAAATCACGTAATATCAAACTGTTAACAAAAAAAATATTTTCACAAGCCCGGCTTTGATGCAAAATCACAGCAAAAACATAAAATAAAGCCCTGATCAAATGATCGGGGCGACAATTTTTGAAAATCCAAAATAACTTCCGGATAAACTTGAAATTAATGCTTGCCCGGCTGGTTTTCCGCTTACTGATGCAATAATAAGGCCGTTATACAATTATGTGATCGTAAAGAAATCAGCAACCGGTTTGGCATCAACGCCGATTTTGAGGGCTCTGGGTCTTTTCAATATGCTCCCGAACCTTCTCCCATTTATTATTCCGGCAGATCTCGAAAGAGTGTGTTTTGCCGAAACGCCGCACAAGCTGACGGGCCAGGGTTTCGATATAAAGCACCTGATTTTTCTCGGGAGCATCTTTATCAGTCATCTCAAATACTTACCTGTTCGTTATTCTTTTAAACGCGGCGGGGCGATTTTATAGTCAACCGGCGTTTTGGAGAAATTGATCGGATTGGCGACGGTGGGGATAAGGGTTCCGTCTTCCCGCCGGATGTCGCGCCGCATATTGCGATGGATCACCTGCGGATC